>NZ_JBHVYA010000004.1:0-465459 GCF_042881255.1 Streptomyces sp. NPDC058279 | reverse complement strand
GGAACGGACGCTTCCTTCGTACTCACCCTCGCGGGTTTTCCTCCGGGCGCTTCCTTTGTTCTTCGTTTTGTTCTTGCGTTTCCGACTCTATCAGACTCTTTCGGGCCTGACCCCCGGTCAGCGGGGTTTGTCTTCCGGGCTGTTGGGCCCTTCCGACTCCCAGAACTCTAGTGGATTTCCCCGGCGATTCATAATCGGCCTTCGGGAATTCAATTCGGGCATGCCGAAATCGTTCCCAGTGGGAGATCGTGCTGAGTTGGGTGCCGCAACGAGGCGGCGGGATGTGCCGTCGCCAAAACCTTCCGGTTCTGGGACAACTCGAAGAACCTTACGGATCTGTGGAGCGTGTGTCAACCCCGGGCCTGGAGGTCCTCCACGCGGTCCAGCAGCCGGGTGAGCATGTCGCCCAGGACGCCCCGCTCCGCCGTGGAGAGGTCCTGGAGCAGGTCCTCCTCGAAGACCGTGGCGGCGCGCATCGCGTCGAGCCACTTGCTGCGGCCCTCGTCCGTCAGCTCCACGATCACCCGGACGCGGTTCGACTCGTCCCGCTCGCGGGTGACGAGTCCCTCCGCCGTCATGCGGTCGATCCGGTGGGTCATCGCCGCCGGGGTCAGGCCCAGCTGCTTCGCGAGTTCGCTCGGGCCCATCCGGTAGGGGGCTCCGGAGATGACGAGGGCCTTGAGGACCTCCCACTCCGCGTTGCTGATGCCCAGGGCCGCGGTCTGGCGTCCGTACGCGACGTTCATGCGGCGGTTCAGTCGGCTCAGTGCCGAGACCACCTTCTCGACCTGGGGGTCGAGGTCCTGGAACTCGCGCTGGTAGACGGCGATCTGCTCGTCGAGGCTCGGCTCGTGGACGGGGGTCGTGCCGTCGGTTTCACCCATGTCCCGAAGTATCGCATGAGCTCGTTGGCGTCTAACTCCTTCGATGTGTAGAGTTAAGCATCGAACTTTAGGCATGAAGTCTTGAGGCTTCAGTTATCGAGGCGGGTGAGAAGTGACCAAGGTGATGGGCGCTGCGATGCGGCGGATCCAGGCCGGCAACGCGTTGACCGCGTTCGGCATCGGCTTCACGGTTCCGTTCCTCTACATCTATGTGGCGCAGGTGCGAGGTCTTGGCTCCATGGCGGCCACGAGCGCGTTCGTGGCGTTCGCTCTGGGGGCTCTGATCGCGCTGCCCTTCACCGGTCGCGTCATCGACCAGCGTGGTCCGGTCCCGGTCGTGATGGGTGCCGCTGTGGCGGCGTCGGCGGGCGCGCTGTCGCTGGGGCTGTCCACCGGCGTCGTACCGATCCTGCTGTCCGCTCTGGCGCTCGGCGCCGGGCAGGCCGTGATGCAGCCGGCGCTGGCCACGATGATCGTGTGGTGTTCCACCCCGTCCACCCGGACCCGCGCCTTCGCCCTCCAGTTCTTCATGCAGAACCTGGGGCTGGGCATCGGCGGCCTCATCGGCGGTCAGATCGTGGACGTCGACCGCCCGGGCAGCTTCACCCTGCTCTTCGGCATCGAGGCCGTGATGTTCCTGGTGCTGGCCGGCGTCATCGCCACCGTGCGGATGCCGCACGCGCCACGCATCAAGGACGCCGTGCCGAAGGACCCGGGGGCCGGCGGCGGCCGGCACCGGATGCTGCGGCACCAGGCCATGGTGAAGCTGCTGGTGCTGGGCTTCGTGATCTTCTTCGCCTGCTACGGGCAGTTCGAGTCCGGGCTGGCCGCCTTCGGGACCGAGGCCGCGGGTATCTCCCCGTCGACCCTGGGGTTCGGGCTCGCCGCCAACACCGGGGCGATCGTCGTCGCGCAGTTCGTCGTACTGAAACTGGTCGAGAAGCGCCGGCGTTCCCGGGTCATCGCGTTGGTCGGTCTGATCTGGACCGTCGCCTGGGTCATCGCCGGGTTCTCCGGGCTGGGGCACGGCAGTGCGCTGATGGCCGCCGGTGCGTTCGTCACGACGTACGCGCTCTTCGGCATCGGCGAGGCGATGCTGTCGCCGACGCTGGCGCCGCTGGTGGCGGATTTGGCGCCGGAGGGTTCCGTGGGTCAGTACAACTCGGCGTTCGCGCTGGTCAAGCAGCTGGCGCTGGCGCTCGGGCCGCTCGGCGTACCGCTGGGCGCGGGCGTGCCGATGCTCTACATCGGAGTCTTCATCGCCGTCTCGCTCGGGATCGCGTGGCTGGCGCTGCGGATCGGCAAGCAGCTGACTCCGGTGCAGGACAACCCGTCGCGGGCCAAGGTGGCGGCGGCGCAGCCGGTCGCCGCACCGGTGCCGGAGCGCGTGGCCGCGTAGTCCGTACGCGTGGGGAGAAGGGCCCGGTCCGTGGGGACCGGGCCCTTGGTGTGTCCGCGTCGGGTGTCGCGCTACTTGTCCGGCAGGGCGAATTCGCACCAGACGGCCTTGCCGCCGCCCGGGGTGCGGCGCGTGCCCCAGCTGGAGGCGATGGTCGCGACGATGGAGATGCCCCGGCCGGTCTCGTCACCCGGTTCGGCGCGGCGGCGGCGCGGGAGGTGGTCGTCGCCGTCGGTGACCTCGACGATCAGCCGGCGGTCGGTACGGCGCAGCCGCAGGCGCATGGGCGGGGTTCCGTGCTGGAGGGAGTTCGCCACGAGTTCGCTCGCGGCCAGCACCCCGAGGTCGCACAGTTCGACCGGGAAGCGCCAGGAGGCGAGGACGCCCTGCGCGAAGGCGCGGGCGCGCGGGGCGGCCTCGACTCCGCCGAGGAGTTCCAGGGCCGCGTTGTGGAAGAGCTCGGCGTCGGCGCCGGTGCGGGCGGGCTGCTGGAGGACCATGACGGCGACGTCGTCGTCGTGGTCGGCGTCCACGCCCAGGGCGCGCATCAGGCGGTCGCAGATGACGGCCGGGGTGCCTTGGGCGCCGGAGAGGGCGCGTTCCAGGGCGGCGACGCCTTCGTCGATGTCCTCGCCGCGGCGTTCGACGAGGCCGTCGGTGTAGAGGACGGCGGTGGAGCCGGGACCGAGGGCGATGGTGCCGGAGGTGTGGAGCCAGCCGCCGGTGCCGAGCGGCGGGCCGGTGGGGTCGGCGGCGCGGCGGACGGTGCCGTTCTCGTCGCGGACCAGGATGGGGAGGTGGCCGGCGGAGGCGTAGGCGAGCAGGCCCTCGTTGGGGTCGTGGACGGCGTAGACGCAGGTGGCGATCTGGCTGGCGTCGATCTCGGCGGCGAGGCCGTCGAGGAGTTGGAGCACCTCGTGGGGCGGCAGGTCGAGTCGGGCGTAGGCGCGGACGGCGGTGCGCAGTTGGCCCATGACGGCTGCGGCGCGGACGCCGCGGCCCATGACGTCGCCGATGACGAGGGCGGTGCGGCCGGCGCCGAGGGTGATGACGTCGTACCAGTCGCCGCCGACGGCGGCTTCGGTGCCGCCGGGCTGGTAGGTGGCGGCGATGCGCAGGTCGTCGGGCTGTTCCAGTTCTTGCGGGAGGAGGGAGCGCTGGAGGGTGACGGCGGCCTCGCGCTGGCGTCGCTCGCTGGCGCGCAGGCGTTCGGCGGCCTCGGCGTGGTCGGTGACGTCGGCGAGGTGGACCAGGACACCGGTGTGGTGGGGGTCGGGTTGGCCTTCGTCGCCCGCCTTCGGGAAGGCGACGGGCGTGCAGGTGACGGTGTACGAGTTGGCGCCGCCGGGTGCGGAGCGGTTCTTGGCGGTACGGGGCTTGCCGCTGCGCTGGACCTGGTCGAGGAGCGGGAGCAGGCCGAGTTCGCCGAGTTCGGGGAGGGCCAGGTGGGCGGGGGCGCCGGTGGTGCGGGTGCCGAAGCCGGCGGTGTAGGCGTCGTTGACGTAGGCGACGCGGTGTTCCGGCCCGTGGACGAGCGCGACGAGGGCGGGGAGCAGGCCGAGGACTTCCCGGGCGGAGAGTTCGTCGAGGGACGGCACGGCGGTGAGGGGTCCCGTGCCGGTGCCGCGGACGGTGGGGTCGGCGGGGACGCCGTCCGGGGGCGGTGGCGGGGCGGCGGTGGTCGCGCCGCGGGCCGCCGGGACCGAGCCCTCACCCCGTTTGGCCTGGGCGGCGGCGTGGTCGGTCCGGGCGGCGGCGCGGCGCTGCGTTCCGGGGAACCGTGCGCTCCAGCGCGTGAAGTTCACTGCGTTCAAGCCTCGTGGTGTCGCAAGTGGTCGCTGTGTCTGCCCCAGCAACGGCCGGGAGCTGCCCCCAGGGTCGAGCGCTGGACGGTGTGACTCTGTGCAGGTGTGAGCCCACCTATGGTCACACGTCCAGTGTGGCGGAGCGCACTGACAGCGTCAGTCCCCCTTGTCCTTCGGGGGGTTGGCGGCAGGGCCGGGCGGGGGTGTGGGCGGCGCGGCGGGCGGGGCCGTCGGTGGGGCCGCGGGCGGGGCTTTGGGCCCGGCTTTGGGGGTGCCACCTGCGGCGAGTTCGAATTCCGCGCGGGGGTGCTCCAGGGAGCCGAGGGAGACGATCTCGCGTTTGAACAGGCCGGAGAGGGTCCATTCGGCGAGCACGCGCATTTTGCGGTTGAAGGTGGGGACGCGGCTGAGGTGGTAGGCGCGGTGCATGAACCAGGCGGGATAGCCCTTGAGCTTGCGGCCGTAGACGTGGGCGACGCCCTTGTGGAGGCCGAGGGAGGCGACGGAGCCGACGTACTTGTGTGCGTACTCGGTGAGGACCTCACCGCGCAGCGCGGCGATGAGGTTGTCGGCGAGGGCCTTGGCCTGGCGGACGGCGTGCTGGGCGTTGGGGGCGCATTCGCGGCCGCGTTCGGCCGCGGTGATGTCGGGGACGGCGGCCGCGTCGCCGGCGGCCCAGGCGTGTTCGACGCCTTCGACGGTGAGGAAGGCGGTGCAGGCGAGGCGGCCGCGCTCGTTCTTGGGCAGGTCGGTGGCGGCGAGGATCGGGTGCGGTTTGACGCCGGCGGTCCACACGACGGTCCGGGTGGGGAAGCGGGAGCCGTCGCTGAGGACGGCGACGCGGTTCTCGCAGGATTCGAGGCGCGTTTCGAGGCGGACGTCGATGTTGCGTCTGCGTAGTTCGCGGACGGTGTAGACGCCCATCTCGGGGCCGACTTCGGGCAGGATCCGGTCGCTGGCCTCGACCAGCACCCACTTCATGTCCTCGGGCTTGATGTTGTGGTAGTACCGGGCCGCGTAACGGGCCATGTCCTCCAGTTCGCCGAGCGCCTCGACGCCGGCGTAGCCGCCGCCGACGAAGAGGAAGGTGAGGGCGGCGTCGCGGATCGCGGGATCGCGGGTGGAGGAGGCGATGTCCATCTGTTCGATGACGTGGTTGCGCAGGCCGATGGCCTCTTCGACGCTCTTGAAGCCGATGCCGTAGTCGGCGAGTCCCGGGATGGGGAGCGCGCGGGAGATGGAGCCGGGCGCGAGGACGAGTTCGTCGTACTCGATCCGCATCGGGCCGGTTCCCTCGTCGGCGGTGGCGAGGGTGGAGACGGTCGCGGTGCGCTTGGCGTGGTCGATGTGCTCGGCCTCGCCGATGACGATGCGGCACTTGTCGAGGACGCGGCGCAGCGGGACGACGACGTGGCGCGGGGAGATGGCTCCGGCAGCGGCCTCGGGGAGGAAGGGCTGGTACGTCATGTAGGGGTCCGGGGTGACCACCGTGACCTCGGCTTCGTCCGGTCTCAGCTTCCGTTGGAGCCGCAGGGCCGTGTACATGCCGACGTACCCGCCGCCGATGACGAGGATGCGCGCGCGGGGCGGAGTGCCGGGTGCCGTGCCCGGGGAGTTAGCAGCCTTCACCATCCCATGACGCAACGTGGCTGGGAGTTTGTCCACAGGCTGGGCAAATTGTGTGACCGGGGAGAGGGGTGGGACGGGGTCGTCTCAGGGACTGGATACGGGTGAAGCGCCGCAGGTCAGGGGGTGCGGAGAGGGTGATTCCGGGGGCTTCTGCCGGAAAAGTGGGGGTGGCTGCTCCGATCGGGCGGTGCTCCGTCCGGGGCTGCCTCTTCTGAATTGACTCTGGCTCAACTATGTTCGTATCCCGTCGAGGAGCAGGACCGGGGCCCACTGACCGTGGCCCACCTCGACACGAAGGCGGGGAGTGTCTCCGGGGGGAGACAAATGATTACCGGGGGATACATATGAACATGTCCGATTTCCATGGCTCTGCGACCGCTCTGTCCGCTGACAGCGGCCGCGTGATGACCGGCGCGACCACTCACGGCGTGGGACGTTCCACGCCGCTGCGCGTCGACGCCCAGCGCAACCTCGAACACGTCCTGCGCGCGGCGCGCGAGGTGTTCGGCGAGCTGGGCTACGGGGCGCCGATGGAAGACGTGGCGCGGCGGGCCCGGGTCGGGGTCGGCACCGTGTACCGGCGTTTCCCGAGCAAGGACGTGCTGGTCCGGCGGATAGCCGAGGAGGAGACCGCCCGACTGACCGACCAGGCGAAGGCCGCGCTGGGGCAGGAGGAGGAGCCGTGGCAGGCCCTCTCCCGCTTCCTGCGGACCTCGGTGGCGTCGGGAGCGGGGCGGTTGCTGCCGCCGCAGGTGCTGCGGGTCGGCGCGGCGGAGGAGGACGGCGTCGAGGAGGCGGAGGCCGTCCGCGTTCCGCACCAGCGTCAGGCCGTCGTGACGGGCGCTCCGGACCTGCGTGTCGTCGGCTCGCGCTCCCAGGAGGAGCCGGCCGAGGACTCCGGGGCGGGTGCGCTGCTGGAGGTCGTGGGCCGGCTCGTGGACCGGGCCCGGGAGGCGGGCGAACTGCGCACCGATGTCACGGTGGCCGATGTGCTGCTGGTGATAGCGACCGCCGCTCCGGCGCTTCCGGACCCGGCGCACCAAGCCGCCGCCTCCTCGCGACTGCTCGACATCCTGCTGGAGGGGCTGCGCTCGCGAACGGCGTGACGGCGTGAGGTCGGGGCCGGTCCTGCGGTGGCGGTGCGCGATGCGGCCTGCCCTGGGCGGGGGCCGTCCGGTATGCGGTCTGCCATCGGCGGGCGGTGCGAGTCGGCGGCCCGCGTGAGCGGAGCCGTCCGGGCGGGCGGTCCGCCGGTGGGCACGGCCTGCCGGGTGGGTGGGTCCGCCTGGACCGACGGCTGGGCTGAGCGGTTCGGGAGGGCCTGCGCTCGGAGGTCGGCCACTCGAACGGGTGGGGACGCGTACGGTGCTCGGCCGGATCGTCCCCGGATGAGTGGATGGTGCGCGGAGCTGCCCGGGGCGCCCGTACCGTGTGCCACGCTGGGCCGGTGTACCGGTTGAGTGTGGCGTGCGGAGGCTTCCGCGATGAGCGTTGACGGGCGGGGCGAGTCACTCGGTGACGCCGGGGACGAGGCCGAGGCGGGCCGGTTGCCCGCCCGGCAGGTACCGACGCAGCGCGATCCCGCCGGCCGGCACGCCGCAGGCGGCTCCGGCGGCGAACTGCCGCCCTCAGACGCCGACTTGGTCGCGCGGATGCGCGGCGGGAACGACAGCGCCTACGGGGAGCTGTTCCGCCGGCACGCCGATGCCGTACGGCGCTACGCCCGCACCTGCTGCCGGGACGCGCACACCGCCGACGACCTGACCGCCGAGGTGTTCGCACGGACGCTGCAGGCGGTTCGGGGCGGGGCCGGGCCGGACCACTCGGTGCGGGCCTACCTGCTGACGACCGTGCGGCGGGTCGCCGCGTCCTGGGCCAAGACGGCCAGGCGGGAGCATCTGGTCGAGGACTTCGCGGTGTTCGCCGAGCAGGCGGTCGCCGGTACGGAGGGCGGCGGCGGGCTGGGCGGCCTGGCGGGGGACGACACGCTGGAACTGGGCGCCGACGTGCGGGCCATGCACGAGGCCGAGCGGTCGCTGGCGATGCAGGCGTTCCGCAGCCTGCCCGAGCGCTGGCAGGCCGTGCTCTGGCACACCACTGTGGAGGAGTCCACCCCGAGCGCGATCGCGCCGCTGTTCGGGTTGAGCGCCAACGCGACGGCGGTACTGGCCGGCCGGGCGCGTGAGGGGCTCAAGCAGGCGTACCTCCAGGCGCATGTGAGCTCGGCGCTGAGCGAGGGCGGCGACTGCGCCCGGTACGCGGACCGGCTGGGCGCGTACGCGCGGGGCGGACTGCGGCTGCGGGCGGAGCGGGGGCTGCGCAAGCACTTGGAGGAGTGCGCGAAGTGCCGGCTGGCCGCGCGGGAGCTGAAGGACGTCAACGCGGGGATTCCCGCGCTGCTGCCGGTCGCGGTCATCGGGTGGTTCGCCGCCGGGTACGCGGCGAAGGCGGCGGGTGTGGTGGCGGGCGGGGCGTTCGCCGCCGGCGGGGCCGGTGCCGCCGCCGCGGCGGCCGGAGGTTCGACGGCGGGAGCGGGTGCCGCGGGGGCGACCGGGGCTGCGGGGGCCACCGGGGCTGCGGGAGGGGCGGGGGCGGGGGCCGGGGGGGCGGTGGTGTCCGAGGGGCTGGGGATGCCCGCCAAGGCCGCCATCGCCGCCGGGCTCGCGGTCGCCGCCGCCGCCGGGGTGGTGTTCGCCCTGACCGGGAACGATGTCGAACAGCAGGCCGAGCCGGTGCCGGGGGTGGTGGCACCCGTGCGGCCGCTACCCCGGTCCGCCACGCCGCCCGCGCCGGAGTCCGCGCCGCCGGTGGCGAAGTCGCCGGTGGCGGAGGTACCCGTACCGCTGCGGCCGAGTGCGGGGGCGCCGGCGCGGAAGCCGGTGGCCGGACGGCCGGTTCCCCCCTCGCCGTCGCCCACGCCGTCGCCTTCCGCGTCTCCGGCCGCGCCCCGGCCCCCGAAGCCCGCGCCGAAGCCGCCGCAGGGGTTCCCGCTGGCCCGGCTGGGGCACTCCGTGTACGGGGAGCACGCCGGTCCCGAGTTGGAGACGTGGCGCAGCAGCTGGGTGTGGCAGCGCTGGGGGTTGGTGGTCGGCGGCCGGCGGTTCGGGCAGGGGATCACCGTCGACTCCCGTTCCTCGGTGGAGATCAGCCTCAATCGACAGTGCCGCGGCTTCTCCGCGCGGGTCGGGGTGGACGGCCTGTCCGTGCTGACCGACGGCGAGGTGCGGTTCTCCGTCTACGGGGACGGCCGGCGGCTGTGGCAGTCCCGCGCCCTCGGGTACGACGACGCCCCGGTCGGGGTCGACGTGTCCCTGGCCGGGACCTCGACGCTGCGGCTGGTGGTGGAGCGGGCCGGTGCGGGGCGGCTGCCGGCGCTCGCGAGCTGGGCCGACGCGGTCGTCAGCTGCGGCGGCTGAGCAGCCCCACGACCTCGGGCGGGGCGAGCGCGGCGCCGACCGCTTCCTCCTCGGCGTAGCGGGCCGGGCCGAGTGCGGCGAGGTTCCGGCCCGGGAGCGCGTCCAGGGCGGCGGATTCCGGGACCGACCGGGGATGGCCCCCGCGCCAAGCGGTGGCCGCCGCGAGGACCCGTACGGATTCGGCGTGGCGTCCGGCCGAGGCGAGCAGGCCGGCCGCGGTCTCGGCGAGCGAGGCCAGGACGCGTTCGGCGCAGTGGGCGGTGACGGCCGCGTCGAAGGCCGGCCCGATGCGCTCCAGTCCGGCGGCCGGGCCGTGCTCGCGGGCGGTCAGGATGGCGTCCACGTTGTCGAGTCCGGTGGTGAGCTGCGGGGGCGCCGCGACCTTTCCGGCTTCGGCGCGGGCGAGGTCGATCCGGGCCCGTGCGTCGTCCTCCCGGCCGCGGAAGAGGGCGATCAGGGCGGTGAGGAGCTGGATGTAGGCCCGTACCTCGTGCATGCCTCCGTACCGTTCGGCTTCGTGCTCGGCTTCGGCCAGCACGCGTTCGGCGTTCTCGAAGTCACCGGAGCAGAAGTCGCATTCCGCGAGCCGGGTGAGGGCGAAGGGGGCTTCGCTGTCCGCGCCGACCTCACGCGCGAGGCGCAGGCATTCCTCGTACGCGGTGCGCGCGGAGGCGTACTGGCCGCGGGAGAGGGCGTACTCCGCCGTCGCGCTGGCCACTTGGGAGCGGGTCCAGCGGTCGCCGACGCGCCGGGCGATCGCGTGGAGTTCGGCGAGGTCGGCTTCGACGCCGGGCAGGCCGCCGGTGGTGTCGATGGCGAAGTGGGTCCGGAACATGAGGACGACGCCCAGTTCCCAGTCGGCGCCGTGGCGACGGCAGTTCCCCACGCTCGCGTCGAGGTCGCGCAGGAACTCGGGGGTGGGGCCGTTGAGGTGGGCCGCGATGGGCCAGAGCATGCCGGGGAACCGGGCGCTTTCGGGTCCGCCGTGGCGCAGGGCGCGGATGATGCGGGCGGCGCGGTCGGCGTACTCGGGGCGGTGGAAGGCTTCGGCGGGGCTCGCCTGGGCGGTCAGGAACAGGTGGAGGAGGTCGAGGCGGACGCGGGCGCGGTACGCGGGTGAGTCCTCGGGGGCGGCGGCGTCGGAGGTGAGGGCGAGGACTCGGGCGGCCCATTCGGCGCCTTCGGCACGGTAGTGGCGCAGCCACCAGAACCAGCCGAGGGCGAAGACGAGGCGCTCGGCGGTCGCGGCGTCCTCGGTACTCACGGCGTGTTCGAGGGCGGCGCGCAGGTTGTCGAGTTCGGTCTCGATCCGCCGGGTCCAGGGGAGTTGCGCGGCGGAGCGCAGGAGCGGTTCGGCTTCTTCGGCGAGTGCGAGGAAGCGGGCGGTGTGGCGGTGGGCGGTGGTCTCGGCGTCGCAGGGGTGGGCGCGGGCGCGTTCGGCGGCGTACTCGCGGATGGTTTCGAGCAGCCGGTAGCGCATGCCGTCGGAGGGTTCGGGTCCTGGTTCGGCGAGGACGAGGGACTTGTCGACCAGGGAGCCGAGGGTGTCGGCCACGTCCAGGCCGGGCTCGGCGCAGACGGCCTCGGCGGCGGCGAGGTCGCAGCCGCCGGAGAACACGGACAGCCGGCGCAGGACGGTGCGTTCGGGTGGGGTGAGGAGGTCCCAGGACCAGTCGACGACGGCGCGCAGGGTCTGTTGGCGGGGCAGCAGGGTGCGGCTGCCGCCGGTCAGGAGGCGGAAGCGGTCGTCGAGGCGGTCGGCGATCTGGCGCGGGGTGAGCAGGCGCAGGCGGGCGGCGGCGAGTTCGATGGCGAGCGGGAGACCGTCGAGGCGGGCACAGATCTCGGTGACGGCGGCCGGGTCGTCGGCGGGGTCGAAGCCGGGGCGGGCGGCGGTCGCGCGGTCGGTGAAGAGGCGGTGCGCCGGCGCCGGCGGCAGGGGTTCGAGGGGGCGCAGGACCTCGCCGGGGACGCCGAGGGGTTCGCGGCTGGTGGCGAGGACGCGCAGGCCGGGGCAGTGGGCGAGGAGCCGGTCGGCGAGTTCGGCGGCGGCGTCGATGACGTGCTCGCAGTTGTCGAGTACCAGGAGCATGCGGCGGTCCGCGCAGTGCTCCACGAGGAGGGCGGCGGGATCGGCGGAGGCGGCGCTCCCGCCGTGGGCCACCAGGGTGTTCTCGCGCAGGCCGAGGGCGCTGAGGACGGCGCCGGGTACGGCGGCGGGGTGGTCGAGGCGGGCGAGTTCGACGAGCCAGCCGGGTTCGGGGTGGGCGGCGGCGGCGTGCTCGGCGAGGCGGGTCTTTCCGGAACCGCCGGGTCCGGTGAGGGTGACGAGGCGGTGCTCGGCCAGGTCGGTGTGGAGCGCGGCGAGTTCGGGCTCGCGGCCGACGAAGGAGGTGAGGCGGGGGCGGAGGTTGCCGGTGGTGGGGCGTGGCTCGGGCGGGTGTGGGCGCAGGAGTTCGGCGTGCAGGGCGCGCAGTTCCGGGCCGGGGTCGGTGCCGAGGCCGTCGGCGAGGGCGTGGCGGGCGTCCTCGTAGGCGGCGAGGGCGTCGGCGGGGCGACCGGCGGCGCGCAGGGTGCGGAGGCGGAGGGCGTGGAGGGGTTCGTCGTACGGGCTGTCGTGGATCAGCGCCTCCAGCTCCGGCAGGAGCGTGGCCGGGGCGGGGACGCCGGCGGTCGGGTCGGCGAGGGCTACGTCGGCGGCGGCGAGGTCGGCGGCGATCCGCTCGCGGAGGGCGGCCGTGCGGAGGGCCTCGGGGGCGGCGACGTGGGTGGTGCGGGCGGGTTCGGGGAGGTCGGCGAGAGCGGGGCCGCGCCAGAGGGCGAGGGCGGAGCGGAGGATCGCGGCGGCGGTGGTGGCGGCAGCGGGGTCGGGATGACGGGCGGCTTCGCGGGCGAGGGCGGCGCCTTCGCGGGCGAGACGGGTGAAGCGGTGGAGGTCGATGTCGTCGGGGGTGGCGGCGAGGCGGTAGCCACCGGTGGGGTCGGCGAGGACGGCGGCGCGGGAGCCGAGGGCGCGGCGGAGCCGGGAGACGAGGGCCTGGAGGGCGGCGGGGGCGTCCCGGGGCGGGTCGTCGCCCCAGACCTCGTCGACGAGGACGGCCACCGGGGTGGCGGAGGGGGCGCCGGCGCGGAGGGCCAGGGCGGTGAGGAGGGCGCGCAGCCGGGCGCCGCCGACGGGGACGGGGGCGCCGGTGGTGTCGCGTGCCTCGGTCGGGCCGAGTATGAGGTACTGCACCGGGCAATTCTGCCGTGGCCCGGGCCGGGCTGGGCGGTGGTTTTTGCCGGGCGCGCCCGGGACGCTGCCGGGTTCGAGGCCCGGGTACGGGACCGAGACACGGGTACGGCGGGGTCGCGCTGCGCGGCTCCCGGCTCCGCCGAACCCGGCGGGGCTCCGCCCCACACCCCGCGCCTCAAACGCCGGCGAGGCTGAAATGGCGGGCTCCGAGCCCTGCATACCGTGTCCGCGCCCGCGCCCGGAAAGGGCGAGGTGTGAAGTGGCGGCCCCGAAAACCACCGGCGAGACGGAGTGGCGCACCACCGACGCGGGCGGTCGGAGAAGGCGCCCCGAACGCCGGCCAGGCTGGGGTGGCGGGCCCCGAGCACCGGGTGAGGCTGAGATGGCGCGGGCCGGGCCAGGGGGTGTGTTCGACGGATCGACGGGGTCGGGCAGCCCGGGTCGGCTGGTGCTGGGATCGCAAGGCGGAGGGGGAGTCAGGGGAGTCACTGCACGGTGGGCACCTCTGGGCGAGGTGGCCGGCGGACATGGGCGACCGCCCGCGACGCGACGAGGCGCGGTACCCGCCGGCGCGGGGCCGGCCCTGGTCCGTCAGACGCCCCCTCAGTGGAGGTGCCGTCAGGAGAGGGCCGGGCGGCGGGTGGGGAGGCCGGTGGGGACGGCACGGCGGCGGGGGGTGGATGTGCCCGTCCAGCAGGTGCCGCGGCGGGCCAGGAGCCGGCGGAGCCACAGTTCCATCGAGACGAGTTCCGCCAGCCCGTCCAGCGGGACCGGCCGGCCGTCCGCGGCGTCGTGCAGGGCCTGGCGCACCACCCGGGCCTCGATCAGCCCGGCGTCGGCCAGCAACGGGGCGGTGAACAGGGCCAGCAGGGAGGCCAGGGCGGCGCGCAGCCCCAGGCGGGTCGCCGTCTCGTTCGGCTCGGGGGAGCTCACGCCCCAACCCGGCGGGAGTTCCCGTACCCCGGAGGCCGACAGCACGCTGCGCAGGATCGCGGCCCGGGCACCCGGCTGCACCCGCAGGGACTCCGGCAGGGCGCGCGCGGCGCGTACGACCTGGTTGTCCAGGAACGGGGCGTGCAGACGCTGGCTGCGGACCTCCACGGCCTGCTCGAAGACCCGGTGGTCGGCGGCGTGCCGGGTGAGGGCGGCGCGGGCCCGGGCCTCGCCCGGGCGCAGGGACAGCGGTGGCCGGCCCGCGGCGGTGGCCAGCCGGATCGATACTTCCGCCAGGGCTTCGCCGGTCAGCCAGCCCGCCGCCGGGCCCGGCCGGGACCAGGTCAGGGCGGCAAGCGAGGCGTCCACCGGCCCGCCGGAGGCCGCCGCGACCGCCCCTTCGCGGAGCCGGCCGGCGGCGGCCTCCATGCCCGCCCGGTACGACGTACGGGCGAGCCGGCGGGCGGCGGCGTAGACGGTCAGCGGCACCAGCAGCGAGTGGGAGTCGCCGGACGCGGTGCGGGCGAGCGCGGCGACCGGGCGCAGCAGGTGGCGTCTGCGGCGGTCCATCAGGAGGTCGGCCAGTCGGGCCGGGTGCGCGTCGAGGACCTGGCGGGCGCCGTGCCCGGTGAAGTGGTCGGCGGAACCGGCGGCCAGCCGGCGCCGCTCGCGAGCGGCGAAGACGAGCGAGGGGCCGGGTTCGTCGGTGAGCGGCCCGTCGAGTTCCGCGTACGGGAGGGCTTCCTCGGCGGCGGCCACCACGACGTGGTGCAGGCGCGGGTCGGTCGCGATGGCGTGGGCGCGTTCCAGTTCGGCCTCGCGCCCCCGGGGTGTGGCGAGGTCGTTGAAGGTGACGGCGAGGAGCCGTGAGCCGGTTCCGGGCAGGGTCCCGGGTACGCCGGGCAGGCCGGCGGCGAGGAGGGCCAGGGTCGCGGAGGCGCTGCCGCCGGAGAGGTCGGCGCCGACTCCGGGCACCGGGGCGGGGGCGCCGCGGGCCGCGCGCCGGTCGGCGGGGCCCATTCCGGGCACCGGTCCGGGGTCGGGAGCCGGCGTGTCGGGAGCATGCCGGGGAGCCGTGAGCCGGGCGCGCACCGCGTCGACCAAAGCTTCCCGTACGCCCTCCACCGCGCGCTCGGGGTCGCTCTCGGGTGCGGCGACGGCGAGGGAGGCGACCGGCTCGTACCCGGTGATCTCCCGGGAGCCCTCGCGCAGGATCAGCGTGTGGCCGGGCGGGATGCGGCGGACGCCGACGTACGGTGTGCCGTCGCCCAGCGCCTCGGGACTGTCGGGGCAGGCCAGGAGGGCCGCGAGATGGCCGATGTCGAGCTGCGCCTCGATGAGGTCGGCAAGCGGGAGGGCGGCGGTCGCGTACGCGGTGCCGCCCGCCCAGGGCGTGTAGAAGACGGGCCGGGCGCCGGCGAGGTCGCCGAGCACGGTGATCCGGCGGCCGGCCTGGACGACCGCGGTGTAGCTGCCGGACCACTGGGTGAGGTGGCGCAGTGCCCCGCCCCGGGCGGCGTACAGCGCGCGGCGCAGCTCGGCGTCGGTGGCGCCGCAGCAGCCGAGGACGGCGAGCCGGGTGAAGGGGTCGGCGGGGTCGGCGGTGATGGTGCGGATCTCGTCGGGGCGCCAGTCGCCGACGGCCCAGAGCGGGTCGGGGTCGCCCCACAGGAGTTGGGCCCCGACGGGGTGGACGGTGCGCTCGGCGTCCTGGGCGGCCGGGTCGTCGGGGTAGGCGGCGTCCGCGAGGCCGCCGCGGGGGGTGTCCGAGTAAGGGGTCCCGGCGGTGGAGCCGTACGCCGTGGAGGTGTGGGCCGCCGAGCCGTAAGGGGATCCGCCCGGGGTCCCGTACACCGACCCGGACGCGGACCCGGGGCCGGAAACGCCCTGGCCGGAGACCCTTCCGGCCGTGCCGAAGCTCGCGGCGATACTGCTCCACCCGACCAACCAGCGCAACGCCGCCGCCTCCCCAGCCTGTGGGCACATGACCGGGGCACGGGCAGTGCGGTCGGCGTGCGGGCGCGACCGTCCGGGGCCCCGGGTGGCTCGGGGTCCATGCTGCCACGAGACATGGCGTGCGAGAGGGGTTCGGGGGGCGCACATGCAAACGAACACGCCCCCGGCACACGGTATTTGGCGTTCCGTTCCCACCGTCCCATAGGTCGGTTTCGGCCATTCTTCGGCCGTACTGAGGGGCCGTGACGGCCCGCGACGGCCCGTACGGACCGTCGGCGGGGCGCGGCCCGGGGGGCGCGTTCCGCCCCCCGTGCCGTTCCGCCACCCGCGGGGATTGAGGCAGCGGCATCCCCCGGCCCACCCGGGTCCCACGGGATCCGCGCGGCGGGCCGACCCACGCACCGGACATCGAATCGTCGGGCCCGGCGGGCAACCAGAGCGCACGGCCGGGCGCACGGCACCACGGCCGGAGCACGCGCTGACGCGTGCGCCCCGACCACGGGCCCCCTCCCGACTGTGCGTGCGGACAACAATCTCGCCATACGGAAGTCTGGGCCTTAACGCTTGGGAGGCGGGGAACTACGCTGGGTTTACGAAATGCCGGGCGCCTATGCCCCGGCGGCGTCTGCGTTCCGCGTGTGACGAGGGGTGGCGCATGTCCAGGGAGCTCCGCGAGCCCAATGAGAAGCTCGGCGCCGTGCTCGCCCTGGCGGGCATCAGCAACGCCGGGCTGGCCCGGCGGGTGAACGACCTCGGCGCGCAGCGCGGCCTGATGCTCCGGTACGACAAGACGTCCGTGGCCCGGTGGGTGTCGAAGGGGATGGTGCCGCAGGGCGCGGCGCCCCATCTGATCGCCGCCGCCATCGGCGCGAAGTTGGGGCGTCCGGTGCCGCTGCACGAGATCGGCCTGGCGGACGCGGACCCGGCGCCGGAGGTCGGGCTGTCCTTCCCGCGCGACGTGGGGGCGGCGGTGCGATCGGCCACCGATCTGTACCGGCTGGACCTGGCGGGGCGGCGCGGGGGCGGGGGGATCTGGCAGTCGCTCGCCGGTTCGTTCGCCGTGTCGGCGTACGCGACGCCCGCTTCGCGTTGGCTGATATCGCCTGCCGACAGTTCGGTGGCGCGGGAGCCGGGCGGTGCGGGACCGGCGCGGGACGCGGCGGTAGGACCCACCCCCTCGGCAGAGCCCACCCCCACGGCGGAGCCCGTCGTGGCGGCCGGGTCGTCGGCGCCGGCCCGGCAGGGCCCGCGTACCCCGCATGCCCCGCGCGAACCGGGCGTCGAAGCGGCAACGGGCGGGGCCATGGCGGGCTCGATGGGCTCGGGGGCGGCGGTCGGGGGCGCCTGGACGGCGGCTTCGCGCGGCGGCGGGTTCCCGGACGCCTCCGCGCAGCGCGTCGGGCACAGCGATGTGACGAAGTTGCGCGAGGCCGCCGAGGACGCCCGCCGCTGGGACTCCAAATACGGCGGCGGGGACTGGCGTTCCTCGATGGTGCCGGAGTGCCTGCGGGTGGACGCGGCGCCGCTGCTGCTCGGTTCCTATACGGACGAGGTGGGCCGCGCGCTGTTCGGGGCGACCGCCGAGCTGACCCGGCTGGCCGGGTGGATGGCGTTCGACACCGGCCAGCAGGAGGCCGCCCAGCGCTATTACATCCAGGCGCTGCGGCTCGCCCGCGCGGCCGCCGACGTACCGCTCGGCGGGTACGTGCTCGCCTCCATGTCCCTCCAGGCCACCTACCGGGACTTCCCCGACGAGGGCGTCGACCTCGCCCAGGCGGCCGTGGAGCGCAACCGCGGCCTGGCCACCGCCCGCACCATGAGCTTCTTCCGGCTCGTGGAGGCACGGGCGCACGCCAAGGCGGGCGATTCGGCGGCGGCCGGTTCCGCGTTGCGGGCCGCGGAGGGCTGGCTGGAGCGGGCCCGGGACGGCGACCCCGACCCGACCTGGCTGGGTTTCTACTCGTACGACCGTTTCGCGGCGGATGCGGCGGAATGTTACCGAGACCTCAAACTCCCCAGGCAGGTGCGCCGCTTCACCGAGCAGGCGCTCTCCCGCCCGACCGAGGAGTACGTGCGCTCGCACGGGCTGCGCCTGGTCGTGAGCGCGGTCGCCGAGCTGGAGTCGGGCAACCTCGACGCGGCGTGCGCGGCGGGCACCCGGGCGGTGGAGGTCGCGGGCCGGATCTCCTCGGCCCGGACGAACGAGTACGTACGGGACCTCCTGCACCGGTTGGAGCCGTACGGGGACGAACCGCGCGTCGCGGAACTGCGCGAACGGGCCCGGCCGCTGCTGGTGACACCCGCGTAGCCGCGTTGTCGGTGGCGGGGTGCAGTATGCAGGGGTGGGAGGTGTCGGCTTGGGCGGCGGCGTGGGCATGGGCGTGGGCGTGGACTGTGACGTGCTGGTGATCGGCGGCGGGATCGTCGGTCTGTCGACAGCGCATGCCTTGTCGCGCCTGGCCCCGGGCACCCGGGTGACCGTCCTGGAGAAGGAGGCCGGTCCCGCCCGGCACCAGACGGGCCGCAACAGCGGGGTGATCCACAGCGGGATCTACTACCGCCCGGGCTCGCTGAAGGCGCGGTTCGCGGTGCGCGGGGCCGCCGAGATGGTCAAGTTCTGCGCGGAGCACGACATCGCCCACGAGGTGACCGGGAAGCTCATCGTCGCCACGGAGCGGGACGAGCTGCCGCGGCTGCACGCGCTGGTCCAACGGGGCCGGGAGAACGGCATTCCGGTGCGGGAGCTGGGCCCGGCGCAGATCGCGGAGTACGAGCCGGAGGTGCGGGGCCTGGCCGCGATCCATGTCGGCACGACCGGGATCGTGGACTACGGACGGGTCGCGGCGCAGTTGGCGGAGTCCTCGGGCGCCGAGATCGTCTACGGCGGGGCGGTGGACCTCATCTCGCGCCGCCCGACCGGGGTGGCGGTCCGCACGACGGCCGGGACGGTGGTGCGCGCCCGGGTGCTGGTGAACTGCGCGGGGCTGCAGTGCGACCGGATCGCCCGCCTCGCCGGTGACGAACCCGGGATGCGGATCGTCCCGTTCCGCGGCGAGTACTACGACCTGGCCCGGCCGTCGCTGGTGCGCGGGCTGGTCTACCCGGTGCCGGACCCGGCGTTCCCCTTCCTCGGGGTCCATCTGACCCGGGGCATCGGGGGCGGGGTCCATGTCGGGCCGAACGCGGTGCCGGCGCTGGCGCGGGAGGGGTACGGCTGGGGCACGGCCTCGCCGCGGGACCTCGCCGACGAGCTGGCCTGGCCGGGGTCCTGGCGGATGGCCGCGCGGCACTGGCGGTACGGGGCCGGCGAGATCCGGCGTTCGCTGTCGAAGCGGGCCTTCACCGAGGCGGTGCGGCGGCTGCTGCCCGAGGTCTCGGCAGCGGACCTGGTGCCGGCGCGGGCCGGGGTGCGGGCGCAGGCCGTGCTGCGGGACGGCACGCTGGTGGACGACTTCCTGATCCGGGAGGCACCGCGCACGGTGCACGTCCTGAACGCCCCGTCACCGGCGGCGACGGCCTCGCTGCCGATCGGCCGCGAGATCGCCCGCCGCGCCCTGTCGTCCCTCGCCGCGGGCTGACCCGGCGCGGGCTGACCCGGCGCGGGCCGGCCCGGCCGGTACCCGGCGCGCGGCGCGCCCGTCATGGGCCCCGCCGACCGCAGTGAACGGCGATGCCGCCTGTCTCCCGTACCGCCCCCGGCCCGGGCGTCGGGCTCGGGCCGGAGGGGCCGCGTTGGGGCAGCCCGTCGGGGCCCCGCTCCGGAAGCGGGCAACCCCGCCTTGCCGGGAAGCCCGACCCGCCTGTACCGCCGCCCCGGCGGCGGCCCTGCCGAGCCGCAGGACCCTCCTCCCGAGGACCGCCCCGCTCCCGGCGCGGGCGGCCCGGGCGCCCGGCCCGGCCGCGCGGCTGCCCCCGTACGGCCGGGGGGGCGGGGGCAGCCGCGCGGAGGGGGCGGGGGGCCGGGCCGTAGAATCGGCACATTGTGTCTGAGTCCCTGAACCCCGAGCCGCCGAGCGCCGGCGCCCCCGCAGAGGGCGCCGCCTCGTACACGCCCCCGAAGTGGCGCACCGAGCCCCGCTTCCCCGACGGGCCCGCCCCCGACCCGGCCGGCTCGCACCACGAGCGCCGCATCCGCAGCTTCCAGCCCCGGCGCAGCCGGGTGACCACGGGGCAGGGCGAAGCCCTCAAGCGGCTCTGGGGCACCTGGGGCCTGGACATCGACGGGCACGAGGTCATCGACCTCAAGGCGATGTTCGACGGACTCCCGGTCGTCCTGGAGATCGGCTTCGGCATGGGCGAGGCCACCGCCCAGATGGCCGCCGCCGACCCCGGCACCGGCATCCTCGCGGCCGACGTGCACACCCCCGGCCAGGGCAACCTCCTCGCCCTCGCCGAGCGGAACGGGCTGACCAACGTCCGCGTCGCCAACGGCGACGCCATCATCCTGCTCCGCGAGATGCTGCCGCCGGACTCCCTCGCCGGGCTGCGCGTCTACTTCCCGGACCCCTGGCCCAAGGCCCGCCACCACAAACGTCGCCTGATCCAGCCGGAGTTCCTCGACCTGGCCGCCACCCGGCTGGCTCCGGGCGCGGTCCTGCACTGCGCGACCGACTGGGAACCGTACGCCGAACAGATGCTGGAAGTGCTCACCGAGCACCCGCGGTTCGAGAACACGGTGCCCGGTGGCGGCTACGCGCCCCGCCCCGATTTCCGTCCCCTCACCCGCTTCGAGGGTCAGGGTCTCGACAAGGGGCACGTGGTACACGACTTGCTCTTCCGTCGCACGGAGAACTGACAACGTCACTCCCCGTGTCAGACCGGCTCGCTAGGGTGATGACGTGGAGTATCGAGCGCTCTCAGGTGTGCTCGCACGTCCGTCGGACCCGGTCCGGACGCGCGTGCTCGTCGTCCTGCTCGCCGCGCCCGGCGTCGCGATCCTCGAACTCGTACGGCAGCAGACCGGCACGGCCGGGTTCTGCGTGGGTCTCGGCTTGGCCGTGCTGCCGGTGCCGCCGCTCATGGCGGCGTTCCGGTGGCTCGGACGGGCCGCGCCCGGCCCCTGGCGGCAGTTGCTGTTCTGCTGCGGCTGGGGGGCCTGCGCCGCGGCGCTGATCGCCATAGTGGCCAACAGTTTCGCCACCCAGTGGATAGCCGCGGCCACCGCCGACCCCTCCGACGCCGATCAGCTCGGCTCGGTGGTGATCGCCCCCGTGGTCGAGGAGAGCGCCAAAGCGGCGGCCCTGCTGCTGGTGTTCGTGTTCCGCAGACGGAGGCTGGCCGGGCCCGCCGACGGTTTCGTCCTCGCCGGGTTCACCGCCACCGGCTTCGCCTTCACCGAGAACATCCTTTATCTGGGCAACGCCTTCGACGAGGACGTGGCGGACGGCACCGGCGTGCTCGACTCCGTCACGGCGGCGACCTTCTTCGTGCGGATAGTGCTGTCGCCGTTCGCGCACCCGCTGTTCACGGTGCTCACCGGACTCGGCTTCGGCATGGCCGCGTTGGGCCGGCGCCGGCGGAGCCGGATCGGACCGCCGTTGCTCGGGCTGGCCGCCGCCATGTGTCTGCACGCGCTGTGGAACAGCTCCTCCCGGTTCGGCGAGTACGGGTTCTACGTGGTCTACGGCTGCGTGATGGTTCCGGCGTTCGGGTTGCTGCTGTTGCTGGCGGTGCGGATACGCCAGCGCCGACTGCGGGCCGTCGGAGCCGAGTTGGCGGTGTACGCCGCCGCGGGTTGGCTCGGTCCGGCGGAGGTGCCGGCCCTGGCCTCGATGCCGGCCCGGTCGCTGGCCCGTTCCCTGGCCCGGCGTACCGGTGGCCGGGCCGCGGGCAGAGCCGTCGCGCTGTACGAGGCGGACGCCGCCGCCCTGGCCCTGCTACGCCACCGCGCCCGCCGCGGCGGCCCGGCCCGGGAGCGGGACTTCGCGCTGCACGAGCGGGAGTTGCTGCGCGGCCTGTGGCTGCGCCGGGCGACCGCCGGACCCGCCCTCGCCCGGGCCGCGGTGCTGGAGGAACTCCTGCCGCCGTGGTTCGACCCCGTCCCGGTACCGGCCCGACCGGTCGTCGTACCGGGCCCCCGACCGGCGCGGGCCGGGACTCCCGACACCGGTGCCTCCCACGGCCACGCCGCACACACCGACGCCTCGCCCGCCGGGGCCGCGGACGCTAGACGTTGAGCCCCTTGGACGTCAGCCATGCCAGCGGGTCCACCGTGGCGCCGCCCCGGCGTACTTCCAGGTGCAGGTGGGCGCCGGTGACGTTGCCGGTCGCGCCGACCCGGCCGATGGTGTCCCCGGCGCCGACCGCGCCGGAGGTCACCGACATGGACGACAGGTGGCAGTACCAGATCTCCGTGCCGTCATCGAGGCGGAGCACGATCCGGTAGCCGTAGGCGCCGGACCAGCCCGCCGAGACGACGGTCCCGCCGGCCACGGCCTTGACCGGCGTACCGGTGGGCGCGGCGAAGTCGAGACCGGTGTGGTGGCCGGAGGACCACATGGAACCGGAGTCCCCGTAGTGGGAGGTGAGGGTGTACGCGGAGGTCGGCAGCGCGTAGCCGCCGGCCGTCCTCGCCGCGACCGTTCCCGCTTCCGCCGCGTGGGCCGCTCCGGCGTGCCCTGCCTGGGCCGCTGCCGCCTGCCCCGCTTGGCCCGCCGCCTGCTGCTCGGCGGCCGCGTTCTCCGCGGCTTCCTGCTCGGCGGCCGTCCGGGCTTCCGCCGCCGCGCGGGCCTCCTCGGCCGCCTTCCGCGCCGCTTCCCGCTGTGCCTTGGCCTCTTGGGCGGCGGCTTCGCGCGCCACCCGCTCGGCATCCGCCCGGGCCCGGCCCTCGGCGGCGTCCTGCTGCGACTCGGCCTGCTGGAGGATCCGGTGGCGCAGCGCCTCACCGGCGTCGACGTGCCCGAGGACCGTCCCCTGGCTCTGTTCCCCCGCCGGGGCGGCCGGCGCCGCGGCGGCTGCTCCGACCGTGTGCCCGGCGCCCGTGTCCGCGTCCGCACCCCCGCCGCCCGACAGATCCGGGAACGAGGGCAGGGATATGGCGGTTTGCGGCCGGTCCTGGGCGGTGGCGATGCCGCCCGCGCCGACCGCCGCGATGACGCCGACGCCGAGCACGGTCGAGCTGCGGGCCAGTCCACCGCGCGGCTTGGGCACCCGGTGCTTGCCGCGCACCGGCCGGGCCGAGTCCTCGGTCGGGTTCCACTCGCCCCAGGCGCCGGCGGTGGGCGTTTCCTGGATGTCGGTGCCTTCGTGGGCAGGCGAGTTGGAGGCCACGGGGGCACACTCCTCATGGGCGGGAACGCGCACGGCGCCGTCTCTTGCGACGGCTGGGACGACCGCGCTGCGTTATCGAACGGTAATAGACGCGAGGGAGTGATTCCAAGCTGTAGCGATTGATCGTTAACCCCAATCGGCCACCCCCTGCACAGCTTTGGCCGGAGCATTTCGACCATTGGCGTCCATGCCCGACAAAACTCGGCCCGGGACCCCCTACTTCACGCCACCCCGGCCGAACCGCGCCCCCCACGCTCCACCTCACCCAAGGGCGCCACCCGGGCACCGTGAGTGACTCTCGTCGATGCCGGCGCGATCGGACCCCAAGGCCTACGCGCCCCCGCGCCGCACCACCGGCACCGTACGGCGGCGGTCCGGCTGTCCCCGCACCGGACGGCCCACGGCCAGCAGTGCCATGTCGTCCGTGGCACCGCCGCCCGTGTGTCTGCGCACATCGCTGGTGAGCGCGTCCAACAACGCGTCCGGCCCCGGGAAGACCCGCCCCCGGAGCCGGGCCGCCGGGTCGTAGAACTCCCCCGCCGCGTCCCGCGCCTCCGTCAGCCCGTCCGTATACAGCAGCAGCGTGCTGCCCGGCGGGAAGGGCCCCTCCTCCGCCCGGTCGGGCCAGGCACCCAACTCGCCCATGCCCAGGGGCAGCGCGGGTTCGCCCGGCGCGAGCACCACCAACCGGCCGTCCGAATGCAACAGCAGCGGCTCGGGGTGGCCGCGGTTGACGATCCGCAGGACCTCCGCGTCCGCCGGGACCTCGGCGAGCACACAGGTCGTGAATCCCTCCACCGCGTCGAGGCTGTCCCGCCGCACGCCCTCCCGCGCCAAGGCCCGCTCCAGCCGCTGCGCGAGCGCCTCCAGGGTCGGCTCGGTCTCCGCCGCCTCCCGGAACGCGCCCAGCACCACCGCGACGGCCTCCACCGCCCCCAGCCCCTTCCCCCGTACGTCACCCACCACCAGCCGCACCCCGTACGGGGTGTCCTGCACCGCGTAGAGGTCCCCGCCGATGAAGGCGTCGGCCCGGGCGGCCTCGTACCGGGCGGCGACGTGCAACCCCGCGATCCGCTCGGCCGGCGTCGGCAGCACGGCCCGTTGGGCGGCCTCGGCGATCTCGCGCGCCGAGGCGAGCCGCTCCCCGCTGCGCCGCACGACCCGGTTGATCAGCAACGCCATCCCGGACACGGTGACCACGGTCGCCAGCTCGGTCAGCGCCTCGGCCCGCCGCCCGGTATCGGCGTAGGCGCGCAGCACGACCACCGCGAGCGAGGCGGCGCACCCGGTCAGCGCGGTCGCCCGGAGGGAGTAGAGCGGGGCGGCGATCAGCGGGGCGGCGGAGAAGAACGGCGATCCGGTGAAGCTCGGGGGTGACGTCAGGTCGAAGACGAAGCCCAGGACGATCAGCACGAACGGCAGCGTCCGGACGACCCGCCGGGCCGCCCCGTCACCAGCGCCCGTCACGTCATCGTCGCTGTCCTGCCGGCTCCGCCCCACCACGCTGTCTCCTGCCGCCCGGTCCTCGCGGGATGCGGGCCCGCTGCCGCCTCGCCCCCCAAGGCTCCCGCCGGCCGGGCCCGTACGGCGACCCGGCCAAGGCCGTCCGGGTGACGCCGGCACAGGACGCGGAGAACGACGAAGGCCCGGCTCCCCAAAGGGAACCGGGCCTTCGTACTGAGTAGCGGGGGCAGGATTTGAACCTACGACCTCTGGGTTATGAGCCCAGCGAGCTACCGAGCTGCTCCACCCCGCGTCGGTAAACACAACTCTACGTCATTCGGGGGAGGGCTCTTGCCAATTAACCCCCCGCATCCCCCTCGACCCACCATCACCGCAGGTCAGAGTGGTGGAGAAAGGTTCCGCAGGGCCAGTTACGGCCTCCGTCCGCCCCCGCCCGCGACGACGCACAGCGCGCCGAACACCTGTCCCCACGGTGGAAGTTCCCGCCCCGAACCGCACTTCGACCACCCCGGCGCCGCCGCCGACGCCCCCGGCCGCACACCACGGGGGCCACTCCGGTCGATACCCGATCGGCCTCGCGCCCCTCTGCGGCTATGCTCTGGGGTGAGCACGCCGAGGGCCATTAGCTCAATTGGCAGAGCAGCGGACTTTTAATCCGTTGGTTGTCGGTTCGAGTCCGACATGGCCTACTGCTCGACGAACGCCCCGCCCGGTGGGAACCGGACGGGGCGTTCGTCATTCCCGCGGCGAGCGGGCCCACAGGGCCGACAGGGCCTGTACGGCCGACGCGGTGCCCGGCCGGGGAACGGGCTCGGCCCCCACCGCACCGGAGTGCCGTGGGGGCCGAGTCTTCGTCAGCGGGCGGTCAGCCGTCAGCCGTTGCGCTTCCAGCGCGGCTTGTCGTCACGACGGCCGCCGAAGGAGGAACCGGTCGAACCGGAGCCGGAGGGGCGGTTGTCGTCACGACGGCCGTACGGGCGGTCGCCGCCGCCGGAGCGGAAGCCACCGGACGGACGGTCGCCACCGGAGCGGAAGCCACCGGACGGACGGTCGCCACCGGAGCGGAACCCACCGGACGGGCGGTCGTCACGGCGGAAGCCGCCACGGTCACCACCGCGGTCGTCACGGTTGAAACCACCCGACGGGCGGTCATCGCGACGGAAGCCACCGGACGGACGGTCACCACCGCGGTCGTCCCGACGGAAGCCACCGGACGGGCGGTCATCGCGGCGGAAGCCGCCACGGTCGCCACCACGGTCGTCACGGTTGAAACCACCCGACGGGCGGTCATCGCGACGGAAACCACCGGACGGACGGTCACCACCGGAGCGGAACCCACCGGACGGGCGGTCGTCACGGCGGAAGCCGCCACGGTCACCACCGCGGTCGTCACGGTTGAAACCACCCGAGGGACGGTCATCGCGACGGAAGCCACCGCCACGGTTGTCGCCACCGCGGTCGTCCCGACGGAACCCACCGGACGGACGGTCGTCACGGCGGAAGCCGCCACGGTCACCGCCACGGTCGCCACCGCGGTCGTCGCGACGGTTGTCGCGGCGCTCGTAGTTGCCCCGCTCGTCACGGCTCTGGAACGCCGGGCGCTCCTCGACGACCGGCTCGGCCGCGACGGCGGCCGCGACCTCGGCGACAGCGGCCTCGGCCACCTCGGCGACAGCGGCCTCCGGGTCCTCGCCGCGCTCACGGGCGGAACGGGCGACGAGGCGGTCGGCCTCCTCGCGCAGCTCCGCGGCGCGACGGGTCGCGCGCTCCAGCTGCTTGGTGAGGTCGGCGACCTCGCGCTCGGCCTGCTTGGCGGCGTTGTTCGCGGAGTCGGCCTGGACCTGCGTCAGCGAACGCGCGCCGGTGATCTCGGCGACCTCGGGGTCGAAGGCGCCGACGCCCTGGACGATGTGGCGCGAGGCGTCGACGCCCGCGTCCTCCATCAGGCGGAAGATCTGGCGGCGCTGGTGCGGGAGCGCCAGTGACACGACGACACCGGACTTGCCGGCGCGGGCGGTGCGGCCCGAGCGGTGCAGGTAGTCCTTGTGGTCACCGGCCGGGTCGACGTTCAGGACCAGGTCGATGCCGTCGACGTGGATGCCGCGGGCGGCGACGTCGGTGGCGACGAGCGCGTTGACGTAGCCGTCCTTGAAGTCGGCGAGGACGCGGGTACGGGCGCCCTGCGTCATGCCGCCGTGCAGCGCGTCGGCCTTCACGCCGGCCTCGATGAGCTGCTCGGCGATGCGGTCGGCGCCCAGCTGGGTGCGGACGAAGATGATGGTGCGGCCCTTGCGGGCGGCGATGGCGGCCGTGACCGGCGCCTTGTCCTTCGGCTTCACGACGAGCACGTGGTGCGTCATGGTCGTGACGTTGCCCTGCGCGCTGTCGACCTCGTGCGTGACGGGGTTGGACAGGTAGCGCTTGACCAGGGTGCCGATCTCGTTCTCCATGGTGGCGGAGAAGAGCATGCGCTGGCCGCCGCCGGGGATCTGGTCGAGCAGCTCGGTGACCTCGGGCAGGAAGCCCAGGTCGGCCATCTGGTCGGCCTCGTCGAGGACCGCGATCTTGACGTTCTCCAGGGAGCAGGCGCCGCGGTTGATGATGTCGCGCAGCCGGCCCGGGGTGGCGACGAGGACGTCGACACCGCGCTCCAGGGCGTAGATCTGGTTGCCCATGGAGGTACCGCCGCAGACGACCTTCATCTTCAGGCCGAGGACGTCGCCGTAGGGCTGGAGGGCGTCCGCGACCTGCATCGCCAGCTCACGCGTCGGCGTGAGGATGATCGCGCGGGGCTTCTTCTTCTCGGTGTGCCCGCCGGCCAGCGAGGCCAGGGTCGGCAGACCGAAGGAGAGGGTCTTGCCGGAGCCGGTGCGGCCACGGCCGAGGATGTCCTTGCCGGCCAGGGCGTCCGGGATGGTCGCGGCCTGGATCGGGAAGGGGGCGGTGACGCCGTTCTGCGCGAGCTTGCGGACGATGCCGTCGGGCAGACCGAGGTCGCCGAAGGTGATGCCGGGCTCGGCGTCGGCCTCGTCGGAGGCGGCGTCGGTGGACTGGTCGGTCGTCACATCGGCCTCAAGAGCCTCGATGATGTCGTTCGCCTCGGCGGCCTCGATGGCCTCGGTGACCACAAGGGCCTCAACGGCGTCGACGATCTCGTTGGAGTCGTTCTCGGGCATGACGGCACGGTCAGAACTGGAAATGGACATGCGAAATGCGAAACCTTCCGGAGTCTCGGCACGCGCCCAAACTCCGTGAATCGCAAATCGACCGCCTCAATGCGGTCAGCCACGGCTAGGGAGAGTACGCGCCACACGGCGCTCTTCGGATTCGGCGCCGGGCAATGGGATCAAACGATCTATAACCATACGCACCCTCCCCCGGGTCTGGCAAGTTCTCTCCGAAGAAAGGTTCTGACCTGCGGCGATGCCCGAGGGCGGGGTGCGTGCGGCGGTGCGTGAGTGCGGCCCGTGTCCGGCCTTACGCCCCTGCGGGGGTGCTCGGCTCGGGCTGCGGCGGGGTCGTGGGCGTCGGCGTGGGATCCGTCACAGGCGGCTGCCCGGTCGGCTGCGCGCTGGGCGAGGCGCCGGGCCCACCGGCCCCCGAGCCGCCACCGGAACCCGAACCCGAACCGGACCCCGAACCCGAGCCCGAACCGCCGGAACCCGAACCGGACCCCGAACCCGAACCGCCACCGGAGCCGGACCCGCCGCCCGACGGCACCTGGGACCCCTGGCCGCCCGCCCCGCCACCCGGCCCGGCCGAGGGCGAGGGGACACCGGGCCGCCCGGCCGGCGCGCCGGGGCTGGGCGAGGCGACGGCCCCACCACCGGCCTTGCCGGCCTCTCCGGACTTGCCGGCCGGGTTGCCGGCCGCGTCCTTCGTCCCGTGGCCGTCACCGTGCACCCCCGATCCCCGGCCGGAGGTGCCGCCCCCGACGGCGGCGGCGCCCTTGTCGCCCACCGAGGAGGAGGGACCGGGCTTGGCGGCGTCCTCGCCGACGCTCATGCAGCCGGCCGACGCCGCGACCGCGAGCGCGGCAGCGGCCAATCGGAGGGAAGCGGACAACTGGCGCACGGGTGGCACCTCCGGAAGGGGACGGGGAGCGCGGCCCGCACCGGGCGGGTCAATGTGCCCAACTCCCTTTACCCCGTAAGAGACACGCCCTCAGGCGAACAGCGCTCGCGCCACCTGGGACCCGAGGTGTACGGAGCCCAGCCCGACCAGGACCGAAGCCGCCACGTTCGCGACGGCCAGGAACCGCCAACCGCGCTCGGCCAACCGCAGCGTCTCGT
This sequence comes from Streptomyces sp. NPDC058279, assembly GCF_042881255.1. Classification (NCBI taxonomy): domain Bacteria; kingdom Bacillati; phylum Actinomycetota; class Actinomycetes; order Kitasatosporales; family Streptomycetaceae; genus Streptomyces; species Streptomyces sp. NPDC058279. The sequence continues at coordinate 437,177 of NZ_JBHVYA010000004.1, read as the reverse complement.
AGGAGAACGTCGAGTACGTGCTGAGCGCCCCGCACAGCCCCGTACCGAGCAGCGGGCCGAGCCGCGAGGGGGCCGCCCCGACCAACAGCGCCCCCGTCAGCATGCCCAGCACCAGGCAGGCGACGGCGTTGACCACGAAGGTGCCCCACGGGAACACCGAGTCGTGCCGGGCCTGTACCGCCCGGTCGGTGAGGTAGCGCAGCGGCGCCCCGACCACCGCGCCCACGACCACGAGCAGCCAGTTCACCCGCGCCCCCGCACCGCGAACCGGGTCACGGACGCCGCCGCCCAGACCGCCCCCAGCGCCGCGACCACCGTCAGACCCGCGTACCCCAGCGCGGCGCCGGCCGCCCCCTCGTCCAGCAGCCGCGAGAAGTCGACCGCGTAGGTGGAGAAGGTGGTGAACCCGCCCAGCACGCCCACGCCCACGAAGGGCCGGACCAGCGGGTGCGGCGCCGTCCGGCCGCCCTCGCTGATGAGCACCATGAGCACGCCGATCAGCGCGCAGCCCACCACGTTGGTCCAGAAGGTCGCCCACGGGAACGCGCCGGGGCCGGCCGGCCAGAGCAGGGCGAGCCCGTACCGCGCCGAGGCGCCGACCGCCCCGCCCGCGGCGACCGCGGCGAGCACCCGCCCCTGCGGTTCGGCGCGCTGCTGCGGCACATGGAGGTCGACGTCCGGGTCGATGGCCTCGGCGGCGCGGACCGGCCGGGTCATCCGTAGCCCAGGGCGTGGAGCCGCTCGTCGTCGATCCCGAAGTGGTGGGCGATCTCGTGCACGACGGTGACCTCCGTCTCCGCGACCACGCTCTCCCGGTCCTCGCACATGCGCAAGGTGGGGTTGCGGTAGATCGTGATGCGGTCGGGGAGGACCCCGGCGTACCACTCGCCGCGGTCGGTCAGGGGGGTTCCCTCGTAGAGACCGAGCAGCTCCGGGTCATCGGCGGGCGGCTCGTCCTCGACGAAGACCGCCACGTTGTCCATCAGTCGGGTGAGCTCCGGCGGGATCCGGTCCAGGGCCTCTGCGACGAGCTCCTCGAACTCCTCGCGCGTCATCTCCAGCACCCGGTCATTGTCCCTCCGGGACACTCGCGGAAACCGTTTTGGCGATAGGTCCCGACATCCCATATGCTTCTCACGTCCCCGACGCGCTGAAAAGTGCCCGGCGGGCCTTTAGCCCTCATCGTCTAGTGGCCCAGGACGCCGCCCTTTCAAGGCGGTAGCACGGGTTCGAATCCCGTTGGGGGTACGCAACACCATGTGCAAGACTTGTTCTTGCACAAACCAGGTCCTGTGGAGCAGTTGGTTAGCTCGCCACCCTGTCAAGGTGGAGGTCGCGGGTTCAAGTCCCGTCAGGATCGCTGAGGCTGGAAACAGTCTCGTGGCTGGGTAGCTCAGTTGGTACGAGCGATCGCCTGAAAAGCGATAGGTCGCCGGTTCGACCCCGGCCCCAGCCACCACAGGAAGGCCCCGTCCCTCGGACGGGGCCTTCCGCGTTACCCGCTCGTCGCCTCCGTCGCGTCCGCTTCCCGGGCCTTGCGGCGCCACCGCGCCAGGGCCACCACGGGTGCTCCCACGGCGACCAGCGCCAGCACCGCCCAGTCCGGCACGACCCGCGTCACCGACTGGACCCACCGCTCGACGGCGAACGAGTCGTCCACGTCCAGCAACCCGGGCAGGGCGCTCGCCCCGTCGTAGAGCAGGAACAGCGCGCCCAGGGTGACGAAGAACAGGCCGGACAGCAGCGAGGTGGTGTGCAGCCCGAGCCGGCCGACGCGGACGGTCCGGCCGCGCAGCCAGCGCCTCCGGCCCAGGTCGAAGCGCTCCCACAGCAGCGCCAGCAGGAGCAGCGGCACGGCCATGCCCAGCGCGTACACCGCCAGCAGCAGCCCGCCGTAGACCGGGCTGCCGCTGACCGCCGCCACCGTCAGCACGCTGCCCAGGATCGGCCCGGCGCAGAAGCCGGCCAGCCCGTAGAGCGCGCCGAGCGCGTACACCGACAGGGCGGTGGTCGGACGGATCCGCCCCGAGAGTTCCGCGGCCCGCCGGGAGGCGAAGCCCAGACCGAGGAGCTGCGCGAGACCGAGCGCGATGATCAGCCAGCCGCCCGCCAGGACGAGCCCGTCGCGGTGGCCGTGGAAGAACCGGCCCGCGTACGAACCGGCCGCGCCCAGCGGTACGAGGGTGCTCGCGAGGCCGACGTAGAAGATCCCGGTGCGGGCCAGCAGCCGGGAGGCGGAATCGATCGAGTACGCGAAGAAGGCGGGCAACAGCAGCGCGCTGCACGGGCTGAGCAGCGCCAGCAGGCCGCCCAGCAGGGCGGCGAGGTATCCGATGCCGGTCACTTCGCTGCCCCCGCCCGCGCCTTGGCCCGGGCGATCGCGGCTTCGAAGGCGGCGGGCGGCTGCGCGCCGGCCAGGGGTTGTCCGTTGATCAGGAAGGACGGGGTGGAGGTCACCCCGATGCGGTAGCCCTCCTCCTGGTCCTTCCGCAGCGCGGCGGTGGCTTCCGCGCCGGCCATGTCCCGCCGGAAGCGGTCGAGGTCGGGTACCTCGGCCTGGCGTGCCAGCTCGGTCAGGCGTTCCTCGCCGAACCCCTTCTCCTTGGCTCCCTCGGCGTACGCGGCCTCGTGGAACCGGGCGAACCGGTCCTGCCGGCCGGCGGCCCAGGCGGCCTTCGCGGCGGTTTCGGACTCGGCTCCGAAGATCGGGAAGTTGCGCCATTCGATGCGCAGGGTGCCGTCCGCCACGTACTTCCGCATCAGTTCGGGTTCGGTGTCGCGGGCGAACTTGCCGCAGTAGCCGCACTTGAAGTCGGAGTACTCGATCAGCACCACGGGGGCGTCGGCTCGCCCGACGGCGAGCTTGTCGGCGGGATCGCGGCGGGCGAGGGCCGCCAGCGGGTCCGGGGCCGCGGCGGCCTCGGGCGCGGAGGCGGAGGAGGCGAAGGAGGCGGCGGTGTGCTCCCGGGGCGCGGTGGCCTGCCAGGAGACGATCCCGAGGGTGATCGCGGCGAGGGCGGTCGCGGCGGCGTACAGCAGGGGCTTGCGGGAGGGGGCGGAAGGCATACGGGTGCTCCAGGGCGGTGATGCGGAAGAAGTGACGAGACCGGCGGGAAGGCCGGTCCGCTACACCCGCATCACGGACAGCTCCAGCGGTCCCGGGGCCGGCCGGTCCGGCCCCCGTACGCGCACGCCCGCCGGCACCGCCCGGCCGGCCGGATCGGGATCGGCCGGCAGCCGGACCGCCGGGGCGCAGGCGTGGTCGCGCCCGTCGCGGGGCGGTACGGCGGGGGCCTGACCGTGGTCCCCCGCGCCGGGCGAGCAGGCCGGCCCCCGGCCCTCGTACGCCACGGCGGTGGCCTTGAGACCCGCGCCGTGACCCGCGACGGCCGCTTCGGCGGCGGCGGGGGCCGAGGCGGCCGAGGCAGCGGCGGCGGCCGAGGCAGCGGCGGGGGCCGCTTGAGCCGGGCCCGCCGGCAGCACCGCGAGGACGGCGCCGAGCAGCAGCCACCACACTCCACGGGCGCGGGACATGGCGGGCCTCTCACTCACGGGACGGTGGGTTTCAGGTGATCTCGTCCCGAAATGGTACGGGTAGGTGCGACAAATGCGTTCGCCACCCGACGCTCCCGGGTGAGATCCTCGATCAGGTATGTCTACTTCCTTCGCCGCCCTGCAGACGCTTCTCGGTGAGATCTCCCTCCGTGACGCGCACCGCCTCGGCCGCCGCCTCGAAGGCGCCCGCCGTATCCGCAAGCCCGAGGCCAAGCAGGCCGTGCTCGACGAGATCGCCGCGGAGGCCGAGAAGGCCGCCGCGCGTCTGGCCGGCCGCGCCTCCCGCATGCCTACGGTCACGTATCCCGAGAACCTGCCCGTCAGCCAGAAGAAGGACGAGATCGCCGAGGCGATACGCGACCACCAGGTCGTGATCGTCGCGGGCGAGACCGGCTCCGGCAAGACCACGCAGATCCCCAAGATCTGTATGGAGCTCGGCCGCGGGGTGCGGGGCATGATCGGCCACACCCAGCCGCGCCGGATCGCCGCCCGCACGGTCGCGGAGCGCATCGCCGAGGAGCTGAAGTCCGAGATCGGGCAGACCGTCGGTTGGAAGGTCCGTTTCACCGACCAGGTGGACCAGGACGCCACCTTCGTGAAGCTGATGACGGACGGCATCCTGCTCGCCGAGATCCAGACGGACCGCGAGCTGCGCGCGTACGACACGATCATCATCGACGAGGCGCACGAGCGGTCCCTGAACATCGACTTCCTGCTGGGCTACTTGTCCCAGCTGCTGCCGAAGCGCCCCGACCTCAAGGTCGTGATCACCTCGGCGACCATCGACCCGCAGCGGTTCTCCCGGCACTTCGGGGACGCGCCGATCGTCGAGGTCAGCGGCCGGACGTACCCGGTGGAGGTGCGCTACCGGCCCCTGCTGGAGGAGGAGGGCGACGACAGCGACCGCGACCAGATCACGGCGATCTGCGAGGCGGTGGACGAGCTCCAGGCGGAGGGTCCGGGCGACGTCCTGGTGTTCCTCTCCGGCGAGCGCGAGATCCGCGACACGGCGGACGCGCTGAACAAGCGGAACCTGAGATTCACCGAGGTGCTCCCCCTTTACGCGCGCCTCTCGCACGCCGAGCAGCACCGCGTCTTCCAGCAGCACACGGGCCGCCGGATCGTCCTCGCGACGAACGTCGCGGAGACCTCGCTGACCGTTCCGGGCATCAAGTACGTGATCGACCCGGGCACCGCCCGGATCTCCCGGTACAGCCACCGCACCAAGGTGCAGCGGCTGCCCATCGAGCGGATCTCGCAGGCCAGCGCCAACCAGCGCAAGGGCCGCTGCGGCCGAACCAGCGACGGCATCTGCATCCGGCTGTACTCCGAGGACGACTTCAACGCCCGTCCGGAGTTCACCGACGCGGAGATCCTGCGCACCAACCTGGCCTCCGTCATCCTGCAGATGACCGCGGCCGGCCTCGGCGAGATCGAGAAGTTCCCCTTCATCGACCCGCCGGACCACCGCAACATCCGCGACGGCGTACAGCTCCTGCAGGAGCTCGGCGCACTGGACCCGTCGGAGAAGGACGCGCGCAAGCGGCTCACGCCGATGGGTCGACAGCTCTCCCAGCTTCCGGTCGACCCACGCCTGGCCCGCATGGTCGTCGAGGCGGACAAGAACAACTGCGTCCGCGAGGTCATGGTCATCGCGGCGGCCCTGTCCATCCAGGACCCCCGCGAGCGGCCCTCGGACAAGCAGACGCAGGCCGATCAGAACCACGCGCGTTTCAAGGACGAGACGAGCGACTTCCTGTCGTTCCTGAACATGTGGCGGTACATCCGCGAGCAGCAGAAGGAGCGCGGTTCGTCCTCCTTCCGCCGGATGTGCAAGCAGGAGTACCTGAACTTCCTGCGCATCCGCGAGTGGCAGGACATCTATTCGCAGCTGCGGACGGTCGCCAAGACGATGGGCATCCACGTCAACGACGCGGACGCCCCCGAGCAGAACGTGCACGTCTCGCTGCTGGCGGGTCTGCTCTCGCACATCGGGCTCAAGGACACCGACAAGAACGAGTACCTCGGTGCCCGGGGCGCCAAGTTCGCGATCTTCCCGGGCTCGTCGCTGTTCAAGAAGCAGCCGAAGTTCCTGATGTCGGCGGAGCTGGTGGAGACCTCGCGGCTGTGGGCCCGGGTGAACGCCAAGGTCGAGCCGGAGTGGGTGGAGCCGCTCGCGGAGCACCTGATCAAGCGCACGTACAGCGAGCCGCACTGGGAGAAGGACCAGGCCGCCGTGATGGCGTACGAGAAGGTGACGCTGTACGGCGTACCGATCGTCGCCCAGCGGAAGATCAACTACGGCCGGATCGACCCCGAGGTCTCGCGGGAGCTGTTCATCCGCAACGCGCTCGTCGAGGGCGACTGGCGGACCCACCACAAGTTCTACGCCGACAACCGCAAGCTCCTCACCGAGGTGGAGGAGCTGGAGAACCGGGCCCGGCGCCGGGACATCGTCGTGGACGACGAGACCCTGTTCGACTTCTACGACCAGCGCATCCCCGAGCACGTGGTGTCGGGGGCGCACTTCGACTCGTGGTGGAAGCACAAGAAGCGCGAGGAGCCCGAACTCCTCGACTTCGAGCGCGAGATGCTGCTCACCGAGAAGGCGGCCGGGGTCACCAAGGCCGACTACCCGGACACCTGGCGGCAGGGGCCGCTGAAGTTCCGGGTGACCTACCAGTTCGAACCGGGCGCGGACGCGGACGGCGTGACCGTGCACATCCCGCTCCAGGTGCTGAACCAGGTCACCGACGAGGGCTTCGACTGGCAGATCCCGGGCCTGCGGGAAGAGGTCGTCACCGAGCTGATCCGCTCGCTGCCCAAGCCGATCCGCCGTCACTACGTGCCCGCGCCGAACTTCGCGGCCCGTTTCCTGGCGACGGCCCAGCCCCTCCAGGAGCCGCTGCACGTGACGCTGGCGCGCGAGCTGCACCGAATGGTCGGGGTGCCGGTCTCGGCCGAGGACTTCGACCTGGGCCGTATCCCGGACCATCTGAAGATCACCTTCCGGATCGTCGACGAGCGGCGCAAGAAGCTGGCCGAGGCCAAGGACCTGGAGGCGCTGCGCCTCCGGCTGAAGCCGAAGGCCCGCCAGGCCCTGTCCCAGGCCGCCGCGGCCACCGCCGAGCGGGCGGGCGGGGAGTCGGTGGAGCGGACCGGGCTGACGGACTGGACGATCGGCACGCTCGGCAAGGTCTTCGAGACCCGGCGCGCCGGACAGCCGGTGAAGGCGTACCCGGCACTGGTCGACGCCGGCGACAGCGTGTCCGTGCGGCTCTTCGACACCGAGGCCGAGCAGCAGCGGGCGATGTGGCTCGGCACCCGGAAGCTGATCCTGCTCAACATCCCGGTGAACCCGGCGAAGTTCGCCTCGGACAAGCTGACCAACCAGCAGAAGCTGGCCCTGTCCCGCAACCCGCACGGTTCGGTCCAGGCACTGTTCGAGGACTGCGCGACGGCGGCGACGGACAAGCTGATCGCCGACCACGGCGGTCCGGCCTGGGACGAGGCCGCGTTCCGGAAGCTGTTCGACGCGGTGCGGGCCGATCTGGTGGACCTGACCGTACGGACCGTCGGGCAGGTGCAGCAGGTCCTGGCCGCCTGGCAGGCGTGCGAGCGGCGCGTGAAGGCCACCAACAGCCTGGCCCTGATGGCGAACGTGCGGGACGTGCAGGCGCAACTGGCGGAGCTGATGCCGGCCGACTTCGTCACGTCGACGGGGCTGCGGCGGCTGCCGGACCTGATGCGGTACCTGGTGGCGATCGACCGGCGGCTCCAGCAGATGCCGACGGCCGTCCAGCGGGACACGACCCGTATGGAGAAGGTCCACGAGATGCGGGACGAGTACCTGTGGCTGCTGGAGCAGTTGCCGAAGGGCCGTCCGGTGCCGGAGGCGGTCACCGAGATCCGCTGGATGATCGAGGAACTGCGCGTCAGTTACTTCGCGCACGCGCTCGGCACGGCGTACCCGATCTCCGACAAGCGGATCGTGAAGGCGGTGGACGCAGCGGCTCCGTGATCCGGTTCGACTGCACCCCCTGAGCTGCTGTAGAGTCTGACTCGCAGCCGCCCGGTGGGTGGCGCACCGAGGACCTGTGGAGCAGTTGGTTAGCTCGCCACCCTGTCAAGGTGGAGGTCGCGGGTTCAAGTCCCGTCAGGTTCGCAGAAACGTCAGGGCCCGTATCCCCCAGGGGATGCGGGCCCTGACGCGTTGTCGGGTCGATCGCGTCGCCAGGTGGGTCGCGTCGCCGGCTCGGACGGACCGCGTCGCGGGGTCGACACCCGCCCGCCGTGGCCGTGGAGACGCCGGGCCGGTCCGCTCGGGCCGTCCGGGGCGGCCGGAGATCCCCCGGCGGGCTCCGGGGCGCGTACGGGACCTCCTGTGGCCGCCGTCGCGCGCCGGGGGCGGTCGGCCGTGGCCGTGCACCCGAATCGCCCCTTCGCGTGAGGCGGACGGGGTGACCCGTCCGCTTGCGGGCACATTGCCGGATGTACGAGAGACATCAACTGTGACGGGTGTCACCCCACGGGTTTTCGTGAGCCACACATTTATCGCACCCATATAGCGACTCGATTTAATATGTGCAATGGCACCTGTCGGGAGGGGCGCTGCGAACGCCGGCGATTCGGGTCCCCTTCCGGGCATAAAAAAGATCGCGCTGGACCCGGCGGAGTCCAGCGCGATCGAACAGCGAGAACCTGTTGGGGCAGGTCCCGCCGTTTGAAGCCTTGTGGGTTTCATCGGATTGGGGGATCCGGTTCATGCCCTCCCCCGGCCGTCAGCCGGGAGCGTCCCCAAAAAAAATGGGGTGGTGCGGCGAGCCTCAGGCCTCGCTGCGCTGCTGCGGAATTCCCGCGAGCAGTGCGCGGACCTCAGCCTCGCGATAACGGCGGTGTCCACCCAGGGTGCGGATGGACGTGAGCTTGCCAGCCTTGGCCCAGCGGGTGACCGTCTTCGGGTCCACGCGGAACATCGTGGCAACCTCAGCCGGGGTCAGCAGCGGCTCGGCATCAGGGGTGCGAGCGGTCATGAGCGGCCTCCTCGGGAGAACCGAACCATCTCGGTTCTTTCCTCTAAATTCTGCACCTTGGCCCACGTTGCCCGAAATGGACATACGCAGGCCGAGTCGGTTATAGGACGAACGGCTTGTCCTCGGCACTACAACTACACCATCCGTCCAGCCTCGACGGCCAAACCGATGGAATTGCCCTCCGAGGTGTTCATCAGCGGCGGAAGCCGATGGACCATCCCATAACGGACAGTCACCCCACTGTGACGATCAGTCACAGAGCGATCAGGAGTCGTCAGACCCCCCGTAGAGTGCAATACCGAGCATTCCGCCCAAAGTTGGGTGGAAGGAACCCTCCCCGGACTCCTTGTCCTATTTTGGCACGAGGGTAGGGGAAGGACGCAAGGGTGTGGTTAGTGCGGTCCGTCACGCTTGAGTCAATGGCCCGGATCGGGACGTAGGTCCTGGAACAAAGACCCAAATGCCGCGATCAAGGCCCTGATCTGCGTTTTACGGCCGATCGGACGATACGGGGACCCGGCGGCCTCCGCCAGGGACAATCCGGGCCGGTTCGGCGGATGCCGCCCCGGCACGCCGTTCCCGGGCCGTACCGGGACCCCCGCCGGCGCGACCGCCGACCCTTGAGCGGCCCCGGGGGTCGGGTGCTCGGAGCGAGCCCCACTAGTTCGCGAACAACCGCTCACGGACCGCCCGCCAGCGTTCCGCCAGGTCCGCGAACGCCTCGGCCGCGCCGTCGGTGTCCCCCGCCCGCAGCGCCGCGAGGGCCGCCGCCATGTCGCGGGCCGAACGGTCCCCGGCCAGGCCGGTCTCCGGCAGCGCGTGCGGCAGCCCGCCGTAGTCCAGCTCGACCATCGAGCGCGGGTGGAACTCCTCCAGCCAGCTCCCGACCTCCACCAGCCCCTCCGCGAGCGGCCCGTACCCCTCGGCGGCCCGCAGCGTCCGCAGCCCGCGCGCCAAGCGCCGACGGGCCTGCACCATCGGCGTCCGGTAGCGCAGCCGCTCGCCCGGCAGGTACTCCCGCTCCTCGTCCGCCACCAGCACGAACCAGCGCAGCGGGACCTGCCACACCGCGGTGCGGATCCAGGGGCGCCCGTCCGGGTTCCGCTCCCGCCACGCCTCGTACGCCTCCGTCGCCGACCGGCGGGCCGAGGGCGGCAGGGCCGCGTCGAGGACCGGGCGCGGGAAGTCGGCCTCCAGTTCCCGCAGCGCCAGCCAGCCGCGCAGCCTGGTGCGCCACGGGCAGACCAGCAGCGCCCCGTCCAGCTCCGCCGTGAACGCGTCCCCGCTCTCGTGCGCCGGCACCCCGACCACGGGCACCCGGACCAAGTCCGCCAGCGACCGGCGCAGTTCGTCCTGGGCGGTGGGGGCGTCCCCGCGCCGGGCATAGCCCGCCCAGTGCGCCCGCTCGGCCTTCGGGAACGCCGCCAGGGGCTCGTAGACTCGCAGGTAGGAGGCGTACGGGACGGTCGGCCCGGTGCGCGCGGAGGGCAGTCGGCGGTCGGCGGATTCGTTCACGCTCTGGTACTCCCCCGCCCCGCCCGGCCGTACTCCGGACGAGGGTCCCCGCATCCCCGGTAACCCGGGAGTGTTCCGATCTACGGACAGGGAGTTCCCATCCGCCTCCCAGGTCTTACGCTGCTCCCAGCGCGCCCTCCCCCACCCGCAGGGCGGGCGTCTTTCCGCCGCATCTCTTCCATGGGAGTCACCACCGTGACCGAAATGACCGACGGCGTCCTGCACACCCTGTTCCGTACGGAGCAGGGCGGCCACGAGCAAGTCGTGCTGTGCCAGGACCGAGCCACGGGCCTCAAGGCCGTCATCGCCGTCCACTCCACCGCCCTGGGCCCCGCCCTCGGCGGTACGCGCTTCCACGCGTACGCCTCGGACGAGGAAGCCGTCCGTGACGCGCTGAACCTCTCGCGCGGCATGTCGTACAAGAACGCCCTCGCCGGTCTCGACCACGGCGGCGGCAAGGCCGTCATCATCGGCGACCCGGACACCCTCAAGAGCGAGGAACTCCTGCTGGCCTACGGCCGGTTCGTGGACTCCCTCGGTGGTCGCTACGTGACCGCCTGCGACGTCGGCACGTACGTCGCCGACATGGACGTGGTGGCCCGCGCGACCCGCTGGGCGACCGGCCGCTCCCCCGAGAACGGCGGCGCCGGCGACTCCTCGGTGCTCACCTCCTTCGGTGTGTTCCAGGGCATGCGCGCGAGCGCCCAGCACCTGTGGGGCGACCCGACGCTGCGCGGCCGCAAGGTCGCCGTCGCGGGTGTCGGCAAGGTCGGCAAGCACCTGGTCGAACACCTGCTGGAGGACGGCGCCGAGGTCGTGATCACCGATGTCCGCCAGGAGTCGGTGCAGGCGATCCTCGACAAGCACGCCACCGGCAAGTACGCGGGCCGGGTCACCGCCGTCGCCGGCACGGACGCGCTGATCCGCGTCGAGGGCCTGGACATCTACGCGCCCTGCGCGCTGGGCGGTGCGCTGAACGACGAGTCGGTGCCGGTCCTGACCGCGAAGGTGGTGTGCGGCGCCGCGAACAACCAGCTCGCGCACCCGGGTGTGGAGAAGGACCTCGCGGACCGCGGGATCCTCTACGCGCCCGACTACGTGGTGAACGCGGGCGGTGTCATCCAGGTCGCCGACGAGCTGCACGGCTTCGACTTCGACCGGTGCAAGGCGAAGGCGGCGAAGATCTTCGACACCACGCTGGCCATATTCGCACGTGCGAAGGCAGACGGTATCCCGCCGGCCGCGGCGGCCGACCGGATCGCCGAGCAGCGGATGTCGGACGCCCGCGCCGCGCGCACTGTCTGATCCGTTCCGCGAGACCGGAGGGACCCTTTCGCACCGCCGGAAGGGTCCCTCCGGGCGCAGGGAGACGGAACTCACTGCGCTTCGGCGGGTCGCCGGTCGGGAAAGGGTTAAAATCGCTGCTGACCAGCGAGTACGGGGTGTCTCGTTGGTCCTGCACCGGGGCGCGTCATGCGGGCGGCGTACCGTATGGCCGCGGAAGCAGGTACCGTTGAACCCCTACGGACGGTCTCTCCACGGAGAGCCCGCTCCGAACCATGAACGCGTGTCAGACTCTGGGGCCGTCGAGCCCCGTCACCGAGGGGGTCGAGCCATGGGGCGCGGCCGGGCCAAGGCCAAGCAGACAAAGGTCGCCCGCCAGCTGAAGTACAACAGCGGCGGGACTGACCTCTCGCGTCTGGCCAATGAGCTGGGCGCATCGCCGACAGAGCCGCTGCCTATCAGCGCGCCGGTCGAAGTCGATGACGATCTGGACGACGACGACCCGTACGCCAAGTACGCGGAGCTGTACAACAGCGATGACGACGAGGACGAGGACGAGGAGTCCGGTCCGTCGGCGCACCGTCGCGGCGCTTGACGCTTACACCGCGTCTGCACCCGCTCAGAGTCTTGAGCGACTCGAAGTAGTGAAACCCGGTCCAGGGCATGGCCCCGGACCGGGTTTCAGTGCTGCTCAGCTCGCGTAGGAACCGGTGAGGGTCGCGCCCTCGGTGTGGTCGCCGCGGTCCAGGATCTCGCCCGCGACCCAGGCGTCGACGCCCCGGTCGGCCAGCGCGGTCAGGGCCACGTCCACCGACTCCTGCGGGACGACGGCCATCATGCCGACGCCCATGTTCAGGGTCTTCTCCAGCTCCAGCCGCTCCACCCGACCGGTCTTGCCGACCAGGTCGAAGATGGCGCCGGGGGCCCAGGTCGAGCGGTCGACCGTGGCGTGCAGGTGGTCCGGGATCACCCGGGCGAGGTTGGCCGCGAGGCCGCCGCCCGTGATGTGCGAGTACGCGTGGACCTCGGCCGTGCGGGTGAGGGCCATGCAGTCCAGCGAGTAGATCTTGGTGGGTTCGAGCAGTTCCTCGCCGAGGGTCCGGCCGAGCTCGTCGACGTGCTGCTCCAGCGGCATCTTCGCCTGGTCGAGGAGCACGTGGCGGACCAGCGAGTACCCGTTCGAGTGAAGGCCGGACGACGCCATCGCGATGACGGCGTCACCCGTACGGATGCGATCCGCGCCCAGCAGCCGGTCGTACTCGACCACACCGGTGCCCGCGCCCGCCACGTCGAAGTCGTCCGGGCCCAGCAGGCCGGGGTGCTCGGCGGTCTCGCCGCCCACCAGGGCGCAGCCGGCGAGGACACAACCCTCGGCGATGCCCTTGACGATGGCCGCGACACGCTCGGGGTGCACCTTGCCGACGCAGATGTAGTCGGTCATGAAGAGCGGTTCGGCGCCGCAGACGACGATGTCGTCCATGACCATCGCGACCAGGTCGTGGCCGATGGTGTCGTACACGCCGAGCCGGCGGGCGACGTCCACCTTGGTGCCGACGCCGTCGGTGGCGGAGGCGAGCAGGGGGCGCTCGTACCGCTTGAGGGCGGAGGCGTCGAAGAGGCCGGCGAACCCGCCGAGGCCGCCGAGGACCTCGGGGCGCTGCGTCTTCTTCACCCACTCCTTCATGAGCTCGACGGCGCGGTCTCCCGCTTCGATGTCGACACCTGCTGCTGCGTAGCTGGCACCGGTGGTCTTCTCTGTCATGACAGGAGAGAGCTTTCGTGTCGTTACTGCGGGTGGTGCACGGCCCTGGGAAAAGCCTGAAAGACAGGGCCGGGCGCAGGTTGAACGGGGGGCGGAGGCGGGGCGGAGCGGACCCGTCCCGGGGGGACGGGTCCGGTGCGTCCTACGGGCGCCGGAGCGCGTCGGCGGCGTCGGTGCCGCCCGCGAGCTCGGTCTCCAGGAGCTGCTTGCCGAGCAGCTGCGGGTCGGGCAGCTCCATCGGGTACTCGCCGTCGAAGCAGGCACGGCAGAGGTTGGGCTTCTGGATGGTGGTCGCCTCGACCATCGCGTCGAGCGAGATGTACGAGAGCGAGTCCGCGCCGAGCGACGTGGCGATCTCGTCGACCGTCATGCCGTTGGCGATCAGCTCGGCCCGGGTGGCGAAGTCGATGCCGAAGAAGCACGGCCACTTCACCGGCGGGGAGGAGATCCGGATGTGGACCTCGGCCGCGCCGGCCTCGCGGAGCATCTTGACCAGGGCGCGCTGGGTGTTGCCGCGGACGATCGAGTCGTCCACGACCACCAGGCGCTTGCCCCGGATGACTTCCTTGAGGGGGTTGAGCTTGAGCCGGATGCCGAGCTGGCGGATCGTCTGCGAGGGCTGGATGAACGTCCGTCCCACGTAGGCGTTCTTGACCAGGCCGGAGCCGTACGGGATGCCGCTGGCCTCGGCGTAGCCGACCGCGGCGGGCGTGCCGGACTCCGGCGTCGCTATCACCAGGTCCGCTTCGACCGGGGCTTCCTTGGCCAGGCGCCGGCCCATCTCGACGCGCGAGAGGTAGACGTTCCGGCCGGCGATGTCGGTGTCCGGGCGCGCCAGGTAGACGTACTCGAAGACACAGCCCTTGGGCTTCGCTTCCGCGAATCGGGAGGTCCGCAGACCGTTCTCGTCGATCGCGATGAGTTCGCCCGGCTCGACCTCGCGGACGAAGCTGGCGCCGCAGATGTCGAGGGCGGCGGTCTCGCTCGCCACCACCCAGCCGCGCTCCAGGCGGCCGAGGACCAGCGGGCGGATGCCCTGCGGGTCGCGGGCGGTGTAGAGGGTTCCCTCGTCCATGAAGACCAGCGAGAACGCGCCCTTGACCTGAGGCAGGACCTTGGCGGCCGACTCCTCGATGGTCAGGGGCTTGCCCTCGTCGTCGGTCTGGCCGGCCAGCAGGGCGGTGACCAGATCGGTGTCGTTGGTGGCCGCCACCTGCGTGGCGCGGCCGTCCTGACGGGGGAGGTCGGCGACCATCTCGGCGAGCTCGGCGGTGTTCACCAGGTTGCCGTTGTGACCCAGGGCGATGGAGCCGTGGGCGGTCGCGCGGAAAGTGGGCTGCGCGTTCTCCCAGACGGAGGCTCCGGTGGTCGAATAGCGGGCGTGACCGACCGCGATATGACCCTGGAGCGAGCCGAGAGAGGTTTCGTCGAAGACTTGGGAAACGAGGCCCATGTCCTTGAAGACGAGGATCTGGGAACCGTTGCTCACAGCGATTCCCGCGGACTCTTGTCCGCGGTGCTGTAGCGCATACAGTCCGAAGTAGGTGAGCTTGGCGACCTCTTCACCCGGAGCCCAGACACCGAAGACGCCGCAAGCGTCCTGGGGGCCCTTTTCGCCGGGGAGCAGGTCGTGGTTGAGTCGTCCATCACCACGAGGCACGCTTCCGAGTGTAGGCGAGATCGACCACTGGTCCGAATTGGGGACGGCCGGGAAATGTCACAGCACGCAGGGTGACGGGACGCTTCCGTCTCGGTATCCGGAACCCATTGTTGACAGGTACGCGGGCATTCGACAGGCTCTCGCCCCATGCAGCCCCTCGGTGACCGCACCGTCACCCTCGTCGAGCGCCGGCACGTGGACCTGGTCCGTGTCGCGAGCGCCATCTGTCGCTGTTCCGCGTAGTCACACGCCGCTTTCCCACGCCTTTCGCGCTCCGTCGCGCGCCGTGTCGCGCGCTCCGTAGCGCGCTCCCCTTTTCCTGCTTCCCGTCCGAGCCTGCTCCGCCGTGCCGTGCGCCGTCCCGCGCCGCCCGGAGCCGGGCCGGCGGGCCGTGCCCTGGAGTACCTGTGACCTCGTCCGAATCCCCCCTGTCCCGGCGCGCCTTCGGCGGCGCGGTCGGCGTGAGCGCGGCCGCCGCCGCGGTGGGGCTGGGCGCGACGCCCGCCGCCGCCCGACAGCAGGAGCCCGCCGCCGCCCCGGCCCAAGCGGCCGGCCCCGGCGAGCGGGAGTTCCGGGCGGCCCGGGGGCGTCACTCCCGGCGCCCGAACGTCCTGTTCATCCTGGGTGACGACCTCGGCTGGGCCGACCTGTCCGCGTACGGCTCCCCGCACATCAAGACCCCCAACCTGGACCGACTGGGCCGCCAGGGCGTCCGCTTCACCGACGCCTACTCGGGCTCCGCGACCTGCTCCCCGACCCGGTTCAGCCTCTACACGGGCCGCTACCCGGGCCGGACGAAGGGCGGCCTCGCCGAGCCGATCGCCGACAAGTCGGCCGGGTTGGAGCCCACCCACCCGACGCTGGCCTCCCTGCTGCGCGACTCCGGCTACGCGACGGCGCTGATCGGCAAGTGGCACTGCGGCTACCTGCCGGACTACAGCCCGACCCGCTCGGGTTGGGACGAGTTCTTCGGCAACTTCGGCGGGGCCCTGGAGTACTACTCCAAGCTGGGCCTGGCCGGCGAGTACGACCTGTACGAGGGCGACGCCGAGTACAAGGACCTGCGCTACTACACGCGGATCATCACCGAGCGGGCGAGCGAGTACGTCTCCCGCGACCACCACGGCAAGCCCTGGCTGCTGAACCTCAACTTCACCACCCCGCACTGGCCGTGGATCGCGGACGGGGACACGGCGGAGAGTGCCGAGATCGTCCGGCGGATCAAGGCCGGCGACGGCCGGGCGCTGTGGCACCAGGACGGCGGGTCGGTGGAGAAGTACAAGCAGATGGTGGAGGACCTCGACCGCTCGGTCGGCGAGGTGTTGAAGGCCCTGGAACGGTCCGGGCAGGCGGAGGACACCCTGGTCGTCTTCGCCAGCGACAACGGCGGTGAGCGCTTCTCCTACAACTGGCCGCTCTCGGGCAACAAGGCGTCCTTGCAGGAGGGCGGCATCCGGGTGCCGACGCTCGTGCGCTGGCCCGCCCGGCTGGACGCCGGCCAGGTCAGCCACGTCCCGGTGTTCAGCCCGGACTGGACGGCGACGCTGCTGGAGCTGGCCGGTACCCGGCCGCACCCGGCGTACCCGCTGGACGGGGTGAGCCTCGCCGGGTACCTGCTGCGCGGGGAGCGGCTCGCGGAGCGGGACCTGTTCTGGCGGGTCCGCGGGGAGCGGGCGCTGCGCCGCGGGGACTGGAAGTACTACCAGGGCAAGAGCGGCCGGGACCAGCTCTTCAACCTGGCCGGGGACGTGCGCGAGCAGGCCGACAAGGCGGCCCTGGAACCGGCCCGGCTGGCACAGTTGCGGGCGGCGTGGGAGAAGACGAACGCGGGACTGCTGCCCTACCCGGCGTGAGGGCTCACTCCGCCGCGGAGGCCGCCTCGGCGGTCAGGCCCGCGCCGTCCGCGCCGGTCAGGGTCAACGTCCGGCCCTTGATCCGCCAGGTGAGGGGGCCGCTTTCGAACAACACGGTGGTCAGGGCCCGCTCGACCTCGCCCGCCGGGCCCTCGCAGGCCTTCCGGGTCGTGGCGGGCGGCCCGAAGGTGAGCGAGGCACCGGCGACGCCGGCCTCGGCCGTGAACCGGTTGCAGCCGAGTCCGCCGCTCGCCGAGCCGTCGCGGGCGACGGCGAAACGGGCCTGGCCCGCGACATCGGCGGGCACGGCGGAGGCCGTTCCGTCCCGGCCCAGGGCGGTGACGGTCCACTCGGTGACGGTGAGCGGCGCGTCGGGTACGGGTCGCGGGGAGGGCTGGGCGTCGACGGTGCCGGAGTGGACGGGCCGGGGCGGGGCGTCCTGTGCGCCGCAGGCGGTGGCGCCGACCAGCGCGAGGACGGCGGTCAGGGCGGCGGCGGGCAGCACGGGGCGGGGGGTACGCATGACCCTGTGACGGGCGGCTCGCCCGGCCGGTTCCCCGCTCGGCTCCCGCTCGGCCGCCGCTCAGCTCATCAGGGGCAGCAGCGCCGACAGGTCGGCCCGCTCGCCACTGGCCCGTACGTGGGCCTCCCGCACCGCCTCGGCCCAGCCGGTGCGGCCCGTCGCCAGCCGGACCCAGGTCAGCGGGTCGGTCTCGACCACGTTCGGCGGGGTCCCGCGGGTATGGCGGGGCCCCTCGACGCATTGGACCACCGCGAAGGGCGGGATCCGTACCTCCAGCGAGCCGCCGGGCGCGGTCACGGCGAGGGCGTCGGCGAGCAGCCGGGTGCAGGCGGCGAGGGCCTGCCGCTCGATCGGGACGTCCAGCCCGGCGGCCCGGTTCAGGTCGTCGGTGTGCACCACCAGCTCCACGGTCCGGGTGACCAGGAAGTCCCCCAGGGTCATGGCCCCGATCCACAGGTTCAGCACCCGGCGGTCGGGGTTCGCCGCGAGCCCCTCGGCCAGCCGCGCCCCCGCGCGCTCGTACAGCTCGGGCAACGGCGCGCCGACCAGGGTCTCCTTCGCCGCCTCGGCGATCTTCCCGGCGAGCGACGCGGTGGCGAAGGGCCACTCGACGGCGGTCAGCTCCGGGACGGCGGCGGGCGGCCGGGCGAGACCGGCGGCCAGCGAGTCCGCGATCCACGCGATGTGCGCCGCCAGGTCCCCGACCGTCCACTGCCCGAGCCCGGTGGGCCGGGCCAGCTGCTCGGGCGTCAGCTCCCGTACGGCGTCCGCGACATGGCCGAACTGGGCCGTGACGGCGGCACGGATCTTGGCGGAGTCGTAGCTGCGCGTTTTCCTCTTGGCGGGCGGCATGGCCCGACCCTACTCGGGCGCCCGCACGCGCGAGCCCCCGCCCGGACGTGCCGGGCGGGGGCTCGTGAAGCGGGGGACGGATCAGGCCAGGAGCGCCGGGATCGTCGCCTCGTGGGCTTCGCGGAGTTCGGTCAGCGGGATCGTGAACTCGCCCTGGACCTCGATCTCCTCGCCGTCGACCACGCCGATGCGGGTCGCCGGCAGGCCCCGCGCACCGCACATGTCGGTGAAGCGGAGCTCCTCGCTGCGCGGGACCGCCACGATGGCGCGGCCCGCGGACTCGGAGAAGAGGAAGGTGAACGCGTCCAGACCGTCCGGGACCACCACCCGCGCGCCGTTGCCACCGCGCAGGCAGGACTCGGTGAGCGCCTGGATCACGCCGCCGTCCGACAGGTCGTGCGCGGCGTCGATCATGCCGTCGCGCGAGGCCGAGATCAGGATCTCGCCGAGCAGCTTCTCGCGGCCGAGGTCCACCTTGGGCGGCATGCCGCCGAGGTGGTCGTGGACGACCTGCGACCACGCCGAGCCGCCGAACTCCTCGGCCGTGTCGCCGAGCAGGTACAGCAGCTGGCCGGCCTCCGTGAACGCCATCGGCGTACGGCGGTTGACGTCGTCGATCACACCGAGGACCGCCACGACCGGGGTCGGGTGGATCGCGATGTCACCGGTCTGGTTGTACAGCGAGACGTTGCCGCCGGTCACCGGGGTGCCCAGCTCCAGACAGCCGTCCGCCAGACCGCGGGTGGCCTCCGCGAACTGCCACATGACGCCCGGGTCCTCGGGGGAGCCGAAGTTCAGGCAGTCGGAGATCGCGAGCGGCTTGGCACCGGTCGCGGCGACGTTGCGGTACGCCTCGGCCAGCGCGAGCTGCGCGCCCGTGTACGGGTCGAGCTTCGCGAAGCGGCCGTTGCCGTCGGTGGCCATCGCGACGCCGAGGTTGGTCTCCTCGTCGATGCGGACCATGCCGGCGTCCTCGGGCTGCGCGAGCACCGTGTTGCCCTGCACGAACCGGTCGTACTGGTCGGTGACCCAGGACTTCGACGCCTGGTTCGGGGACGAGACCAGCGCCAGGACCTGCGCGCGCAGCTCCTCGGAGGTCTGCGGCCGGGGCAGCTTGCCCGCGTCGTCCGCCTGGAGCGCGTCCTGCCACTCGGGGCGGGCGTACGGGCGGTGGTAGACCGGGCCCTCGTGGGCGACGGTGCCCGGGGGCACGTCCACGATCTGCTCGCCGTGCCAGAAGATCTCCAGCCGTTCGCCGTCGGTGACCTCACCGATGACGGTGGCGATGACGTCCCACTTCTCGCAGATCTCCATGAAGCGGTCGACGTGCTGCGGCTCGACGATCGCGCACATGCGCTCCTGCGACTCGCTCATGAGGATTTCCTCGGGCGAGAGCGTCGCGTCGCGCAGCGGCACGGTGTCCAGCTCGACGCGCATGCCGCCGGAACCGGCGGAGGCCAGCTCGCTGGTGGCGCAGGAGAGCCCGGCGCCGCCGAGGTCCTGGATGCCCGCGACCAGCTTCTCCTTGAAGATCTCCAGGGTGCACTCGATGAGGAGCTTCTCCTGGAAGGGGTCGCCGACCTGCACGGCGGGGCGCTTGGTGGGCTTGCTGTCGTCGAAGGTCTCCGAGGCCAGCACGGACACGCCGCCGATGCCGTCGCCGCCGGTGCGGGCACCGTAGAGGATGACCTTGTTGCCGGGGCCGGACGCCTTGGCGAGGTGGATGTCCTCGTGCTTCATCACACCGATGCAGCCGGCGTTGACCAGCGGGTTGCCCTGGTAGCAGGCGTCGAAGACGACCTCGCCACCGATGTTCGGCAGGCCCAGGCAGTTGCCGTAGCCGCCGATGCCCGCGACCACGCCCGGCAGGACGCGCTTGGTGTCCGGGTGGTCGGCCGCGCCGAAGCGCAGCGGGTCCACGACGGCGACCGGGCGGGCGCCCATGGCGAGGATGTCGCGGACGATGCCGCCCACGCCGGTGGCCGCGCCCTGGTAGGGCTCGATGTACGAGGGGTGGTTGTGCGACTCGACCTTGAAGGTGACCGCGTACCCCTGGCCGACGTCCACGACGCCGGCGTTCTCGCCGATGCCGACGAGCATGGCCGTGTTCTCGGGGGCCTTCTCGCCGAACTGCTTCAGGTGGACCTTGCTGCTCTTGTAGGAGCAGTGCTCGGACCACATGACGGAGTACATGGCGAGCTCGGCGCCCGTGGGGCGGCGGCCGAGGATCTCCCGGATGCGGGCGTACTCGTCCTCCTTGAGGCCGAGTTCCTTCCAGGGCTGCGCGGCGTCCGGGGTACCGGTGGCGTTCTTGACGGTATCGAGGGTCATGCGGAAACCAGCTTCTTCAGGACCGACGTGAAGAACGGGAGGCCGTCGGTGCGGCCGGTTCCGACCAGCGGCTCGACCGCGTGCTCGGGGTGCGGCATGAGGCCGAGGACGTTGCCGGCGGCGTTGGTGATGCCGGCGATGTCGCGGAGCGAGCCGTTCGGGTTCCCGTCGAGGTACCGGAAGGCCACTCGGCCTTCGGCCTCCAGTTCGTCGAGCGTGCGCTCGTCGGCGGTGTAGCGGCCGTCCATGTTCTTGAGCGGGATGGAGATCTCCTGGCCGGCGTCGTAGTCGCCGGTCCACGCGCTCTCCGCGTTCTCCACGCGCAGCTTCTGCTCGCGGCAGATGAAGTGCAGGTGGTTGTTGCGGAGCATCGCCCCCGGCAGCAGGTGGGCCTCCGTGAGGACCTGGAAGCCGTTGCAGATGCCGAGGACGGGCATGCCCGCCTTGGCCTGCTCGATGACGGTCTCCATCACCGGCGAGAAGCGGGAGATGGCCCCGGCGCGCAGGTAGTCGCCGTAGGAGAAGCCGCCCGCGAGGACGACCGCGTCGACCTGGTGGAGGTCCTTGTCGCGGTGCCACAGCGAGACGGGCTCGGCCCCGGCGAGGCGCACGGCGCGCAGCGAGTCACGGTCGTCCAGCGTTCCGGGGAACGTGACGACTCCGATGCGAGTGGTCACCGTCAGGCCTCGACCTTCACGGTGAAGTCTTCGATGACGGTGTTGGCGAGGAACGTTTCGGCCATCTTGTGGATGCGGTCGAGGGCGGTCTGGTCGACCGGTCCCTCCACCTCCAGTTCGAAGCGCTTCCCCTGGCGGACGTCGGCGATCCCGTCGAAGCCCAGGCGCGGCAGTGCACGCTGCACCGCCTGGCCCTGGGGGTCGAGGATCTCCGGCTTGAGCATGACGTCGACTACGACGCGTGCCATCGGGCACTCCCGTGTGGTGGTTGGTGCGAAGGCGGTTCCTCCAGCGTACCCGCCCGAAATTTCTACGCGGGTAGATATCTTCGGGGCCCCGGCGGGACGCCGTTTCGGCTTCACCAACGCTTCGCAAAATCCACCGGAAAACCACTCGCCTGCCATTGCGGCCGGACACGCGGAGATAATTAACTGGGCTTCGCAATTCAATGGGAATCGCGGTACAAAGGAATCGGTCAAGATTCCGGCCGATTGACGCATTGCTCCGAAACATCCACACAGGCGACATCACCGCACGTCAACACGTGGTGACCTCGCACGAAGGGACCGATATCCGTGGCGCAGCGCGTAGTGGTCACGCTCTCCGATGACATCGACGGCGGAGCGGCGGCGGAAACGGTCTCGTTCGCCCTGGACGGTAAGACGTACGAGATCGACCTCAATCCGGCGAACGCAAAGAAACTGCGGAAGAGCCTGGCGCCTTACGTCGCCGCCGGCCGCCGGCAGGCCCGCTCGGGCAAGGCGTACCGGCACACCAGCATCGCCCCCGACCCGGCCGTCGTCCGCGCCTGGGCCCGGTCGAACGACCACGACGTGCCGCCGCGGGGCCGCATCCCGAAGCGGGTCTACGAGGCGTACAACGCTGCCCACTGACCCCGGATTTGCCATCCACCCCCTCTGATCGGCTAGTGTGTGGATCACGCCGAGGGGCCAGACCGCAGGTCAAAGCCCCGAAGGTCGTGCGGGTGTAGTTCAGTAGCAGAACACCCCCCTTCCAGGGGGGAGGCGCAGTGTGCAATCCCTGTCACCCGCTCTGCACACTTACCGTCCACGGTTGTGGATCAGGTACAGTGATGCTCGCATCTCGACGCGGCAAGCAAGTCGCAGCGAGCGTGCGGACGTAGCTCAGTTGGTAGAGCACCACCTTGCCAAGGTGGATGTCGCGAGTTCGAGTCTCGTCGTCCGCTCAGAGAACAAAGGCCCTGATCATCGATCGGGGCCTTTGTCGTATGTGCGGGACGTGCGGGACGTGCGGGACGTCGGAGGGCCGGACGTGCCGAGGACGAGCGGGGGCCGGAGATGATCCGACGGTGGCGGAACCGCGGCGCCGCGGGCAAGGTCGAGCTGTACACGCGCTGGTCGTTCCACTCCTTCGTCGTGCTCCAGGTCCTCGGGTTCGGGCTGGGCGCGCTCGCGTCGGCGGCCGGGGAGGACCCCACCCGGTCCCGCTGGCCGATCGCGATCGCACTGTTCGTGCTGGTGTGCGTCCAGGCGATCCTCGTCGGGTTCCTCTCCTCCCGGGCCCTGGACTGGCTCATGGAGCGCCGGGAGCGCCCGGTCCGGCTCGCGGCCACGACGGCCCTGTTCACCGGCGCCGCCTGCCTGACCGCCCTGGTCCTGGTGCGGACGGGTCAGGTGGACGCGGCCGTGGTCCCGGCCCCGGTGATGGGCATGACGGGCTTCGCCTGCGGATCGTTCGTCCTGTGCGTCAAACGGGTCCGGCACATGACCTACGCGCCGCTCGGCGCGGCCGTCCTCGTCGGCGGGGCGACGCTCGCCACGGGCCTCCCGGCGGGCCTCGCCCTCGGCTGCGCCATCGGGGTGCTGGCCACCGGGCTCTTCCTCAGCGTCGCCTGCGGGTTCTCCGCGTGGCTGTTGCAGACCGTGCGCGAACTGGACCGCTCGCGGGAGTACCAGGCGCGGCTGGCGGTGGCCGAGGAGCGGTTGCGGTTCGGGCGGGACCTGCACGACGTGATGGGCCGCAATCTCGCGGTGATCGCCCTCAAGAGCGAGCTGGCCGTGCAGTTGGCCCGACGCGAACGTCCGGAGGCGGTGGAGCAGATGATCGAGGTGCAGCGGATCGCGCGCGAGTCCCAGCGGGAGGTACGGGACGTGGTGCGCGGGTACCGGGAAGCGGACTTGGCGGTCGAACTGGAGGGTGCGCGCGGGGTGCTGAGCGCCGCCGGGATGGACTGCCGCGTCGAGTTCGACGCCGGGCGGACACTGCCGGCCGAGGTGCAGTCCGCGCTGGGCTGGGTGGTCCGGGAGGCGACCACCAACGTCCTGCGGCACGGGGACGCCCGCAGCTGTCTGATCCGGCTGACCGCCGGGGAGGAGCCGGAGGGTGCGCTGACCCTGCTGGTGGAGAACGACGGCGCCCGCGCCGGGGTTCCCGGCGGGCCGCCCGGGTCGGGGCTCGCCGGGCTGCGCGAGCGGCTCGCGGTCGTGGACGGCGCCCTGCGGGCCGGGCCCGTGGAGGGCGGCCGGTTCCGGCTGGTCGCGGAGATCCCCGGCCCGCGCACCCGGAAGGCGGAGGTGGACGCGTGAGCCCCGTACGCGTGCTGCTGGCCGACGACGAGCACCTGATCCGCGGGGCGCTGGCGGCGCTGCTGGCCCTGGAGGACGACCTGCTGGTCGTCGCCGAGGCGGCCTCGGGGCCGGAGGCGCTGGCCATGGCCCGCGCCCATCGGCCGGACGTAGCGGTCCTGGACCTGCGGATGCCGGGGGCGGACGGTGTGAGTGTGGCCACATCGCTGCGGGCGGAACTCCCCGACTGCAAGGTCATGATCGTGACGAGCCACGGCCGTCCGGGCCATCTCAAGCGGGCCCTCGCGGCCGGTGCGCGGGCCTTCGTGCCGAAGACCGTCTCGGCGCAGCGGCTGGCGGAACTGATCCGGACCGTGCAGGCCGGAGGGCGTTATGTGGACCCGGAGTTGGCGGCCGACGCGATCAGTGCCGGGGACTCACCGCTGACCGCCCGCGAGGCGGAGGTCCTGGAGCTCGCCGGGGACGGGGCGCCCATCGCGGAGATCGCCGAGCGGGCGTCCTTGTCGCCGGGGACGGTACGGAACTACCTGTCCTCGGCGGCGACGAAGCTGGGGGCGGAGAACCGGCACACGGCGGTGCGTCTCGCGCGGGAGCGAGGTTGGGTATAGTAGGCACCGCGCTACGGCGCATGCGGACATAGCTCAGTTGGTAGAGCACCACCTTGCCAAGGTGGATGTCGCGCGTTCGAGTCGCGTTGTCCGCTCAGCGTGAGAAGCCCCCCGGTCCTCGGACCGGGGGGCTTCTGCGTGTTCAGGACTCGGTGGGCGCGGGCCGCGTGGCGGCGCCGTGGTGGGCGGCCCAGTTCAGGCCGGTGAGCCGCTCGTACGCCTCGATGTACTTCGCCCGGGTCTGCTCGACGACCTCGCGCGGCAGCGCCGGCGGCGGAAGCTCGCCCTTGGGGTCCCAGCCGGACTCGGGGGAGTTCAGCCAGTTCCGCACGTACTGCTTGTCGTACGAGAACTGCGTGCGGCCCGGCTGCCACTGGTCGGCGGGCCAGAACCGCGAGGAGTCCGGGGTCAGCACCTCGTCGGCGGCGACGAGCGTGCCGTCCGCCGCGTGCCCGAACTCGAACTTGGTGTCGGCGAGGATGATCCCGCGGTCACGGGCGATGTCGCGGGCACGGCTGTAGACGGCCAGGGTGAGCTGGCGCAGGGCCGCCGCCGTCTCGGCGCCGACGGTGCGTGCGACCTCCTCGTAGGAGACGTTCTCGTCGTGCTCGCCGACCTCGGCCTTGGCGGCCGGGGTGAAGATCGGGGCGGGCAGCTCGGAGCCGTCGACGAGCCCCTCGGGGAGGGCGAGTCCGCAGACGGTGCGGGTCTCCTTGTACTCGGCGAGGCCGGAGCCGGTGAGGTAGCCGCGGGCCACGCACTCGACGGGGACCATGTCGAGGTTGCGGCAGATCATGGTGCGGCCGGCCCAGTCGGCGGGGGCGCCGGCGGGCAGGTCGGTGCTGATCACGTGGTTCGGGACGAGGTCCGCGAGCTGGTCGAACCACCACAGGGAGAGCTGGGTGAGGACGCGGCCCTTGTCCGGGATCTCGGTGGGCAGCACCCAGTCGAAGGCGGACATCCGGTCGCTGGCGACCATGACGAGGTTGCCGTCCTCGTCGCGGTAGAGGTCGCGGACCTTGCCGGTGTGGAGGTGGACGAGGCCGGGCACCTGAACCGGCTCGGGCTTTTCGACGAATCCGGACACGGGGTCTCCCTGTGGTTCTGTACGAGCGCACCCCCATTGTCCCGTACCCGGGCCGGCGGCCCGACGCGGGGGCGCGGGGCCGGGCGCGCGGCGGACGGCGGGGCGTGCTGGGTGACTCCGAGCCCGAGGGGGCGCGCGTCAGTCGTGTTTGCAGATCCGGTCGAGGAGATTGGCGGTGGCGCGCTGCACGCGCTCGTCGACATGGCCCGGGCGGTCGAGCGCGGGGGACCAGGCGAAGGTGCCCGAGGCGAAGACGAGGGCTCCGCTGGGCGCCCGGTAGAGGGACGTCTCCTGGTGGCGCTTGGCGCCCTCGCTGTCGCGGTACGGGGAGTGCGCCAGGAGGATCCGGTCCTGGTGCTCCGGCAGTTGCGTACGCGGGAAGTACCGGTCGGCCTCGCCGGCGACCAGGCCGTCGAGTTCGTCGTTCTCGGCGGCGCCGGTGGAGTCCCACAGCCAGTGGCCGGCGTTGCGCACGACGAGCGGCGCGGGTTCGGGGACCCGGCCCGCGTACTGGATGCCGAGCAGTTGCTGCTCCGGGCGGTCCACCTCCCGCCACAGGCCGGCGCGGCCGGGGCCCCGGCGCTTTCGGCAGGTGAGGAGGCGGTCGGGCACCCCGGAGGGGGACGGGCCGAGTTCCACCTGCCAGTACATGGTGTTGGCGGAGAGGAACACGAGGGAGGTGCCGTGTTCGCGGGCGCGCTCGACGGTGCGGCGCATGGGGGCCGACCAGTACTCGTCGTGGCCGGGGAAGACGAGGCCCCGGTAGCGGGTGGGGTCGACGCGGCCGGCGTGGAGGTCGCGGGTGTCGGCGTAGGCGAGGTCGTAGCCGTAGCGCTCGGCCCAGCGGATGAAGTCGTAGGCGTGGCCCACGTGGAGGGGCAGGCCGGCGCCCGCGTACGGGCGGTCGAAGGACACGGTGGTCGCCGCGTCCTGTTCGCCCAGCAGCCGGCCTTCCTCGTCCCAGGCGTGGTAGAGGCTCGCGCCGGTGCGCCCGTCCTCCGGGTAGAGGTTGTACGCCTGCCAGGTGATGTCGGGGAGCAGCAGGAGCAGGTCGGCGCGGTGGTCGTCGCGGACCGTGAAGGGGATGTGGGACCGGTAGCCGTCGACGGTGGTGAGGACGGCGACGTACGCGCCGAGAGTCCAGTACGAGGGCACTTGCAGCCGCCACGACAGCCACCAGTGGTGACAGGAAACCGTCCGGTCGGCGGTGAGCGGGGCCGGCTGGACGATGCCGGAGAGGCGGGGGCTCGAATGGATCTTGCTCGCGCCGTCGCCGCCGTAGTGGCCGATGCGGTAGATGTCGACGGAGAACTGCTGGGGCGGGTCGACGGTGATGTGGAAGTCGATGGCCTCACCGGGGGCGACGGCTCCCGTGGAGGCGAAGCCCTTGATCTGCCGGTGCACGTCGTCGGCGGTGCGGGGGCCGTTGCTGCGGGCGCGGGGGATCTGTCCGGGGGCGACGGCCGGGTCGACGTACCAGGGCACGACGTGGCCGGTGTCGTCGAAGTACAGCTCGCTGCCCCGGAACCAGGGCAGCGGGCCCTGGCCGAAGGGGTCCGTCACCGCGTGCGCGAGCGCACCCGACTCCCACCGCCGGATCTGGTCCGTAGCCATACCGTTGCTCCCCTCCCTCACTCCCCCGAACGCATATCCACGGCTTCCCAGCACATCACATAAAGCACGCACTCCGTCACCGTTCGTCGCGAAAAGACCTTTGCGAAACCAATTTGTGAGGGATTGCTGACCGTCCGGGGCCGCCGGCGGGGGCGGTGGGCCTTCCCGGCCACAGCACTAGACGAGCCGGACCGGTTTCTCGGGGCGTACGCCGATCTTGGCGAGCCAGGCCCGCAGGGGCTCCGGGTCGCCGTCCTCCACCAGGCAGAGCACGCTCGGCGCGAGGTCGGAGCGCCGCTCGCCCGCCACGCGCAGCACCGGGCCGTCCAGCCAGTCCAAGGCCGGCTCCGCCCCGGCGGAATCCACGGCGGCGCAGCACACCAGCGCCGTGACGTGGTCGGCCAGCAGGTCGCGTCCGCTCCTCGGCGCCTGGAGCGGGAACAGCGGCACCGCGTCGGCGGCCCGCGCCTTGCCCTCGGCCTGCTCCGAACCGTATGCGGAGGACCGTTCCTCCCGGGCCAGATACCCGGCCAGCGACTCGCCGCGCGCCGCCGCCTGCGCGCCCTGGCCATCGGCGCCCGCGCCCGTGTCCGTGCCGGGCCCGGTACCGGTACCGGTACCGCTGCCGGTGCCCGTGCCCGTGCCGGTGAGGAAGCCGAGGACCCGTTCGACCGGCGGCCCCGCCGGCACGGCCAGTGCGTCCAGGGCCGTGTGCAGTCGCGCCGCCTCCAGGCGCCACTTGCGGTCCACGACCTGCTCCGGGTACTCCGCCCAGTCCACGGGCGACCACTGGGGGCCCGCCTCGGCCGGACCGCCGTGGAACAGCCGCGCGGCCAGCAGCGAAGCGGCCTCGTCCACCGCGCCGGGCTGCTCAAGCAGGTCGCAGGCGGGGCGCTCGCCCAACCGGGAGGTGAACCCCTCGGCCAGCCGGTCCCGCCGGGACAGCTCGGTCAGGGCGGAGACGACCCCGGCGTCGAGCCGGGCGGGCCATCGCCCCATCCGCCAGGCGGGCAGCGCCACCCGCGTCAGAAGCCGGTCCCAGCCCGCGTAGGCGAGCCCGACCTGCTCCTGGGCCATGATGCGCAGTCCGTAGTCCACGTCCTGGGCGCGGTCCGAGGCGGCGGCCGCCACCCCGCGCTCCATCTCCGCCGCGTCCACCCGGCACAGCCGCAGCAACAGTCTTGCCGGCCGGGCGATCCAGCCGAGCCCGCGCCTGGAGCCGACGTCCACCGCGGCGTCCAGCCCGCGCACGAAGCCGCGCGCGTCGGCTATGTCCGGATGCGCGGAAGGCCCCGTACCGGCGATGACGGGCGCCAGCACGGCACGGAGCTCCGCCACCCGCATCCACCACAGGAACGGCGAGCCGATCACCAGCACGGGGGCGGCGCCGGGCTCGGACTCCGGCCGGCCCGCCGCGACGCCGGCCCGGCGGTGGGCCGGGTGCGTGCGGTCCTCCAGCCAGCTGTCGCAATCCGGGGTCAGGGCTATCGCGGAGGGCGCGGGGACGTCCATCCGGTCGGCGAGGTCCCGCACCAGCCGGTAGAGATCGGGCGCGGCCGCCTCCGACAGCGGCACCGTCGGTGTCAGGGCCGGCCCCGCGCGCAGCACCACCGCGGCGAAGATCCCGCCGACGAGCAGCACCAGCGCGGCGACCACGCAGACGACCAGGGTCACGACGGGCCAGGGATCGCCGACCAGTCGGCCCGTCGTCCGGGCGGCCACGAGCACGACGGCGACGGCCGTCGGGAGCAGCCCGACGGCCAGCGCCCTGCTGCGCACGCGCAGCACGGCGAGGGCGCGGGAACGCGCGGACGGCACGCCCACTTCAGCGATCGAACCGATTCCGGACACGGCCGGACCTCACCCCCTCTGCCCCTGCGGCTGCTTTGCTCACTCCCCCACTGTGACACCCGCCACTGACATCGCAATGCCGGTGGGCCATGTGCCGGAATGCTTGCGCCGCACCCTAGTTGGGGCGGGGCCGGACGTCAGGCAGACCGCGGCACGATCACCCGATGGAATGGCTTTGGGTAAAGCTGGCCGCGTTCGAACGCGGCTGGATGCACTCGCACGCGCGGGCCCGGGCGCGCTGTGCGCGTCCGGGCCCGCGGGGAACGTGAATCCGCTGCTCAGCGCCCTTCGGCCGCCTTGGCCGCGATATCCGTACGGTGCTGCGATCCGTCGAGCCTGATCCGCGCGACGGCCTTATACGCCCGCTCGCGCGCCTGCGCCAGATCGGAACCGGTCGCCGTCACCGACAGCACGCGACCGCCCGCGCTGACGACGGCGTCGCCCTCGCGGCGGGTCCCGGCGTGCAGGACGTACGCCTCGGGGGCGTCCTCGGCGGCCACCTCGGCCAGGCCCTCGATCGGGTCGCCGGTGCGCGGGGTGTCCGGGTAGTTGTGCGAGGCGATGACGACCGTGACGGCCGCGTCCTCGCGCCAGCTGAGCGGCGGCTCCGCGTGCAGGGTGCCCTGGGCGGCGTTCAGCAGCACGCTCGCGAGCGGGGTGCGCAGCCGGGCCAGGACCACCTGGGTCTCGGGGTCGCCGAAGCGGGCGTTGAACTCGATGACGCGGACGCCGCGCGAGGTGATCGCGAGCCCGGCGTAGAGCAGCCCGGAGAAGGGCGTACCGCGGTGGCGCAGCTCGTTCACGGTCGGCTGGAGCACGCTCTCCATGACCTCGTCGACCAGCTTGGGGTCGGCCCAGGGCAGCGGGGAGTACGCCCCCATGCCTCCGGTGTTGGGGCCCCGGTCACCGTCGAGCGCGCGCTTGAAGTCCTGGGCGGGCTGGAGCGGCAGCACCGTCACGCCGTCGGTGATGGCGAAGAGGGAGACCTCCGGGCCGTCGAGGAACTCCTCGATGACGACGCGGTCGCAGGCGAGCGCGTGCGCGCGGGCCGCGGCGCGGTCCTCGGTGACCACGACGCCCTTGCCCGCCGCGAGCCCGTCGTCCTTGACCACGTACGGCGCGCCGAAGGCGTCGAGGGCGGCGTCCACCTCTTCCGGGGTGGTGCAGACGTAGCTGCGCGCGGTCGGGACCCCGGCCGCGGCCATCACGTCCTTGGCGAACGCCTTGGAGCCCTCCAGCTGCGCCGCCTCGCCGGACGGGCCGAAGACGGGGATGCCGACGGCGCGGACGGCGTCGGCGACACCGGCGACCAGCGGGGCCTCCGGGCCGATGACGACCAGGTCGGCACCGAGTTCGGTGGCCAGGCGGGCCACCGCCTCGCCGTCGAGGGCGTCGACCGGGCGCAGCTCGGCCACCTCGGAGATGCCGGCGTTGCCGGGAGCGCAGTACAGCGCGTTGACGTCGGGGTCGAGGGACAGAGAGCGGCACAGGGCGTGTTCGCGGGCGCCGCCGCCGATGACGAGGACCTTCACGTCATGCAGCCTAGCCGGGGCGGGCGGGCCGGCTTCGTGCGGCCACCCAATTACCGGCCCCTACTCGTTCGTGTATTCCTCTATAACGGTGGCTCCGAGCTCGCGCACGATCAGGTCGTGTCCGGTCAGCGCGCTCTCGACGAGGTCGGGATCGTCCTCCTCGGGCACGTCGTCCTCGGGGGCGACCGGCGGCGGCGCCTGCCGCACGGGAGGCTGCGGCGGGGGCGACGTCTGCTGGTGCGGTTGGTTCTGTTGAGCCTGCTGGGACTGCTGGTGCTGCTGGGGCTGCGGCTGGTAGGCGGACTGCTGCGGCGGCGCCGAAGGGTGCTGCGCCGGCGGCTGCGCGGGGGCCGAGGGCGGTGTGTACGAGGTCGGGGCCGATCCGGTGGGCTGCCCTCCGCCGCCTCCCACCACCGCGTCGATCTTCCAGTGGACCTGGAACTGCTCGGCCAGGACCGCCTTGAGGACGTCCTCGCTGCCACTGCTCGCGAAGTTGTCGCGGGCCCCGATGTTGGGGAAGCCGAGCTGGAGGGTCGTCCCGTCGAAGCCGGTGACCTGGGCGTTCTGGCTGAGCAGGATCCAAGTGAAGCGGCGGCGGTTCTTGACTGCCTCCAGCACGCCGGGCCACATCGCCTGCACCTGGCCGACGCCGGCGGCCATCCCGGGAGAGGGCGCGGCGGACGCCGCCGGAGCGGCGGCCTGGGGCGCCGGGGTGGGCGCGGGGGCCTGGGCGGAGGCGGACGCGGCGGTGGGCCAGGCTCCGGCGGCCGGGGCGGCGGGCGCGGGTGCCGGTGCCGGTGCCGGTGCGGCGGGGGTGGCGGCTCCCGGCCAGGCCCCGGGCGCGGCGGTGCCACCGCCCGGCTGCGCGGCCCCGGGCCAGGCGCCGGGCGCGGGCTGCGGCTGTACGGGGGGCTGCTGTACGGGTTGCTGCTGTACGGGGGCGGGCGCGGGCTGCGGCTGCCGGGGCTCGGGCTGCGGCTCGGGTTCCGGTGACCGTGCGGCGGCGCGCGCGGCGGCGACGCCCCCGGCGGGACCGGCCGGAGCCATCGGGTGTGCCTCGGGGCCGGGCACGTACGCCATCGCCGGCCCGTTCGGCGCGGGCGGCAGCACCGCGGGCGCGGCGGCGGTGAACCCGCTGCGCTCCAGTCGGTCGAGCCGGGCCTGGAACGACCGCTCGTCATCGAAGGCGGCGGGCAGCAGTACCCGGGCACAGATCAGCTCCAGCTGGAGCCGGGGCGAGGTGGCCCCCCGCATCTCGGTGAGTCCGGTGTTGACCAGGTCGGCGGCCCGCGACAGCTCGGCCGCGCCGAACACGGACGCCTGTGCCTGCATGCGCTCGACGACATCGGCGGGCGCGTCGATGAGCCCCTTCTCCCCGGCATCGGGCACGGCGGCCAGGATCACCAGATCGCGCAGCCGCTCCAGCAGGTCGGCGACGAACCGGCGCGGGTCGTTGCCGCCCTCCACGACGCGGTCCACGACCTCGAACGCCGCGGCCCCGTCCCCGGCGGCGAAGGCGTCGATGACGGAGTCCAACAGCGAGCCGTCGGTGTAACCGAGCAGGGAGGTCGCCATGGCGTACGTCACACCCTGGTCGGCGGCGCCCGCGAGGAGCTGGTCCATCACCGACATCGAGTCACGCACCGAGCCGGCGCCGGCCCGCACCACGAGCGGCAGCACGCCGTCCTCCACGGTGGCCCCCTCCCGCGCGCAGACCTCGCCCAGGTACTCGCGCAGGGTGCCGGGGGGCACCAGCCGGAAGGGGTAGTGGTGCGTCCGGGACCGGATCGTCCCGATCACCTTCTCCGGCTCGGTGGTGGCGAAGATGAACTTGAGGTGCTCCGGCGGCTCCTCGACCACCTTCAGCAGGGCGTTGAAGCCCGCCGAGGTGACCATGTGGGCCTCGTCGATGATGTAGATCTTGTAGCGGCTGGCAGCCGGCCCGAAGAAAGCCTTTTCCCGCAGGTCACGGGCATCGTCCACGCCACCGTGCGAGGCGGCGTCGATCTCGATGACATCGATCGACCCGGGGCCGTTGCGCGCGAGGTCGCGGCAGGACTGGCACTGCCCGCAGGGATCGGGAGTGGGACCTTGCTCACAGTTCAGGCACCGGGCGAGGATGCGCGCGCTGGTGGTCTTGCCACAGCCTCGCGGCCCGCTGAACAGGTACGCGTGATTGACCCGGTTGTTCCGCAGGGCCTGCATCAGGGGGACAGTGACATGCTCCTGTCCGATGACCTCGGCGAACGACTCGGGGCGGTAGCGGCGGTACAGCGCAAGGGACGACACGTCTACGAGGTTATCCGGGCCCACCGACAACGGCGGCCCGCCCGGCCCCACGGCCCCGCCCCGGAACGCAAAGCGCCCCCCACGCACCCGCCAGAGCCCACTTACCCTTGCTGCCTTCCGGCCCTGGGGGAGTTGGGTGAGATAGCGCCACGTGAGGGGCTGGGCCCCACCCTAGCGGATGGAACCCCCCGGAATCGACCCGCCCCCTCCGGGATCCCCCGGCCGACGATCACGTTCGCGAGCACCCCTCAACGTCTTGTATTGTTTGCGGCGGAGGATTCGCCTAGTGGCCTAGGGCGCACGCTTGGAAAGCGTGTTGGGGGCAACCCCTCACGAGTTCGAATCTCGTATCCTCCGCCAGTGCCTCACCGGGCACTTGAAGGCCCCGACCGGGAAACCGGCCGGGGCCTTCTGCGTTCCGCGGCGGGCCCGCAGGCCCCGAGGGCCGGATACGGACCGCGGACCCGGCAGCCCCGGAACCGTCGTG
The DNA here is from genome assembly GCF_042881255.1 of Streptomyces sp. NPDC058279. NCBI lineage: Bacteria > Bacillati > Actinomycetota > Actinomycetes > Kitasatosporales > Streptomycetaceae > Streptomyces > Streptomyces sp. NPDC058279. The sequence continues at coordinate 404,097 of NZ_JBHVYA010000004.1, read as the reverse complement.
GGGCAGCTGCGGGCGTCCGGGGCCGTGGGGCGACCGGTGCCGGAGCTGCGGGCGGCCTTGTGGCGGGAGCCCCGCTGCCGGGGCGGACGGCGCGCCTGCTGCTCGACCGGCACTTCCGCCCTCGCTCCACAGCGAGCTGTGCGAAGCGGTCGGCCTGGAGCCGGAACCGGAGCCGGCCGAGCCGGGACGGACATCGTCACAGCGGCCGCAGCGGGACCGGCGGATGCGCGAGCTGGTGCTCACGGCGTACGAGTACCAGTGCGCCATCTGCGGCCACGGCGGGCGGATCGGGGCGGTGCCGGTCGGTCTAGAGGCCGCACACGTGTACTGGTGGGCGTTCGGCGGTCCCGACGAGGTCGACAACCGCCTGAGCCTGTGTTCGCTGCACCACAAGCTCTTCGACAAGGGTGTCCTCGGTACCGGCGAGGGTCACCCGGCACACCGGCCAGGTCTTCCACGGCGCGCCACGCCCTGCCCTGGCGTGAAGGCGGCCGCGGGCCGGGTTCGGCTCCTGATGGGGCGCCAGAATGGGGGCATGGTCGGAGGTTCGGTGTTCTTGGTGCCCGGACGGCGCGGTGGGACCGCCGGGTTGTTGTGCGCGGAGGCCGCGCGGCGGGGGATGGAAGTGCGTGGGGACGTCGGGGGGTCGGGGTCGCGGGGGCAGGTGTACTGGCGCGGGGGCCCGGCGGCCGCAGGGCGGGTCGGGGCGGGGCTGGGGCTCGGGTTGCTGGAGCCGCCGGACGACTGGCTCGTGCGGTTGCCGGAACGTTTCATCAGGCGGCGCGTCCAGCTCACCACCCTGGGCGCCGCGCGCGGGTCGGCGGGTCCCGCGTTCGTGAAACCGCCGCGGGAGAAGTCGTTCCCGGCCGCCGTGTATCCGGACGGGTCCCGGTTGCCCGCGGGGCCGGACGAGCGGACCCCGGTGCTGCGGTCCGAGGTGGTGGAGTTCGTCGTCGAGTACCGGCTGTTCCTGCTGGACGGGGAGATCGCCGCCGGGAGCCGGTACGCCGTGTACGGGCGGCTGGACTGCGCTCCGCTCGACACCGATCCGCGCTCCGGCGCCGTGCGGCGTTTCGCGGCGGACCTGGGAGGGATCGGCCTGCCCAGCGGGGTCGTCGTGGACGTCGGGCTCACCGCCGGCGGCCGTTGGGCGGTGGTCGAGGCGAACATGGCCTGGTTCGCCAACTGCTACGCCGCCTCGATCGCGGGGGTGTTGGACGTGGTGCTCCGGTCCGCGGGACCGCTGGCGCGGGTGGCCGGCCGGGACCTGCCGTTCGTACGCGACGGGACGACAAATCCTTTCGCCAGTACGACTGTTCCGCCCGTGCGGGTGGACCGCGGGGCGGGGTCGGTCGAGTAGGGAGGGGGCGCGTCTATAAAGGGCCCGTCCTGTTGCCCTACCGATGGGTTCCACCATGTTGCAGGCCGCTCTGCGCGTACTCGCCGCCGTCTCCGTCGTCTCCGCCGTCGCCGTCTCGCCCGCCCTCGCCACCCCCGCCACCACCGCGGCGCCCGCCACGCCCGCCGCACCCGCGGTGGTGCCCGCGCCCGCCGCGACGGCCGCCGCCGACCTGACCTCCCCCTGCGGTCCCGTCACCGAGTACCGCGCCGCGGACTGGTGGCGTACGACCACGAACCCGCTGATCGCCCAAGCCGTCGCGGCCACCGCCCTGGACGAGAACTGGCAGTGGCGCGACGACAGCAACACCCTCTGGCGCGGGGACACCCGGGAGACCGTCGACGAGCTCTTCAAGACCGGCTTCGCACCCCGCGGGGACGAACTGATCCCGCTGGCCGAGTACATCGTCAAGGGCGGCGGGCAGAGCAGCGCCCACCTCAGCACCAGCTGCGAGAAGTGGGTGGCCCAGAAGTTCGCCACGTACGGCGCGGCCAAGACGGGGTGGGTCTACGAGATCGAGGCGCCCGGCGGCATCGACGTGAACGCCACCGCGCACCTCAACCACTACGAATCGCCCTACCTCTGGAACAAGGAGATCGACTTCCCCGGCGGGGTCGAAGGCCGCTACATCAAGGGCGCCTGCAAGTTCCACCTCGTCTCCACCGACCCGGACACGAAGGTCAACACCTACGAGAACCTCGGCTGCAAGACGAACGACGGCTTCGCGCCCCGCGTCCTGGAGCCGGCCGCCGCCGTCCGCTAGATCCGGTCGGCCGGATCCGGCGGGGGGAACGCCGCTACGCGAGCGCCCGCGCCCGCGCCCGCGCCCGCACCCGAACCCGGGCGAGGCCCCGGGCCGGGGCTCAGGCGGTGCCCAGGCTGATCTCCGTGGACTTGATCAGGGCGACGACGGGGGAACCCTCGGCGAGGCCGAGCGCCTCGACGGCGTCGTTGGTGATGGCGGCGGTCAGGCCGCCGCCGTCGACGTGGACCTTGACGGACGCCATGGCCCCGCCGCGGGCGATGCCCGACACGGTGCCCCGGATCTGGTTGCGGATGCTGATGCCGTCGACGGCGTCCGTGGCGAGGGCCACCTCGGTGGCCTTCACCAGCGCGTTCACGGCGGTGCCGGGGGCGATGCCGAGGTCCTTCACCGCGTCGGTGGTGATGGCGGCGGTGATCTCCTGGCCGCCCTCCAGCCGGACCTTGACCGTGGTCATGGCCGCGCCGGTGGTGACGTCGCCGACGGTACCGGCGATCTGGTTGCGGATGCTCAGGCTCATGGGTGTTCGACCTCTTACCTAGACGTAGACACGGGCATGGCACGGCGTGCCGAGGAAGCGCCGTAAGCGCGTACGGCCACGACGACCCCGACGACCCCGAACCCCGAACCCCGACAACCGCACAAGATCGACGCTAACCCGCTGGTCGAAGACGAGGGTTGGACCCGTCGCATCCGCCGGCCTGATCCACCCGTGCGGCTCGCTGCTGCGCGCACCGCCTGCCCTCGCCCCCTCGCCTCCTACGCCTCGACTCCTGCGCCCGCCTTCGCGCTCGCCACCGCCGTCGGCGCGGGTTACGCGAACTTCGGCATCTCGCCGACCCGTGTCGACATGTCGATCGCCGCGAACGCCGCGCCCTGCTGGTCCGTCAGCGCAGCGAAGCGCCCGAAGGGGCTGTCGATCGGCCCGAAGTGGATCCGGCCACCCCGCGCCTGTGCCTTCTCCACGGCCTCGTCGCAGTTCGGGACGGCGAAGAACACCTGGATGTAGGGCGGGATCTCCGGCGGGAACTCGTCGCCCATGTTCATCCGCCCCAGCACGGGGTTCTCCGGGCCGCCCAGGCTGAACATCTTGTAGTCCATCCCCGCCGCCTCGGGGTCGTCGCCGAGATCCATCTGCCGGGCCTCGTACGGGAAGACCTCCGGCAGGAACGCGTCCACCTTCGCCACGTCCCGGGTGAAGACCTCCGCCCAGGCGAACGAGCCGGGCTCGCCGCGCTTCTCGAAGCCCTTGTGGTCGCCGGGCTGCCAGATGCCGAAGACCGCCCCGCTCGGCTCCTTGGCGATCACCATCGTGCCGAAGCTGCCGACCTGCATCGGCCCCATCGCCACCTCGCCGCCCGCCGACCTGATCTTCTCGGCCGTGACGGCGGCGTCCGGCGAGGCGAAGTACAGGCACCACTGGGAGGGGGCGTCCGCGCCGGGCATCGGCGGCACGACGGCCGCGACGGCCTTGCCGTCCGAGTACGCCTGCGTGTAGTTGCCGTACTCGCTCGACGCGTCGCCGAACGTCCAGCCCAGCACATCGGAGTAGAAGCTCTTGGCGCCCTCCACATCGGCGAACATCGCGTCCACCCAGCAAGGAGCGCCTTCCGGGTACTCAGTCATGATCGATCGACTCCCGTGTCGTGTACGTCGTCCGTCGTGTACGTCGCCGTGTCGTGTACGTCGCCGTGTCGTGTACGTCGTGGTGACCCGTCCCGCTTCACACGCTAGGTGGCCGGTGCGCCGCCCGCGCGCGGAGGACGGCCACGGGGGAGGCTGGAGCCATGGACAAGGACATCACCATCCGGCTGGCCCAGCAGCCGGAGGCCGACGCCCTGCTCGGCCGGAGCCCGCTCGCCGCGCTCGTCGGGATGCTGCTGGACCAGCAGGTGCCGATGGAGTGGGCCTTCTCGGGTCCGTACACGATCGCCCACCGGATGGACTCGGACGATCTCGACGCCCACACGATCGCCGCCTACGACCCCGAGTCCTTCGCGGCCCTGCTCTCGGAGAAGCCGGCGGTGCACCGCTATCCGGGCTCGATGGCGAAGCGGGTGCAGCAGCTCTGCGCGTACCTCGTGGAGCACTACGACGGGGACGCGGAGGCCATCTGGCGGGACGCGGGGTCGGGCGCGGAACTGCTGCGGCGGCTCAAGGACCTGCCCGGCTTCGGCGAGCAGAAGGCCCAGATCTTCCTGGCCCTGCTCGGCAAACGATTCGGGGTGCGGCCGAAGGGATGGCGGGAGGCGGCCGGGGGCTACGGGGAAGCGGGCGTCCACCGCTCGGCGGCGGACATCACCGGGCCGGAGTCGCTGGCCCTGGTGCGCGCGTACAAGCAGGAGCACAAGGCCGCCGCGAAGGCCGCGAAGGCCGCCGAGGCGAGGCCGGCGAAGCAGAGGTCCGGTACGACGCGGACCGGCAAGGGCGGGGCGACGTGACGGACCGTTTCGTACGGGCCCCCGGCGGGGGCCGCCGCCCGCCTACCCTCGCCCCATGACCCTGAATCCCGTCCGCGCGACCGGCGCCGAATCCATCACCGACGGCCCGGGCAGCACCATCACGCTGCTCACCGACACCCCCGAACTCACCTGTAACACCGCCACCTTCGAGCTCGGCGCGGCCGGTGCCCCGGTGCACTTCCACACCAAGGCGACCGAGTTCTTCCACGTCATCGACGGCCGGCTCGACGTACTCGTCGGCGACGAGGTGCACACCCTGGCCAAGGGCGACTTCCTCAGCGTCCCGCCCGGCGTGAAGCACGCCTTCGCCCCGGCGGCCGGGCACACCGCCGAGGTGTTCGTCGGCTTCACCCCCGGCATGGCGCGCTTCGACTACTACCGCCTCCTGGGCCGGGTGCGGGCGGGCGAGGCCACCGTGCAGGACATCATCGACAGCCAGCCCGTCTACGACAACCACTACGCGGAGAGCGAGGCCTGGGCCGGGCGTCCGCGCAGCGCCGAGGCGTAGACCACGTCGGCGTCGAGCCGCCGCAGCTCCTCCGCGATCAGTTCGGCGAGGCTGCGGATCTTGAGGGCCACCTTCCGGTCCGGCCAACCCGGCAGCGACAGGGTGGCCAACACCCCGTCGGGCCGGTCCACCCGGATCTCGCCCCCGGTCGTCTCCAGCCGGACCCGCGTCACCACCGGCCCGTCCGTGACCACCCGCTCCACCGGCACCCCGAGCCGGACCTCCAGCCAGCGCGCCAGCAGCTCGGCGCTCGCGTTGCCGGCCTCGCTCTCCACCGCCGCGCCCGTCACGGGCAGCGGCGCCTGGTCCAGGGCGCCCGTGAGCAGTGAGCGCCACGGCGTGAGACGGGTCCAGGCGAGATCGGTGTCGCCGGGGGTGTACGAGGCCGCCCGCTGGTCCAGTACGCCCACCGGGTCGGCGGCCGCCTGGGCGTCGGTGATCCGGCGCTGCGCCAGCGCCCCCAGCGGGTCGCGGGCGGGTGCGGCGGGGGCGTCGGCCGGCCACCACGCCACGACGGGCGCGTCCGGGGCCAGCAGCGGCAGTACGACCGAACCGGCGTGGTCGGTCAGTTCGCCGTGCAGCCGGAGGAGCACGATCTCCCCCGACCCGGCGTCGGAACCGACGCGCAGCTCGGCGTCCAAACGGGTCTGGTGCGTCTTGCGCGGACCGCGGGCGGTCCGTTTGATCACCGCGATGATGCGGCTGGGGTGCTCGCGCGAGGCTTCCGAGGCCGCGCGTACCGCGTCGTAGGCGTTCTCCTCGTCGGTGACCACGACGAGCGTGAGCACCAGCCCCATGGCGGGGCTGCCGACGGCTCGGCGTGCTTCGAGGATGGCCCGGTCGATCTTGCCGGACGTGGTGTCTGTGAGGTCTGTCCGCATGGTCCGAGTCTGTCAGCGAAGGCCGGGGACATGGCAACCGGTTCAGTGGATTCCGCCTGGACCGTCCGGGTGGGGGCGGCGCTCGTTCAGCGTCGGCGGCGGGCCGTGCCGAAGAGCGAGCGGGAGATCTCCCGGCCCAGCTGGGTGCCGACGGAACGGGCCAGGGAACGGAACAGTCCGCTTCCCACCACCTGCTGTGCCAGGGACGGCTCCGGCCGCGCCGCGCCGTGGTCCGCCTTCCCGGCCTTCCCCCTCTCCTCTTCCGCGTGTCGGCCCTCCTTCCCGGCCTCCTCCGCCGCTGCCGCCCGCTCCGCGGCGGCCTCGGCCGCCGCCTGCTCGGCGCTGATCTTCTCGTAGGCCGACTCGCGGTCGACCGGCTGGGCGTAGCGGGGGTACAGGGACGAGGAGGTCACCGCCTGTTCGAGGACGGCCGCGTCGACCGGTCCCATCAGCGATCGCGGGGCGCGCAGCCTGGTCGCGGCGACGGGCGTGGGGGCGCCCTTCTCGCTCAACACGGTGACCACCGCCTCGCCCGTCCCCAGCTGTGTCAGCAGTTCTTCCAGGTCGTAGGCCGAGTGGGGGAAGGTCTTCACGGTCGCCTTGAGCGCCTTCGCGTCGTCGGGGGTGAAGGCGCGCAGCGCGTGCTGCACCCGGTTGCCGAGCTGCGCCAGCACGTCCCCCGGCACGTCCTTCGGCGTTTGCGTCACGAAGAACACGCCGATGCCCTTGGACCGGATGAGCCGGACCGTCTGGGTGATGGATTCGAGGAACGCCTTCGAGGCGTCGTGGAACAGCAGGTGCGCCTCGTCGAAGAAGAAGACGAGTTTGGGCCGCTCCAGGTCCCCCACTTCCGGCAGATCGGCATAGAGGTCGGCCAGCAGCCACATCAGGAAGGTGGAGAACAGCCGCGGCTTGTCCTGTACCGCCGGGAGTTCCAGTACGGAGACCACCCCGCGCCCGTCAGGGGCCGTCCGGAGGAATTCGGCGGTGTCGAATTCGGGTTCTCCGAAAAAATCCGCGGCTCCCTGCTGTTCGAAGGCGGTCAGCGCCCGCAGAATCACCCCTGCCGTCACCGTGGAAAGGCCGCCGATGCCCTTGAGCTCGGCCTTTCCCTCATCGGATACGAGGAAGGCGACGACCGCGCGCAAGTCCTTGAGGTCGATCAGCTCCAGGCCCTTGGAGTCGGCGTAATGGAAGATCAGCCCGAGCGACTGCTCCTGCGTCGGGTTGAGCTGGAGCACCTTCGACAGCAGCACCGGACCGAAACTCGTCACCGTGGCCCGGAGCGGGATACCGGGCCCGATACCGCCCAGGGAGTAGAACTCGGCGGGGCAGCCGGCGGCCGACCATTCCTGGCCGACTTCCCCGGCCCGCTCGCGGACCTTGTCGTTCGGCACGCCGGGCGCCGAAATTCCCGAGACGTCACCCTTGATGTCGGCGAGGAAGACCGGCACGCCCGCCGCCGAGAGCTGCTCGGCGATGAGCTGGAGCGTCTTGGTCTTGCCCGTGCCGGTGGCGCCGGCGACCAGCCCGTGCCGGTTGAGCACGGCCAGCGGAATGCGGACCTGCCGGTCCGGCATGCACCGGCCGTCCCAGACCAGGGCCCCCAGATCGAGCGCGGGGCCGGTGAAGGCGTACCCGGCGGCGATCTCGTCGGCCGGGGACACGGCCGGGGACACGGGGTCGGTGCTCTCACTCATACGTCCCTCCCGGACTGGCCCTGCCTCCGGCTCGACCTTGCTCCCGGATTGGCCTCGTCTGCCACTTTTGCACCGCTGTCACGATGCTGCGCCCGCGGGCAGCGGCCCGGTAGGCTTTCCGTGTGATCTTCAAGCGCATCGGAAGCGGGCGGCCGTACCCCGACCACGGCAGGGAAACCACCCGGCAGTGGGCGGATGTCGCCCCGCGCCCGGTCCGGCTCGACCAGCTCGTGACGACCAAGGGGCAGCTGGACCTCGAAACACTGCTCGCCGAGGACTCCACCTTCTACGGGGACCTCTTCGCGCACGTCGTGAAGTGGCAGGGCGACCTGTACCTGGAGGACGGGCTGCACCGCGCCGTGCGCGCCGCCCTCCAGCAACGCCAGGTGCTGCACGCCCGCGTCCTCGAAATGGACTGACCCGGCCCACAGCACGGAGGGCGCGAGCCGTCCTGACCGGCCGATTGCGCCTTTCGGGTCGGCCTTCGCCGATCAATAGATCATTTAGTAGGCATCGTTCCGGTACGGCACTACGCTGCGCCCATGAGCATGCTCACTCCCCCCGGCATGGGCGGAAAGTACCGCGTCACCGGAGCTGCCTTCCCCCGCATGAGCCGCCCGCGGCGACGCCGCCGGATCATCCTCGCCCTGCTCGGCTCGGCCCTCGTGCTGGCCCTGCTCGGCTACGGGGCACTGCAGCTCATGGACGTCTTCCGGGGCGACACCAAGCCCAAGACGGCCGCGGCCAAGGACTGCCCCACCGGCGCCCCCGAGGCGGGTCCGGCGGCGGCTCCGTCCAAACCCGCGGTGGTACTGCCCCAGCCCGGCCAGATCACGGTCAACGTCTACAACGCGACCCCGCGCGCCGGCCTCGCCAAGGCCGTCGGGGACGAGTTGAAGAAACGCGGCTTCGTGCTCGGGCAGGTCGGCAACGCCCCCGCCGACTTCGACAAGAAGGTCCCCGGCACCGGGATAATGCTCGGTTCGCCGAAGACCGACAAGGCGGCGTACTCCGTACTCGGCACCCAACTGGCCGGCATGACGCAGCACACCGACGCCCGCGAGGGCGCGGACATCGACCTGATCCTCGGGGACGGCTTCAAGGAGCTGAGCACGAAGGAGGACGCGGACAAGGCGCTGGCCGCACTGGCCAACCCCGAGCCCGCGCCCGCCGTCAAAAAATGCTGATCCGCGCCTGAGGCCACGCGGCGCCCGGGGCGTCGTGCGCCCCGGGCGTTCCCGGCCGGGGCGTTCCCCAGCCGGGGCGTTATTCGGCCGAGCCGTACATGCGGTCGCCCGCGTCGCCCAGGCCCGGCACGATGTAGCCGTGCTCGTTGAGCCGCTCGTCCACCGCGGCCGTCACCACGGTCACCGGCGTGCCCGCCAGCTCTCGCTCCATGACCTTCACGCCCTCCGGCGCGGCCAGCAGCACCACGGCGGTCACGTCGTCGGCGCCGCGCTTGATGAGCTCCTGGATCGCGGCGACCAGGGTCCCGCCGGTGGCCAGCATCGGGTCGACGACGTAGACCTGGCGGCCGGAGAGGTCCTCCGGCATGCGCGTCGCGTACGTGGACGCCTCCAGGGTCTCCTCGTTGCGGACCATGCCCAGGAAGCCCACCTCGGCGGTCGGCAGGAGCCGCACCATGCCGTCGAGCATGCCGAGACCGGCGCGCAGGATCGGCACGACCAGCGGGCGCGGGTAGGAGAGCTTCACGCCGGTGGTCGCGGCGACCGGGGTCTCGATGGCGGCCTGTTCGGTGCGCACGTCGCGGGTGGCCTCGTAGGCCAGCAGGGTCACCAACTCGTCGGCGAGCCGGCGGAAGGTGGGGGAGTCGGTGCGCTTGTCGCGCAGGGTGGTCAGTTTGTGCGCCACCAAGGGGTGATCGACGACCTGCAAACGCACAACTTCCTCCAAGACCTCAACTGCAGCCGGCTGCCGGGTTTCGACCTGCGACCTGCGAAAACGGCCGCGGTGTGCGACCCACACGCAAAAGGCTACGCGCTGGCCGGCCCCTCCCGTGTCGAAAGGGGCGCCCCGGGCTGCTCGGCCGCGGTATTGCGGGCCACACACGGGCCCACCACCCTGGATTGATGAGCAACGGACTGGTGATCGCAGCGGTCGACGGATCCGAGCACAGCCTGGAGGCCCTGGAATGGGCGCGACGCGCGGCGCTGCGGCACGGCGCCGGGCTGCTCGTCGCGCACGTGCTCTCCGACAGCGCCCAGTTGTACGCGGGCCGACGCTCCTCCCTGCACGACGCCTCGGAACCACTGGAGTACGCCGATCCGGTGCGGGACCGCGTACGGGACCTCCTGGCCGCGGCGCCCGAGCGGCCGGCCGAGGTGCGGTACGAGGCCCTTGAGGGGTCCGTCCCGGAGGCGCTGAGGGTGATCGGGGCCGAGACGCGGCCGCTGGCCCTGGTGATGGGCTCCCGGGGTCGCGGGGGCTTCGCCGCGCTGCTCCTCGGATCGAACAGCCGCGCCGTGGCCACCACCGCGCCGTGCACGGTGGTGGTGGTGCCGCGAGCCGAGCGGGCCCCCGGCGCGGGCGCGGGCGCCGGCACCGGCACCGGCACCGGCACCGGCACCGGCACCGGCGGGACGGTGGTCCTCGGACTGCACACCGCCGAGACCCACGACGACGTACTGGCCTTCGCGTTCGCGGAGGCCGCCGCGCGGGGGACGGCCGTCCAGGTGGTCTCGGCGTACCCGGTACCGCCCTCACCGGCGGTCGCGCCCCTGGACACACCCTTCACGGTGATCACGCCCGAGGAACTGGTCGGGGACGACGGTGACACCGCCCCGGCCGAGCGGGACACGCTGCGGGCCCAGCAGGAACGCCTCGCGCCGTTCCTCGACCGGCATCCCGAGGTGCCGGTGGAGCAGGCGGCGGTGCCGGGCGGGGCGGCGGAGCGGCTGGTGGAGGCCTCACGGTCGGCGGCGTTGGTGGTGGTGGGCCGTCACCACCCGAGGCGGAGCCTCGGTGCCCTGATGATGGGGTCCGTCGCGAACACGGTGCTCCAACACGCGCACGGCCCGGTGGCGGTCGTCCCGGCGACCCACGACGAACCTGTCTGAGCTGGGACGACCTGGATGGCATCAACGCGGAAATCCGGGGGAAGGTGGGTAGGACAACCGGAGAAGAGCAGCCGGGGCGGTGGGCGATGGTGCCAGAGAAAGAGCCGGGGGAGCCGGGGGAGCCGGGGGAGCCGGGGGAGCCGGGGGAGCCGGAGAGTACGGCGCAGCGCCGGGCTCGGCGCGCGCAGTTCCTTCGCGACTTGAACGAGGCGCGCGAACTGCGCGACCGCGTCCAACCCAGGCGCGCCCGCGCGGCTCGCATGCGCCAACAGATGCGCATGCGCACCTTCCGCTGGTAACTCCGCCCCCTCCCGCCTCTCCCGCCCATTACCGGACCCGCACGAAGAGCCATCCCGCACGAAGAGCCCGCCGGCGTTCGAGGTGCCCGGCCCGCGCGACGCGCTATGCGCGGCGGGGCCATGCGTGGCGGGGCCATGCGTGGCGGGGCCATGCGTGGCGGGGCCATGCGTGGCGGGGCCGCCCGCCGAGAACGGCCCCGCCGGCGTTCGAGCGCGGTTTCGGGGGGCGTCCGGGACCCGCCGCCGCACCGACCCCGCCGGCCCCGGCCGCCCCACGCCCCACGCGACTCGACGCGGCTCGACGCGGCAGCACCCCGGCCCGGTACCCGGCCCCGGGGGACACGGGGGACACGCCCACCCCCGCAGCCGGGTCCCGGCAGCCCAACGCCGCCCCCGCACAACCCGCGGAGCGCACGGCACGGGACGACGCAAGCGCGGAAGACCTCTCGCAAAGCCGCTGTTTCTGCCACGATGCCGATGGGGCGGGGTACGAACGGCTCGCACACGGCCGTCGCGACCCCAACCTCAGGCCGGGGGGACCTCCAACCGGCACGCCTACGACCAGTGGGAGAGTCACGGTGTACTTCGCCGCACTGCTCGCGCGCACCGAAGACGGGTGGGAAGCGAGCGACATGGAACTCGACGACGTCGAGTCCTTGAGTGATCTGATCGATCTCGCCCGGTCCGCCGCTGTCGACGACGACACGGTGGTCGCCCTCATCGAGCAGGAGGACGCCTGGTTCGGCGTCATCCGCGTGGACGGCGAGGAGGACCCTCGGTACTTCGTATCGAACGCCTCCGCGGCCGACCGCAGCTCCTACGGCTCGATGCTGACCAAAGAGCTGCTGGGCAATGAGGAGGAGGACGACGAACTCGACGAACTCGACCTGGACGGCACCGAGGACGGCGAGGAGGACGCCATCGCCGCCTTCACCACCGAGGAGGACGACGCGGACGAAGGGGTCCATGGCGGTGCCGAGCCGGTACCGGCCGGTCCGCTCGGCGACCCGCGGCTGCTCGACGACCTCGGCGTGAGCCACAAGCAACTGATGACCCTCGACGGAGACGCCCTCTCGGAGATCGCCGAGTCGCTCGGTGCGACCGAGGTCCTGGAGGCCGTCCGCTAGTGATCACCGAGCACCACACGCACCACCCCGGTCCCGACCCCGTACGGGACCCCTGGCGGGACTCCATGCGCCTGGCCCTCCAGGAGGCCGCCCTGGCGGTGCCGGCCGGCGACGTGCCGGTCGGCGCCGTCCTGCTCGGTCCGGACCGCGAGCTCCTCGCCACCGGGCACAACGAGCGCGAGGCGACCGGCGACCCCACGGCCCACGCCGAGGTGCTCGCGCTGCGCCGGGCCGCCGCCGAACTCGGGGAGTGGCGGCTGACCGGATGCACCCTGGTGGTGACCCTGGAGCCGTGCGTGATGTGCGCGGGCGCCCTGGTGCAGTCCCGGGTGGCCCGGGTCGTCTACGGCGCCGACGACGAGAAGGCGGGCGCGGCGGGGTCGCTGTGGGACCTCGTACGGGACCGCAGGCTCAACCACCGTCCGGAGGTGATCCGTGGCGTCCTCGCGGACGAGTGCGCCACCCAACTGACGGACTTCTTCCGCCACCTGTGACCCTCCCGGGGCGGCTCGTGGCGCGGCGCCGGATACGGATTTCAGAGCACGGCGCTCTTTGGGCTAAGCTCTCTCTCGGTAGCGTGTCCGAGCGGCCGAAGGAGCACGCCTCGAAAGCGTGTGATGGTGCAAGCTATCCGTGGGTTCAAATCCCACCGCTACCGCTCTGATCGAGAGCCCCGCCCCGCAAGGGTCGGGGCTCTCGGCGTTCCCGCCGCCGATGCGCCTCGACGTTCCCGTCCCCTTGCGCCTCGGCCCGATACGCCCCGGTGCCCGAGGCCCGCCTCCCCGGCCCGTAGTACCGAGGCCGAAGCACGGAGACCGACGATCAGACGCCCGTCCGGGCCGGCCCCGTCGTACCGGCCACGCAGGGCGAGCAGGCGGGGCAGGCAGGCAGGGCAGGCGGGGCAGGTTCCAGACGTCCGGCGCCCCGACGCGCAGCGCCCCGTACGGCCGCCTCCCGGGCGCATCCGCGTGACCGGCCGCCCGCTCGGCCGTTGTCACGGCATGACCAAGACCCAGCGCATGCTCGCCGCCTTCGCCCTCGCGGGGGCCGCCGCGGGCCTCGCCGCACCCGCCGCCTCCGCCGCGCCGATCGCCCCTCTCACCCTGCCGGACCTGCCGCAGGCCGCCCCGGGCATGCCGAAGGGGGCCACGCCCGGCTCCGTCCGGGAGATCGGCGAGAAGCTCACCGCCCTCAACCAGCTCGGCCGGCTGATGGACCTCCCGAACGACCTCGCGCCGGTGGTCGCCCCCGTCCAGCCCCTCACCGACCTCGCCGGCGCCATCGGCTGACCGGCCTTGCCGGCCTGACCACCGACCCGGCCACCGGTCCGCCCGCCGGCCCCTGCCAGGTCCGGGCCCCGGCCGAGGGAGCCCCGCACGCGAAGAAGGCCCCGGCCGAAGCCGGGACCTTCACACGTGGACGGGGGGAGCGGCGTCGGGGGGACGAGCCGCTCCCCCCGATGAGACCGAACCTGCCGGTCCGGGCCGCGGCCGGGGGGGAGGGCCGCGGTCCGGACCCCGCAGCGAGGCCCTTTCCCTCACCCACCGATTTCCTGCCAGAACCGGTGGGCTCGTGCTCCATCCTGCGCCCTCCCCTCCCGCCCGGTGACCGACCAAGGACCCGTACCGACGGGCCCTTGGTCCTTAAAGGGCAGGTGAGTGTCCAAACCTGACCGGTTAGACTCACCCGACTCAGCAGGACCGGTTGGGGAGGCCGACACCGCTCGTGGACACCAAGAAGATCGTCATGGGCGCGCTCGTCGTCTTCGTACTCTTCGTGATCATCACTCAACCCGTCAAAGCCGCCGATATGGTCCAAATAGGCTTCCAAGGGATCTCGGATGCCGCCCATGCGATCGGCGAGTTCATGACCGAACTGGTGCGCTGAACCCGTACGCTGAAGCGGATTCCGGACTTACCGGCCCCCCACTCCGACGGGTGGGGGGCTTTTTGTGTTATCCGTGTTCCGGGCGAATATCCCGATATGCCCAAACTGCCCAATCTACCCTCAACACGGCTATATCAGGTGCTTGCACACAGTGCACATCTCTTGTGATGCTATGACCGCTTTTGACGGATAGTTGACTGAAGGGGTGGCGTGACCGTGCCGGCCAGTACTGCGCCTCAGGTGCCACCCCAGCAAGACCCCCAGAGCCCGCAGAGCCCCCCGAGCCCGCCGAGCCCCCTGCGTCCCGAGGACGGCCCGAACGCCCCGAGCGCGCAGGAACCCCCGGAACCGACCGAACCGGCCCGGCCGGCGTCCCACGACCCCCAGGTCCCCCCGCAGCAGGAGTCCCCGCAGCAGGAATCTCCACAGCAGGAGTCCCCGCCGGCCCCCCCGGAGGAGCCCCCGGCCGCCCCCCGGCCGCAGAGCCGGGGCGCCGACACCCGAGCCCTGACCCAGGTGCTGTTCGGGCAGCTCAAGAACCTCCAGCCGGGAAGCCGCGACCACACCCGGGTCCGCGGGGCCCTCATCGAGGCCAACCTTCCCCTCGTCCGCTACGCCGCCGCCCGCTTCCGCAGCCGCAACGAACCGATGGAGGACGTCGTCCAGGTCGGAACGATCGGTCTGATCAACGCGATCGACCGCTTCGACCCCGACCGCGGGGTGCAGTTCCCGACCTTCGCGATGCCCACGGTGGTCGGCGAGATCAAACGGTACTTCCGCGACAACGTGCGCACCGTCCACGTCCCGCGCCGCCTCCACGAACTCTGGGTCCAGGTCAACGCGGCCACCGAGGACCTCACCACGCTGCACGGACGCACCCCCACCACCCCCGAGATCGCCGAGCGACTGCGCATCACCGAGGACGAGGTGCTGTCCTGCATCGAGGCCGGCCGGAGCTACCACGCAACCTCGCTCGAAGCCGCCCAGGAGGGTGACGGAATGCCCGGCCTGTTGGACCGCCTCGGCTACGAGGACCCCGAACTGGCCGGCGTCGAGCACCGCGACCTCGTCCGACACCTCCTCGTACAACTGCCCGAGCGCGAACAGCGGATCCTGCTGCTGCGGTACTACAACAATCTGACGCAGTCGCAGATCAGTGCTGAGCTGGGGGTTTCCCAGATGCACGTGTCACGGCTGCTCGCCCGGAGCTTCGCCCGCCTGCGATCCGCAAACAGGATCGAGGCGTAACCGGAACGGGTGGAGATCACCTGACGCGTTTCCCGACAGACCGGGCTCATTCCGGTCTGTCGCTGGAGATACATGTCGACAAGGCGCTACAGCGTGTTGCCGACATGTGACATTCTGCTGGAACCGCGTTTGCCGCAGCCCCGCCTCCGGTATTCAGGTGGAGGCTGCGTTCCTCCGACGGGCGCGCAGAGAAGCGCGACCGTCCGCGACCTCAAGGGGGTGGCATGTCCGTAGACCAGGGCAGCTCCAAGGTGCTCACGCTCGTCAAGCGTGAGCTGCCGGCAGTGTCCAACCGCTCGGAAGCCATCGACACCCGCACGCTCTCCCGCTCCCTCTTCCAGCGACTTGCCGCCCTGGACGTGGACAGCCCCGAACGCGCGTACGTACGCGACACCCTGATCGAGCTGAACCTCCCCCTGGTGCGGTACGCGGCGGCCCGCTTCCGCAGCCGTAACGAGCCGATGGAAGACATCGTCCAGGTGGGAACCATCGGCCTCATCAAGGCGATCGACCGCTTCGACTGCGAACGCGGTGTCGAGTTCCCGACCTTCGCCATGCCGACGGTCGTGGGCGAGATCAAACGATTCTTTAGGGACACGTCCTGGTCCGTGCGCGTCCCGCGCCGCCTCCAGGAGCTGCGCCTGGCCCTCACCAAGGCCAGCGACGAACTGGCCCAGAAGCTGGACCGGTCCCCGACCGTGCCCGAGCTGGCCGCCGTGCTCGGCGTGTCCGAGGAGGACGTGGTCGACGGCCTGGCCGTGGGCAACGCGTACACCGCCTCCTCGCTGGACTCGCCGTCCCCCGAGGACGAGGGCGGCGAGGGCTCCCTCGCCGATCGCCTGGGGTACGAGGACAGCGCGCTCGAAGGGGTCGAGTACCGGGAGTCGCTCAAGCCACTGCTGGCGAAGCTCCCGCCCCGGGAGCGGCAGATCATCATGCTGCGGTTCTTCGCCAACATGACGCAGTCGCAGATCGGCGAGGAGGTCGGGATCTCCCAGATGCACGTCTCCCGGCTGCTCACGCGCACGCTCGCCCAGTTGCGCGTCGGCCTCATCGGCGAGTGACCACCCGATAAGCGCTGCCGCTCGCTTCCGAAATGACGGATCGTCAGTAACACTGGCGCGATGCGAACGGGAACCCGCCGGGCGGCAGCACTCACCCTCTGCGGCGCGGTCGCCGTCGTGGCCCTGGGCGGCTGCGGCGGTCCGGCCCGCGGCGGCTACGCCGCTGTGGGCGCGGCCGCCCCCGGCCCGGGTGGGAACGTACCGCCGGCCGGCGAGGTGGAGCTCCAACAGCTCGGAGCCCCGGCGGCGGGCGGCGGTGCGCCATCGGCCGCACGCGGTACGTCGCCCGGTGCGGGGGACACGGGGACCTCGGCCGACTCCGCCAGGGGCGGATCCACGTCCACCTCCCCCGGCGGCTCCGCGTCTCCTGGCGCCCCACCGGACGCCGACCCCGCCACCACCACCCCCGGCGCCCCCCACAGCCCCGAAAACCCGGGCTCGGGCACCGGCTCGGGCACCGCCTCAGGCTCGGGATCAGGGTCCGGCTCACCGGGGCCGTCCGGGTCCACGCCCGTGCCCACGCCGGGCAAACCGGGCACCCCGTCACCACCTCCGGCCACCCCGGCGCGCCTGACGGTCGGCACCCCCCTCCGGGCGGCGACCGGCGACCGCTGGTGCGAGCGCGTCACGGTCACCTTCACCAACACAGGCAGCACCGCGGCCCGTTCGGGCACGGTGAGCTTCGCCACGCACATCATCGGCGCGCTCGGCGTCGACTGGGCCACGATCACCACGACCCAGCCGCTGCCCGCTCCGATCGCCGGCGGGACGTCGAAGACACAGACCTACACGGTCTGCGTCGAGTCCTGGCGGGTGCCCCTCGGCATGCGGGTCGAGACCCGGAACGTCAGCGCCACCTGGAGCTGACCCGTGGCGCCCCGCGCAGGAAGGGCTGCGGGGGCGGCCCGGGACTATCCGAGGGCGAGCCAGGCGACCGCCGCGATCACGACGAGCGCGGCGAGGGCCAGGCCGATCCACAGACCGGTCTTCGGGGCCTCCTTCGCCGGCCGACGCCGACGGGCTCCGGGCACGGTGGCACGTACCGGCTCGACCTCCTCGACGAACGCCCGGAACATCTGGGTACTGCCCGCCGGGTCGTAGTTGCCCTCGGGGCCGGGTGAGTTGTGGTTCGCAGCCATGGGTCCGCACCCTAGCGGGTTTTCCCATTCCTTTACCGCCTACCCCCACCCATCCATGTGCCTGTGGCAACTCCGATGATCGGCGGCCGTACCGGCACATCGCCGTCTTCAGGGCGCTGACCGGTCCCGGTCTCGGCATGATGACGCAGAACCTGGCCCCGACCTGGACAAGCTGCCTGAGGTCGAATCCGGCGTCGCCCGCCCCGGCCGCGGCGGGCACCGTCCAGGAGGCCCCGGCGGTCGCCCGGGCCGAGTAGTCACCGACCCGGCCGCCCCGACCGGACGGCAAGGTGCCGCAGACGAGATCCTCGTCTGCGGCACCTTGCCGTTCCGGATTCCGCCCGGGTCAGGACGTGCAGCTCGCGGGCGACGTCAGGACGTGCCGGTGGCGGGCGAGGTCAGGTCGTAGAAGGTGGCTCCGCCGACCGTGGTGGCCTTGAAGCCGGCCTTCACCCAGCTCTCGATGGCGCTGCTCGTGCCCCCGCCCGGACCGGCGGCCCCGCGTCGGGCCGTGCCGGCCTCCCCGCCCTGACCTTGAGCCTGGGCCTGGCTCTCGCTCCGGGCGATGAACCAGTGGATGCGGCCGGCCTTCACGTAGGCCTTGAACTGCTCCGGTGTCGGCGAGGGATCGCTGCCGTTGAAGCCGCCGATCGCCATGACGGGTGCGCCGGAGGCCAGTTGGTAGCTCGCCGCGTTCTGCGAGCCGATGGCCGCCGCCGCCCACGTGTAGCGCGCGGCGTCGGCCCGCAGTGCGGCCGTGGCCTCGGCGCTCGCCTTGGTGCCGTTCAGGAGCCCGCCGGGGCCGCCGCCTGCGTTGCCCCGCGAGCCGGCGCGACGGGTCGCACCGGGCACCCCCATCGCACCGGCCGGGCCGGTCGGGCCGGTGCCGCCGGGAGCCCTGGTGCCCGGGGCGCCGGGGGGCCGTCCGCCGGGCGGCATGTGGGGTCCGCCGCCCTGGGCGCCTGGCGGCATCGCGCCGCCGGGGCCGTAGAACGCGCGCATGCCGCGTCCGCCCGGGCCACCGCCGCCCGCCACCGCCGGGCCGGCCGTCACGATGGAGCCCTCGTGCGGGGTGTCCACCGTGGTCAGGCAGTACGCGAGGGGGCCGGCCAACGCCGCGCCGAGACCGACGGCCGCCACCGCCAAGACCACCCCACGGCCCAACCGAGCGGCGAAAGGCAGCGCGGCGGCGGCGCCGAGACCCGCCACGAGCACCGTCCAGCGCAGCCACGGCAGGTAGCCGGTGGCGCGGCCGAGCAGTACGAACGCCCAGTACGCGGTGAGCGCGAGGGTTCCGGCGAGGGTCAGGGAGGCGGCCCGGCTGCCCCGCTCCTCCCAGAGCACGGCCACGCCCATGCCGACGAGCGCGGCCACGAAGGGCGCGAGGGCCACGGTGTAGTACTCGTGGAAGATGCCCTGCATGTAGCTGAAGACCAGACCGGTGATCAGCAGGGAGCCGCCCCAGGCGAGGAAGGCCGCGCGGGCCATGCTCTCCAGTGAATCCGTGGCCCGGCGGGCCCGCCAGGTGATCACCAGTCCGGCGACGAGCATGACCAGGGCCGCCGGGAGCAGCCAGGAGATCTGGCCGCCGATGTCGGTCGAGAAGAGCCGGTCGATGCCGGTGGCACCCCAACCTCCACCACCACCGCCCGGGCGGCCACCGCCGCCGACGCTGCCGGTCTCGTCGCCGTTGATCCGGCCCAGCCCGTTGTAGCCGAAGGTCAGCTCCAGGAAGGAGTTGTTCTGCGAGCCCCCGATGTAGGGGCGGGACGCGGCCGGCCACAGCTCCACCACGGCCACCCACCAGCCGCCCGTGGTCACCATCACGAATCCGGCGAGCAGCAACTGACCGAGTCGCCCACGCAGCCGCGTCGGAGCGCAGACCGCGTACAGCACGGCCAGCGGAGGAAGGATGACCAGGGCCTGGAGCGTCTTCGTCAGGAAGGCGGCCCCGACCGCGGCGCCGGCCGCCACCAGCCAGCCGGTGCGTGCTCCGTCCAGCGCCCGCAGGACGCAGTGCACCGTGACGGTCATCAGCAGCGCGAGCAGCGCGTCGGGGTTGTTGAAGCGGAACATCAAGGCCGCCACGGGGGTCAGCGCGAAGACCGCGCCGCTCAGCAGGGCGGCGACGGGGCCGAACTGACGCCGGACGGCGGCGTGGAGCACCGCGGTGGTGCCGACGCCCATCAGGGCCTGCGGGATCAGGATCTGCCAGCCGCCCAGCCCGAAGAGTCGCACCGACAGGGCCATCGGCCACAGGGCGGCCGGGGGTTTGTCGACGGTGATGGAGTTGCCGGCGTCGGAGGAACCGAAGAAGAAGGCTTTCCAGCTCTCGGAACCCGCTTGGGCCGCGGCCGAGTAGAAGGAGTTCGCATAGCCGGAGGCACCCAGGTTCCACAGCAGCAGGACCGCCGTGAGGAGCAGGAGCACGACGTACGCGGGGTGTTCCCAGCGGGGCCGGTCGGTCGCCGCCGCGGTGGTGGTGACCGGTGGGGCGGGTGGGAACAGGGGCACTGCTGCCGTCGTCATCGGATGTCGTCCTTCGTGGGATTGCCGCGCCGCTCGGGGAAGACCCAGGCGCGGAAGAGCAGGAAGCGCAGCACGGTGGCGGCGAGGTTGGCCGTGATGAGTACGGCGAGTTCGGTGCCGTGGGCGGGGCCGGTGCTGTGGCCGGTGTCGGTGCCGGCCGCGTCCAGGGCGGCGAGTGAACCGCTGGTCAGGGCGAGGCCGATGGCGAAGACCAGCAGCCCCTGGGCCTGGTGGCGCACGACGCGGGCACGCCCCCTCACCCCGAAGGTGAGCCGGCGGTTGGCGGCGGTGTTGGCCAAGGCCGACAGCAGCAGGGCGGTCGCGTTGGCGACCTGTGGGCCGGCCGAGGTCCGGAAGGCGGAGTACAGCGCCAGGTAGAGCAGGGTGCTGAGCAGCCCGACCGCGCAGAAGCCGAGGAGCTGGCGGGCCAACCCGCGGGGGACGCCGGGCAGCGCCGTCCGGTCCCGCGGGTCGTCCCCGAAGGGACGCGCCAGCCGGTCGAGCGGCAGTGCGCCGACCGCGAGCGCCCGGCCGACGCGCCAGACGCCCTTGAGGTCCTCGGCGGCGGTACGGGCGATGTGGACGGTGGAGTCGGGGTCGTCCACCCAGTCCACCGGAACTTCGTGGATACGGAGCCCCGCCCGCTCGGCCAGCACCAGCAACTCGGTGTCGAAGAACCAGCCCGAGTCCTCGACGAGCGGCAGCAGTCGTTCGGCGACCTCGCGGCGGATGGCTTTGAACCCGCATTGCGCGTCGCTGAAGCGGGCGGCGAGAGAGGAACGCAGCAGCAGGTTGTAGGCCCGGGAGACGAACTCGCGCTTCGCTCCCCGCACCACGCGGGAGGAGCGCGCGAGCCGGGTGCCGATGGCGAGGTCCGAGTGACCGGAGATCAGCGGGGCGACCAGGGGCAGCAGCGCGTTCAGGTCGGTGGAGAGATCCACGTCCATGTAGGCGAGGACGGGAGCCTCGGAGCGCGACCATACGGTGCGCAGGGCGCGGCCGCGTCCCTTCTCCTCCAGCCGGGTGCTGCGGACCCCTGCCACGGCGGCGGCGAGGGCGGCCGCGACGGCCGGGGTCCGGTCCGTGCTGGCGTTGTCGGCGATGGTGATGCGGAAGGGGTACGGGAAGGTTCTGGTGAGGTGATCGTGCAGCCGGCGCACGCACGGGCCGAGGTCCTTCTCCTCGTTGAACACCGGGATCACCACGTCGAGTACGGGCTCACCGGGCACGGGTGCCAGGTGCACCCGGGCCGGAAGGGCTCCGAGGCCGGGAGAGGTGTCGGTTGGCATGCTCCGACCCTCGTCGGGTGAACTGTCACCGCTGTGTGGTGAGCCTGTGCTCCGTCTGTGAGTCGGCCCGTTCCGAGGCCTGCGCGAGGGGCAGGAGGACCTCGAAGCAGGTTTTGCCGGGCCGGCTGCGGACCTCGACCCGGCCGCCGTGGGCGGTGACCACGGCCTGGACGATGGCGAGCCCGAGGCCGGTGGACCCGGCCGCCCGGGACCGGGACGCGTCACCGCGGGCGAACCGCTCGAAGACGTGCGGCAGCAATTCGGCCGGTATACCAGGCCCGTTGTCCTCGACCCGCAGGCGAACGAGCGATGTTTCACGTGAAACGCCGGACGCTTCGGGGTGTGTTTCACGTGAAACATGTGCGGTGACGGTGGTGCCGGGCGGGGTATGGGTGCGGGCGTTGGCGAGGAGGTTCACCAGGACTTGTTGGATGCGGGCCGGGTCGGCCCGGATGGTGGCGGGTTCGTCCGGCAATTCCAGCCGCCAGTGGTGTTCGGGCCCGGCGGCCCGCGCGTCGCTGACGGCGTCGACGACGAGGGGAGCGAGATCGGTGGTGGTCTCACTGGTGCCGAGCGGCCGGCCCGCGTCCAGCCGGGCCAGCAGCAGGAGGTCTTCGACCAGGCCGGTCATGCGGGTGGCTTCGGACTCGATGCGCCCCAGGGCATGGCGGGTGTCGGGGCCGGGCTCCTCGTGGCTCCGACGGGTCAGCTCGGCGTAGCCCCGGATCGAGGCCAACGGGGTACGCAGCTCGTGGCTGGCGTCGGCCACGAATTGACGGACCCGGGTCTCGCTCTGCTGCCGCGCGGTGAGGGCGGAGGAGACATGGCCCAGCATCCGGTTGAAAGCCGCTCCGACCTGACCGATCTCGGTACGGGGGTCGGCCTCGGCGTCCGGCACCCGCTCGTGCAGCGCGGGTTCTCCGCTGTGCAGGGGGAGTTCGGAAACGCGGGTGGCGGTGACGGCCACGCGCCGCAACGGGCGCAGCGCCACACCGACGAGCGCCTGTCCGGCGAGGGAGGCCGCGATCAGGCCGGCCAGGGTGGCGAAGACCTCCACCGCGATCAGTGTCCGCACGGTGGAGTCGACTTCGGCGAGCCGAAAGCCGAGGACGAGGCTCCCGTCAGGAGCGGTGAGCACGCGGTAGCCCCCCAGCTCGGGCAGATCGAGCTCCAGCGGCCCGGGGCGGCCTTGAGCGGCCTTGTGGACGGCCCTCAGCAAAGCCGTGGTCTGGGCGTCGGTGAGGGGCGGGCGGGGGTCGAACTCGGGGCCGACGACCGTTGCGTTGCGGGCGCTGCCGATGACCTTGCCGTCCGTGTCGAGCCTGATCCCGGCGGCGTCCGGCGGGGTGCCGGCGAGTACGAAGCCGAGGTCGGCCTCCCGGGCGGGCTTGCCGGCGCGAGGGCCTCGGGTGGCCATCGTGATGGAGGTGCGCAGCTGGTCGTCCAGTTGCTCGACCAGGTACTGGCGCAGCGCGAAGGTGGTGACGGTGCCGATGGCCGCGCCGACGACCGCGATCAGCGCCACCGCCGCCAGGACGAGTCGGGACCGCAGCGACCAGGGCCGCCGGCCGCGCCGCGCCGCGCGGCCCGGGCGCCGGCTCCCGGGAAGACGTACGGCCACTACTCGGCCGGCTTGATCAGGTAGCCGGCGCCCCGTCGGGTGTGGATCAGCGGCGGCAGTCCGGGGCCGCTCTCCAGCTTGCGCCGCAGGTAGGAGATGTACAGCTCGACCACGTTGGCCTGGCCGCCGAAGTCGTAGGACCACACCCGGTCCAGGATCTGCGCCTTGCTCAGCACCCGGCGCGGGTTGCGCATCAGATAGCGCAGCAGCTCGAACTCGGTGGCCGTCAGGTGGATCTCCCGGCCGCCGCGGGTCACCTCGTGGCTGTCCTCGTCCAACCGGAGGTCACCGACGGCCAGGACCGAGCCGCCGCGGGCCGCCTGAGCCGCGCCCGAGCGGCGGACCAGGCCGCGCAGCCTGGCCACGACCTCCTCCAGGCTGAACGGCTTGGTGACGTAGTCGTCGCCGCCCGCCGTGAGTCCGGCGATGCGGTCCTCCACGGAGTCCTTGGCGGTCAGGAACAGCACGGGCACGTGCGGGAGCTCCCGCCGCAGCTGCCCGAGCACGGCGAGGCCGTCCATGTCCGGAAGCATGACGTCGAGGAGCACCACGTCCGGGCGGAACTCCCGAGCCGTCCGCACCGCGCCCGCACCGTCGCCGGCGCTGCGGACCTCGCACCCCTCGTAGCGCAGGGCCATGGAGAGGAGTTCGGAGAGCGCGGCCTCGTCGTCGACGACGAGAACCCGGCACGGGCCGCCGTCGGGTCGCAGGAGGGCCGTGTGCTTGCCGGCGGACGTGGACGCGTGAGAGGTGGTCGTCGCAGTCATGCGTACACGCTCGACGCGACCTCTGAGAGCGTTCTTGCGCCTGCCTGTGAATTTCCTGAGAACCGGGAGTCGGCGCGGCCCCCGTTCGTGGCTTACGCCAGGCGGAACAGGCGGGCGCCGTTGTCGTGGCAGACCGCCCGCAGCCACTCGTCCCCGAGGCCGAGCCGTTCGAGGGCGGCAAGCTGGTGCTCGTAGGGATACGGAATGTTCGGGAAGTCGGTGCCGAGCAGGATCCGGTCGCCGAGGTCCGCCAGCCGGCCGAGGTCGTCCGCAGGGAAACCGGTGAACTGCTCGGAGAAGTCGGTGAAGGCCATGGTGGTGTCGAGGCGGACCTCGGGGTAGCGGTCGGCCAGGTCGAGGAAGTCCACGTACTCGGGCATGCCCATGTGGGCGATGACCAGGGGCAGCCGGGGGTGGCGGGCCAGTAGACGGGCGATCGGCTCGGGCCCGGTGTGCTTGCCCGGTACCGGCCCCGAACCACAGTGGATCACGATCGGGACGGCAGCCTCGGCCAGCAGCCCCCAGACCGGTCGGAGCCGTTCGTCGTTCGGGTCGTACGCCCCGACCTGGAGGTGCGCCTTGAAAATGCGCGCCCCTGCCTCCACGGCCTGGCCGACGTACTCCGCCACGCCCTCCTCCGGGAAGAAGGTCGCGGTGTGAAGGCAGTCGGGGGTCCGGGCGGCGAAGTCCGCGGCCCACGCGTTGAGCCAGGCGGCCATCGCCGGCTTGTGCGGGTAGAGCATGGCGGTGAAGGCCCGTACACCGAAGGCGCGCAGCAGCGCGACCCGCTGCTCCTCCTCGTGCCGGTAGGTGATGGGCCACTCGACCCCGGTCAGCGGGCCGACGGCGTCGAAGTAGTCCCACACCTTGTCCAGGACCCGCTCGGGCATGAAGTGGGTGTGCACGTCGACCAGCCCGGGTAGTCCCAGCCGTTCACGGAAGGCGCGGAGTGCCTCAACCGTTGTCTCGGACAAAGCCGTGGCTCCGTTCGACCGTGGCGACGTGCAGCGTGTAGCTCTCGTACCAGTGGGCGCGGCCGTGCTCCATCGCGGCCTGGTGTTCCAGGTTCTCCCGCCACTCGGCGAGGGAGTCGTGGTCGCGGAAGTAGGCGACGGTGATGCCGAGGCCGCCCGGGGTGCGCGCGGACTCGTAGCCGAGGAAGCCGGGGTTGGCCCGGACGATCTCGTTCATCCGGGCGTTGGTCTCCGGGTAGTCGGTCTCGTCGGGGGTGCGGACGTTGGTGAAGACGGCCATCACGTACGGCGGTTCGTACGCGGGTGCGGGCTGGATGCTCATGACGCCCACCCTCCGGGGCGGCCTTTCGCATGTCCACCCGAAGGGGGGCCGGGGAGCCAAAGGGATCCAAGTTTTGACCTTGGTACCCCCTGGTCCGGCCTCAGACGCGGCCCGGTCCGGGGTGGGTCCGGAGGCCGGTGGGGGCGGTCGGCGGGGCCGGACAGGGGCCCGGTCCGGGCGCGGTCAGAACAGCCCGTCCTGCTCGGCGTCCGCGGCGGGCGGTGCGATCGTCGCCACCGGCACGTCCGTGACGGCGTCGCCGGCCGGAGCCGCCAGTTCCCAACCGGCGAGCAGCCGGGTGTCCACCACCAGCCCGTCCGCGAAGTGCAGATCCGGCCCGGACGCGCCGACCAGCAGCCCGGCCACCGCCCCGCCCGACACCAACTCCGTCAGCACCCGCGTCGGCGCCGGGAGCACGTCCAGGCCGAAGGCCGCCGCATGGTCCACGACTTCACAGCCCACCGGCTCCAGCGATTCCGGCCACCCCGGCAGCGCCACGGCCCGGGCGTGCAGCTCGACGACCTCCCCGGCGCGTTCGGCCGGCGCCGGCAGGTGGGCCCGTACCGCGCGCTTGCGGGCGTAGGCGATCCGGTCGGGCACTCCGAGCGCCGCCCTCAGCAGTTCCTCGGTGCGCCGGGCGGCCATCAGCGGGCCGCGTCCCAGCCAGGCCCAGGTCACGGCCCCTTGCTCCAGCAGCCGGGCCGGCCCGCGCTCCTCGGCGGTGATGCCGACCTTGATCAGACCGGGCCCGAACCAGGCGAGGTACACCCGGTAGGGCCGCGGATCGGCGGCATTGGTGTCGGCGGCCACCGAGAAGGACCGGTCCAGCCGGGCGCACTCGGGGCACTGGGCGTTCGCCGCCCGCCCCGGCACCGTCCGGCGCGCGGGACAGGGCGTGCGC
The DNA here is from genome assembly GCF_042881255.1 of Streptomyces sp. NPDC058279. NCBI lineage: Bacteria > Bacillati > Actinomycetota > Actinomycetes > Kitasatosporales > Streptomycetaceae > Streptomyces > Streptomyces sp. NPDC058279. The sequence continues at coordinate 378,140 of NZ_JBHVYA010000004.1, read as the reverse complement.
TTCCCCGCCCGCCGCACGCCGAGGCAGTACCGCTCGCCCCGGGCGACGAAGGCCAGTCGTCGACCGTAGCCGAGCGGGCTGTCGCGCTCCGCGCGGTCGGCTCCGTACCAGCCGATGCGGGGTCGGCCGTCCTGCCACCGGATGCCGGTGCACCACCAGGTCACAGCGGGAGCGGTCGCTCGAAGAAGGTGTCCAGGACCACGGTGGCCTGCGTTCCGCTGACGCCGTCGATGGCGTACAGGCGGCGCAGTACGTCCTGCAGCTGCTCGGTCGAGCCGGTCCGCACCTTGACGAGCACGGAGGCGCTGCCCGCGATGATGTGTGCCTCCTGGATCTCGGCGATGCCCTCGAAGGCGGCCCTGGAGTCGCCCATCCAGGCATTCGAATCGACCATCACGTAGGCCAGGACCCCGCTCCCGACGGCCGCCGGTTCCACGTCGACCGTGGTCCGCCGGATGACCCCGCGTTCGCGCAGTTTCCGCACGCGTTCGTGCGTGGCCCCCGCCGAGAGCCCGACGGCAGCGCCGAGGGCCGCGTAGGACTGGCCCGCGTCCTGCTGGAGCCGCTGGAGCAGCGCCCGGTCGATGTCGTCCACCCGATCTTCCCCTCATCCACCCGCCAACCCTTGCGAAGACAGTACCTGGTCCGGCAATCTCATCCCTGCGCCGAATCGCATTCGGCCTACTCGACCATAGGGGGAACCATGTCACCCATAGCGGACCTGATGCTGTACGAGATCCTGGACGATCGGTTCCGCGCGGGCCGGTGCGCCAACGGTGACGCCCGCCTGGAGCGGCTCTACGACGACTGCCGCTGGGCGGAGGGTCCCCTCTACCTGCCGGCCTGGCGACAACTCCTGTGGAGCGACATCCCCAACGACCGCATGCTGCGGTGGGACGAGGTCACGGGCGCCGTATCCGTGTTCCGTACCGGCGCCGGACATCCCAACGGCAACACCCTCGACCGCGAGGGCCGCCTGATCACCTGCGAGCAGGGCAACCGGCGCGTCACCCGCACCGAGCCGGACGGCAGCCTCACCGTCATCGCCGACCGGTGGGAAGGCAAGCGCCTCAACAGCCCGAACGACGCGGTGGTCCGCTCCGACGGCTCCATCTGGTTCTCGGACCCGGACTTCGGCATCACCAGCGACTACGAGGGCCGGCGCGCGCCGAGCGAGATCGACGCCTGCAACCTCTACCGCGCCGACCCGGCGACGGGCGAGGTCCGTCTGGTCGCCGACGGCTTCCGCGGCCCGAACGGCCTCGTCTTCTCCGCCGACGAGAGCGAGCTCTACGCGGCGGACACCCGCGCCGGCCACATCCGCGCCTTCAAGGTCACCGATACGGGCACCCTGACGGACGATCGCGTCTTCGCCGCCTGCCCCTCGGTCGACAACATCCGCTTCGACGACGGCGGCAGGCTGTGGGCGGCCGCGATGCAGGACGGCGTCCGCTGCTACGCGCCGGACGGCGACCTCATCGGCCGACTCCGCGTCCCCGAGCCGGTCTCGAACATCGCCTTCGGCGGCCCGAAGAACAACCGCCTCTTCATCACCGCCACCACGTCCCTCTACTCCCTGGTCCTCTCGGTCACCGGCCTCCCCCGCGTCCACCGCCCCTGACCTCCACCACGCAACGCAAGAGGCCCCCCGGTGAACCGGGGGGCCTCTTCGGCTGTGCACTCGGCAGGATTCGAACCTGCAACCTTCTGATCCGTAGTCAGATGCTCTATCCGTTAAGCTACGAGTGCTTGGGCTGTTCGGGGTTTTGCGCCCCGTTGGCCTTGCGAGAACAACAATACATGGACCTCGGCGGGACGCGAAATCCATTAGCCCCACCGGTGCTGACCTGCGGAAACAGGCCGGAGGGAGATCATCCGGAAGGCTCCGCGCGGCTTCGGGAGGACGGACGCGGTACCCCTCTCGGGGCGTTCGAAACGCACAGAAGCCCCGGTCCGTGAGGACCGGGGCTTCGTGAGGTGCGGAGGCGGAGGGATTTGAACCCTCGATGGGGGGTAAGCCCCAAACCGCATTAGCAGTGCGGCGCCATAGACCGGACTAGGCGACGCCTCCAGCACACCCTCGCGTACGAGGGTGCGTGCAGATGATGACACAGGCGCGGGGCCGGTCACCAATCCGCTCCCACGGTACAAGGAACGTCGGCCCCGGGGCAAAGCCTTAAGGGCACCCACCAGCCGACGCGTCGACGCACCCGGAGGCGCGACGCGGCACGGTACGCGCCGCCGGGTGCCGGCCGTACACGCGCACGCGTCCCCCCGCACGCAACGTCGGGGCGCGCGGGTCGTTGGTCAGGCGTACGACGTACGGACGACCTGGAGTGCCCCATGCTGCGTCTCGCCGCCTTCGCCGTCACCTCCGCCCTGGCCGCCGCGGCCGCCGGGCCGCTCCCACCCCTGCCGTTGGAGCGGTTGCTGTCGACGCCCGACCGGCTCACCATCGCCGTGTCCGACACCGGCAACCCGCGCACCGACGGCGAGTACCGGCTGGAGTGCGACCCGGTCGGCGGGAACCACCCCAAGGCGGAGGACGCCTGCGCCCGCCTCGACGCCCTCGCGAAGGAGGGCAAGGACCCCTTCGCCCCCACGGCCGATCGGCAGATGTGCACCATGGTCGACGGCGGCCCGGCCACCGCCCGGATCACGGGATCGTGGCACGGCAAAAAGGTGGACGCCACGTTCCGGCGGAGGAACGGATGCGACATCGCCCGGTGGAAGACCCTGGAACCTGTGCTTCCGAGTGGGCGTTCCTGACCTGGGAGGATGTGAAGGATGTGCGGTATACGCCCCGCATCGGCCATCCCGCCGCGGGGCGGTGCCCTTAGACTCCTCCCGTGACATGCCGGTAGTCGTGGTCAGGGAGGAAGCTCGTCGTGAGCAGCAGGCCATCCCGAGGCGCTGCTCGCCTCGCAGCAATACTCGACGCACTTCCCGACGCGCTGTTGCTCGTCAACGCCAACGGCACAGTGGTCAACGCGAATTCGATCGCGCTGGAGATCATGGAAAGTCCCGGCACCGGCCTCGTCGGCCGCGGGGTACTGGACCTCCTGCCCGAGTTCGACTCGAAGCTCATCCCCGGCTCGATGCGCCGGCCCGGAGACGACGAGGGTGGCCGGCCGAAGCCCAAGAGGATGACGGCCCGGCGCACCGACGGCAGCGAGTTCCCCGTCGAGGTCACCGCCGCGCACCTCGACGGCCGCGACGCCTACCGCGAGCCGCAGCCCGCGTACACCGGCGACGAGCTGCTGATGCTCGTCGTACGGGACCTGTCCCAGACCCTGGACACCGAGGCCGAGCTCGCCCGCTCGCAGCGACAGACCGAGATGATCCTGCGCGCCGCCGCCGAGGGCGTGGTGGGCACGGACACCGACGGCAGGGTCGTCCTCGTCAACCCGGCCGCCGCGCAGATCCTCGGCTACCGGGCCACCGATCTCGGCAATCGCGAGCTGCACGGACTGATCCAGCACTCGCGCGCGGACGGTTCGCCGTTCCCCTTCGAGGAGTCCCCGCTCGCCGACACCCTGCGCAGCGGTCGCAAGCACCGGGTCCGCAGCCAGGTGCTGTGGAACAAGGCCGGGCAGCCGGTCTCCGTCGACCTGACGACCTCGCCCGTACGGGACGGCGAGCTGCTCGTCGGCGCCGTCATGACCTTCACCGACCGGCGTCCCTACGATGCCCTCGCGGCCCGGCACGCCCAGTTGCTGGCGGTGCTCGGCGAGTCGCTGCGCGGGCCGTTGGAGGAGCTGCGCGGGGAGCTGGCGACGCTGGCCGCCGATGACGCGGGCCAGCTCTGGCCCGAGGCGAACCAGTTGCTGCACCACCTGGCGGCCGGCTACTCGCGGATGACCACGCTCGTGGACAACGTGCTGGGCTATCAGCGGCTGGACGCGGGCAGCGACAAGCTCGCCAAGGAAAAGACGCTGATCAACAAGGTCGTCGCGGCCGGTGTCGACGGCGCGGTGGAGTTGATCGGGCCGGGCCGGGCGCAGTTCGCCGTGCACGCGCCGACGATCGAGGCCGAGGTGGACGGGGAGCGGATCGCGACCGCCCTGGCGCACCTGGTCGCGGATGTCGCCGGGGTGGACGCCACGGGCAAGACCCGCCAGGGCAGTGGGTACGGCGACTCGACGATCGTCGTGGCCGCCGCGCAGCGCGGTGACGTCGTACGGATCGAGGTGCGCGGGCCGTACGAAGGCGGTAATCCGGTGCACGAGCCGATCGTCCGGGGCATCGTGGCGGCGCACGGCGGTGTCCTCCAGACCGTCGAGGTACCCGGCGCGCCGGGCGGTACGTACGTACTGGAGCTGCCGCTGGGTGCGGGAGCCGGGACGGTGACGCTGCCGGAGCCGAAGGAGCCCGCGGCCGCCGAGGTGGAGGCGAAGCCGAACGCCAAGGACGGCGGCGCCGCCAGGGGCGAGTCCGGCGGCCGGCGGGCCCGGCGCGGGGTGGACGCGTTCCTGGACGATGCCGCCGACGAGGCGAAGGCGCCGCAGGAGGGCGGGGGCGCGCTCGCGCTGTCGTCCGGGCGGCGCCGTGCGGACGGCACGATCGACGGCCCGGGTCCGAACGGCCCCGAGCTCGCCCAGTCCCCGGTGAACCCGGCGGGGCTGGGTACCGGGCGCAGGCGCGGCCGGGACGGTGACGGCAGTTCCGATGGTGACGGCGGTTCCGGCGGCATCGGCGGGGCCGGTGCTTCCGGCGCAGCCGGTGCTTCCCGGCGCCCCGGTGGGCCCCCGCACGTACCCGCTCAGGCCGGGCCGGGCCAACCGCTGCCCGCTCAGGCCGGGCCCGCTCAACCGCTGCCGGCTCAGGCCGGGCCGCAGCAGGCCGGACCGCAGCAGCCCGTGCCCCCGCGAGGGACCGGGATGCCGGCGCTGCCGCCCGTGCCCGCGGTGCCGCCCGTTCCGTTGACCGAGCATCCGGCGGGCCGCCGCCGCGCGTTGGGCCCGGCCGCGCCGGCAGGCCCGGCGGCGGGTCCGACGACAGGCCCGGCAGCGGGGCCGTTCGCGCAGCCGGGCGGTCCGGTTCCGGCGGCCGGGCTCGTGCCCCCCGTTCCGCAACGCCCCATCGCTCCCGAGGGCGGCTTCGCCCTGCCCGCCGGACCGACTCCCGCCCAGGGCGCCGGGGCGGTCGCTCCCACCGAGGCCGACGCCGACGCTCCGGTGGGCCGCCGTGGACGCCGGGTGCTCGGCGCACCCTCAGCCGACGCTTCCGAGGCCGCGCCCGCGACCGCCCCGGGGGCGCCCGGACCGGTGCCGCCGACCGGGCGGCGCCGCGCCCTGCCCGAGACCCCCGCCTGGCCGGTGCCCGCGGCCCGTACCGCTTCCGAGGACGGGGAGCCCGCGGCCGGGCCCGTACCCGTACCCGGTGCCCGGCAGCCTCAAGACGCTCCGCCCGAGACCTCGCAGCCGATCAGCGTGCGCGCTCTCGGCACCCTGGGCCAGGGCATCTCGGTCGACGCGGGCGGCTCCGGCCGTCGCCGCCGGCTGTCCGAGCCCGCGCCGCAGGGCCGCGCCTTCGCCATAGGGGCCCCCGAGGCGGGGTCCGACGAGGGGCCCGAGCCGCTCGACGGCCCCGGTGGCGCGGTCGAGGTGGTCAACCGGGCCGTACCGCCGCCCGTGGACGACGAGCTTCCGCCGGAGCCGCTGGACAACCCGCGCCGGCTGCTGGTGTGGCCCGCGCCCGACGCCCAGACCCAACAGGCGCTCAGCGACCGCGGCTACCGCCCGGTGATCGTCCACTCCCGCGAGGAGGTGGACGCCCAGATCGCCGCGTTCCCCGCCGCCTTGTTCGTGGACCCGCTGACCGGTCCCATCACCCGCACCGCCCTCCAGTCGTTGCGTCAGGCCGCCGTGGCGGCGGAGGTGCCCGTCCTGGTCACGGCCGGACTGGGGCACGCCACGCGGGAAGCCGCGTACGGCGCCGACCCGGCCGTCCTGCTCAAGGCGCTCGCGCCGCGCGACAGCGAGCAGCACCCCTCGCGGGTCCTGCTGATCGAGGAGCACGACGAGATCGCCACCGCGCTCACCGCCGCCCTGGAACGGCGCGGCATGCAGGTCGCGCGGGCGGGTGCCGACACCGACGCGGTGGAACTCGCCACCCGGCTGCGGCCCAATCTCGTCGTCATGGACCTGATGCAGGTGCGCCGGCGGCGGGCCGGGATCGTGGACTGGCTGCGTGCCAACGGGCAGCTGAACCGCACGCCGCTCGTCGTCTACACGGCGACCGGCATCGACCCCGCCGAACTGCCGCGGCTGGCCTCCGGCGAGAGCGTGCTGTTCCTCGCCGAGCGGGCCACGACCGCCGATGTGCAGGGCCGCATCGTGGACCTGCTGGCCAAGATCGGCACCAACTAGTCATCCTGGCCCGATGGCCATCATCGACACGACCGAGCACAGCGTTCCCGCCGACAACGGTGAGGTGAGCCTCCTCATCGCCCGGCAGGTCGAGCCGGGCCACGAGGAGGACTTCGAGGCATGGGCCCGCGGCATCCTGGAGACCGCCGCGGGCTTCCCCGACCACCTCGGGTACGGGCTGTTCCGGCCGGCGGCGGAGGGCGCCCCCTGGTTCCTGGTGCACCGCTTCCGTCATCAGGCCGCCTTCGAGGCGTGGCAGAAGTCGCCGGAGCGCGCCGCGTTCTTCGCCAACTGCCAAGGCCATCACCACCACGAGATAGCGCGGCGCGAACTGCACGGGATGGAGACCTGGTTCGCGAAGCCGGGTACGACCCGGCCCGCGCCTCCGCGTTGGAAGATGGCGATCAGCTCGGGGCTGGCCATCTTCCCGATCTCGCTGCTCGGCAACGCGGTGCTCGGGCCGTACCTGGTGGACCTGCCCTTCGTGCTGCGGACCGCCGCCTTCACGGTGGTCTTCAGCACCCTGATGACCTACGTGGCCATGCCCGCGGTCAGCAGGCTGCTGCGGTCCTGGCTCACGCGCGGCTGAGGCTTCCGGCCCGCCGGGGTCAGTCGAGCCGCGTCACGTCCAGCTCGCCGTCCGCGTACTGCCTGCGGATCACTTTCTTGTCGAACTTGCCGACGCTGGTCTTGGGCACGGTCTCGATGAACGTCCAGCGTTCGGGCAACTGCCACTTGGCGATCGACTGCCCCAGGAACGCGCGCAGCCCGGTGTAGTCCACGGTCGCGTTCTCCTTGAGGACGACAGTCGCCAACGGACGCTCGCCCCACTTGTCGTCGGGTACGGCGACGACCGCCGCCTCGGCCACCTCCGGGTGCGCCATCAGCGCGTTTTCCAGCTCGACGCTGGAGATCCACTCGCCGCCCGACTTGATGACGTCCTTGGCCCGGTCGGTCAGCGTCAGGTAACCGTCCGCGCTGATGACGCCGACATCGCCGGTCTTGAGCCAACCGTCCGCACTGAACTTGTCCGACGGGCGAAGCGGTTCGCCGGACGCGCCACCGTAGTAGGCGCCCGCGATCCAGGCGCCGCGCACCTCCAGTTCGCCCGCCGACTCGCCGTCCCACGGCAGGCGGTCGCCGCCCGGGCCGATCAGGCGGGCTTCGACACCCGCCGGGAAGCGGCCCTGGGTGATCCGGTACGGCCACTCCTCCTCGGCGCTCAGACCCGCCGGCGGGTGCGCCATCGTGCCGAGCGGGGAGGTCTCCGTCATGCCCCACGCGTGACACAGACGGACGCCGAGCTTCTCGTACGCCTCCATCAGGGACGGCGGGCAGGCGGCGCCGCCGATGGTGACCTGCTTCATCGAGGTGAGGTCGCGGGGGTGCGCGGTGACCTCGGCGAGGAGCCCCTGCCAGATGGTGGGGACGGCGGCGGCGTGGGTCGGCTTCTCCCGCTCGATCATCTCGGCGAGCGGGGCGGGCTGGAGGAAGCGGTCCGGCATCAGCAGGTTGATGCCGGTCATGAAGGTGGCATGGGGCAGGCCCCAGGCGTTCACGTGGAACTGCGGGACCACGACCAGGGACGTGTCCCGGTCGGTCAGTCCCATCGACTCGGTCATGTTGACCTGCATGGAGTGCAGGTAGATGGAGCGGTGGGAGTAGATGACGCCCTTGGGGTCGCCGGTGGTGCCCGACGTGTAGCACATGGCCGCGGCTTGGCGTTCGTCCAGCTCGGGCCAGTCGTAGTGGTCGGAGCGGCCGGTGAGGAGTTCCTCGTAGTCGTGGACGCGCACGTCGAGACCGTCGAGCACGGATCGGTCACCGATACCCGAGACGACCACGTGGTCGATGGTGGGCAGGTGCGGCAGCAGCGGCGCGAGGAGCGGCAGCAGGGTGCCGTTGACCAGCACCACCCGGTCCGCGGCGTGGTTGACGATGAAGACCAGTTGCTCGGGAGGGAGGCGCAGGTTGAGCGTGTGCAGGACGGCGCCCATGGAGGGGATGGCGAAGTACGCCTCCACGTGCTCGGCGTTGTTCCACATGAGGGTGGCGACCCGGTCGTCCTGTCGGACGCCCAGCTCGTCGCGCAGGGCGTTCGCCAGGCGGGTGGCGCGGGCACCGATGTCGGCGAAGCTGCGGCGGTGCGGCTCGGCCTCGCCGGTCCAGGTCGTGACCTGGGACTTCCCGTGGATCGTCATCCCGTGGTGCAGGATGCGGGTGACGAGAAGTGGTACGTCCTGCATGGTGCTCAGCAAAGCGTCCTCCCGGTGGGCGCTGCGGCGCTACGGCGGCTACGGATGCTGCCGATTCTGCGCACGTACCACGCGGTATGTCACTACCCGGGGGTAGAAAGCGCGCCGGGCGACGGGGATGTTTCACGTGAAACAGCCGGCCGCCGCGGTGTGCTGCCGCGCTGTTTCACGTGAAACATGGCGCCGTTCGGGGCGGCTCAGCGGACGGGGGCCAACTCCGGGTCCTCACGGAGCTTGCCCAGGGCCCGGGAGACGGCGCTCTTGACCGTGCCCACGGAGACCCCGAGCAGCTCGGCGGTCTGTGCCTCGCTGAGGTCCTCGTAGTAGCGCAGGACCACCATCGCGCGTTGCCGGTCGGGCAGCCGAGTCACCGCGCGCCACATCGCGTCGCGCAGCGCCTGGGCCTCCGCGGCGTCCGTGAACGGCGCCTGCTCCGCCTCCGGTAGCTCCTCGCAGCAGAATTCGTCGACCTTGCGCTTGCGCCACTGGGAGGTGCGGGTGTTGACCAGGGCGCGCCGGACGTAGCCGTCCAGTGCCCGGTGGTCCTCGATGCGGTCCCAGGCGGCGTAGGTCTTGGCGAGGGCCGTCTGCAGCAGGTCCTCGGCGTCGCAGGTGTTGGCGGTGAGCGAGCGCGCGGTGCGCATCAGGGACGTGCCTCGGGTCCTGACGTACGCCGAGAACGACGGGTACGGCGTCGGGTTCGAGGCGAGCGTGCAGACAGGCGTGGTCATGCCCCCACGCTAGAAGCCGCCGGACCGCCCTGGGATCGGTCGCAGGTGCCGAAGCGGGATCCGTCTCAGGTTGTAGGGCCGGCCCCGCCCGCACCTCCTGAAGGTGGAGGCCCGTCGCGGGCGGGGACCCGAGTCAGTCGTCGGAGCTGAGGATCAGGCCGGATGTGGGTACGCCCGTACCGGCCGTGACCAGGCTGTGCCGGGCGCCCGCGACCTGGTTGACGGAGGTACCGCGAAGCTGTCGGACGGCCTCGGCGATGCCGTTCATGCCGTGCAGGTACGCCTCTCCGAGCTGGCCACCGTGGGTGTTGAGCGGCAGTGCGTCGGCGGCCACGAAGTCGGCGGCCTCCCCGGGCGCGCAGAATCCGAACTCTTCCAGTTGCATGAGGACGAAGGGGGAGAAGTGGTCGTAGAGGATGCCTACGTCGATGTCCGACGGGCGCAGTCCACTGGTCCGCCACAGTTGGCGTGCGACGACGTCCATTTCCGGCAGCCCGGTCAGGTCGTCGCGGTAGAAGGAGGTCATGGCCTCCTGGCGGCGCCCGGCTCCCTGCGCCGCCGCCGTGATCACGGCCGGTGCCCGCCGCAGCGAGCGGGCCCGCTCGGTACTGGTGACGATCAGGGCCTGGCCGCCGTCCGTCTCCTGGCAGCAGTCCAGGAGTCGCAGGGGCTCGACGATCCAGCGTGAGGCGGCGTGGTCGGCGAGGGTGATGGGCTTGCCGTGGAAGTAGGCGGCGGGGTTGTTCGCGGCGTACCGGCGGCCGGTGACGGCGACGTGCCCGAACGCCTCGGCGGTCAGGTGGTACGCGTGCAGGTAGCGCTGGGCGGCCATGGCCACCCAGGACGCGGGGGTGAGCAGTCCCCAGGGCAGTGACCAGCCGAGGGCCGCGCCTTCGGCCGAGGGTTCGCGCTGCTGGACCCCGGAGCCGAAGCGGCGCCCGGAGCGCTCGTTGAAGGCGCGGTAGCAGACCACGACCTCGGCGACCCCGGTGGCGACGGCGAGGGCGGCCTGTTGGACGGTGGCACAGGCCGCGCCGCCGCCGTAGTGGACCCGGGAGAAGAAGGACAGTTCCCCGATGCCGGCCGCCTGCGCGACGGTGATCTCGGGGCTGGTGTCCATCGTGAAGGTGACCATGCCGTCGACATCGGCGGGGGTCAGCCCGGCGTCGTCGAGGGCGGCGTGGACGGCTTCGACCGCGAGCTTGAGCTCGCTGCGACCGGAGTCCTTGGAGAACTCGGTCGCGCCGATGCCGACGATGGCGGCCCGGCCGCCCAGCTCGTCCCGGCGGCGGACGCTCACTCTGCGGCCTCCCCGGCCCCCATGGACACCGTGACGGTGCCGGTGACGTGGTGCCCGATGCCGTTGGTGCCGACCACCCGGATCTCGGCGGTGTCCCCGTCGAGGGCGGTGACGGTCCCGGTGAGGGTCATGGTGTCGCCGGGGTAGTTCGGGGCGCCGAGACGGATGGCCACCTTGTGGAGGGTGGCGGCGGGCCCGAGGTGATCGGTGATGTACCGACCCACCAGACCGTTGGTGGTCAGGATGTTCATGAAGATGTCCGGGGAGCCCTTCTCCCGCGCGAGCTCGGCGTCGTGGTGCACGTCCTGGTAGTCACGGGAGGCGATGGCGCCCGCGACGATGAGCGTGCGGGTGACCGGGATCTCCAGGGGCGGGAGTGCGTCACCGACCTTCATGTGTCCTCCGCTCCGTGGCGGTGGTCGTCCCCACCGTGGACGTCAGGGATACGGGTGACTCGGGGGCACCCGGCGGCTGCGGCGGCTCCTCCGCCAGGAGCGCGCCGAGCTCGGCCAACAACTCGCTGCCGCAACCCAGGTAGGCGTCCAACTGGCGTCCCCACAGGAAGTGGCGGTGGACGGGGTGGTCCAGGTCGGCGCCCATGCCGCCGTGCAGGTGTTGACCGGAGTGCACGACCCGCTTGCCCGCTTCCGAGGCCCACCAGGCCGCCGTCAGCGCGTGCTCGCGCGCGGGCAGACCCTCGTCGACGCGCCAGGCCGCCTCGTAGGTGGTGACCCGGATGGCTTCCGTGTCCATGTGTGCGTCGGCCGCCCGGAGCATGACCGCCTGGTTGGTGGAGAGCGGCCGGCCGAACTGTTCGCGGGTGGAGGTGTACTCCACGGCGCGGGCCAGCGAGCCCGCGCAGACGCCCGCCTGGAGCCCCGCGAAGGCGGTCCGGGCCACGGCGAGGACGTCCTCGTAGACCTCCGGGCCCTGCCCGAGCCGTTCCCCCCGTGCCCCGGAAAGGGTCAGCCGGCCCGCGGCCCACGGCGCGGTGGTCTCCACCGCCGACGTGTCGACACCGGGCAGGTCGGTCCGTACGAGCCACAGGGCGCGTTGCGCGTCCGGGACCAGGACGTGCGTGGCGTCGCGCAGCCAGGGCACGACCGGGGCGGTGCCGGTGAGCCGCCCGTCCGGTGTGGCGGTGATCCCGGCCCGCCCGGGGAACGCCCCCGTGGCCACCGCCTCACCCGTCCCGAGGGCGGGCAGCAGCCGGGCGCGCTGCTCCGCGCTGCCGTGCCGGGCCACCGGGAGGATGCCGTAGGCGCAGGTGGCGGCGTACGGGACCTGCGCGGTCGTACGGCCCTGTTCCTCCAGCAGGAGCACCAGGCCGAGCAGGCCGACGTCGGCCACGGCGGCGGTCAGTCCGGCGGTCGTGAGGGCCTTCCACAGTTCGGCGTCGCTGCCGGAACCGGCGGCCGCCGAGCGCTCGTGCGTGGCGAGGTCGCGGAAGATGTGGGCGGCGAGGCCGGCCGCGGCGGTCTGCTCCTCGGTGGGCCGGAAGTCCATCAGCCCTCGCCCCCTCGGAAGACCGGCAGTTCCAGGTCCTCGTCCACGCGCAGGAACTCCAGCCGGACGGGGAGACCGATGCGCACCTTGTCGTAGGGGACCCCGGTGATGTTGCTGATGATCCGGACTCCTTCGGCGAGTTCCACGAGCGCGACCGCGTACGGAGGGTCGAACGCCGGGAAGGGCGGGTGGTGCATGACGACGTGGCTGAAGACGGTGCCGGCCCCGCTCGCCTCGACGGTGTCCCAGTCGGGGCTCGCGCAGGCGTGGCAGCCGGGGAGCCAGGGGAAGCGGAGGGTGGCGCAGGCGGTGCAGCGTTGGATCAGCAGGGTGTGTGCGCGCACGCCGTCCCAGAAGCCCTGGTTGTCACGGTTGATCACCGGCCGGGGTCGGCGCGCCGCGGCTGGTGGCTTCGGCGCTGCCCGCCGGGTCGGCGCGAACTTCAGGATGCGGAAGCGGTGGGTGCCCGCGGGTTCCCCGTTCGCGCGGATGTCCATCCGGGTCGTCACGAAGTGGCCGGTGCCGAGCTTCGTCGTCTTGCGCGGCGAGACCGACTCGATCACGGCGTCGAAGGTGACGGCGTCGCCCGGGCGCAGCGGGCGGAGGTACTCCTGCTCGCAGTCGGTGGCGACGACGGAGGTGCATCCCGCGCCGTCCAGGAGGGCGAACAACTCGTCGTAGGCGGAGGAGCGGTCGCTGTGGCCGGAGAGGCCGCCCATCGTCCACGCTTGGAGCATGGTGGGCGGCGCGATGGCGTCCGGACCGGTGTAGGCGGGGTTGTTGTCGCCCATGGCCTCGCACCAGTGGCGGATCATCGTCGCGTTGACCGCGTCCTTGGCGCGTCCTCCCGAGGCGGCGGGGCGCCCCTCGAAGCCCTTCAGCAGCGCGTGGAAGCGGGCCGCCTCATGGACGTCCCCGGGCGGCTCCGTGCTCATCGCTTCCTCCCCTTCATGCCGAGCCGCATCATGGCGACGATCTCCCGCTGGACCTCGCTGACCCCACCGCCGAAGGTGTTGATCTGGGCGGCCCGGTTCATCCGCTCCAGTTCACCACCCGCAAAACCCGCCGGGCCGCGTACGAGGGCCTCGTCGCCCACCGCCTCCTGGCACATCCGGTACACCTCGACGGCGGATTCGGTGCCCAGGAACTTGACGCCTGCGGCGTCTCCGGGAGCCAGGGTTCCGCTGCCGACGTCCTGGACGAGGCGCCAGTTCAGGAGGCGCACCGCGGCCAGCCGTGCGTGGGCCTCGGCGAGGCGGGACCGTACCCAGGGGTGGTCCGCCGGGCGCTCGCCGGTGACGGCATCCGGCGTGCGGGCGTGGCCGAGGGCGCGCTCGTAGAAGTCCTCGGCCTGCATGCCTATCGCGGCCAGGGCCACCCGCTCGTGGTTGAGCTGGTTGGTGATCAGTCCCCAGCCGCCGTGTTCGGGGCCGACGAGGTGGCCGGCGGGCACACGGACGGAGTCGTAGTACGTGGCCGTGGTGGTCAGTCCGCCGACCGTTTCGATCGGGGTCCAGCCGAAGCCCGGTGTGTCGGTGGGCACGAGGATGATCGAAATGCCCCTGTGTTTGGGGGCCTGGGGATCGGTGCGACAGGCGAGCCAGATCCAGTCGGCGTTCTGGGCGTTGGAAGTGAAGATCTTCTGCCCGTCGATCAACCAGTCCCCCTCCGGACCGCCCTGGCGGACGGCGCGGGTGCGCAGCGAGGCGAGGTCGGTGCCGGCCTCCGGTTCCGAGTAGCCGATGGCGAAGACGAGTTCACCCGTGAGGATGCGAGGGAGGAAGTGGTCCTTCTGCGTCTGCGTCCCGTATTTCATCAAGGTCGGCCCGACGGTGTTGAGGGTGACCATGGAGACGGGGGCGCCGGCCCGGTACGCCTCGTCGAAGAACAGGAACTGATCGTCAGCGCCGCGTCCTTGGCCGCCGTACTCGACGGGCCAGCCGAGGCCGAGCAGTCCGTCGGTCCCGATCCGCCGCAGCACCGCACGCTGCTCGGCCGGGTCTTTCGGCGGCCCGTCGGGCAGCAGCTCGCGGAAGTACTCCCGCAGTTCGGAGCGGAGCCGCACTTGGCGTCCGGTCGGGGCGAGGTGCACGCGCGGGCCTCCCGGCTTCACATCGACGAATAGATCTGACTGTCCGTCAGATTTGTGCTCGATGTCAAGGTGCCGACGCACGGGGGCGCCCGCGCTACCGGACCCCAGCCGGTCCGGTCACACGGGCGCCCCGATCAGTCAGCCGTGGTCAGGCGGGGTCACCGCCACGGGAAGAAGTTCACCGCCACATTGGCGTTGTGCTGCTGGATCGCGGTCCAAGCCGACCCGTTGACCTGCGCGGTGTTGTTCTGGTTGGACGCTCCGGCGCCGGTGGCCACCTGCTGCGAGGTGGAGGAGTTGCCGTGGTTGTTGCCGCCCACGCCGCTGCCGAGAATGCTCGCGACGCTCGCGTTCGACCCGGAGTTCGCGAAGGCCCCGTTGTCCGCCGAGGCCACGCCGCCGAACAGGGCGACGGCGAGCGGTAGTGCGGCGACGGTGGCGATGACGCGAGCGGTACGGGTGCTTGCCATGTCTGAATCCTCCAGAGAACCGAAGTGGGCTGATTTCCAAGGCAGTTGGCCGACCGCCTCGGTCGTTGTGGGTGGTGCCGACGTCGCGAGATCAGAGCTGCCCACCGAATCCCCGGCGAACCATCACGGAGCGCACGATTCCCCCGCAAGCATGAGCAACATCGGATAAACCTGATTTGCGCCCCCCTGGCCCCACATCAGCACCCCTGAATCGCCCGACACTCCTGCCCCAACCGAAGAGGATCGTTTCTCCAATTCCGCCAGTCCGGACATGCCAAAAAGGGCCGCATCCTCCGGGAATCCCGCTGTCTCCCGGGCCTGCGACCCTGCGATGTCGTGCTTCGCGCCCCCTGTGCGCCCCGGCGCCGCCGGGGCTCATTCCCTCGCACCCCGCCGGGGGGCGCCTTGGACGCGATCCGCGGCCGTGACCGGCCGGGCTCCAGCGCCCGCTGTTCTTCTGCGTCGTGCCGTGCCCGGGCCTATGCGGCGAGTCCCCACTGCCGCACACCGACTCGGGCGTGCCCACCAGGGACGACGGCCGCGGCCTGCTGGGCGGTTCCACCGGTGAGGGGTGACACGGTCGGCTGCCCGACGGCTCCCGCGGACCCACCGGCGGCGAGGGCCGTGGTCGAGCGCCGGACCGAGGGGGTCTTGCCGTGCGCCTCGGCCCGGATCCGCTGCTTGATCGTGGGCGGCAGCGACCCGCCGCGCATCATCGCCCGCCACGTCCGCCGCGCCACCGGGGCCGGCCGGCGCCGAACCGCCGTGGTCGCGGGAGCGGCCTCGCCGGAGGGAGCGGCGGCAGCGGCCTTCGCCCCGAAGCCGAGCGCGGCGAGCAGTGCCACGACCGCGGCGAGGACGACGGTCCAGAACGACGAGACGGTGCTGCGGAGAGCCATGACGGGTCCCTCATTTCGCGATGTTCCGAAGGGCGGATCTGAATACATTCGCCATGATGTTTCCGCAACCGGACGAACCCCACCACGCGCGCCGATCTTCCGACAAACACCACCCATAAGAACCAACCGGTGAAGAGACACGCGCCTCCGGGCAGCAGAACGGCCCCTGACCAAGTCTCTTGGTCAGGGGCCGATCAGCTGCGGTGGGTGTGGGATTTGAACCCACGGTGACTCGCGCCACGACGGTTTTCAAGACCGTTCCCTTAGGCCGCTCGGGCAACCCACCTGGCCGGTACAGAGTACCGGGCAGTGAGGGTGGGT
Organism: Streptomyces sp. NPDC058279; assembly: GCF_042881255.1. NCBI lineage: Bacteria > Bacillati > Actinomycetota > Actinomycetes > Kitasatosporales > Streptomycetaceae > Streptomyces > Streptomyces sp. NPDC058279. The sequence goes on along the minus strand of NZ_JBHVYA010000004.1, from coordinate 362,195 downwards.
GGGGGCTGGGTCAGGCGGATTGGGGCTGGTCGTAGGCATCGCCCCGGCCTCACACGGTGAGCAGGACGCCCCCGTAGGACACTCCGGCCACCACCACCCAGGCGCCGAGGCCCAGCGCCGCCGCTCGGCCGCCGGTGCGGGCCAGGGTGGGGAGGTGGACGGCGGTGCCCAGGCCGAACAGGGCTGCGGCCAGCAGTGCCTCCTGAGCGGTGTGCGCCCAGTCCAGGGCCGCGTGGGGCAGGACTCCGGTGGCGCGCAGCGCGGCCGCCAGCAGGAAGCCGACCACGAAAAGGGGCACCGGGGCGGGGCGCCGTCCCGAGGCGGTACGCACTCCCCGTCGCCGGGCCCGTACCGAGAACGCCACGGCCGCGACGAGCGGGGCCAGGAGCGCCACCCGCATGAGCTTGACGAGCACCGCCTCGCCGAGGGCGCCGGGTCCCGCGGTCTGAGCGGTCGCCACCACTTGGCCGACATCGTGGACGCTCGCGCCCACCCACCGGCCGAATTCCACGTCGGACAGGCCCAAGGGGCCTTGGAGGAGCGGGAGTACAGCAATGGCCAAGGTTCCACACAGAGTCACCAGGGCGACCGACGAGGCCACATCTTCCTCGTCACTTCCGGACACCTCGCTCACCGCGCCGATCGCCGAGGCCCCGCAGATCGAGTACCCGGTGGCGATCAACAACGGCTGGTCTCCTGGCAGCCCCAGGCGACGGCCCAGCCACAGGGTGCCGAAAAAGGTGGCCGCGACCACCCCGCCGACCATCACCACCGTCGACCAGCCCAGCCGGAGCACCTGGTCCAAGCCCAAGCCCAACCCGAGCAGGACGATGCCGATCCGCATCAACCTCCGGCCCGCCAGGGACAGTCCCGGGCGCGCGGGTCCTCGTACAACCGTCCGAGTGGCCGGGAGGTGGGCGACGGAGATGCCCAGGACCACCGACGCGGTCAACATCGGCACAGCCGGCACCACCAGATGCACGCACCAGGCCAGGAGGGCGCCGAAGGCGGCGAGCGCCATTCCGGGCCAAGAAGGAGGGGATGTTTCACGTGAAACACGGGCGGCTGGGGTTGTTTCACGTGAAACATGGCGCAGCCGACCCCACAGCGGATGGTGGGTGGGCCGGTTCAGCAGGGCCATCAGCCGGCCGGGATCGTGTAGACGCGGCGGACGCTGCTGCCCAGGCGGATGACGTCGGCGCCGTACACGTGGAGGGATATCGCCGTCGTACGACAGGAGTTGCGAACCTTGTGGATGTCGCCGGGCGGGGCGAAGCCACAGACGTCACCGGGTCCGTTGACCACTTCCTCCGTCGGAACCAGGCGGGCGCCCGTCGTGGCCGTGGCCGGGGCCAGCCGATAGCGGAGTTCGCTCTCGGCACCTTCGTAGACGCCCGCCACGCACCACGCGACGTGGTCATGGATCGCGGTCTCCTGACCCGGTAACCACACCAGCGCCACCACCGAGAAGCTGCCGTCCGGCTCGGCGTGCAGCACGTGCTGGCGGTACCGGTCCGCATGCCCCTCCCGCTGCTCGGGTGTGAGGAGATCATCCCTGTGCAGGTAGGGGGCGAGCCGCTCACCGACGAGGTGGGCGGTCAGGTCGGGTACGAGGCCACGCTCCACGACGGCGCGGATCTCACTGACGAGGGCGGCCATGCTCGTGGTCGTGCGGGCCGGTGTGGTGGTGGTCATACAGGGAGCGTCCGGGCAGCCCACCCATCACGTCCAACGACAGTTTCGACCCGAAAACCCAAGCCGCGTTTATGGATCGGCGGGTCGCGGCGCCCCGGGTCAGCAGCCGACGCGGTTGTCCGCGACCCGTTTCAGCTCCTCCAGGACCACCGCCGTCGCCGGGATCCTCAGGTGGTCCCGGTACACGTACGCGGCGATGTGGCGGCGGGCGGCCGGCTGGAACGGCCTGCCGCAGACCTTGGTCAGCGATAGCGAGGGAAGCACCAAGGCGGGCATCATCGCCACGCCCAAACCCTGTGCGACGAGGCTCTGCACCACGAGGTTGTCGTCGGTGGCGAACCTGATGTCGGGCACGAAGCCGAGCTCCGCACACTCGTGGAGCAGGTTGGCCCGGCAGCGCGGGCAGCCCGCGATCCATCGTTCCCCGGCCAGGTCGGCGAGGTGGACGGCCCGGCGCCTGGCCAAGGGATGTCCGGTCGGCAGGAGCACCGTCAGTTGGTCCTCCAGCAGCTTGATCTCCGCGACCTCCTCCGGTATCTCCTCGTGCAGCCCGGGATAGGTGAAGGCCAGCGTGATGTCGCACTCCCCGCGTTGCAGCCGCCGCAAGGACTCCGGTGGTTCCCCCTCCAGCAGCTCGACCTGGATGCCCGGGTGCTGTTTCGCCAGGCCGCTGAGCGCCTCGGGCACGAGGGTGACGTTGGCGCTGGGGAACCCGCAGAGCCGGACCCGCCCGGTGCGCAGCCGTGCGTACGCCTTCAGCTGCGCCTCGGCCGCGGAGAGGCTGCCGAGGATGGATTCGGCGTGCCGGGCCAGGGACTCCCCGGCCTCGGTGAGCTGCATCGTCCGGCCGACCCGGGTGAAGAGCGGTGTGCCGACGGCGCGCTCCAGCGCCTTCATCTGCTGGGTGATCGCGGGCTGGGTGTAGCCCAGGGCTCGCGCGGCCGCCGAGTAGGACCCGGAGGCGACCACTTCATGGAATGTCCGTATGTGCCGAGAATCGAACACGGGGGAAGCATAAGCGGACGTTGGGAGGGGCCGTAGGCGGAATCCCGCCCACGGCCCCTCTCCATCAAGCCATTGACCAGCGCGCGTTGAGCGCCCGCCGGTCTCGTGCCCCGGTCAGGGTTTGTCGCCCACCCGGGAGCCGAGCGTGATGTCCACCGTGTTCGGCTTGCCGTCGCGCAGGTAGGTGAGCTTCACCGTGTCGCCCGGCTTGTACGTCCAGATCTCGCTGATCAGGGTCGGGCCGCTGTCGATCGGCTTGCCGCCGAACTGGGTGATGATGTCGCCGGGCTTGAGGCCCGCCTTGCCGGCCGGACCGTTGGGGTCGACCAGCTCGTTGGCGGACGCGCCCTGCTCGGAGATCTTGGCTCCTTCGACCTTGGCCTGGAGATCCACCGACACCGAGATGATCGGATAGACCGGCTTGCCGGTCTTGATCAGCGACTGGGCGACGTTCTTGGCCTGGTTGATCGGGATGGCGAAACCGAGGCCGATGGAGCCGGCCTGGCCGCCGCCGAACCCGCCGTTGCCGGCCGACTGGATCGCCGAGTTGATGCCGATGACCGCGCCGCGGCCGTCGAGGAGCGGGCCGCCCGAGTTGCCCGGGTTGATCGAGGCATCGGTCTGCAGCGCGCTCATGTACGAGTTCTTGCCCCCGGAGCCGTCACCGGAGGCCACCGGGCGGTTCTTGGCGCTGATGATGCCGGTGGTGACCGTGTTGGACAGGCCGAACGGGGCACCGATGGCGATCGTCGAATCGCCGACGGCGACCTTGTCGGAGTCGCCCAGCGGAAGCGGCTTGAGTCCGGCCGGCGCGTTCTTGAGCTTGATCACGGCCACGTCGTAGCCCTGCGCCCGCCCGACCACCTCGGCATCGTACTTCTTGCCGTTGGAGAAGGTCGCGGTCAGCTTGCCGCCGTTGGCGGCAGAGGCGACGACGTGGTTGTTGGTGAGGATGTGGCCCTCTTCGTCGTAGACGAAGCCGGTGCCCGTGCCGCCTTCGCCGTCCCCGGCCGACGCCTCGATGGTGACCACGCTGGGGAGCGATCCGGCCGCCAGGCCCGCGACCGAGCCCGGCTCGCGCTTGAGGTCCTTCGGCGTGCTGGCGGTGATCGTGGTCGAGACGGAACCGTCGTTGCCGCGCTCCGCCGCCCAGTAGCCGACGCCACCGCCGACACCGCCGGCGAGGAGCGCCGAGACGAGCACGGCCGCGATCAGGCCGCCCCGACCCTTGGGCTTGGGGGCGCCGTGCGCGGTCTGCGGGGCTCCCCAGGTGCCACCGCCGTGCCCGCCGTCACCGCCGTACGCCGGGACGGTGGGCGGCGGCGGAGGCCACCCCTCGGCGCCGTGCGCCGCCGGGGCGGGAGCGTGCTCGTGCGGTACCTGGCCCTGCGGCGCCTGCCCGTACGGGTTCTGCGCACCCGGGGGCGTCTGCCCGTAGCCGGGGGCGGCGGCCGGGGCCGCCGGCGGCCCCGCCGGGATCTGCTGGGTCGGCTCGGTACCGGTCGGGTGCGCCGGATGCTGCACCGGGGTCCCGTCGGAGGGCGCGGCACCCGTCTCGGCGGCCGAGGCGGACTCGCTGGTGGACGAAGCGGCGACGGGCACAGGGGGTGCGGACGGGGCCGCGGGGGGCGTCGGGGCCGCGGTGCCCTCGTTCTCGGTGCTCACAGCGCTCTCTCCTCGTTCACACACACGGCTACTGGTCCTGGAATATCTGGCGATACCGGTCCGACTGAACGTTCGACGTGCCGCACAAGTTCCAGTACAGAGCCTTTCCCATGACCCGTCAGAGCACTGTAAGCCGGACCTGTGCATCTCCGTCCATTCTTTATATCGGACATTTCGCACACATCAGTAGTAGTCACCCCGACGCGTGAGGCCCCCTCGGTGGCACCATGACCCGGTGACCCATGCAACGCCGCACCCCATTCAGGTCGTCGCCCACCGGGGCGCCTCGGAGGATGCCCCCGAGCACACGCTGGCCGCATACCGGAGAGCCATCGAAGACGGCGCCGACGGACTCGAATGCGATGTCCGGCTCACCGCCGACGGCCACCTCGTGCTCGTCCACGACCGTCGGGTCAACCGCACCTCCAACGGCCGCGGCGCCGTCTCCGCCCTGGAACTGGCCGACCTCGCCGCCCTCGACTTCGGGTCGTGGAAGGACCGCGAGGAGTCGCCCGACTGGGACGCCGACCCCGAACGCACCTCCGTGCTCACCCTGGAGCGGCTGCTGGAGCTGGTCTCCGACGCCGGCCGCCCGGTGCAACTGGCGATCGAGACGAAACACCCCACCCGCTGGGCCGGACAGGTGGAAGAACGCCTCCTCTTCCTGCTCAAGCGCTTCGGGCTGGACGCACCGGCCACCGAGGGGCCGCACCCCGTCCGGGTCATGAGCTTCTCCCCCCGTTCCCTGCACCGGGTGCGTGTGGCCGCTCCGACGATTCCGACCGTCTACCTGATGCAGTTCATCTCGCCGCGCATGCGGGACGGGCGACTGCCGGCCGGGGTGAGCATCGCCGGGCCGGGACTGCGGATCGTGCGCAACCACCCCGGCTATGTCCGCAGGCTCCAGGCAGCGGGTCATCCCGTACACGTATGGACCGTAAACGAGCCCCACGACGTTCAGCTCTGCGCTGATTTGGGCGTAGAAGCGATCATCACGAACAGACCGCGCCAGGTTCTGTCACAGCTGGGCCGCTGACGTCCCGTTTTGCACACCCGCCGCCCCCGCCCCACCCGTAACAGGGTGTGCACCGGCGCATCCGTTCCGTATTCGTCCGTCGTGAATGCGTCAGCGGCCTCCGCCATGGCGGTTTCCGGTCCAGGCCAAGGGGGCATCCAGACCATGGCGTGGGGCTAAGGAGGTTCCGGGGGTGGCGTTGGTGATGGCACAGGAAGTGCCCACGTCGTCGTGCATGGGCGTACGCCATGGTCCTGCGGGCGTGGGCGAGGCGAGGCACCGGATGCGCGAGGAGTTGCGTATCGGCGGGGTGTCCGAATCGGTCGTGGACGACGCTGTTCTGATCCTTTCCGAACTGCTCAGCAACGCTTGCCGACACGGCCGGCCACTGGGCGCGCGGGAAGTCGGCGACGGGGAGATACGCGCCGCGTGGGGCGTCGACAAGGCAGGACGACTGACGGTCGAGGTCACGGACGGCGGCGGGCCCACCCGCCCGGTCCCGGCCACTCCTTCGGTGACCGCACGGGGCGGTCGGGGGCTGAACATCATCAGCGCCCTGGCCCAGGACTGGGGTGTTCGGGACGGAGCGGCGGGTGAGGTCACCGTGTGGGTGATCGTCGCCTGTGGGACCCGGCACGAGGATTTCGCTACGCGCGTCGCGTCCCCGGCGATCGACTTCGGTACGGCCTTCGACGACCTCGATACCTGAGGAGTCCGCGGGCCCTCGGGAAGCCCGTTCACGAGGCCCGTCCGCGGGCCCGTTCGCGGAATCCCGGCGGACGGCGGAGGGCGGCCGTCCGGGAGCGCACGCCGACCGTGCTCCCGGCCGCATCCCACCGGTTCCGGCGGTACCAACGGCTAGGCTCGCGCCCAGAACCGCCGTACCGCCGCAACCGGGAGACACCCACGATGGCAAAGAAGCGCCCCGCAGCGAAGACCGCGAAGCCGCAGCTCGACAACGGGGAAATCCCGGTGGTGGGTGCGCGGGAGCCCTGTCCCTGCGGCTCCGGGCGCCGCTACAAGGCATGCCACGGCGCCGCGGCCGCGCACGCCGTCACCGAACACGTGCGGCGCCCCTTCGAGGGTCTGCCGGGCGAGTGCGACTGGGTGGCGCTGCGCGAGCTCGTCCCCGCGGCCACCGTGCCGCTGACCCTCACGGGCGGCCTGCCCGAGGGCGTCCCTTCCGTCACGCTGGTCACCGTACTGCCGATGGCGTGGCCGGCCCTGCGCCGCGAGGACGGTTCCGTCCTGCTCGCCCTCCAGAACGACTCGACCACCGGGGACCTGGCCCGGGACATGGCGGACACGCTGGAGCGCGCGCTGACGGCGGAGCCGGGGTCTCCGGTTCCGGCGCGACGCGTGCCGCCCGAGGGTCCTCGACTTCAGGATCTCCTGGACGCCGACGGCGTTTTCGAGCCGGTTGTGCACAGTGGCTTCGAATTCTGGATTCCGGAAGCGGAGAGCGCTCAGAACGCCTCCCCGGAGGTCGCCGCCTCGCTGGAGCGGGCCAACGCCGCGGCCATCCCGACGGTCAAGCTGACCGGCGTGGACGCCGCCTACTGGTGCGAGACCCCCGAGAAGAACCACCTGCGGTGGGTCATGCCGCACCCCGAGGAGAAGCTGCTGGACGCCCTGGCGCGGCTGCACGCGGCCGGCACCTCCTCGCTGGGCGAAGGCACCAAGCTCGTCGGGTCGTTCCGCGCCCACGGCCTGATGGTCCCCGTGTGGGACCTGCCCACCGGCGTCTCGGCGGACGACGTGGAGAAGCCCGCCGCAGAGCTCGCGGAGCGCCTGGCAGCGGCCCTGGCGACGGATGCCCCGCTGACCCCCGAGGAGCGCCGGGCGCGCGGGGGGCTCACCAACCGTCAGGTGACCCTCAGCTGACCTCGCCGCGCCCCCGGGGGGGCCCGGTGACCGGAGTCACAACTCCCGCTCGCCGCCTGCAAATCGCTGTCTGAATATCAGAGATCGAATTTGCGAACAGGCGATCTCTTGTTACGGTTCTTGTAGCCCGGTCGCTGGTGCATCCCCCGTCGCCAGCGACCGGGCCCTTCCATTTCTCGTGGTGCTCAACCACCCTTCGGTGCCGGTGCGTTGCTCCCGGACCGCAGCAGCAGCGCACCTTCATCATCCGGAACTGCAAACTCCGCTACGGCCGAGTAACCACTCGCGGTACCCGCCGACGCCTCCTTCGGCGTCTCGCACAGTCCCGGCTCGTCCCCCGCTCCCACCGCGCAGCGAATCTGCACCGTGCGTCCCGCCGGCCCCATCACCGTCAGCACGGCGTCAAGGGGGCGGCCGCTGGTGTTGCGGTAGTAGCTGCGACCCCATGTACTGCCCTCGCTCGCCAGGACGCAGGTCTGGGCCTCCAGGCCCTGCGGCGAGGTGAGTTCGGGGCCGCACCGCGAGTCTGTACGGGGTTGCTCCGGCGGCCCCGGCTGGGCGGGGCGGGCGGGGTGCGCGACGCCCCGCGCCGTGTCCGACGTACGCGAAGAGTCGGAAAGGCCGAGCGAGGAGAGCAACCCGCCCGCCTTTCCGTCGTCCTGACCGGCGAAATCCGGCCCGGCGATCGCTCCGGCAAGGGGAAGCGACAAGATGATCAGCACACCGGCGCCGATACCGATCAGGCGGAGATTCATTCGCCGAAGATAGCGACGCGGGAATGGGGCACGGAGATCCCCGCGCCCAATTCCCCTGCAAACCGGTCCCGCCAACACCCGAAAGAGTGATCCGTCGAGCGCGCGGCAGCAGTAAGGGGCCGTCAGTACGCGAGCCGGCTCCCGCCGCCCGGCGCTCCGCTGCTCGCCTCCACCAACGCGTGCACGAGCTCCTCGACCTCCGGCAGCCACAGGCCCTGCGACCCGGTGGACGGCTCGCGCTCCCAGCGGACCTCTCCGCCACCGGAGGCGGGGGAGGGCGGCAGGAGCAGGTAGCCGCCCTCGCCGTGGAAGCGGAGCGAGGAGGGCACGTGATCCTTGGCGTAGAGGAGCTCGCCGAGCCGCTCCAGCGAATACGGAGCCACCAGGAGCGACCACCGGGTGGGCGTCGCGACGATGGGGCCCAGCCGCATGCCCTGCGCGTCCAGCCGTACGACGGCACGCGCGGCCGCGCCGGCCGGGAGGCTGACCGCGCACGGCGCCGCGCCGCCGGTGGCCATCAGGACCGGGGCGGCCGGCCGTCCGGACCACCACCAGGCCACCATCTTGGGGTCGGTGGTCGCCGCGAGCAGCCCGGGGTCGAAGGGGTGCGCGCCGGGCACCACGCAGTCGGGGTCGGGGCAGGCGCACCGGGCGCTGTCGGCACCGGCCCGGCCCACACCGGGCAGCACGGGCCACCGCCGTACGGTCGCGCAGGTCAGCGCCGCGTCGAGCAGGGAAGCGGCGCCGCCGTCCGGGTTCCGGGCGGCGGGAGAGGTCGGGAATCGGAATGTCAAGCGATCGCGGAGCCGCTGGAGACGCCTTCCGAGGATCTCGCGCATGAGCGCTCGTTCCTTTCCGTTGAACGCCGAGGGCCACATCACACCACGTAAGCGGTGTTTCACCACACGTACACGTTTCGCGTCACTGTCCGCCGGAAGCAGGTTCACACGGTTCGTGCAGTTTTCTTACGGGTCCATCCAACGTACGGCGGGGCCGAGCGCGACCCCCACCGGTAACCGAAACCGGCCGGCACCGATATCGGGACCGGCCGCCGCCGCTAAGGACGACGGCGGGCGCCGGGCGGTTCCCGGCGGATGCCGGGGGGCGTCAACTGACCCCGGGCACCACCGTTTACGTACCCGGACCCGCTGGGACGCCCGCTCAGTCGATCGCAAAAACCGTCTGCTTCCGGCTTTTTCCGGCCAAGTTTTAACCTTGGCCGGACAGCGAGTTGTGAATCCGCGGACACCAGGATTCCCAGCTGGGCAATGCTGGACATCGATCCTCGTGTGCGTGTAGATGTGGAGCCATTGATGGCGGCGCAGCACGATCTGGGGGTTTGCGATGCTATATGGCGAATCGCACCAGGTGGAAAGGCGGACGCCATGAGCGCCTCGCATCTGCCGAAAGTGGCTGGAATCGATCCGGCCGTTACCGCGTCACCGCACACTGCGGCGCCCACCGCCGCCGCACCCGCACGCACCACCGCCCCCGCCCCGACCGTGCCGCCCGCCGCGAGCACCGTCATCCAGGACCGGCTGGCGGGCATGGTCTCCGACCTGACCACCCTCCACGAGCTGACCGAACGCCTCGCGCGGGCCGTCGATCTCGACGCTTCCCTGCGCGAATTCGTGCGGGCCGGCGCGGCACTCGTCGGGGCCCGCCGCGGCCTGGTCGTCCTGGAGCCGTCCGACGGGCTGGGGCCCAGCACCACCATCGGTCTCGGACTCGGCCGCGCGGACCTCGGCCACATCGAAACCGTGCCGCGCAGCGCCACCTCCTACGGCCGCATCCTCGACGGGCTGCCGGACGCGCGGGGCGGCTCCGACGTGCTGCCGGAACCCGGCGTCGCACCGGGGACGGGCGCGTTCGCCACTCCCGTCGATCCCCGCCACCGCGAGGTCGCCGCCCGGCTGGGCTACGCCGCCAGCTACGCCCTGCCGCTGGCCGCCGAGGCCACCGGCCGGCTCGGCGCGGCCGTCTGGCTCTACGACGAGCAGGCCGAACCGAGCGAACGCCAACGCGATCTCGCCGGGCTCTACGTCCGGCACGCCGCCGAGCACCTGGCCCGGATGATGGAGGTCGAGCGCTCCCGTTCGCGGCTGGCCACCGTCGCCGAGGAGTTGTTGCCCAGCCGTCTGCCCCGGATCGCCGGGGTGCAGCTCGCCGCCCGGCACCACACCGGGCCGCTCGGCGGGGGCGACTGGTACGACGCGCTGCCGCTGCCCGAGGGCGCCATGGGGCTGGCCGTCGGCTCCGTCAGCGGCTCGGGGCCGAGCGCGGTCGCGGCGATGGGGCGCATGCGGGCCTCGCTGCGCGCGTACGCGGTCATGGAGGGCGAGGACCCGGTCGCCGTGTTGTCCGACCTCGAACTGCTGCTGCGGCTGACCGAGCCCGCGCGCTCGGCGACCGCCCTGTTCGCCTACTGCGAGCCGGGTTCCCGCAAGATGATCCTGGCCGGAGCGGGCCACGCCCCGCCGCTGCTCATCGGTGAGCGGCGCACGGAGTACGTGGAGACCTCGCTGTCGGCGCCGCTCGGCATGTTGGCCTGCTGGGAGGCGCCGAGCGTGGAGATCGAACCCGCGCCCGGAGAAACGGTGCTGCTGTACACCGACGGGCTGCTTCGGCGGACCGGCGACCCCATGGACCGGGCGTACGCGCGGCTGCACGCGGCGGCCGCGGGGGTGCCGCGCAGTGCCCGGGACGACCCGGCTGCCATCTGCGACCACATCCTGCGCACGGTGTTCCCGCAGGCGGACGGCGTCGAGGGGGAAGGCGTCAACCCGGGCGGTGCGACCAGTGCGGGCGGTGCAGGCGGTGCAGGCGGTGCGGGCGGCGGCGACCAGGCCGAGGACATCGTTCTGCTCGCGGCCCGATTTGACTGATTTGTCACATGGCCCGGCGCGGGTCTTCCGCTCACCCATACGATGGATGAGGTCCACACCCGGTCCGTTCTGTCGTAGCTGAGGAGAAGACGTGGCTGACGAGCTCACCCCGGAGACCCCGGAAGAAGAGCAGCCCCAGAAGAAGCACAAGCAGCGGAAGAACGCGCTGTACCCGGGCGTCAGCGAGGAACTCGCGGAGAACATGCGCACCGGCTGGGCCGACACGGAGCTGCGCGGGCTGGAGCCGATCGCCCAGGCCGCCCACACCGCCGCGCGCCGCGCCGCCCTGTCCGCACGCTTCCCCGGCGAGCGGCTGGTCGTGCCCGCGGGCCGGTTGAAGACCCGCTCGAACGACACCGAGTACCCCTTCCGGGCGTCGACCGAGTACGCGTACCTCACGGGCGACCAGGCCGAGAACGGCGTCCTGGTGCTGGAGCCCACGGGCGAGACCGGCCACACCGCGACCGTCTACCTGCTGCCCCGCTCCGACCGAGAGAACGGCGAGTTCTGGCTGTCCGGCCAGGGCGAGCTGTGGGTCGGCCGCCGCCACTCCCTCGCCGAGGCCGAGCAGCTCCTGGGCCTCCCGGCGAAGGACGTCCGCGAGCTGCCCGAGGCCCTCGCCGAGGCCACCGGTCCGGTCCGCTTCCTGCGCGGCCACGACGCCGTCATCGAGAAGGCACTGACCGACAAGGTCACCGCCGAGCGCGACGAAGAGCTGCGCGTCTACCTGTCCGAGGCCCGCGCCGTGAAGGACGAGTTCGAGATCGGCGAGCTGCAGAAGGCCGTCGACTCCACCGTCCGCGGTTTCGAGGACGTGGTGAAGGTCCTCGACAAGGCGGAGGCGACCTCCGAGCGCTACATCGAGGGCACCTTCTTCCTGCGCGCCCGGGTCGAGGGCAACGACGTCGGCTACGGCTCCATCTGCGCCGCCGGTCCGCACGCCTGCACCCTGCACTGGGTCCGCAACGACGGCGACGTCCGCTCCGGCGACCTGCTCCTGCTCGACGCCGGCGTGGAGACCCACTCCCTCTACACCGCCGACGTCACGCGCACCCTGCCGATCAACGGCACGTACACCGACATCCAGCGCAAGATCTACGACGCGGTCTACGAGTCCCAGGAAGCCGGCATCGCCGCAGTGAAGCCTGGCGCCAAGTTCCGCGACTTCCACGACGCCTCGCAGCACGTGCTGGCGGAGAAGCTCGTCGAGTGGGGTCTGCTGGAGGGCCCGGTCGAGCGGGTGCTGGAACTCGGTCTCCAGCGGCGTTGGACGCTGCACGGCACGGGCCACATGCTCGGCATGGACGTCCACGACTGCGCCGCCGCGCGCACCGAGGCGTACGTCGACGGCACTCTGGAGCCCGGCATGTGCCTGACCGTCGAGCCCGGTCTGTACTTCCAGGCCGACGACCTGACCGTGCCGGAGGAGTACCGCGGCATCGGCGTGCGGATCGAGGACGACATCCTCGTCACCGAGGACGGCAACCGGAACATGTCGGCCGGCCTGCCCCGCGCCTCGGGCGAGGTCGAGGCGTGGATGGCGCGCCTCAAGGGCTGATCGGCCGATCGGCCGGCGTACGTCCTACGCGTAGGTCACGCACCCTCGCGCGGGCGGGTCCCCTTCGGGGCCCGCCCGCCGGCGTCTAGGAAACCTTGAGCAGCGCGCCCTCGCGCCACTTGAGGACCTTGTCGAAACTGACCACCGCGCCCCGGCCCGGGCGGTTGCGCAGGCGGAGGTGGTCGGAGAGCTCCGCGATCAGCCCCAGGCCCCGGCCGTGTTCCTTCTCGGACGGTCCGGCGGGCCTGGGTCTGTGCCCGGCGACCGTCGAGGGCGGGAAGCCCGGACCCGAGTCGGTCACCTCGATGCGGCAATGGTCGCCGTCCAGATAGGCCGTCACCCGGTACTCGGCGCAGACCGCCGGGTCCGGCATCCCGACGCGTGGCGTGTCGGCGACCGGGCCGCCGTGCTCGACCGCGTTCGCACACGCCTCGCTCAGCGCCACCGACAGGTCGAAACAGATGTCCGGGTCCACCCCCGCGGTCTCCATCGTCCCGAGCAGAAGTCGCCTGGCGAGCGGCACGCTCGCGGCTTCGCGCCTCAAGTGGAGAGACCACCAGATGCTCATACGGTTACCTATTGCCGCCCTCGGTCACCTGTAAGCGCCCGGCGGCCTTCGGAGCCCTCATTCGGCCGATGCGGCTCTCCCGACCGCCGGTGTATGGGGTCGTGAGGGAGCGGCAGGCGGTCGGCGCGACGGGCCGAACGCGGGATGTCCGCGGGTCGACCGCGGGCGAACGCGGGCGAACCCGGGTCGACCCCGGGCGAACGCGGGTCGACCGCTTGAACCCCGCTCGGGCGCCCGTGGGGACGGATGGGATCTTCCGGACCTGCCGTATGGCCGTCCCGGGGGCAGTGCGATGATGGCCCGGCCATGACTGCCCCCCACACGACGCGGGCCGGAGCGGGTCTCCGGATGACACGGGCCGCGGTGTTCACCGCGGTCTGCGTCGTGTTGTCCGCGGTCGGGCACGCCGTGGCGTCCTGCGCCACCGTGCCGTGGTGGACCCTCGGACTGGGCTTCCTCGCCCTCTTCGCGATCGCCGCCCCGCTCGCGGGTCGCAGGCGTTCACTGCCCGGCATCGCCGCCGGGCTCGCCGTCGGCCAGGTGACACTGCACGCGGTGTTCGGCCTCGGTCAGCACGGCGTCGCGGCACCGACCGCCGCCGACGCCTCGGATTCCTCTTTGGCCGCGCTCGCCGCGCAGTTGGTCTGCGGGGGCAACTCCGTACCGCTCAGCCCGCAAGACGCCCGGCTGATCCTGGAGACCGCCGGACTGGATCCGGCCGTCATGGCCGCGCATGGGCACATGGCCCACGCGCACATGGCCCACGCCCCGCAGACCGCCCTGTTCAGCCCCGCCATGCTGATCGGCCACCTGTTGGCCGCGCTCGCCGCGGGCTGGTTGCTCGGGCGCGGCGACGCGGCACTGTTCCGGCTCGTCGAGCTGTCCCGGCTGTCCGCCGAGGCCGACCCGGTACGTCCGCTGCGTACCGCCCTGGCTCTGGTTCGAGCCCTCGTCTCCGGTCTGCCGGACGGGCCGGGACGCCTGGCACGGACTCCTCGGGGAGCTGCTGCCCCGGACGTCTCCACCGGTCGTGGAGCGCTCCAACACACAGTGATCAGGCGCGGGCCGCCGATGGCGACCCTCACCCTCGCAGCCTGACACGGCACCTCCACCCCGGGACATCACGGGACACCGGTGCCGTGAACCTCGCGCGCGCCCGCACGCGGCGCCGTGCCATCACTGTTTCCCGTGGAGTGTTCCTGTCATGAAGATCTCTCGCGTCTCCTTCGCCGCCGCTCTCGCCGCCGGCGCCGTCCTCGTTCTCTCCGGTTCCGCGTCCGCCCATGTCGGCGTCCAGCCGGGCGAGGCCGCCAAGGGCGGCTACGCGGTGATCAACTTCAAGGTCCCCAACGAGCGTGACAACGCCTCGACCACGCAGCTCGAGGTGAACTTCCCGATCGACCAGCCGCTCACCTCGGTCATGCCGCAGGACATCCCCGGCTGGACCGTGAGCGTCGAGAAGAGCAAGCTCGACAAGCCGCTCACCGTGCACGGCAAGCAGGTCAACGAAGCCGTCACCAAGGTGACGTGGAGCGGTGGCAAGATCGAGCCCGGCCACTTCCAGCAGTTCCCGCTCTCCATCGGCAAGCTGCCCGACAACGCGGACCAGATGGTCTTCAAGGCGATCCAGACCTACGACAACAACGAGGTCGTGCGCTGGATCGAAGAGACCAAGGCCGGCGCCCCGGAGCCGCAGAACCCGGCGCCCGTCCTCAAGCTGACGGCGGCGGCCTCCGACGACCACCACGATGACGACGCCACGAAGGCCGACGACGCCAAGGGCCACACGGACGGCCACGACAAGGCCGCCGCGAGCGGCTCCGACACCACCGCGCGCGCCCTCGGTATCGCCGGCATCGTGCTGGGTCTCGGTGGCGTCGCGTTCGGCTTCGTCTCGCGCCGCCGCGCCTCCTGACCGTCGGGCCCCACGGGCCCTGTCATCGAGACCATCCGAAACCCCGATCCCCAGGGATTCCACCCCATGCGCACCACACGTGTGACGGTCGCCGCCTTCGTCGCGGCGGCCGCACTCGCCCTCACCGCCTGCGGCGGTGAGCCGGCCAAGTCCAGCGGTTCGGTCACCCAGATCACCGGCACCACCAAGGCCGGATCGGCGACCGTCCTCGACCGTCCCTTCCAGAAGCCGGACCTCGTCCTCACGGACACCTCCGGCAAACCGTGGAACCTGCGCGAGCAGACCAAGGGCCGGCCGACGCTCATCTACTTCGGCTACACCAACTGCCCCGACGTGTGCCCCCTGACCATGAGCAACATCGCGGTCGCCAGGAAGGCACTGCCGAAGGAGGACCAGGACAAGCTCCAGGTCGTCTTCGTCACCACCGACCCCGAACGGGACACCCCCGAATCCCTCGGCACGTGGCTCAAGGCCCAGGACCCGTCCTTCATCGGACTGACCGGGGACTTCGCCACCATCCAGGCAGCTGCCCGGTCTCTCGGCATCGGTATCGAGGCCCCCAAGAAGGAGGCCGACGGCAGCGTCGTCTCCATGCACGGCGCCCAGGTCATCGCGTTCTCTCCCAAGACCGATGAGGGCTACCTCCTCTACGGCGAGAGCACGACCGTCGATGACTATTCCAAGGACCTGCCGAAGATCGTCAAGGGAGAGAACCCGTGAACGCCCGCACCACCCGCTCCCTCGCCGCCACGCTCTCCCTGACGGCGGTGCTCGCGATATCCGGCTGCTCCTCGGAGTCGGGGGGCGCGCCGGACTCCGCCAAGCCGACGCTGACGGTCAGCGGGGCGTTCATGCCCGAGCCCGTCGACGACAAGATGGCCGGCGCCTTCATGATCGTCACCAACGACTCGAAGACGCCCGACAAGCTCACCGGCCTGACCAGCCCGCTCTCGGACGATCTCCAGATCCACGAGTCCAAGGACCAGAAGATGCGGCAGGTCTCCTCGCTGAACGTGCCCGCGAACGGCCGGCTCAGCCTGGAGCGCGGAGGCAGTCACGTCATGTTCATGGGACTCAAGAGCAAGCCGAAGGTCGGCGACAAGGTCAAGGTCGAGCTCAAGTTCGAGAAGGCCGACCCCATCACGATCGAGCTGGACGTGAAGGACCGTACGTACACCGGGCAGAGCTCCAGCGCCCACTGACGGACCGAGGAACTGACACGCCATGACGGCCACCGCCCCCACCCCGGCCCGCGTCCGCGCCACGGCACTCCTGCCGCGGCTCACGCTGGTCCTCGCAGCCCTGCTGGCAACCTTGTTCACCGCGGCCGGACCGGCCGCGGCGCACGCCGCACTCACCGCGAGCGACCCGAAGGACGGGGCGGTGGTCGCCACGGCGCCGGCCCAGGTCACCCTCTCCTTCTCGGAGCAGGTCGCCATGGGTGACGACTCCATCCGCGTGATGGACCCCACAGGCAAGCGCGTCGACACCGGTGAACTGCGCGACATGTGCAGCGGATCCACCATCCGGTACGGCACCGCCCTGCACTCCGGGCTGCCCAACGGCACCTACACGGTGGCCTGGCAGGCCGTCTCCGCCGACAGCCACCCGGTCTCCGGCGCCTTCACCTTCTCCGTCGGCGCCCCCTCGGCCACGCGGGTCACCCTTCCCACCCAGAAGGCCGGGGGCGGGCCCGTCGGCGTCGCGTACGGCATCGCCCGGTACGCCGCCTACATCGGCTTCACCGTCCTCATCGGGGGCGCCGCCTTCATCCTGCTGTGCTGGCGCCGTGGCTCGACCGAGCGACCGTTGCAGAAGCTGGTGCTGCGGGGGTGGGTGCTGCTGACCGCCTCCACCCTGGCGATGCTGGTGCTCCGCGGCCCGTACACGGGGTCGGGCAAATTCGCCGACGTCTTCGACCTCGGCGGGCTCAAGGCCGTCCTGGACACCAAGGCCGGTGCCTCGCTCGTGTCCAGGCTGTTGCTCCTCGGGGCGGCGGCGCTCTTCGTGGCCGTGCTCTTCGGCGCCTACGCGCGCCGGCAGCAGGGTGCCGGGGCGGACGGCGGGAGCACCGGGCCTCTTGGCCTCGACGGGGCCGCAGGGCCGCTCGACGTCGACGGAGCGGACGCCGCCGACGATGTGGTGGCCGAACGCAAGGACACGAGCGATCTCGCCTTCGGGCTCGGGGTCGGAGGGGCCGTCGTGGCCGCCGGTATCGCCGCCACCTGGGCCCTGTCCGAGCATGCCTCCACCGGTATCCAGCCCACGATCGCGATGCCGGTCGACATTCTGCACCTGCTCGCCGTCGCCACCTGGCTCGGCGGTCTGGCCGCGCTGCTGGTCGCTCTCTACAAGGTTCCCGGGATCGAGCGCGAGGCCGTCCGACGCTTCTCGAAGGTCGCGTTCATCAGCGTCGTGGTGCTGGTCGTCACCGGTGTCTATCAGTCCTGGCGTCAGCTGGGCAGTTGGTCCGCTCTGACCGGCACCAGTTACGGGCGACTCCTGCTGATCAAGGTCGCCCTCGTGGCCGTCCTCGTCGGTATCGCCTACCTCTCCCGGTCATGGACCGCTCGGCTCTCCGACAGCCGGGCGGAGCCGGCACAGGCGGATGTCTCACGTGAAACAGAGGAGGACGTTTCACGTGAAACAGCGGACGTTTCACGTGAAACATCCGAGCGTGAGGTGGTACTTGAGGGAGCGGCGCTGGTGACGGTACCGGCCGACCCCAAGCGCGCCGCCCAGTTGGCCCGACAGCGTGCCGCCACGGACAACGCCCGGTCCAAGCAGGTTCGGGACGCCGACCCCGGACGGGCCGGACTGCGGCGGTCCGTCCTCGCGGAGGCCGCGGTCGCGGTCGCACTGCTGGCTGTCACCACGGTCCTGACCAGTACCGAGCCGGGGCGCACCGCGGAACTGGAGACCGGTCGCGGATCGGCGGCGAGTACCGCCGTCCCCAACCGACCCGTCAAGATCACCCTGCCCTTCGACACGGGCGGCCCTCAGGGCAAGGGCACCGTCCGACTGGAGCTTGCCCCGGGGCGGGTCGGCGCCAACGGCCTGCACCTGTGGGCGGAGAATGCCGATGGACAGCCCCTCGACCTTCCCGAGGTGAAGATCTCCTTCACCCTCTCGGCCAAGGAGATCGGCCCCCTGCCGGTCCTCCCGGAGCGCGCGGCTCCCGGGCACTGGAGCGCGGACGGCGTACAACTGCCGCTCCCGGGCGAATGGCGTATCGACATCACCGTACGGACCTCCGACATCGACCAGACGACCGTCCAGAAGAACGTGAAGATCGGCTGACCAGCGTGACCGACAGCACCGAGAGCAACCCCGACATCGAGATCTCGCGGCGCCGTCTGCTGGGCACGGTGGGCGCCGCAGGCGCCGCCGGCCTGGCACTCGGCGCGACCGGTGGTGCGCTGACGCACTCCGCGCTCGCCGAATCCCCGCAGTCCACGACGAAGGGCGGCGCCGGAACCCTCGCCTCGCTCGGTTCCACCGCGGTCGCCTTCCACGGGGACCATCAGGCCGGCATCACCACCCCGCTCCAGGCCAAGGGACACGTCCTGGCGTTCGACCTCGCGCCGGGTGCCGGGCGTACGGAAGCCGCCGCCCTGCTGCGCCGCTGGTCCGACACGGCGCGGCGGCTGATGGCCGGTGAGACCGCCCCGACCGCCGACACCGGGATCGCCTTGGACGCGGGGCCCTCGTCCCTGACGGTCACCTTCGGGTTCGGGCACTCCTTCTTCGAGCGCACCGGGCTGGCCTCGCGCCGCCCGTCCGCCCTCGACCCACTCCCCGACTTCTCGTCCGACCGACTCGATCTCCAGCGCAGCAACGGTGATCTCTGGATCCAGATCGGCGCGAACGACGGCCTCGTCGCCTTCCACGCGCTACGGGCCCTACAGAAGGACGCCGGGGAAGCCGCCCGGGTCCGCTGGCAGATGAACGGCTTCAACCGGTCCCCCGGAGCCACGGGCGCCCCGATGACCGCACGGAATCTGATGGGCCAGGTGGACGGCACCGGCAACCCGAAGCCGGCGGAACCCGACTTCGACAAGCGGATCTTCGTGCCGGCCGCGGGTCCCGGACCGGCCGAGCACGCGTGGATGGCGGGGGGCTCGTACGCCGTCGTGCGCCGGATCCGCATGCTGCTCGACGACTGGGACAAGCAGTCGCTCGCCCAGCAGGAGCAGGTCATCGGCCGTACGAAGGCCACGGGCGCGCCTCTGACCGGCGGGAACGAGACCACGAAGTTGGATCTGGCGAAGCTCGGCGCGGACGGCAAGCCGGTGATCCCGGCGAACGCGCACGCGCGGATCTCGGCGCCGGAGCAGAACGGTGGGGCGGCCATGCTCCGACGGCCCTTCTCCTTCCACGACGGCATCGCACCAGACGGCTCTCCCGACGCCGGGCTGCTGTTCATCTGCTGGCAGGCGGATCCGCTGCGCGGCTTCGTGCCCGTCCAGCGCAAGCTGGACCGGGGCGACGCGCTGTCCGAGTTCATCCGGCACGAGTCCAGTGGGCTGTACGCCGTCCCGCCCGGCCCGCGTCCCGGGGAGTACGTCGGACAGCGGTTGCTCGAAGGGTGAACATGCCGCCGGGCGCGGTCGTCCCGGCATTAGGCTGATCGCATGTCGGCCACCCGCTTCACCTATCTCGGTCCCGAGGGCACCTTCACCGAAGCCGCCCTGCGCACGCTGCCGGAAGCCGCCACCAGGGAGCTCGTCCCGATGGTGTCGGTCCCGGCCGCCCTGGACGCCGTGCGCAACGGTGAAGCCGCTGCCGCGCTGGTGCCGATCGAGAACTCGGTGGAGGGCGGGGTGACCGCCACCCTGGACGAGCTGGCGTCGGGTGAGCCGCTGATGATCTACCGCGAGGTGCTGCTGCCCATCGCGTTCGCGCTGCTCGCCCGGCCGGGGACCAAGCTCTCGGACGTCAAGACAGTGACCGGGCACCCGGTGGCGCAGCCACAGGTCCGCAATTGGCTGCGTGCCCACCTGCCCGACGCGGTGTGGGAGTCGGCCGCTTCGAACGCCGACGGTGCCCGGCTGGTCCAGGAGGGCCGCTTCGACGCGGCTTTCGCCGGGGAGTTCGCCGCGGCCACGTACGGGCTGGAACCGCTGGTCACCGAGATCCACGATGCGGAGAACGCCGAGACCCGGTTCGTGCTCGTGGGTCGTCCGGCACGGCCGGCCGCTCCGACAGGTGCGGACAAGACCTCGGTCGTGCTGTGGCTGGGGGACGACCACCCGGGTGCGCTGCTGGAACTGCTGCAGGAGTTCGCCGTACGCGGGGTCAACCTCATGTTGATCCAGTCACGGCCGACGGGCGCGGGCATCGGCAACTACTGCTTCGCGGTCGACGCCGAGGGACACATCTCCGACCGTCGGGTCAGTGAGGCGCTGATGGGTCTCAAGCGCACGTGTCCCCAGGTCCGTTTCCTCGGCTCCTACCCGCGTGCCGGCGTCGCGGTGAGTGACGTACGCGTCGCGCGGCCCGGCACCTCCGACGGCGACTTCACCGACGCGTCGGACTGGTTGGCCCGCTGTCTCGACGGCCGATCGTAGCGTTCTCCCACTGTCCACAGAGTTATCCACAGGTCGAGAGGCGGGCCTGGGGACAAGTCGACAGTGCGGCGCGACAAGGTCGACATATCGGCCGAGCCCCTCAGGTTTCCCGCAAGCGGGCGCAAGGTGAACGGCGTCACCCACGTATCGCCGATCAACTCTTTGGGGCGAGCCATTCCCACCCGAATGAGTGTGTGAGGGCGGTTTGAGCCCTGTTTACCGTGGAGCGCCAACCGGCCGGGAATGATCTATTCCCGTGTCCACAGATCGGGCGCACAGCCTGTGGATAAGACGGTCCCCGGGCCAATTCCTGTGGACAAGAGAGGCCCTCCGCCCTGCTCAGACGCCGCACCCGTCCGAGCCGGTGACCCCTTTCGGGGAAAGGCCCCGCTTTTACGAGCAGCCTGGAAGCGCTCCTGCGGAACACTCCGCGGCAGAAGGACAACAGTTTTGCATTCGCCTCAATTGGGACATAGCGACACGCAGCGTGATATCGATGTGATCCCCGGAACCCCAGCCCGGTAGCCTGGAGGGGTGATTGACCTCCGGCTGCTCCGTGAAGACCCTGACCGTGTCCGCGCCTCGCAGCGCGCCCGTGGAGAGGACGTCGGCCTCGTCGACGCGCTGCTCTCCGCCGATGAGCGCCGCAGGTCCTCCGGCATGCGCTTCGACGAACTGCGCAACGAGCAGAAGTCGCTCGGCAAGCTGATCCCCAAGGCATCCGCCGAGGAGCGGGCCGAGCTGCTGAAGAAGGCCGAACAGCTCAAGGCTGACGTCAAGGCGGCCGAGGCCGAACAGAACGAGGCGGACGAGGCGGCCAAGCAGCTCCTCCTCCAGCTCGGCAACATCGTCCACAGCGACGTGCCGGTCGGCGGCGAAGAGGACTTCACCGTCCTGGAGACGCACGGCACCATCCGTGATTTCGGAGCCGAGGGCTTCGAGCCCAAGGACCACCTCGAACTCGGCGAGTCCCTCGGCGCCATCGACGTCGAGCGCGGCGCGAAGGTGTCGGGCTCCCGCTTCTACTACCTCACCGGCGTCGGCGCCCTGCTGGAGCTGGCCCTGGTCAACGCGGCGATCGCGCAGGCCACCGAGGCCGGCTTCATCCCGATGCTGACCCCCGCGCTGGTCCGCCCGCGCGCCATGGAGGGCACCGGCTTCCTCGGCCAGGCCGCGGAGAACGTCTACCACTTGGAGAAGGACGACTATTACCTGGTCGGCACCTCCGAGGTACCGCTCGCCGCGTACCACATGGACGAGATCATCGACGCGGACAAGCTGCCGCTGCGCTACGCCGGCTTCTCGCCGTGCTTCCGCCGCGAGGCCGGCACGTACGGCAAGGACACCCGCGGCATCTTCCGCGTCCACCAGTTCGACAAGGTCGAGATGTTCTCCTACGTCGCACCTGAGGAGGCCGAGGCCGAGCACAAGCGGCTCCTGGAATGGGAGAAGCAGTGGCTGACCAGCCTGGAACTCCCCTTCCAGGTGATCGATGTCGCCACCGGAGACCTGGGCGCCTCGGCCTCCCGCAAGTTCGACTGCGAGGCGTGGATCCCGACCCAGGGCAAGTACCGCGAACTGACCTCCGCCTCGAACTGTGACGGATTCCAGGCCCGTCGCCTGTCGATCCGCTACCGCGACGGCAAGAAGACCCAGCCTCTCTCCACGCTCAACGGCACGCTGTGCGCGGTCCCCCGCACGATCGTGGCCATCCTGGAGAACCACCAGCAGGCCGACGGCTCCGTGCGGGTGCCGCCGGTGCTCCGCCCCTACCTGGGCGGTCGTGAAGTCCTGGAGCCGATCACCAAGTGAGCCCGGTCCCGTTCCCGTACAAGCTCGTCGCGACGGACCTCGACGGCACTCTGCTCCGCGGCGACGACACCGTCTCGGAACGCACCCGTGAAGCGCTCGCCGCGGTCACCGCAGCGGGCGCGGCGCACATCATCGTGACCGGTCGGGCCGTTCCCTGGACCCGGAAGGTACTGGACGATCTCGGCTACACGGGGATCGCCGTGTGCGGGCAGGGCGCCCAGGTCTACGACGCCGGTGCGCACCGCCTGCTGACCTCGGTGACACTCGACCGGCAACTGGCGGGGCTGGCCCTGTCCAAGCTCGAGGCCGAGGTGGGTCCGTTGGCCCTCGCCGCCAGCCGGGACGGAGTGGACGGCGACGTGCTGTTCGGTCCCGGTTACCAGGTGCAGGAGGGCCTGCCCGCGCTGTACCTGGAGGACACCTCCGCCGTGTGGAGCGCGCCGCTGAACAAGCTGTACATCCAGCATCCGGGGATGGACGACGACACCCTCGTCAAGGTCGCCAGGGAGATCGTGGGCAGCCTGGTGGACGTGGTGATGGCCGGACCCGGGATAGTGGAGATCCTGCCCCTGGGGCTGACGAAGGCCACCGGCCTCTCGTTGGCCGCACGCCGGCTGGGGGTGAAGGCCGCGGAGACCATTGCTTTCGGTGACATGCCCAATGACATCCCGATGTTCGCTTGGGCGGCCCACGGGGTCGCGATGGCCAACGCCCATTCGGAACTGAAGGCCGTGGCCGACGAGGTGACGACGTCCCACGAGGAAGACGGGATCGCCGTGGTCCTGGAACGTCTCCTGGGCGCTGTCTGACGGCGCTCCGCCACGGTCCCGCCCACATCGGGAAGGTCCGGAACGGCCCGCGTCCCGGGACGCGCTCGAAGTGGCCGTTCCGGACCTTTTGTTACTCCCCGCACGCCTCACTCTGCCGCTCCCGCATGCCTCGTACCAGTGATTTTCCGCAGCGGGACCGGCTCATGTTTCACGTGAAACATGCACGGCAGGACGGTGTGCCCTGCCCTTCGGATGGCGGGTCAACGGCCAGGCGAGAAGGCCCACGGCGAGCGAGATCGCGTGTCCGAGGTCGGTGAAGGTGCCCCCCGTGATGAGCGGGATCCCGAAGAACGCGACGGTTCCCGCGAGGTAGAGCCATCTCCAGGGGCCGGGCAGCCGGTATGTGAGGACCCCGGCGGCAGCCGCGAGCCCGTAGCTCACGCCGATGTCGACGACATGGACCATGCTCCGAGGGGCCCGATGGTCCTGGATGGCCATGAGGACCATCTTCTGGCTGATCAGGGTGGCGGTGATGTGGGCGGTCGCCACGATCACCAACCAGCGCAGCGTGCCCAGCCAGCGCTCGACGGAGGCATGGAAGACCTCGAAGAGCACGGCGTACTGGGCGAGCGAGGCGGGGTTCTCGATCCAGAAGGCACTGGAAACCAGGGCCCGCACCGGGTGCCGGGTGAGCTCGTGGATGTTGCTGCTGTTGCGGTGGAGCAGGACGTGCTCCAGGCGGTCGGGCGCGACCACGACGATGACGCTGGTGATGGCGATGATCAGCAGCCAGATGTGCGTACCGGGCGCGGAACGTATCCAGGACCACACGGGCCTGGACGGCTCGGCCTCGGGGTGGGGCGTCATGTCCCGATGATGCCCGGCATGCTTGTGCCCCGCCCGGCCGGTGGGCCGGGCGGGGCACGAGTGGGGAGAGTGGGCGAGGGTTACTCCTCGCCCGCCAAGGTCAGCCGGCGCAGCTTCTGGCCCGCGTAGACGGTGGCTCCCACGGTGACCACGACGAGCAGGACGGCGGCGGTCGGCAGGGCCACGGTGGCGTCGACGTACCCTTCTCCGGCGATCTTCTCCGCCAGCGACAGGGACCACTGCTGCACGCTCAGCGTCTTCGCACCCGAGACGAGGCTGCCGAAGAGCGACTCCCAGATCAGGGCGTAGACCAGGCCGAAGACGACCGCGTGACGGCTGACCGTGCCCAGGAGCAGGAACAGCGCGCTGTAGGCGATCGACGCGACCAGGGCGGCGACGGTGTAGGCGACGGCGATCTGCTGGCCGTTGCCGTTGAGGATGAATCCGGCGATCAGCGTGGGGATCGCGGAGAACGCCATGGTGACGGCGATCGCGACGATCAGCTTGGTCATGATGATCGTGGGTCGCTTCACCGGCTTGGAGAGCAGGTAGACGATCGAGCCGTCGTCGATCTCGGGGCCGATGGCACCGGTTCCGGCGATGACGCCGATAAGCGGGACCATCGTCGCGAGGGCGAAGCCGCCCAGCAGGTCCGCCGCGACCTTGTCGTCAACGCCGGTGAGGGCACGGACGGCCACGGAGATGACGATCAACAGGGCGGGCAGCGCGAAGAGGATCAGCGCGCGCCGCTTGCCCAGCAGAGCCCGGTAGGTGAGCCGGGCGACGGTGGGGTTGTACATGGAAGCCAGCTCCTCAGGCCGTGACGAGGTAGGAGAAGACCGACTCGAGGGACTCGTCGGAAGGGGAGACCGTCAGGAGCCGGATGCCGTGCGCGCGGGCGACCCGCGGCAACAGTTCGGTGAAACGGCCGAAGTCGACGGCCTGGATGCGCAAGGCGCCTTCCTTGAGGTCTACCTCGATGCCGGCGGTGGACGGATCGGCGATGAGGGCGGCTGCGAGCGCCCGGTCGTCGGAGGAGCGGATGAGGTAGCGGTGCGGGCGGTCCGTCATCAGACGACGGATCTTGCGGAAGTCGCCGGACGCGGCGTGCCGGCCGGCGACGACGACCTCGATGTGCGAGGCGAGCTGCTCGACCTCCTCCAGGATGTGGGAGGAGAACAGCACCGTGCGGCCTTCGTCTCCCATCCGCCGCAGCAGCTCCATCAGCTGCATGCGCTGACGCGGGTCCATCCCGTTGAACGGCTCGTCGAGGAGCAGCACGGACGGTTCGTGGACGAGGGCGGACGCCATCTTCACGCGCTGGCGCATGCCCTTGGAGTAGGTGGAGATCTTGCGGTCCTGCGCGTACTCCATCTCGACGGTGGCCAGTGCCCGCCGGGCGGCCCCGTCGTCGAGCCCGTGCAGTTCCGCGTTGGCGACGACGAACTCGCGGCCGGTGAGGAAGTCGTACATGGCTTCGCGCTCCGGCACGACGCCGACCTGCTTGTAGACCTGCTCGTTGCGCCAGATCGGCGTGCCGTCGAGGGTGACGCTGCCCGTGGAGGGCGCGAGGAAGCCGCCCATCATGTTGATGAGGGTCGACTTCCCGGCGCCGTTGGGGCCGAGCAGTCCGGTGACGCCCGGACCGATGCGCATGGTCACGTCGTTGACGGCGACGACGTTCCCGAACCAGCGGGAGGTGTGGTCGATGTCGATGATGGTCACAGCCCGGCCTTCCGGTAGCGGGCCATCAGGGCGGCGTAGGAGCCGGCGATGAGGGCGAGGATGACGAGCAGGTAGACGGCGCCGACTCCGGCGGAAGGGCCCTCACCGCCGGGGAAGGCGGACGTCGCGCCGAGGAAGGCCGTCTGGAAGCCGTCGATCAGGGTGATCGGGGAGAACAGGCCCATCCACTCGATGGCGCCGGCGGAGCCGGTGTTGTAGGCGATGCCCTGTACGGCGGTCACCGCGCCGTACGGGATCAGGAGCACGGCGATGATCGCGGCGACACCGAATCCGCGGCGCGGGGTGAGAGCGGCCATGACCAGGCCCACACCGGCGAACAGGAGCGACAGCAGCAGTACGGACACCAGTCCCTGCCCGAATCCCTTGGTCTGGTCCCCGAAGTCGAACTTCGCCAGCAGCGAGCCGATGTACATGATCAACAGCGGGGTGGCGGTGAGGATGAACAGCGCCGAGGCCATGGCCGCGTACTTGGCGACGACGTAGTCGACGCGCTCGATGGGCCGCGAGAAGTAGAGCGGCACCGTCTTGAAGCGCAGGTCCCGGGAGACCGACTGCGGCGCCTGGGAGGCGAGGTAGAGGCCGATCACCACCTGCGTGGTCAGGGCGTACGTCGTGTACTTGACCGGAAGGTCGGTGGAGCCGGGCACCGCGATGGCGACGGCGACGAGGATCAGCGCGGGAACGCACATCACCGCGAAGAGGATCATCGGCAACACCTTGGACTTGGCCGACCGGCCGAGCCCGTAGGCACCGCGCAGGGACTGCGAGAACAGCGACGTGCGGGCGTAGGCACGGCCGAGTCGGGCCCCGTCGTAGGACCGGTAGCCGATGTTGTGGATCTGGGTCGAGGTGTCAGGCGCCATCGGAACCGGCTCCCTTCCGCTGGGGGATGTCGCTCTGGCCGTTGTCGCGGAAGACCTCCGCGATGTGGTGGCGGCGCTGCTCCATGCGGACCAGGCCGATACCGAGGTCGGCGACGGTGTCGCGGACCTGGTCGTACGTCTCCTCGCCCGTCGCCTCCACGAGGAGGATGTGACCCGCTCCCGGCAGGCCCTGTTCGTCGGCCGCGTGCAGGATCAGGCCTGCCTCGGTGAGTGCCTTGCGCAGCGCGGCGCTGCCCTCCGGGTGGGCGTCGGAGTCGGTGACCTCCACCGCCAGCGTCGCGGTGCTCTGTGTGAAGTCGCTGGTGGAGCTGGAGCGCAGCAGCTTGCCCCCGTCGACCACGACGACGTGGTCGCAGGTCCGCTCCAGTTCCCCGAGGAGATGGGAGGTGACGAGGACCGAGATGCCGAAGTCGGTGTGGACCCGGCGGATCAGGCCGAGCATCTCGTCGCGGCCGACGGGGTCGAGGCCGTTGGTGGGCTCGTCCAGGAGGACCAATTGGGGGTCGTGGACGAGTGCTTGGGCGAGCTTGACCCGCTGCTTCATGCCCGTGGAGTAGCCGCCGATCGGGCGGTAGCGCTCCTCGTACAGGCCCACGTGGCGCAGCGTGTCGGCGGTCCGCTCCCGCGCGGCGGTCGGCGGCAGTCCGGACATGCGTGCCATGTGCACCACGAACTCGGTGGCCGAGACGTCGGGGGGAAGGCAGTCGTGTTCGGGCATGTAGCCGACGCGTTCGCGGATGGCGCTGCCGTGCGTGGCGACGTCCAGTCCGAGTACGGCGGCGCGGCCCTCGGTGGCGGGGGACAGTCCCAGCAGAATTTTGATCAGCGTGGACTTGCCGGCTCCGTTGGCGCCCACCAGGCCGGTAACGCCGGGCCCGATGTCCAGGGAGAGCCGGTCGAGAGCGGTCACTCGGGGGTACCGCTTGCTCAGGCTTTCGGTCGCGATGACAGTCACGGCTTCGACGTTAGTGGCGTCGGACCCGTCGATCGTCAGACCTGGAGCGGGATCCCGTCTCCGCCTTGAGGACTACGGACCCTGACAGAAGGCTTACACGGCCGAGAGCCGCCGGCGCGTCCTGCCGCGACCGGCGAACTTTATCCACAGGTCTGTGCACGGCCCTTGACGTGACCTCCGGTCATTGTCACATTCATCAGTGTCAAGTTACGGGCGCGTACGGCTATACGGACGGACGGCTGGCATGGCTGGGGACACCACGCAACGCACGGGTCAGGGCACCACACGCACCGCACGCTCGTCGCTCACGCCTTCCGCCGAACTGCGCGGGTTCCGGGAGGTCCAGCGCCTGGCCTACGAGTGCGCCGAGACGGTCGCCGCGCAACTGCGCGCGGGGGTGACCGAACGCGAGGCGGCGCGCATGCAGCGGGAGTGGCTGCGCGAGCGAGGGGTGCGGGACTGGTTCCATCTGCCGTTCGCGTGGTTCGGGGACCGCACCGCCTTCGTGAACTTCAAGATCCCCCTCCAATTCTTCCCGACGAACCGGCGGCTGGAGCCGGGGATGCCGTTCATCCTCGACATGGCCCCGGTCTACCAGGGGTACGCGGCCGACATCGGCTATTCGGGCAGCCTCGGGCTCAATCCCGTCCAGGACCGGCTGATGACCGATCTGCGACCCCACCGTGAGCTGATCTTGCAGCAAGTGCGCGAGCGTCGCCCGCTGCGCGAGATCTACGAGAACGTCGAGCGCCTTATGACCCGCCAGGGCTACGCCAACCGGCACCGCGCCTATCCGTTCGGCGTGATCGCGCACAAGATAGGCCGGGTCAAGGAGCGGCGCTGGTCACCCACCGCCTTCGGGTTCGGCAGCCAGTCCCTCAGGGGTCTGGCGAGCGACGCCCTGCACGGGCACCGGGAGGGCTGGTCGCCGCTGTGGAGCCCGTACCACTTCTCCGACCACCCACCGCGACCGGGACTGTGGGCGGTGGAGCCGCATCTGGGCTTCCGGGGCACCGGCGCGAAATTCGAGGAGATCCTGGTCGTCACCGACTCCCGGGACCCCGACGAGAGCGCCTTCTGGCTGGACGACGATCTGCCGCACGTGCGGCGCTGGGCTGAGGAGAAGGCGGCATGAACTGCATGAGCGGCATGAGCGCAGCGGGCCTCGCGGGCGCACGCGAGCGCCGGGTACGCACCGGCGGTATCGAGCTCTGCGTAGTCGAGTTGGGCGAGCCGGACCGGCCCACGGTGGTGCTCGTCCACGGCTATCCGGACAGCAAGGAGGTCTGGTCGCAGGTCGCCGAACGGCTGGCGACGCGCTTCCACGTGGTGCTGTACGACGTACGGGGCCACGGGCACTCCTCCGCCCCCGTCCCGCTGCGTGGCGGTTTCACCCTGGAGAAGCTGACGGACGACTTCCTGGCGGTGGCGGACGCGGTCAGCCCGGATCGGCCGGTGCACCTGGTGGGACACGACTGGGGTTCGGTCCAGGGCTGGGAGTTCGCGACGGTCGCCCGTACCGAAGGCCGGATCGCCTCCTTCACCTCCATGTCGGGGCCCTCCCTCGACCACTTCGGGCACTGGATCAAGAAGCGGACGACCCGCCCCACCCCGCGCCGAGTCGCCCAACTGGTGAACCAGGGCCGCAAGTCCTGGTACGTGTACATGTTGCACACCCCCGTGCTGCCGGAGCTCGCCTGGCGCGGACCGCTCGGCAAGCGGTGGCCCGGGATCCTCCGGCGTGTCGAGGACGTCCCGACGGACGACTACCCGACCGCCTCCCTGACCTCGGACGCGGCGCACGGGGCCTGGCTCTACCGCGACAACGTACGGTCGCGTCTGCGCCACCCGCGCGCCGACGCGTACGCCCACGTACCGGTCCAGTTGATCACCCCGACCGGGGACGTGTTCCTCTCGGAGCGGCTCTACGACGATCTCGAACGGTGGGCCCCCGACCTCGTGCGGCGGACACTGCCCGCGAAGCACTGGGTGCCCCGGACCCGTCCCGACCAGCTCGCCGCCTGGATCGGCGAATTCGTCACCGCCACGGAGGAGCCCGCGACACGGGCGCCGGAGCGGAAGGCGCCGGGCGCGTACGCCGACCGGTTCGGCGGGCAGTTGGTGCTGGTCACCGGCGCCGCCAGCGGCATCGGGCGGGCCACCGCCTTCGCGTTCGCCGAGGCAGGGGCGCGGGTCGTGTGTGTGGACCGGGACGGCGAGGGTGCGGCGCGCACCGCCGAAATGGCCCGCCTGGTCGGCGCTCCGGAAGCCTGGGGCGAGTGCGTCGACGTCAGCGACGAGCAGGCGATGGAGAAGCTGGCGGCGAAGACGGCCACCGAGTACGGGGTCGTGGACGTCCTGGTCAACAACGCGGGGATCGGGCTCTCCGGCCCCTTCCTCGACACCACCGCGGAGGACTGGAAGAAGGTCCTCGACGTCAATCTGTGGGGCGTCATCCACGGCTGCCGGATCTTCGGGAAGCAGATGGCCGAACGCGGCCAGGGCGGTCATATCGTCAACACCGCCTCCGCCGCCGCCTATCTGCCATCCAAGACGCTGCCCGCCTACAGCACGTCTAAGGCGGCGGTCCTGATGCTGAGCGAGTGCCTGCGCGCCGAGCTGGCGTCGAAGTCGATCGGTGTCTCGGCGATCTGCCCCGGCATCGTGAACACCAACATCACCGCCACGTCGCGGTTCGCCGGAGTGGACGCTACCGAGGAGAAACGCCGCCAGGAGCGTTCCTCCCGGCTGTACGGGCTGCGCAACTTCCCGCCGGAGAAGGTCGCCGACGCGATCCTGCTCGCCGTGGTGAGAAATCAGGCCGTGGTGCCGGTGACCCCGGAGTCCAAGGGCGCGCTGTGGATGTCCCGCTTCGCACCGCGGACCCTGCGGCGCATCGCGAGGCTGGAGCCGAGGTTGTGAGCCGGGCCGGTCCGCCTCGCCGGAGAGAGCCCGGCACGGCCATATCCGGCGAACTGCGGCGGTCGTACCATCCCTCGCAGGAGGGCTCGCCGCGTACGGCGGTCGAGCATCTGGTGGCACCACCTGCCGCCCGGGCCGCGGCGGGCGCGGCCGGCCGAGCCGCCATGTCGTAGGGAGCCGGGATTGTCCGATCAGGCGCTGGCCGAGTACCGGATCGAGGATCTGGCGCATCACAGCGGGGCGACGGTCCGCACGATCCGCGCCTACCAGGACCGCGGGTTGTTGCCGAAGCCGGAGCGGCGTGGCCGCTCCAATGTCTACCGCGACACGCATTTGGCGCGGCTGCGGCAGATCGCGGACCTGCTGGACCGCGGCTACACGCTGGCCTCGATCAAGGAGTTGCTGGAGGCGTGGGACGCGGGGCGCGGGCTGGGCGGCGTACTGGGTCTGGTCGCCGAGGTGCACGGGCCGTGGACCGACGAGGAGGCCGCGCGGATCAGCCGGGCCGAACTCAACGAGCGGTTCGGGGGCCGGCCCGACGACGACGCGGTGGGGGAGGCGTGCGAGCTGGGGGTGCTGGAGCGGATCCCGGGGCGGCCCGACGAGTTCCTCGTTCCCTCCCCGCAGGAGCTGGCCGTCGCCGCCGAGCTGTACGCGGCGGGCGTGCCGCTGCCGGCGATCACGGGGCACCTGCGGGAGTTGCGCGGTCAGGTGGAACACATCGCCTCGCGGTTCCTGGAGTTCACCACCGAGCACGTCTTCGCCCGCTACCTGAGCCCCGTCCCGCCCACGGACGCGGATGCCGCCGAGGCGGCGACGATGGTACGCAGACTGCGGCCGCTGGCCCAGCAGACGGTGGATGCCGAACTCGCCCGGGCAATGCGGCTCTTCGCGACCCGGCACCTGCAGCAGCACCTGGGTGCGGCCGGAACGGCACAGGCCGCGGGGCCCTCGCCGGTGCCGCTGCCGGCCGAGACGGTGCGGGCGGTGCGGGACCTGGTGGGTCCCGAGCACGTCGCGGAGTTCATCCGGGCCGCCACGGAGCGGGAGCTCCAGGCCCGGACGATGAACGAGCTGGTCGGCCGGGGTGGCGGCCGGTAGTGCTCGATCGGTAGTCCACAGGGCGAATCACGCTCTTGCCGCCAAAACCCGCCGAACCGGCTGTGGACAACTCGACCGTACCTGTGGGCAACCGGGTCCGGGGCTCACAGCCAGACCGTGTCCGCCGGGTTCGGGTGGCGGTTATCAGCCACTGGCGTGGCCGATTCAGGGGCACTTGCGGGGCCCGAAGTGGCCACCGCCGGATCGAGGGCAGCGCCGGGGTGGTTCGGGGCGGGCTCCGGATGGTTCGGGACGGGGGCCGGATGGTGCACGGCAGGCTCCGGATGATGCATGGCGGGCTTCCGAAGCGGTGCTTCGACGCCGCCGCGCCGGCTTCCGCGCTCGGCGCCGTAGAGCAACCCGGCGAGCGCGAGGCCGAGGGCCCCGCCGAGCAACTGCGCTCCGACGAAACCTGGCAGCGACTGCGGGGCGATCCCGGTGAACGAGTTGCTGAAGGCACGCCCGACAGTGCCGGCCGGGTTCGCGAAGGATCCCGAGGACGTGAACCAGATCGCCGCCGCTATGTAGAGGGCCACCGCCGCCGGGATCAGCCGTGGGCGGCCGATACGGCCGAGGCCCTGGATGACCAGGACCAGCCCCGCCGTGGCGACGATCTCACCGATCAGCAGGTGCCCACCGCCGCGGACCTGGGTGGCGAAGGTTCCCGGTACGCGGCCGAACATGACCTCGGCGAGGACGGCCCCGCCGATGGCCCCGGCCGTCTGGGCCATGGCGTAGACGAGGGCGTCCCGGCCGGCCACCCCGACGCCACCGGACCGCCGCCCCCACCAGGAGGTGAGGGTGACCACCGGGTTGAGGTGGGCGCCGGAGAGCGGGCCGAAGAGGGTGATGATCAGACCCAGACCGATGGCGGAGGCGAGCGAGTTGGCGATGAGTGCGACACCGGTGTCACGGCTGAGGGCCGAGGCCTGAATCCCGGAGCCGATCACCACCACGAGCAGTCCGGCCGTGCCGATGAGCTCGGCGGCGGCACGGCGCGGCAGCGAAGCATCGATTGTCATGGATTCTCCCCCCTGGGAAGCGATTAATCGGAAAATGTATTCCGTATCTTGGAAACGCGATAGGGGTCGTCGGGGTTCAAAGGCCCGGCGCAAAATCGCTGCTCTCACCGCCTTCCAGGCGGCACCCTGGGACGATGGACGACAGACGCACCGTGAAGGTGTCCCGATATGTCTCGAAACACCTGCGGCATCAGCCGGAACGGATCGGACTGGTGCTCGATCCGCAGGGTTGGGTGGAGATCGACGAGCTGCTCGAAGCGGCCGCGGCCCACGGATTCCCACTAGGCCGGGCCGAGCTCGACCACGTCGTCGCCACGAACGACAAACAGCGCTTCGCCGTCGAGGGAACCAGGATCAGAGCCAACCAGGGCCACACCGTCGCGGTGGACCTCGATTTGCCGGAAGCCGAACCGCCGGCGTACCTCTACCACGGCACCGTGGCCCCCGCCCTGGACTCGATCCGCTCCGAAGGGCTGCGGCCGATGGCTCGCCACCACGTCCACCTCTCCGCCGACCGGGACACCGCGACCCGGGTGGGCGCCCGGCGCGGCCGGCCGGTCGTGCTCGCCGTGGACGCCGCCGCGATGCGCGCGGCCGGACACGTCTTCCGGATCAGCGCCAACGGTGTCTGGCTGGTCGACGCGGTGCCGCCGCGGTTCCTGCGCTTCCGGCAGTCCGGGAATTGACGCGGAGATTGTCAGATCATCCCCCTACCCTGTTCCTCAATTCCGGGATCGGTGAGGGGGGCACCTCGCGATCGCCGAACCACTCACGCGACCAGACGAGGTGACGCCGCATGACGTCCACGACCCCACCGGAATCGACGGCCCGGTCCGCATCGACGGCCCGGCCCGAACCGGACACCAACAGCTTCCAGGTCGACCTGCGCGGGCTCGTGGACCTCCTCTCCCACCACCTCTACTCCAGCCCGCGCGTCTACGTGCGCGAGTTGATGCAGAACGCCGTGGACGCCATCACCGCACGCCGGGCCATCGAACCGGACGCGGACATCCGAATCCGGATGTGGGCCGAGCCCGGAAAGGTCGGCATCTCGGACAGCGGCATCGGACTGACCGCCGCCGAGGCGCACTCCCTGCTCGCCACCATCGGCAGGAGCTCGAAGCGCGGGGGCGAACACGGCCTGGAGACGGCGCGCAAGGAGTTCCTCGGGCAGTTCGGCATCGGTCTGCTGGCCTGCTTCGTCGTGGCCACCGAGATCCGTGTCATCACCCGATCCGCCCGCGATCTCACCGCGCGCCCCGTCGAGTGGCTGGCCACGGACGACGGCTCGTACACCGTCCGCGAGCTGGACCACGCGGCCCGGCCCGAACCCGGCACCACCGTCCTGCTGCGCGCCCGACCCGGAGCCGAAGAGTGGATGGTCCCGGCCAAGGTCGAGGAGCTCGCACGTGACTACGGCTCTCTGCTGCCCCATGACATCACCTTCCAGGCCGGACCGGATGACGCGCCGCGCTCCATCACCGACCGACCGGCCGTGTGGGACCGCCCCCATCCGACCCCGACGGCACGCCGGGTCGCGCTGGCCGGCCACTGCGCCCGGATCTTCGGATTCACCCCCCTGGACAGCATCGACCTCGACCTGCCCGTCGCCGGTGTGCGCGGCGTCGCGTACGTCCTGCCCGAACCGACCAGCCCCGCCCACCGGTCCGGCCACCGCGTCCACCTCAAGGGCATGCTGCTCACCGACCAGGCGCACAACCTGCTGCCCGACTGGGCGTTCTTCGTCCGCGTCGTCCTGGACACCGACACCCTGCGTCCCACCGCCTCCCGCGAGAACCTGTACGACGACGAGACCTTGGCCGCCGTGCGGGAAGCGCTGGGCTCCCGCATCCGGACCTGGCTCGCCGAGCTGGCCGCCGGCGAGCCCGAACGGCTGGCCGCTTTCCTGAGCGTCCACCACCTCGGGGTGAAGTCGCTGGCCCGGCACGACGCCGAACTGCTCGGCCTGATGCTGCCCTGGCTGCCGTTCGAGACCAGCGACGGCTCGATGAGCCTGGAGGAGTTCGCCGCCGCGCACCGTGACATCCACTTCACGCGCACCGTCGAGGAGTTCCGCCAGATCGCCCCGATCGCGGCGGCCCACGGCCTCGGCGTCATCAACGCCGGCTACACGTACGACGCCGACCTCTTGGCCCTGTTGCCCGCCGTACGACCCGAACTCAAGGTCACGGAACTGGACGCGGGAGCCGTCACCGAGCGTCTCGACCCCGTCCCGAACACTGTCGAACTCGCCCTCGCGGCCTTCCTCTCCACCGCGCGCACCCGACTCGAACCGCAGGGCTGCGACGTGGTGCTGCGTGCCTTCCAGCCCGTCGCCGTCCCCGCGCTCTACCTGGACGACCGCCAGGCACGTCAGGAGCGCGACCGCAGCGCGGCCCTGGACAGCGCCGACTCCCTCTGGACCGGGATCCTCGGTGCCCTCCGCGGCTCCGCACCACGTGCCCGCCTCGTCCTGAACCACAACAATCCGCTGATCCGCCGGATCGCCGGCCTCCCCGACGAGACGCTCACCGGTACTGCCGTCGAGTCGCTGTACGGGCAGGCGCTCCTGATGTCCCAGCGGCCGCTGCGCCCCGCCGACTCGGCGCTGCTCAACCGGGCGTTCCTCGGTCTCCTGGAATGGGCGACCCACTCCCACGACGCCCAGGAGGGCCGGAAATGACGACGCTGACGCGCGAGGAGATCGAGCACGGTCTGGCGGAGAACCGACGCGCACCCGGCGGTGCCGCCCGCAACGCGCACGCCGAGGCGCTGGCGGGCGCGGCCGAGGTGAGCGGTGACCCGAACCTGTTCCGGGCGGCGTTGGACAACCTCATCAACGCCTACCTCTACAGCGCCGAGTCCCCCAAGCTGCTGGTGCCCTTCGCCCGGCTGCTCCAGGAGTACGACAAGGACCCGGGCTCCTTCTCCGAGAGCGCCACCCACTCGCTGTTCTGGCAGTTCAAGTGGGTGGCCACGGCCATCAACAACTCGCCCGACATTCCGCTGGAGTCCGCGGTCGGCTGGTTGGACGACATGGAGCGCCGCTACCGGATCGCGGGGTACAGCGAGCGGCCCGTGCGCGAGGCCGAGATGTGGCTCGCCGACGTGACCGGTGACGACGAGCGGGCCGAACGCGCCTTCGACGCCTGGCGCGGCGCCGAACGCGACGGGATGAGTGACTGCCACGCCTGCGAGGACAACAGTCAGGGCCAGTACGCGGCTCTGCGCGGTGACGACGCCCAAGCCCTGGACGCCTGGAAGCCCGTGCTGGAAGGACAGCGCCTCTGCGCCGAGGAGCCACACCGGGTCCTCGCCGCCTCGTTGCTTCCGTTGTTGCGGCTCGGCCGGTTCGATGAGGCCCGCTCCCATCACCTGCGCGGCTACCGCCTGGTCCGGGGCAACGAAAGTCTGCTGCCCTCGGTCGGCAAGCACATCGAGTTCTGCGCGCTGACCGGCAACGAGTCGCGCGGTCTGGAGATCCTCGCCGAGCACGCTCCCCACATGGGCCCGCCGGTCGACGACCGCGACCAGTTGGTCTTCCACGGCGGTGTCCTCGTGCTGCTGCGCCGGCTGAGGGAGCTGGGCCATGGTCAGAGCCCGGCCGTCCCCTACAACGGCGTACCGCACAGCGTGTCCGAGCTGTACGACACCCTGCTCGCCGGCGCGCTCGACAGCGCCCGGCGCTTCGACGTACGCAACGGCACGACGCGGATCTCCGACCGGTTCCTCGCCCGGATCGAGCGGGAGCCATTGGTCGGGATGCTTCCGCTGGGCGTGCGCAGCCACGCCCTGCCGTCCACCCCATCGGGCGGCCCCGCGCCGGCGCCTGTGGCGGCCCCGGTCCAGACCGGGTCGAGTGACCTCACCGAGCTTGTCGGCCGGGCCCGGGCGGCACGCGATCAGGGGCATCCGGCCGCGGACGCGTTGTGGACCGAGGCGGCCGCACGGCTGGAAGGGTTCCGCGCGGACGAGGTGGACCCGCTGATCTCGGCCGATGTCGCGGATCACCGGGCGCTGACGGCCGCGCGCGGTGGGGCCGCCGACGCGGCGGAACTGCTGACTGCCGTTCGTGACACGTACCGGGCTCTCGGGCAGGCGGAACGGGCGGCCCTCGCTCAGCTGCGGTTGGCGACCGTCGCCGCGCAGTCGGGGGCCGATCCGGCCGAGATCAGGAAGCTGCTGCGAGTGGCCGTGCGGGACGCCGAGTCCCTGGACCCGGCGGACCCCCTGCGAACCCGCCGGATCGCCCTCGCGGAACTGGCGTCGATCCGCGTGGACTCGTACTTGCGCTCGGTCCAAGAGCCCGCGCAGGCCACCGGGCACGCCCACGGAGCAGGAGACGGGCACGGGCACGGGCACGGTGAGGAGCACGGGCACGCTGAGATGTCCGCCGAGCTCACGGATTTCATCGACGCCTACGCGCAGCCGCTTCCCGACGTGGCGGCGGAGGCGGAGGAGCTACTGGGCCGAGCGACGCTGGCCCACGGAGACCCGGAGCGTGCCCTGTCCCTCCTGGGCTCCGCCGCTGCGCGCGGGATCGACGCGGGCCGTCCCTGGAACGCGGTGGATCCACTGGTCCTGCGGGCCGGGGTGCTGTCGTCGCTCGGTAGGCCCGAAGAGGCCGAGGAAGCCGCGCGTTCCGCCTGTCGGCACGTCACGGAGGTGGTCGACGCCGAAACCCAGGGCGTCGTACGACTCACCCTCGCCGACATCCTCCTGCGCCGCGCGCACACTCCGGACGACGGTGCCGAGGGCCCCCGCACGGACGGGGCGGAAGAGGCGGCCGAGCACGCGCTCACCGCGGCCCACTGGTTCGACCAGGCCGGCCTGAGCGCCGACGCCGGCGCCCAAGCCCGGCTGTTGCTCGCCCGGGCGTACGCCCGCACCGGCCGGACCGCCGACGCGGCGGAAGTGCTGCAGTCGGCCCTGCCGGATCTGCTGGAGCACGGGGAGGGTCAAGCCGTCGCCGCCCACGAGTTCCTGGGTGATCTTCTGCGCGAGTTGCGGGAATGGCGGCCATCGGCCGAGCAGTACCTGCGGGCGGCGGAGATTACCCGGGGCTGGGAGGACCCGCGTCCGCAGGCGGCATTCGCCCAGTCGGCCGCCGATCAGCTCTCCACGGCGGGACTGGTGGTCGAAGCGGTCGCCGCCTACGAGCGGGCCCTTAAGCTGCACCGGGAGGCGGGCGGCGCACCGGTCGCCGAGGTGCGCATCCTGCGTTCGCTGGCCTGGCTGGGACTGCGTTCCGACATGACGGAGGCGGTCGTGACGGCGGCGCGGACCCGGATGGACGAGGCGGCCGACGTACTGGCATCGGCGCTCGCCCATGACCCTCGGTCCCGGGAACTGCGGTCGGAGCTCGCCCAGACCTGGCACCAGACGGCGCAGGTGCTGGACCGTTGGGTGACGTCGCGGGAGGAGACCGCCGGAGAAGCGGGCGGCACCGACGGCGCTCCGGCCACCGGGGCTTCGGCTACCGGCGCACCGCGGGAGGGCGGAGCCGAGATCGAGGCACTGCGCCTGGAGGAGATCCTGCTGTGGGAGCAGGCGGCCGGCCTCTACGCCGAGCTGGGCCCCGAGCACATCCAGGACCGCCTCCAGTGCCTGAACAACGCCGCTTGGACCGAGCACGAGCTGGACCGCCCGCAAGCGGGCGCCGCGCGGATCTCGGCGCTGATCGAGGAGATTCGGGCCCTCCCCGAAGGGGCGGTACCGGAGTGGGTGCTGCCGCAGGCCGAACGGATCGTGGCCGGCCTGCTGTCCTGACTTGTTTCCTGCGTCCTGACGTCTGTCCTGCTCCGTCTGCCCCCGCCGCCCATCGGCAGGGGCAGACGGCCGGGAGCGGCAGGCGACCTTTCTTGATCAGCCGTTCAGCTGGGCGGGTGCCTCGGTGGCGATCCGCTCGAAGACGGCCTCGTCGGCCGCGAAGTCGGAGTGCGGAATCGGCGCATGGATGACCAGCTCGGTGAAACCGAGCTCCCGGTGGCGGCCCGCGAAGTCCACGAACGCGTCGACGGAGTCCAGTACCCCACCGCCCTCCGGGGTGAAGCCGGTGAGCAGGATCTTCTCCATGGAGGCGGAATCCCGTCCGATCTCGGCGAGTGCCTTGTCCAGCTTCTCCAGCTGACCCCGCAGGGCCTCCCGGGACTGCTCGGGCGTCCCGTCCTCTGCGAGCTTCGGATCGCCGGTCGTCACCCACGCCTGGCCGTGCCGGACGGCAAGCCTCATGCCCCGCGGGCCGGTCGCCGCGACCGCGAAGGGCAGACGTGGCCGCTGGACACAGCCCGGAATGTTCCGGGCCTCCTCGGCGGAGTAGAAGGTGCCGTGGTGTGTGACGGCCCCCTCGGTAAGCAGCCGGTCGAGGAGCGGCACGAACTCGGCCAGGCGGTCGGCCCGCTCTCGCGGCGTCCACGGCTCCTGGCCCAGCGCCGTCGCGTCGAAGCCGTTACCGCCGGCACCGATGCCCAGGGTGATACGGCCGCCGGAGATGTCGTCCAGCGACATGAGGTCCTTGGCGAGCGTCACAGGGTGCCGGAAATTCGGCGAGGTGACGAGGGTGCCCAAGCGCAGCCGGTCGGTGACGGCAGCGGCTGCGGTCAGCGTGGGGACCGCACCGAACCACGGGCCGTCCCGGAAGGTCCGCCAGGACAGGTGGTCGTAGGTGTAGGCGGCGTGGAACCCGAGCCGCTCGGCCCGGACCCACTGGTCACGGCCTCCTTCGTGCCAAGGCCGTACCGGGAGGATCACAGTGCTCAAACGCAGGCTCATGCGTTCGAGCGTACGGTGCCCCACGTGACGACCGCGCACCTCGGAGCACGGCGGCCCGTCTGATGTTTCACGTGAAACATCAGACCCCGCCTTGTTTCACGTGAAACGAAGCACGCGGTTTCACGTGAAACATCGCCGTGCTGATGGCTTGGCTGATCTTGGTCTGGGGGCTTGGTCCCATGAGTGAAGATGGAGCGGTGACCTCGGCTCCTCAGCGCCCGGATGGGCCAAACTCCGCTCCCCGGCTCATCGCCACCGATCTCGACGGCACCCTGCTGCGCGACGACAAGACCGTTTCCGCCCGCACGGTCGCCGCGCTCGCCGCCGCCGAGCAGGCCGGTATCGAGGTGTTCTTCGTCACCGGTCGCCCGGCCCGCTGGATGGGTGTGGTGAGCGATCACGTCCACGGCCACGGCCTGGCCATCTGCGCGAACGGGGCCGCCGTGGTCGACCTCCACGCAGGCGGCGAGTTCGTCCAGGTCAGGCCGCTGCCCCGGGCCGCCGCACAGACGGTCGTGGACACGCTCCGGGCTGCCGCGCCCGGCACGTCGTTCGCCGTCGAACTGACCACGGGTATCAATTACGAGCCGGCCTATCCGCCGACCTTCCAGGACCCCAACGCCACGATCGCCATCGCCGAGAAGCTCCTGAGTGAGGAGCTCGACGACACCGCGGCTCCCGTACTGAAACTGCTGGCCCACCACTCCGAACTGGCGCCGGACGATTTCCTCGCCCTGGCCCGCTCCGCCGCGGGCGCGTACGCCTCCATCACGCGCTCCAGCCCTACGTCGCTGTTGGAAATCAGCGGCCCCGGAGTGTCCAAGGCGAGCACCCTGGCACTGTGCTGTGCCGAACGTGGCATTTCACCGGCTGAGGTCGTCGCCTTCGGCGACATGCCGAACGACCTGGAGATGCTGACCTGGGCCGGCACCTCATACGCGATGGGCAATGCACACCCGGACGTGCTCGCGAGTGCTTCCGACCGCACGGTCGCCAACAACGAGGACGGGGTGGCCCTCGTCATCGAACGCATTCTGAGCGCAGGCGTCGCCCGGTAGGCGGGCATCTCACCAGGGCACAGGGCACGAGGGCACAGGGACACGAAGGCCCAGGGACTCGAGGGCGCAGGCACACGGCATCCCTAGAGCGGGGCTTCCCACACGACGGTGGTCCCGCCGCCGTTCTCGGCGAGGCCGGGGCCGTACCAGCTCGCGCCCCCCAGCGACTCGGCCCGTCGGCGCAGGTTCCGCAGACCGCTGCGCCGACCGCCCTCCGCGATACCCACGCCGTCGTCGGCGACCTCCAGCCGTACCCCCGGCCGCCCGTCGGCCAGATGGACCGTGGAGTCCAGCAGGACTTCGATCCGGGATGCCTCCGCGTGGCGGAACGCGTTCGACAGCGCCTCGCGCAGGGCCGCGATCAGGTTCTTGCCGACCAGCTCGTCGATCGCCGCGTCGATCGGGCCGATGAACCGGTGCGCGGGCTTGAACCCCAGCGGTACGGCGGCCATGTTGATCTCGCGCAACACCCGGGTACGCAGCCCCGAAGGGGCCTCCGCCGGTCCCTGCTGCAACGCGAAGATCGCCGTACGGATCTCCTGGATCGTCACGTCCAGCTCGTCCACCGCTTTGCCGATACCGTCACGAACCTCCGGAACGATGGACCGGCGCTGCGCGCCCTCCAACATCATCCCCGTCGCGAACAGCCGCTGGATCACAAGATCGTGCAGGTCGCGGGCAATCCGGTCACGGTCCTCGAAGACCGCCAACCGTTCCCGGTCGCGCTGAGCCTCGGCCATCATCAGCGCCAACGCCGCCTGTGAGGCGAATTGCGTGGCCAAGGTGCGTTCGGCCTCACTGAACGGGCGGCCGCCCCGCGCCCTGGGGGTCACCAACGCGCCCAGCACCCGCCCACCGCTCTGCAGGGGCAGCATCATGCAGGGTCCGTACTGGCTGGTGAGCCGGCTGATCATGCGGGCATCCGCCGCGGCGTCCTCGACGAAGACCGGTTCTCCCCGCAGCAGTTCGTTCACCACGGGGCTCTCGGGCGGGATCACCACACCGAGCGAGGTCGCCGGGTTGTCGGAGGAGACGGCGACGATCTCCATTCCGCCCTCCTCTGCCGGCAGCATCACGATCCCGGCGGCCGAATCAGCGAGTCGGCGGGCCTGCTCGGCGACCACGGCGAGGGCGTCGTCCGCGTCCCCTCCGGACAACAGGGCCGTGGTAACGGCCACCGAGCCGTCGATCCACCGCTCGCGCTGAGTGGCGGCCTCGTACAGCCGGGCGTTGCCGATGGCGATGCCCGCCTCCGTGGCCAGGACGCGGACCATGTGGACGTCGTAGTCGTTGAACTCGCCTCCACCGTTCTTCTCGGCCAGGTAGAGGTTGCCGAAGATCTCTCCCTGAACCCGGATGGGCACACCGAGAAACGACTTCATGGGCGGGTGGTGAGCCGGGAAGCCGGCGGCACGCGGGTCCTTCCTCAGATCCGGGAGCCGCACCGTGTCGGCGTGCGAGATCAACGCCCCGAGCAGGCCTCGTTTCCCGTCCGGACGGTGCCCGATCTTGCGCGCCAGCGCCTCACTGAGGCCGAAGGTGACGAAATCGGACAGGCCGCGGCGGTCGGTATCGACCACACCGATGGCCGCGTAGTGGGCATGGGCCAGTTCGGCGGCCGTCTCACAGATGCGGTCGAGCGTGGAATGCAGTTCCAGGCCGGTGCCGACCGAGCGCATGGCCTCCAGCAGTTGCGGCACCCGGGCGGTGAGTTCGGTGGACAGCCCCTGGAGACCGCGGGTCGCATGAGCGGCGGCCTCCAGCGGGTCCGGCGACGCGCGTGACGGCTCCGGCGATTCCTGAGACTGCTCCGCTGACATGCCCTTGAGCCTAGTTAGTCCCGATTAGCTGGGAAAGTCGGCCAACGTCCCCTCGGTCGCCCGTTCACGCTCCAGGAGACGTCGCAGCGGTCCTTCGACCGTGGCCAGCTCCTCGTACGCGCCGCGCTGTACGACATGTCCCCGGTCCAGTACGAGCACCTCGTCCACCGCGTCGAGGCCCGCGAGCCGGTGCGTGATCAAGACGGTGGTGCGACCCTCGGTGGCGGTCAACAGGTCCGCTGTCAGCGCGTCCGCGGTCGGCAGGTCCAAGTGCTCGGCCGGTTCGTCCAGAACGAGTACCGGGAAGTCCGCGAGCAGCGCCCGGGCCAGGGCCAGCCGTTGGCGCTGTCCTCCGGAGATCCGCTCGCCGT
Organism: Streptomyces sp. NPDC058279; assembly: GCF_042881255.1. Classification (NCBI taxonomy): domain Bacteria; kingdom Bacillati; phylum Actinomycetota; class Actinomycetes; order Kitasatosporales; family Streptomycetaceae; genus Streptomyces; species Streptomyces sp. NPDC058279. The sequence continues at coordinate 319,581 of NZ_JBHVYA010000004.1, read as the reverse complement.
GCTCTCCGACCAGGGTGTCCAGTCCGTCCGGGAGACCGTCGACCCATTCCGACAGCCTGGCCGCCGCGAGCGCGTCCCGCAGCCGGGCGTCACTCGCGTCGGTTCGGGCCAGTCGCAGGTTCTCCCGGACCGAGCTGTCGAAGAGGTGCGCGTCCTGGGCGCACAGCCCGACGAGGCTACGGACACCGTCGCTGTCGAGGGTGCGCGTTTCGGTGTCGCCGAGGGTGTACGAGCCTTCGCGCGGGTCCAGGAACCGCAGCAGAACCTGCGCCAGTGTCGTCTTGCCCGAGCCGGAGGGCCCCACGACGGCGATGCGGCGGCCCGCTTCGAGGGTCAGGTCCAGCCCGTGCAGGGCGTCCTGTTCCTGTCCCGGATGCCGCGCCGCGATGCCCGTGAGCCTCAGGGGGAACGGCGAGGCGGGACATCCGGCGGCCTGCTCCGGCTCACTGACCGGCATGGGCGCGTCGATGACCTCGTAGATCCGCTCGGCGCTCCGGCGCACGCGCTGCCGGTACTGGACGGCCTGCGGAAGTCCGGTGACGGCCTCGAACGCGGCGAGCGGTGTCAACACGACCACGGCCATCGCCACCCCCGCCAGTCGGCCGCCGGCCACCGCCTCGGCACCCAGGGCCGCGGCGCACACCACGGTCAGCCCGCACACCAGGGTGGACAGACCGCTGCCCAGTCCGGTCGCCGCCGCGCCCCGCGAGGCGATCGCGGTCAGATTCCGGTCGCTCCGCTTGGCGGCGTCCTTCCGCCTCTCCAGCGCGCCGGCCACGGTCAGCTCCGCGGTCCCGGTGAGCAGATCGGCCACACGGGTGGCGAGTTCGCCCCGGGCGGGCGCGAGCCGGCGCTCCGCGCGGCGGGCCACGGCGCCACTCACCAGCGGCACTCCCACACCCGCCACGAGCAGTCCGAGGGCCAGCACCGCCCCGGCCTCGGGCAGGAGCCAGGCGGTGAAGGCGACCGAACCGGATCCGACCAGGACGGCGGTGCCGACCGGCAAAAGCCAACGCAGCCAGTAGTCCTGAAGGACGTCCGCGTCGGCCACCAGCCGGGACAGCAGATCTCCTCGTCGCTGTTCGCGCAGTCCGGCGGGAGCGATCCGTTCCAGTCGTCCGTACACGGAAACCCGTAGGTCGGCCAGCATCCGCAACACCGCGTCGTGTGAGACGAGCCGCTCCGCGTAGCGGAAGACGGCCCGGCCGATGCCGAAGGTGCGGGTGGCGGTGACGGCCACCATCAGATAGAGCACGGGCGGCTGCTCGGAGGCCCGCGAGATCAGCCAGCCGGACACGGCCATCAGTCCGACGCTGCACCCCACTGCCAACGCGCCGAGCAGCAGACCGAGACGGAACCGCCCTTGCCAGGCTTTGGCGACGGCCCGGACCCGGGCCAGCGGGTGCTCACCACCCGTGCTCCGTCCCTGCCCGTTGCCGGTTCGTTCGGGCGCCGTGCCGAGGATCCATTCCCCGGGACCGGACGGTTCGGCACCGCCCCGCACGGTCTGCCGCCCGACCTCCCGCCCGGCCGTCTGGGCCGATCCGTGAGCCGGACCCCCGCCGGCCGCCGCCGGATCGGCCGCAGGAAGCCGCACCACCCGGTCCGCGGCCGTGAGCAGGGCCGGGCGGTGCACGACCAGCAGTACGGTCCGACCCACCGCGAGACGCCGGACCGCGTCCACGATGCCCGCTTCGGTCTCGCCGTCCAGCGCCGCGGTCGGCTCGTCGAGCAGCAGCACCGACCGGTCGGCCAGGAACGCCCGCGCGAGCGCCAGCCGCTGGCGCTGACCGGCGGACAGTCCGACTCCGCCCTCACCCAGCGGTGTGTCCAGACCGTGGGGGAGCCCTGCCACGAACTCCCACGCCCCGGCGTCCCTGAGTGCTTGGGCCACCGCGTCGTCAGGGGCGGCGGGCCGGGCCAGCCGTACGTTCTCGGCGATGGTCCCCGCGAACAGGTGTGGCCGCTGCGGCACCCACGCGATCCGCTCCCGCCACTGCTCCGGAGCCAGTTCCGCCAGGTCCGTTCCCTGGACCCGTACCCGCCCGGCCGTTGGCGTCACGAAGCCCAGCAGGACATGCAGCAGGGTGGACTTCCCCGAGCCGCTCGGCCCGGTGAGGGCGACGCACTCTCCCGGTTCGACGGTCAATGAAACGGGGCCCGGAGAGTCCGCACCTCGTCCGGGGTACCGGACCGTCACCGCGTCGAACTCGATCCGCAACCCGCGCTGCGGCACTTCGCCGGTCCCGCCCGAAGCGGTCGTCGGCTCCTCCAGGACCTCGAAGATCTCCTCTGCGGCCGACAGCCCCTCCGCTGCCGCGTGGTATTGCGCCCCCACCTGGCGCAGCGGCAGGTATGCCTCCGGCGCCAGGATCAGGATGACCAGGCCGGTATACAGGTCCAGGTCCCCGTGGACGAGTCGCATGCCGATGGTCACCGCCACCAGGGCCACCGACAGCGTGGCCAGCAGTTCCAGGGCGAACGAGGACAGGAAGGCGATGCGCAGGGTCCGCATCGTGGCTTGGCGGTAATCGTCGGTGATCTTGCGGATGGACTCGGCCTGGGCCTTGGCCCGGCCGAACACCTTGAGCGTCGGGAGCCCCGCCACCACGTCCAGGAAATGCCCGGACAAACGGGACAACAGCCGCCACTGCCGGTCCATCCGCGACTGCGTCGCCATGCCGATCAGGACCATGAACAGGGGGATCAACGGCAACGTGCCCACGATGATGGCCGCCGAGACCCAGTCCTCGGTGACGATGCGGGCGAGCACTGCCACGGGCACGACCACCGCGAGCCCCAATTGGGGAAGGTAGCGGGAGAAGTAGTCGTCGAGCGCGTCCACGCCGCGGGTGGCCAAGGCCACCAGCGAACCGGTCCGCTGCCCGCTCAGCCATCCGGGCCCGAGGTCCGCGGCCCGGTCCAGCAGCCGGCCCCGTAGCTCCGACTTGACCGCCGCGCCGGCCCGGTGCGCGGCACGTTCCGTGAGCCAGGCGATCAGCGCCCGCCCCAGCGCCACTGCCGCGAGCAGCAGCAGTGGCGTCCGGAGCGTCCCGGCTCCCACCCCCTTCTCGAAGGCACCGACCACGATCTCGGCGATGAGCATCGCCTGTCCGACGACCAGCCCCGCCCCGGCAAGCCCGAGGGCCACCACCGCGGCCAGGAAGAGGCGGGTGGAACGGGCGTAGCGCAGCAGGCGCGGGTCGATCGGTTTCACGTGAAACATCCCCTCGGGAGGGTCAAGCGGGAGAGTCGGCCGGCGCCGGGCGAGACAGCCCCGGCCGGGTCGGTCAGTCGGGTCAGCGCGGGCCGGATCAGTGCGCGTCGACGATGTGCTGGGTCCCGATCCGCTTGCGGAACACCCAGTACGTCCAGCCCTGGTAGAGCAGGACGACCGGGGTGGCCACCGCCGCGCACCAGGTCATGATCTTGAGCGTGTAGGGGCTGGAGGAGGCGTTGGTGACCGTGAGGTTCCAGCCGTCGTTCAGCGAGGAGGGCATGACGTTCGGGAAGAGCGTCAGGAAGAGCATCGCGACGGTTGCCGCGATGGTGATCCCGGAGAGTGCGAACGACCAGCCCTCGCGGCCCGCCACGTTGAAGCCCACGGCCGCGACCAGGGCCACGATCGCGATGACCATGGCGATCAGGCTCGCGCCGTCACCGCGCGAGAACTGGGTCCAGAGCAGGAAGACCAGCCCCAGGACGGCGGTGAGGACACCCAACCGGGTCGCGAGCCGGCGTGCCCGCTCCCGGATGTCACCGACCGTCTTCAGGGACGCGAAAACGGCGCCGTGGAAGGTGAACAGGGTGAGCGTGACGAGACCGCCGAGGAGCGCGTACCCGTTGAGCAGGTCGAGGAAGGTGCCGACGTACTCCTTGTGCTGGTCGATCTTGACGCCGCGGACGATGTTCGCGAAGGCCACACCCCACAGGAAGGCGGGAATCAGGGAGGCCCAGAAGATCGCGTGCTCCCAGTTGGTCTGCCACCTGTCCTCGGGGCGCTTGTGCCGGTACTCGAAGGCGACACCGCGGACGATGAGGCAGACCAGGATGATCAGCAGCGGCAGGTAGAAGCCGGAGAAGAGGGTGGCGTACCACTCCGGGAAGGCCGCGAAGGTGGCCCCGCCGGCGGTGAGCAGCCAAACCTCGTTGCCGTCCCAGACGGGCCCGATCGTATTGATCAGGACCCGCTTTTCGTGCCGGTCACGGGCGAGCAGCTTGGTCAGTACCCCGATCCCGAAGTCGAAGCCCTCCAGGAAGAAGTAGCCGGTCCACAGGACGGCGATGAGTACGAACCAGACGTCGTGGAGTTGCATGGTGTGGTCTCCTCAGCCTCAGTACGAGAAGGCCATCGGCCGGTCGGAATGGTTGTCGTCCCCGCCGATCCTGGAGGGCGGGTTGAGGTCGGCCTCGGTGAGTTCGGGAGGTCCGGCCTTCACGTACTTCACGAGCAGCCGGACCTCGATCACGGCGAGCACGGCGTAGAGAGCGGTGAAGACGAGCATGGACGTGATCACCTCGCCCTGCGTGACACTGGGGGACACCGCGTCACGGGTGCGCAGGACTCCGTAGACGACCCACGGCTGGCGGCCCATCTCGGTGAAGATCCAGCCCCAGGAGTTGGCGATCAGCGGGAAGCCGAGCGTCCCGATGGCGGTCAGCCAGTACAGGCGGGTGAGACGCGGATTCAGGGCGGTCCTGAACAGGACGAGGTGCGGGCGTTCGTCGTCGCCGGTGCGCAGGGCGGCCGGCAGCAGGAACCTGCGCCGGGTCAGCCACAGCCCCAGGGCGCCGATGCCGAAGGACGCCATACCGAAGCCGATCATCCACCGGAAGCCCCAGTAGGCGACGGGGATCGCGGGCCGGTAGTCGCCGGGGCCGTACTTCGCCTGCTCGGACTTGTTGACGTCGTTGATGCCGGGCACGAAGGAGCCGAAGTCGCTGTCGGCGAGGAAGGACAGCAGACCGGGCAGTTCCACGGCGACCTTGTTGTGGCCCTTGTCGACGTCACCGACGGCGAAGACGGAAAAGGGGGCGCTCTTCTCCCCGTCCCAGAGCGCCTCGGCCGCGGCCATCTTCATCGGCTGCTGCTTGAACATGACCTTGGCGAGCGTGTCACCGCTGATCGCCGTCAGCAGGCCGCCGATGACCACGGCGATCAGGCCGAGCCGCAGCGAGGTGCGCATCACGGGGATGTGCTTCTTGCGCAGCAGATGGTAGGAGGCGATGCCGACCATGAACGCGCCGCCGGTCAGCGCGGCCGCCGTGAGGGTGTGGAAGACCTGGGCGACGGCCGTGTTCTGGGTGAGGACCTGGAGGAAGTCGGTCAGCTCGGCTCGCCCGGTCTCCTTGTTCATCCGGTAGCCGACCGGGTGCTGCATCCAGGAGTTGGCGGCGAGGATGAAGTACGCCGAGAGGATGGTGCCGATCGAGACCATCCAGATGCAGGCGAGGTGGATCTTCTTGGGGAGCTTGTCCCAGCCGAAGATCCACAGCCCGATGAAGGTGGACTCGAAGAAGAAGGCGATCAGGGCTTCGAAAGCCAGCGGGGCCCCGAAGATGTCACCGACGAAGCGCGAGTAGTCGGACCAGTTCATGCCGAACTGGAATTCCTGGACGATGCCGGTGACGACACCCATCGCGATGTTGATCAGGAACAGCTTGCCCCAGAACTTGGTCGCCTTGAGGTACTTCTCCTTCTCGGTGCGCACCCAGGCGGTCTGCAGGATCGCGACAAGCGCGGCGAGCGAGATCGTCAGGGGGACGAAAAGGAAGTGGTAGACGGTGGTGATACCGAACTGCCATCGCGCCAGAGTCTCCGGCGCCAGAGCCAAGTCCACGTCGTCATCTCCTTCGGGTCGCCGTGGGTCGTCAAAGCCTCACTCCGCCTGTCACATCCCACGCGACGCGGGACAAAACCGCCGAGCTTGTGAACGCGTTCACATTCACAAGCATTATGGCGCACCGGGTTTTCGATCTTTCAATCGGGGGGTACCCCTAGCCAAGAGATTCAACAGATTGTTGAATGCGGCTCATGAAGATTCGAATCTCCTGGCCCGCCGGCCAGCTCACCGCATCCCTGGAAGAGACGCCGACCAGCAAGGCCCTGGCGGCCGTCCTCCCGATCTCCGCCTCCGCGAACACGTGGGGCGAGGAGGTCTACTTCGACACCGGCGTCTCCGTCGCGCTGGAGCACGACGCGCGGCAGGTCGTCGAGCCGGGCACCGTCGCGTTCTGGACCGAAGGCGACGCGCTCGCGCTGCCCTACGGCCCCACGCCCATCTCGCGCGCCGGCGAGAGCCGCCTCGCGAGCCCGTGCAATGTGCTCGGCTCGTTCGACGGCGACCCCCGCCTGCTGGCCACCGTCCGCGACGGCGACCCGATCCGCGTAGAGCTCGCGTAACGGGTTCCTCGGTACGGGTCCCGCGTTACGGGCCCCACACCACGGGTCCCGCGTCACAAATCCTGCCTTCCGCGGTACGGCTACATCTCCTTGAAGAAGGCTCCCGCCGTGTGCAGGAAGATGTCATTCGCCTCGGACTCACCGATCGTGACCCGCAGGCCCTCGCCCGGGAACGGCCGGACCACCACACCGGCCTTCTCGCACGCCGCCGCGAACTCCGCGGTCCGCTCCCCCAGCCGCATCCAGACGAAGTTCGCCTGCGTGTCGGGGACCACGCTCCAGCCCTGGGCGAGCAGCGTGTCGTAGACCCGCTTGCGCTCGCACACCAGCGAGCCGACCCGCCCGAGCAGCTCGTCCTCGGCCCGCAGCGAGGCGACCGCCGCGTCCTGCGCGAGCTGGCTGACACCGAAGGGCACCGCCGTCTTGCGCAACGCCGCGGCCACCGGCTCGTGCGCCACCGCGAATCCGACCCGCAGCCCGGCCAGGCCGTACGCCTTGGAGAACGTACGGAGCACGCACACGTTCGGGCGGCTGCGGTAGAGCTCGATGCCGTCCGGGACGTCCGTGTCGCGCACGAACTCCCGGTACGCCTCGTCCAGCACCACCAGCACGTCCGACGGCACCCGGTCCAGGAAGCGCTCCAACTCGGCCCGGCGCACCGCGGTACCAGTGGGGTTGTTGGGGTTGCAGACGAAAATCAGCCGGGTCCGCTCGGTGATCGCCTCCGCCATCGCGTCCAGGTCGTGCACGTCCCCGTCGGTGAGCGGGACCTGCACGGACGTCGCGCCCGAGATCTGCGTGATGATCGGGTAAGCCTCGAAGGAGCGCCAAGCGTAGATGACCTCGTCGCCCGGGCCGGCCGTCGACTGGATCAGCGACTGGGCCACGCCCACCGAGCCGGTGCCCGTCGCGATGTGCTCGACCGGAACCCCGAAGCGCTCGGCCAGCTCGTTGACCAGGCCCGTGCAGCCCATGTCCGGGTAGCGGTTGAAGTGGCCGGCCGCCGCGACCGCGGTCTCCAGCACGCCCGGCAGCGGCGGGTACGGGTTCTCGTTGGAGGACAGCTTGAACGCCACGCGCCCGTCCGCCGCCGCGGGCTTGCCCGGCTTGTACGTGGGGATGCCGTCCAGCTCGGGGCGCAGCTTCGGGCTCTTCTCGCTCACCGCAGGTCCTCCTCGACCGTCCCGTCGACGTCGCCGTCGACTCAATACTGCTCACCTTATGAGGATTCCGCCGATCAGAGAATGGCGGGCGCCAGGATCACAGGGGGAGCGCGCGCATATATGCGCGCGCTGGTGGCCTGCGCCGTGGCGCGCGTCCCTCGTGCAGGTGAGTTGAGAACCGCCCGGGAGCCCACCATTTTGGCGGGCCCGTCGTCGCCGACTAACGCCTCACCCGCACCCACTCCCCAATTGCCTTTAATTCCAAGGTCATTGGGGGTGGCGAACCATGCAGAATCGTGCCTGCCAACGGGTGCATATGCAGCCGGGCCAACCACCCCATCGAGCCCTAGGATCGGCTCGCCATGACAGCAGCAGGGAAGCATCAGGTGAGCCGGACCGAGACCACCCGGCGGGTCGGCGGCCGACAGGGCCGGGCCGGCATCAGGGACGTCGCCGCCGCGGCGGGCGTCTCCATCACAACCGTCTCCGACGCGCTCAATGGCAAGGGACGGCTGCCCGACGCCACCCGCCGCCACGTTCGCGAAGTCGCCGACCGGCTGGGCTACCGGCCGTCCGCCGCCGCACGCACCCTCCGTACCGGCAAGTCCGGCCTCATCGGCCTGACCGTGACGACGTACGGGGATGAACCTTTCACCTTCACGGAATTCGCCTACTTCGCCGAGATGGCCCGGGCCGCCACGTCCGCCGCGCTCGCCCGCGGCTACGCCCTGGTCATCCTCCCCGCCACCTCCCGCCACGACGTGTGGTCCAACGTCGCACTCGACGGCACCGTCGTCATCGACCCCTCCGACCACGATCCCGTCGTCAGCGAGCTAGTCCGCCAGGGCCTCCCCGTGGTCTCGGACGGCCGTCCGGCCGGGTCCCTACCCGTCACCGCCTGGGTCGACAACGATCACGAGGCCGCCGTCCTCAACCTCCTCGACCACCTCGCCGCCGCCGGAGCCCGCAGGATCGGGCTCCTCACCGGCACCACCACCGACACCTACACCCGCCTCTCGACCACCGCGTACCTCAGCTGGTGCGAGCGCGTCGGCCAAGACCCCGTCTACGAGTCCTACCCGGCCCACGACCCGTGCGCAGGCGCCGTCGCCGCGGATCGGCTGCTCGCGCGCCCGGACCGGCCCGACGCCGTGTACGGGCTCTTCGACCCGAACGGCACCGATCTGCTCGCCGCCGCCCGGCGCTACGGCCTGCGCGTCCCCGAGGACCTGCTGCTCGTCTGCTGCAGCGAATCGACCGTCTACGCCAACACCGAACCGCCCATCACCACGCTCTCCCTCAAGCCGCGCCGCATCGGCACGGCCGTGGTCCAGCTCCTGATCGACGCCATCGAGGGAGTCGACACCGGCCGACCCGTCGAGCAGGTGGTCCCGACGGAACTCATCATCCGCACCTCCTCGCAACGCAGGCAGCCCCGTACGACGGTCAGCCCGCCACGCTCACCCGCCCAGGACTGATCACCCACCCGCGAGGGGGACTTGGCGCCACTCCGGCGGAGCCGACGGCCCCGCCGGAGACGTCAACAATCACCGAAATCGGGAGAAAGCGGCAGGAAGGAACGGCTCCGGCCAGGATTCACCACCCCTGGTGCGTCACAGAGCGCGAGCCGCATTCCTATGATGGGCGCACGACATCACGGACCCTCCCCCACGGAGGTCAGAGGGTCCGCAGGTGTACGGCAGTGCGACGGTGGTGGAGGGGTCGATGACTCAGGGGGCCGGTCAGGGACCCGCGATGCGGACGGACACGCTGCGGGACTTCCGGGTTCCCGTCACCGAACCCGCCCCGTACACCGCGTCCGTCGGCGTGCCCGGCGAGGCTCCCGTCTACGGTGAGGCTCCCGTCTACGGCGAATACCCGGCGTACTACGAGGAAGGCACTCCGGTGCCCCCTCGGCCCGCCTACGCCCCCGAGGCCGCCCCGCCTCCCGCGACCGGGCCCGACGCCACTCCCGCGGCCGCGCCCCCGTCCGGCGAGGACGCGGACCCCGACGGCTACACACCCACGCAGCGCGACCTGCCCGTCATCGGTCGCGGAGCGGCCGAAGGCCCCGGTGACACCGTCCAGGTCCACTACGTCCCCCAGGAGTCCGTGCCCACCGGCCCGGGCCCGCTGTACGTCGTGGGAGACGTCCACGGATACCTCGACGAACTCGTCACCGAACTCCGGGCGCAGGGGCTGATCGACGCCGAGGGCCACTGGTCCGCCGGCAACGCCCGGCTCTGGTTCCTCGGCGACTTCACCGACCGGGGCCCCGACGGCATCGGCGTCATCGACCTCGTCATGCGGCTCTCCGCGGAGGCCGCCGCCGCCGGCGGTTACTGCAAGGCCCTGATGGGCAACCACGAACTGCTGCTCATCGGCGCCAAGCGCTTCGGCGACACCCCGGTCGTGTCCGGGGCCGGAACCGCTACCTTCCAAGCCGCCTGGCTGCTCAACGGCGGTCAGCGCACCGACATGGAACGCCTCCAGGACGTGCACCTCCAGTGGATGTCGCGGCTCGACGCCGCCACGCTGGAAGACGGGCACCTGCTGTTGCACTCGGACACCACCGCGTACCTCGACTACGGCGACTCCATCGAGGACGTCAACGACACCATCCACGAGCTCCTCACCCGCAACGACGCCGACATCACCTGGGACCTGTTCCGGAAGTTCACCAAGCGGTTCGCCTTCCGGGACGAGGAGACGGGCCCGCAGGCCGTACGGGAGCTCCTCGGAACCTACGGCGGCGGCCGTGTCGTGCACGGTCACAGCCCGATCCCCTACCTGCTCGGCGAGGTGGGCACGGAGGACGGCGACGACTCCCACGGACCGGAGGCGGTGGACGGCCCGCACGTGTACGCGGACGGCCTGGCCATCGCGATGGACGGCGGCGTGACCATGGCCGGCAAGCTGCTTGTCGTTCAACTACCGCTCAGCGACTGAGCTTTCACCGAGCGGGGTATTTCCGGAAAGCCCCTGTCACCTCGTGGCATGGGCGCTCTACCATCGCTCTATCCGTAGCAGGCTCTCCTCCGTTTGTGCCGGCGCCCGAATCTACGCGGGCATACCGGCTTGTACGGAGCATCGGGGGATGCACATGACCAGCGCTCCGCACCTGCTCACCGAAGACCGACCGGAGTTCGATCGGCTCCTCGACGAGGCGCTGCGCACGGCGAACGAACGGCCGGAACTCGCTTCCCTGGGCGAACGACTGAACGCCGAACAATTGCGCACCATGGCCATGAGTGCCACCGCCTTGCTGACGGCCGCGGCCGCGGCCGAATACGACCACTACGTCAAAGTCCGCGCGCAATTGCGCGACGAGCGTCTGTCGGCCCCGGGTACGACGGGCGAACACGACGGGGATGGACAGGCCGGCGGTGTGGGCGTGAGCGCCGTGGTCGCGGTTCTCGCGCCGGTCCTGGCCGGTACCGCCATGCTGATCTTCCTGTTGGTGGGCTACAGCCTCAAGATGATCGATCCCGAGCCTGCCTTTGCCCGGACCATGCTGACGGCGGGATGGCTCTTCGGTGGGCTCACCGTGGCCGCACTGCTCTTCGCGGTGATCGGGTTGCTCGTGACCGCCGTCCGCAACAGTTCCACGGAGGTCGCGGCCGAGGAGGCGGCGGCCGTACCCGACGAGCTCTCGCGTGCCCGAGAGGCATGGCGCAACGCCCTGCTGGAACGCGGCATCATGCCGTTCCTCCGGGACGCACTGGCCGATCCGAGCGCCGGCCCCGGCTATCCGACCCCGCGCACTCCGCATGCCGGACGCATACCCAGCCTGGGATACAGCCGGCCGGACTTCACCAGCCCCGGAGCCACCTCCGCCTCCCAAAGCCCACGTCCCGACTACGCCCCACCGGACTTCACGAGCCCCGACTTCGGCGGTTCGGAGCCCGAACGGGAGTGATGTTTCACGTGAAACAGACGCGTTTCACGTGAAACATCCGAGTGGAGCGTGGAACACCCTCGTGGAACGGGCCCGCGACTCCCCCCATGGGTCGCGGGTGCGCTCCGTACGCGGTGCAGCCTCAGTCGGCGAGCGGCAGGTAGACCCGGTTGCCCGAGGCCGCGAACTCCGCGGACTTCTCCGCCATGCCGGCCTCGATCTCCTCGGCCTTGAGGTCTCCACCGTGTTCACGACGGATGTCCTGGGAGATCTTCATCGAGCAGAACTTCGGACCGCACATGGAGCAGAAGTGCGCGGTCTTGGCCGGCTCGGCCGGCAGGGTCTCGTCGTGGAACTCGCGGGCGGTGTCCGGGTCGAGGGCCAGGTTGAACTGGTCCTCCCAGCGGAACTCGAACCGGGCGTCCGACAGGGCGTCGTCCCACTCCTGAGCTCCGGGGTGGCCTTTCGCCAGGTCAGCAGCGTGCGCCGCGATCTTGTAAGTGATGACGCCGGTCTTCACGTCGTCCCGGTTGGGCAGACCCAGATGCTCCTTGGGCGTGACGTAGCAGAGCATCGCGGTGCCCCACCAGGCGATCATCGCCGCGCCGATGCCCGAGGTGATGTGGTCGTACGCGGGTGCGACGTCCGTGGTCAGCGGCCCGAGGGTGTAGAACGGCGCCTCCTCGCAGATCTCCTGCTGGAGGTCGATGTTCTCCTTGATCTTGTGCATCGGGACGTGGCCCGGGCCCTCGATCATCGTCTGGACGTTGTGCCGCTTGGCGATCGTGTTCAGCTCGCCCAGCGTCTTCAACTCCGCGAACTGCGCGGCGTCGTTGGCGTCGGCGATGGAACCGGGGCGCAGTCCGTCGCCCAGCGAGTAGGTGACGTCGTACGTCGCGAGGATCTCGCAGAGCTCCTCGAAGTTCGTGTAGAGGAAGTTCTCCTTGTGGTGGGCGAGGCACCACGCGGCCATGATCGAGCCGCCGCGGGAGACGATGCCGGTCTTGCGCCGGGCAGTCAGCGGGACGTACGGCAACAGCACGCCGGCGTGCACCGTCATGTAGTCGACGCCCTGCTCGGCCTGCTCGATGACCGTGTCCTTGTAGATCTCCCACGTCAGCTCTTCGGCGCGGCCGTCGACCTTTTCGAGCGCCTGGTAGAGGGGAACGGTGCCGATCGGGACCGGGGAGTTGCGGAGCACCCACTCGCGCGTCGTGTGGATGTTGCGACCGGTGGAGAGGTCCATGACCGTGTCGGCGCCCCACTTGGTCGCCCAGGTCATCTTGTCGACCTCCTCCTCGATGGAGGAGGTGACCGCGGAGTTGCCGATGTTGGCGTTGACCTTCACCAGGAACCGCTTGCCGATGATCATCGGCTCGATCTCCGGGTGGTTGACGTTGGCCGGAAGCACGGCGCGACCTGCGGCGATCTCCTCGCGGACGACCTCCGGGGAGACGTTCTCGCGGATCGCCACGTACTCCATTTCCGGGGTGATCTCGCCCCGGCGGGCGTACGCGAGCTGGGTGACCGCCGCGCCGCCCCGGCCGCGGCGGGGCTGGCGCGGGCGACCCGGGAAGACCGCGTCGAGGTTCTTGAGGCCACCGCGCGGCGAGGTGTGCTTGATGCCGTCGTCCTCGGGGCGCACGGGACGGCCCGCGTACTCCTCGGTGTCCCCCCGCCCGATGATCCAGTTCTCCCGGAGCGCGGGAAGACCCCGGCGGACGTCGGTCTCGATCTGCGGGTCGGTGTACGGACCGGACGTGTCGTAGAGCGTCACGTCCTTGCCGTTGGTGAGGTGGACCTGGCGGACCGGCACCCGGATGTCGGGCCGGGAGCCCGCCACATATCCCTTGTGCCAGCCCGGCTCGCGCCCGGTCTGGCCGTCGGCGTCCTGGCTGACGGCAGGCGTGCGTGCATCCTGAATGGTCATGAGACCTATCTCCCTACGCCGGCATTACCCGGTAACAGGTTCGGCGGTCGACGCAGCCTCCTCCCGTACCCGCCGTTTCGGCGTGCGTACGGTGATCAGCGCCCTCTCAGCCCGGTGCTCCGAGCTCCCGCGTTGTGCAAAGTAGCCCCCACGCTAGCGTCATCTGTGGCGTGCTGAACAGTGGGCCCCCCTCATCTCTTGCGATGATCGGTCGGTGACGTCCTTGCCGCAACCTCCCATCAGTCCCCCCGAGCCCCCGGGTCACACCGACCACGGACACACGCACCACGGACATGCCGACGAATCCGCACACGCGCCCTCCCCCCGGTCCGCGCACGGCCATTCCCACAGCCATGGGCACGGCCCGGCGGCTCCTGTCTCCCTGCACCTGCGCAAGGTCATCGCCGCCGTATTGATCCCCTTCGCGGCCGCCGTCTTCGTCGGGATGGTGGTGCTCTGGCCGGGCGGAGCCCCCGCGCACGAGCGGACCGGTGTCGGGTTCGACCGGCAAACCCAACAGGGCAAGGTCGTCTCGTTGGCGAGTGTGGACTGCAAGTCCGTCAACGCCTCGCAGGTTCCACCCACGGGCGACACGTCGACCCCTTCGGGGCGCGAGGCCACGGCGGAACAGACCGGTGCGTGCAAAAAGGCGACCGTCGAGGTCGGTACCGGCCCGGACAAGGGCCGCACCTTCGTGGAGATCGTCCAGCCGGGAGCCCCGCGGCAGTTGTCGAACGGCCAAGAGGTGGTGGTGGCCTACGCGCCGGACGCCCCACGGGACCTCCAGTACTCGGTCATCGACCTGAACCGGAAGCTCCCGTTGGCCTTGCTGGCCGGTATCTTCGCCATCGCCGTCGTCGTGGTCGGCCGGATGCGCGGCGTGTTCGCCCTGGTGGCACTGGTCGTCAGCTTCGGCGTGCTGACGCTGTTCATCCTCCCGGCGATCCTGCAGGGCTCCAATCCGCTGGTCGTAGCCGTCATCGGGGCCAGCGCGATCATGCTGATCGCGCTCTACATGTGTCACGGCCTGACGGCACGCACCTCGGTCGCCGTTCTCGGCACGCTGGCGTCGCTGGTGCTGATCGGTCTGTTGGGTTCGCTCTTCATCGGATGGGGGTTCCTCAGTGGCAACACCGATGACAACACGGGACTGATCCACGGCCTGTATCCCGACATCGACCTGAGCGGTCTGTTGCTGGCGGGGGTGATCATCGGATCCCTCGGCGTGCTCGACGACGTGACGGTCACCCAGACGTCGGCGGTCTGGGAGCTGCACCAAGCCGATCCCACCATGGGATCACGTGCCTTGTACCGAGCCGCCATCAGGATCGGACGCGACCACATCGCCTCCGTGGTCAACACCCTGGTGCTCGCCTACGCCGGCGCGGCGCTCCCCTTGCTCCTTCTCTTCTCCATCGCGAACAGCAGCATGGGTGCGGTGGCCAACAGTGAGTTGGTCGCCGAGGAGATCGTCAGGACATTGGTCGGCTCCATCGGGCTCGTGGCCTCCGTACCGGTGACCACCGCCCTGGCGGCGCTGGTGGTTTCCGCCGACCGGCCGGGGGACCCGAGCACCACCCCGGCCGCGAAGCCCTCACGCGGTGGCCGAGGGCGTCGGCGCAAGCGCTGACCGGAGCCGAGCGGAGCCGAGCCGGGCCGGCGTGAGGGGGCCGGGTGGGGGCGGTCGGAGTCAGTCCCGTCAGCCGGCGTTCTGCTCGTTCTGCCGGGACTCGGCGAGGATTCTGTCGAGCGCCTCGTCCAGTGTCCCTTCGAAGGCCCCGAGGTTGCGCTCCTGACCGAGCGGAACGAGCCGGTCGGTGCGGTCGAGGAAGGCGACCAACGGCGCCGCTCCCGCGCGGAACAAGGCTCGCTCGCCGCCGACCTGCAGGCGGATGTGGACGTCCGACAGCTCGTCCGGGTGGGACGGGGCGATGTGCACGTCGCCGTCGCCGCAGGGCTTGTTGATGCCATCGAGGAGGAGCTCCCGACCGAACGCCCACGTCACAGGCGCGTCGCCGGGAAGGTGGAAGGTCAGTCGCACCGCGTAGGGGTCGTGAGCGTCGTACCGGAGTTCCACCGGGATCCGGAAGGAGAGCTCCTCGGAGACGAGAAAGCTCATCATGACCTCTGCCTGTACCGACTCGCGCATTGCCTACCCCGATGTTGTGGAAGTGGCCAGGAATGGTCCCCCCATGGGCCCTCTTGACAAGAGTGGTGGAAGCGCTAGCAGATCACAAGGAGTGAGATTTCAGATACTGATAGAGAACGAGAGGGTGCTCAACAGCGCGCCTACTTCACTCCGCAGTCGCTCAACTGCATAGCGCAATCGGTGTTCTTGGTGCAAAGGGAACGAAATCGCCATGGTTGCAGCAGTATCTCCCACCGCAATAGGGATCGCCGCACACACCGTGCCCAATACATATTCCTGACGCTCCGTAATCAACTCCATGTGTTGCAGGGAGCCGAGGCGTTGCTCCAGAGCGCGTTCGTTCCGGATCGTGTAAGGCGTGACAGGGCCGACCGGATGACGGTCGTAATGATCTCTGCGCGTCTTCTCGTCGAGCTGCCCGAGCAGGCATTGGCCGATGGCGTGCGCGTGGCCGGTCGCGCGGAAGTCGGCCCACTCCTCGCACGCCGGAGCGGCCGGGGTGTCCGATACGCCGACCACCTCGATTTCACCCTCGCGGTAGACCGCGAAGTAGACGGGGGCCCCGACCACGTCGCGAAAGTGCGCGAGGGAGTCGACGATCATGCTGCGACGTTTCTGCTGGAGTCCACCGCTCGCCAGGCGCCAAGCGGCGTCGCCCAGGACGAAGACGCCGCCCGCACGGCGCAGATAGCCCTCATGGGTGAGAGTGCGCAGCAGGTGGTAGGCGGTGGGAAGCGGAAGTCCGGCTTCCCGCGCCAGTTGCTTCGCCGGAGCTCCCTCACTGTGGGAACCAACCGCTTCGAGCAGTCTCAGCGCCCGCTGCACCGAAGCGATCAACGTCGGCACACCGGGATTATGGACTGCGGACAAAGCTCACCCCCAGGCGTCACAGCGGGCTCAAGGGGTGGCCCGCCCTGCGGGGGCCGCCCCCGCGTATGCCGTGGATCCTGGGGGTCGCGCTCGCCAACCATGAAGATAACCGCGGGTCAGAACGGTGATACCGCTAGCGGTACCCAGGGACGGCCCAGATTGGCACTCTATCCGCCGGTTCCGGCCGTGTGAGAGGTTTCGTACCTCACGTTCCCTCGGCCGGCTTAATCCGAGTACCGCCCGGTGCGCGGCTTACCACTCACCGGCGGAGGACTTCGATCCGCTGCGGGTGAACTTCTTCACCACGAAGATCAGTCCGCCGACGAGGGCCACGAAGAGCAGCAGTTTGAAGACGAAGGCGATCAGTGTCCCGAGGATGCTGGTGATGACGCCTCCGAAGACGAACAGCGCCAGCAGCGGAACGGCGACCCACTTGACCCACCAGGGCATGCCCTCGAACATCGCTCGGATCCCGTCCATGTCCACAACCTTTTCCTCGTCTGTGACTTCCTGCTTCGATGCTAGGAGGCCCCGTTCCCCTCCGGGGGTCGGCGAGCCCTCGGAACCCCCTGATCCGACCCCTAGGGGGATCAGGGGCCCGACCCTCAGCCCTCGGGCGGTGAGAACACCACCAACACCTTCAGCGGCTCTGTGATGTGGTGGAACTTGTGCGGCACACCGGCCGGTACGTAGATGACGCTCCCGTTCGCCACCGTCGTCGTCTCCTCGCCGACCGTGATCGACGCTCGGCCGCTCACCACGAAGTACACCTCGTCCTGACGATGCGGTTGCTGAGGATCGCTCTGTCCGGCGTCGAGCGCGTAGAGCCCGACGGACATGTTGCGCTCTCTCAGGAACTGCAGGTACGCGCCGTCGTTGGCAGCCCGTTCCGCTTCGAGCTCGTCCAACCGGAAGGCTTTCATCCTGGTCCTACCCCTTACTGCGTAGCGCGTGGAATCCGCTGATCTGACGATGTCCCACCAGGATCTTCTCTGCAACGATCGGACCCATGACGAATTTCGTAGTCAAGACGCTCGCCAACGTGGCGGCTCTGGCCGTGGCCATCTGGCTGGTCGCGGGCATCACGCTCGACGAGGACGGGAACAGCACCGGCAGGCGGGTCCTCACCCTGATCCTGGTCGCCCTGGTCTTCGGCCTGGTCAACCTCATCGTCAAGCCCGTGGTGAAGCTGTTCTCCTTCCCGCTCTTCATCCTCACTCTCGGCCTCTTCACGCTCGTGGTGAACGCCCTGATGCTGCTGCTGACCTCATGGCTGGCCGAGCAGTTCGACCTCAGCTTCCACGTCGACGGCTTCTGGACCGCGGCCATCGGCGCTCTGATCATCTCCGTCGTCTCCTGGGCCGCGAACCTCGCCCTGCCCGACAAGAACTGAGCGGCGACCCGTACCGCGTGTGCTGAAGGAGCCCACCCCGTGAACGATCACCCCACCTCGTCGGCGGACCGGTACGGCGACGGGACCCGGGCCGTCCGCGCCGGGTTGCCGGAGCCCGCGAAGAACGAACCACCGCTGCCGGGGCCCGTCTTCGCCGCCCACTTTCACCTGCCCGGCGAGGTCGAGGGCCCGTACGCCTACGCCCGGGACAGCAACCCGACCTGGACGCTGCTGGAACGGGCCATCAGCGAGTTGGAAGCACCCGGACAGGACGACGTGGAGACCGTCGTCTTCGCCTCCGGGATGGCCGCCGTCTCAGCGGTCCTCCTGTCGCAGGCACGCGCGGGCGATACCGTCACGCTCCCCTCCGACGGCTACCAGGCGCTGCCACTGCTCCGGGAGCAGTTGGAAACGTACGGAATCCATGTCCGAACCGCCCCGACCGGCGGCGACGCCCAGCTCACGGAACTCGACGGAGCCCGGCTGCTGTGGATCGAGACGCCCTCCAACCCCGGCCTCGACGTGTGTGACGTACGGCGCCTCGTCACGGCCGCCCACGCCGGCTCCACCCTGGTCGCCGTCGACAACACCCTCGCCACACCCCTCGGACAGCGACCGCTGGAACTCGGCGCGGACTTCTCCGTCGCCAGCGGCACCAAGGGACTCACCGGTCATGGTGACCTGCTGATCGGCTACGTCGCCTGCCGCGACCCGGAACTGGCCGCCGGCGTCCGCCGCTGGCGCAAGATCGTCGGAGCCATCCCCGGCCCGATGGAAGCCTGGCTGGCCCACCGCTCCCTGGCCACGATCCAGCTACGGGCGCAGCGCCAGTGGAGCAACGCCCTGGCCGTCGCGGAGGCACTGCGCGAACGCGTCGATGTCACCGGGCTGCGCTACCCGGGACTTCCCTCGGACCCGTCGCACAAGACCGCCACCCTGCAGATGAGCGGCTTCGGCTCGGTGGTCTCGTTCACCCTGACCGACCGGTCGCACGCGGAACGCTTCATGAGCGCTCTTCGTCTGGTGGAGGACGCCACGAGCTTCGGTGGCGTACGGTCCACCGCCGAGCGGCGCGGACGATGGGGCGGGGACGCGGTGCCGGAGGGCTTCATCCGCTTCTCGGCGGGCGCCGAGGACACCGTCGACCTGGTCGCGGACGTTCTGCGGGCGCTTGATTCGGCGGGGCGGGAGGGCTGACCGGACGCAACGGGGCGGTCCGAGCCTCCCCCTCTTGGCTCGGACCGCCCCCGGGTTCCCTTGGCGAAGAACCACGTTGACAAGGCTAGTTGACTCAGCGTCAGAGTCCAATCACGGTAGCGACAGGGGCCTATCGGCATATTTATAGTTGAAGGCCCCCAACGAGAGGGGCCGCCATGGACCTGGCCCTGCTGCGTACCTTCGTCGCGGTGCACCGGGCCGGCTCGTTCACCCGGGCCGCCGCACTCCTCGGGCTGTCCCAGCCCGCCGTCACCTCGCAGATCCGTACCCTCGAACGGCAACTGGGCCGGCCGCTCTTCCACCGCCGGGCCCGGGGGGTGACGCCCACCGCCATCGGCGACGAACTCGCCCACAAAGCCGCCCCACACCTCGACGCGTTGCTGCGCATCGCCGAGACGGAGCGGGAGGCCGCCGGCGCGTTACGCACGCTGCACATCGCCGGACCCCCCGAGTTCGTGTGCCGGCGCGTGCTGCCCGCCTTGGCCCCGCTGATCGGCCAAGGCCAGACCCTGCGCACCGCTCTCACGGCGGACGCCGAGGAGGTCTTGGACGGACTGTCCTCCGGGCAGCACGACCTCGTGGTCACCACCGGTCGGCCACGCGGCGGGCCGGTCACCGCCACACCCCTGTGCGACGAGGAACAGGTCCTGGTCGCCGCGCCCTACTGGGCCGCCCTCGTCGACCAGGACCTCCTCCGTGACAAGGGCCCCGGCAGCGCGGCGGCTCTCGACGGGATACCGGTCGTGGAGGTGCACGAGAGCCTCCCGCTCGTCACGCGCTACTGGGCCGCCGTCTTCGACGCGCTGCCGGAAGCCGCCGCCACCGTGGTCGTGCCCGACCTCAGGGCCGTACGTGACTGCGTCCGAGCCGGTGCCGGGCTCGCCGTCCTGCCCCGTTACCTCTGCCAGGACGCCATCGACCGGGGCCAGATCGTCTCTCTGCTGGAGCCCGCGGTACCACCGCTGCGTACCTGGTTCGTCGTCGTACGGACCGGCAGTCTGGCGCTGGCCCACCTCGCCCGAGCCCACGACCGGCTGTTGCGCGCCGCCGCGGACTGGTGATCGGCCGATACCGGCGCCCCGTCCTCGCGAGGTAGTCTCGGACGCCGTGCGTTTCGCGGCCAGGCGTTTCAGAAGCGGAAGAGTGGGCCACTCTTCACCCATGACCGAACGTCCCGTGGTCAAACGCACCGCCCGCGCGATCCTGCTCGACGGTGACGACCTGATCCTCATCAAGCGCACCAAGCCCGGCGTCGACCCGTACTGGCTCACCCCCGGCGGGGGAGTGGAGTCCACGGACGCGACCGTTGTCGACGCCCTGCACCGGGAGGTACACGAAGAACTCGGCGCCAAGATCACCGATGTGGTGCCCTGCTTCGTGGACACCGTCGAGCACATCGCCGATGGCGGAGTGACCGGCGTCAAGGTGCAGCACTTCTTCGTCTGCCGTCTCGAATCCATGGACCCCGCCCAACGCCACGGCCCCGAGATCGACGAACCCGAGGGCGAGTACGAGATCGTCCGCGTGCCGTTCAGCCGGGTCGGCATCGCGGCCGTTCACCTCGTCCCGCTGTCCCTGCGCCACTACCTGGACGGGAACATCGAGGGCGTACGAGCCATGCACGCCTCCGACCTCGGCTGATCCGTCCGAGGAGCCATCAGGCGGTCGCCGGGGTCACCCGGCGACGCCCACCAGCTCCTCGACCGAGTCGAAGCGGATGCGCTCCCCCGGGATGCCGATCCGCTTGAGCGCGTCCACACCGCTGCGGATCATCGCCGGCGGCCCCGAGATGAAGGCGTCGTACGAACTCCACGGCCCGTTGACTCCGACCGCCTGGGGCAGCTGCCCCGCAAGCCCTTCTCCCACCACCGGGCGCACCGACAGCCACGGATGCGAGCGCTGAAGCCCCAGCAGTGTGTCCTTGTCGTACAGGTCGTCGTCGCTGCGCGCCCCGAAGAACACTTCCATCCGGCGCCGCTCGCCGTGCTCGGCCACGTCCTCGATCAACGCCTTGATCGGGGCGATGCCCGTCCCGCCGCCGAGGCACAGCATGCCGTTGTCCGTGCTGTGGTCCACCACCATCGATCCGGCCGGCGGGCCCAGGCGCAGGACATCGCCCGGCCTCGCGTGCCGCACCAGGGCGT
The DNA here is from genome assembly GCF_042881255.1 of Streptomyces sp. NPDC058279. NCBI lineage: Bacteria > Bacillati > Actinomycetota > Actinomycetes > Kitasatosporales > Streptomycetaceae > Streptomyces > Streptomyces sp. NPDC058279. The sequence goes on along the minus strand of NZ_JBHVYA010000004.1, from coordinate 298,413 downwards.
TGGAGACCCAACCGGCCGGAACGGCCTTGACGTGGAAGGACAGCAACCCGTCACCGCGCGGGGCGGAGGCGAAGGAGTAATGCCGCCAGACGCGCGGCCACCAAGGAGTCTCAAGGCTGGTGTACTGGCCCGCCAGGAAGGCGTACGGCCGGTCCGGGCGCACCGTCAGCACCGCGATGTCCGGTGTCCGCAGATCGTGGGCGACCACCTCCGCCTGCCACCATGCCGGCGCCTTGGCCTCGTCCTCGGCCGCCGCGTCGATCATGACCTGGGAGATCGTCGTGTACGCCCGCACCCAAGCGGCCTCGGCTTCCGGCCCCCACGTCAGTTCCGCGTACCGGGCCAGCGCACCCATCAGCGCCTCGCCCACCACCGGGTAGTGGCCGGCCATGGTGCCGTACTTGCGGTGCCCGGTGCCGAGGCGGCGCAGATAAGGGTTGAGCAGCTCGGGATCGTCGATGTGTTCGGCGGCCGTGAGGAGCGCCTTCAGCAATCGGTCGCGCTGTGTGTCCATGGCCACGGGAAACATGTCCCGCACCTCGGGGTGCCGCGTGAATATCAGGGCGTAGAAGTACGAAGTGACCTTGTCGGCGATCGGCGTGATCTCCGCGAGTGTCTTGCGGATGAGTACGGCATCGGGGGAAGGCTCGATCGCCCCGGCGCCGGGGGGTATCCCCGTCCCCCGTCTTGCCGGTCTGGTGGGCGGAGCGTCCATGCGGTGCCTCGCTTAGAGCATCTGGGTCGGTCTGCACACACCACGGTCGAATCCGTGGTTCCGGGTTTTACAGCGTGCCAGCGGACCGTGTGCCCCGGGGGCGATTGGGGAAACTCGGCGCTCGCATCCCCCCTTCCCCCTAAGATGCGACGACTTCCGGGCGTGCCGACCCGAGGAGCTGGTATGCCTCGCGAAGGTCTCTGCCCTGGTAGACGTAGGTGGCCCGGTCGGCGAGGTACGGCCGTGCGTTGACCGCTACCGAGGTCGGCACCGCCTCGAAGAGCACCGAATCGGTCAGGGAGTCCCCGTACGCGACACAGTCGTCCCGGCTTACTCCGAACCGGGCGCACAGACGATCCGCGACATCGACCTTCCCCTCGGGAGTGAGGATGCCGGTCACGTCGAGGGGGCCGGTGAAGGGCACTGCGGGGTAGACAGAGCCGTGCGCCGCGTCCGCGCCCCATTCCAAGAGCAACTCGACGAAGAACGAGGGAGACAGCGAGATCACCGCGCAGAGATCGCCGCGTTCTCTGATCTCCTGCCACACCTCTCGGATGCCCTCAAGCCATGGGGCACCGTCGAAGGCCGCCCTGACATGAGCGACAGTCAGGTCCGACCACAACGCGTGCGCCGCCACCGAGAACTCGTGTGGATCGATCTCCCTCGCCGCGAAGGCTCGTTCCAGCTCGGCGATTTCTCGACTGACACCGAGCTGCCGGGAGATCTCGACGGGTGCGGCCGATCCGTACATCAGGGTGCCATCGAGGTCGAAGAGGTGCAGACGCGTCATGGTCATCGAGGCTAGCCGCGATGTTTCACGTGAAACAGCGTGTTTCACGTGAAACATCGCCGCGCCGGGCAGCGGGTCTGCCAAATCCCCTGGACGCCCTCCGCGTCATGATCCAGGCTGAAGCGGTGACCGCACCAGATCTCACCGACTCACCGATCCGCTCGCTGGCCCTGAAAGATCTCCGCCACTGCGCCGACCTCTCCGAGGATCGCGGCTGGCCCCGCGAGGATCACAAGTGGGGATTCCTCCTCGCCGCCGGAGACGGGTACGGCATCGACGCTCCCGACGGCGAAGGACTCGCCGCAGTGTGCGTCGTCACCCGATACGGCCGGCCACATGCGGATCCCGAGCTCGCCGCGATCGGAATGGTCCTCGTCGCCGAACGCTACGCCCGACAGGGCCTGGGACGTCGCCTCATGACCTACGTCTGCGACGAGATCCTCAAAGGCATCCCGCTCACCCTTCATGCCACGCCCTTCGGACAGCCGCTCTACGAGGACCTCGGCTTCGACGCGGTCGGTGGCGCGGAAATGCTGCAGGGAAGCTTCCGGCCCGACTCCTCGCCGGCCGCGGCCGAGGCCGCGCTCGTGAGGCGGGCCACCGCCGATGACCTCCCCAGGATCGTCCGCTTGGACACGGAGGTGTTCGGCACCGACCGCATGCACATGATCACGCGGCTGCCCGCCTTCGCGGACAGGTTGTTCGTCTCCGAGGACGACTCCGGCGAACTCACCGGCTACGCCGCCCTCTGGCCCAACATGGAAACCCATGTCATCGGCCCGCTGGTCGCACCGGACACGCTCACCGCCCAGGCGCTGGTCACCGCGCTCGCCGCTACCACCGAACGACCGCTGCGCACCGATGTCGACGTACGGCACGAGGAACTCCGCGCATGGCTCAAGGGTCGCAATCTCGGCTCGCTGGGGGTCAGCGCCGTGATGACCAGGAACCTCTCCACCCTCCCGGGCGACTGGACACGCCGCTGGGCCCCGATCACCGTCGCCGCAGGCTGAGAAAGGCAACGCCAATGGTCGACGCCACCGACCTCACCATCCGCCCCGCGACCGAGGGCGACCTGCCCGAGATCGTCCGCATGCTCGCCGACGATCCGCTCGGGGCGACCCGTGAATCCCCGGAGGATCTCCCTCCCTACCTGAAGGCTCTCCGGTCCCTCACGGACGACCCCCACCAGCACATGATGGTGGCCGTGCGCGGTGAGCGGGTCGTGGGCACCCTCCAGCTCACCATCATCGCCGGCCTCTCCCGCAAGGGAGCCACCCGCTCCATCATCGAAGGAGTTCGGGTGCACGCGGACGAACGCGGCAGCGGCCTGGGCACCCGATTCATCGAGTGGGCGATCGAGCGGTCCCGCCGGGAGAACTGTGTGCTGGTCCAACTGACCTCGGACGTCTCACGGACCGACGCGCACCGTTTCTATGAACGGCTCGGTTTCACCGCCTCACACGTCGGATTCAAACTCGCGCTCTGACCGAACTCATCGAAGGCCGGGCCGCTGTCCGTGGCCCGGCCTACGATCGGGAGGGTGAGTCTCACCCTCCCTCTCATCACCCAAGCCGAGCGCCGCCACCGGCTCGGCCACCGGCACGGCTTGGCTCCTTCGGCGCGCATGGCCACCGTCCCCCAGGCGGCCGACGCCGTCGTCGCCCTGCACGCCACCGACGCCGCGACCGTTTTCCTCTCCGTCCGCGCACGGCTCACCGCAAGCGACCCGACCATGATCGAGCAGGCCCTCTACGAGGACGTGAGCCTGGTCCGGTTGCTGAGCATGCGCAATACGCTGTTCGCCGTCTCCACCGACCTCGCGCCCTACGTCGATTCGTCCACGGCCCGGGCCATCGCGGTCAAAGAACGCCGGAGTCTCCTCAAGCATCTCGAAGAAGACGGCCAAGGCCTGGACGCCGGCTGGCTGGCCGAGGCGGAGCGGGTAGCACTCGACGCGCTCGACACCCTGGGTCCCTCCACCGGTGGCCAGTTGTCCGCTGCCGTACCCGCGCTGCGTCGGAAGATCACCGTGGGTCGGGGCAAGAAGTACGAGGCGGAAACGGGTGTCGCGACCCGCGTCATCCGCCTGCTGGCGGCCGATGGGCGGATCCGGCGCGACCGCCCGCGCGGGGCGTGGACCTCCAGCCAGTACCGCTGGGTCCACACCGAGCCCTGGCCGGTCGTGCCCGTCGCCGAGGCCCGCGCCGAAATCGCCCGTCGGTGGCTGCGTGCGTACGGTCCGGCCACGGAGGCCGACTTCAAGTGGTGGACCGGCTGGACCCTGACCGAGGCGCGCAAGGCACTGGCCGCCACGGGTGCGGAACAGGTACGCCTCGAAAGCGGCGTGACCGCCCTCGTCGGTCCGGGCGACACCCTTCCCGAGGCGCCCCCGGAGCCGTGGGCCGCGTTGCTACCGGCGCTGGACCCCAGCGCGATGGGATGGGCCGACCGCGGCTTCCACCTGGACCCGGAGTACAGGGGCGCCCTGTTCGACTACGCCGGCAACGTCGGCCCCACCGTGTGGTGGAACGGCGAGGTCGTCGGCGGCTGGGCTCAGCGCGCGGACGGTCGGATCGTCTGGCGGCTCCTGGGCAGCCGGGACCGGACGGTCGAGCGCGCCGTGAGCGCCGAAGCAGCCCGTCTCGCCGAGTGGATCGGGGACGCCAGGATCACCCCCCGCTTCCGCACCCCACTGGAGCGCGAGCTGGTCGCCTGAGAAGCGCTGCCCGGAACCTGTCCCACCGGGTGACCGGTCGGCGTACTAGCCGATGCCGCGCCAGCCCTGGGGGTCGACGCCACCGGGAATCGCCGCCGCGGCGTCGTACGGCTCCCGGGTGAACACAAAAGAACCGAGGTCGAGCCGGCTCACGGAGCCGTCCGGCCGCCGGATCGGGCGCAGCGTCTCTCCTGCGTAGTAGCCGTTCAGGCCGGTCCACGTACCGTCCTGCTCGGCGCGGAACCTGGCCGTGCGGCCCGTCGGACCCATCGGGCCCAGCTCCAACAGCCCGTCCGACGTCAGCCGCACCACCTGCGCCGCCGTGCCCCAGTACCAAGGACCGCACAGGTCGAGCGCTACCCGGTCCGAACCCAGGAAGGGCCGCCAAGGCTCGGGGATGCGCGGCTCGGCCTCCGCGACGATCCCGACCAGGTCAACGGCGACCGCGGTGGCCGGCAGTCCCGAGGTGCAGTTCGCCAGCACCACCGCGGCCACGTCGTCCGCCTCGCTGAGCCACAGTCCCGCGACGAAACCGGGAAGCGATCCGCCGTGCCCGGCCAGCGAACGCCCGTCGTGGTCCAGCACTTGCAGCCCGAGGCCGTAGCCGTTCGCGATCGCGCCCGGTTCGGGAGCCACCGCCGGCGTCCTCATCTCCCGTAGCGATTCCGCACTCAGCACGCGGGCGTCGCCCCGTACGAGGAACGCCGCGAACCGGGCCAAATCCGTGGTAGTCGACCACAGTTGGCCCGCCGCCGCCATGATCCCCAGATCCTCGGCAGGCTCCGGCATCATCAGGTCCGCCCAGGGGTGCACCGCCCAGCCGCCGGCGTGCGGGGCCTGTGGACCCACCGTCGTACGGTCCAGTCCCAGGGGCTCCAGGATCTCTGCCCCGAGCGCCTCCTCCCAGGGCTTGCCGCGCAACGCCTCGACCAGCGCGCCCAGAAGGGTGTAGCCCGGATTGGAGTAGTGGTGCCGCAATCCCGGCTCGAACCGGAACGGCTCCTCTCCCAGCACGTCTGCGAGCGCCGGCCGCAGCCCGGCCGGACTCCGCTCCCACCACTCGCCCGGCGTCTCGGCCGCAAGGCCGCCGGTGTGCGCCAGGAGCTGCCGGACGGTCACCTCACCGGCGGCCGTGCCCGGCAGGTGCTTCTCCAGCCGGTCGCCGAGGTCCAGCAACCCTTCGTCCCGCAGCCGCATCACCAGTACGGCGGTGAACGTCTTGGTGATCGACCCGATCCGGTACTGCACGTTGCCGTCCGGGCCGTGCCCGTCGACCGAGGTCCGGGACCCTTCCCAGACCACCTCTCCGCCACGGACGACGGCAGCGACGACGGACGGCGCACGTCCCTCGCTCTGTGCCACGGCGATCCGGTGCCGCAGAGCGCGACGGGTGGCGGGGAGCAGGTCGTGATCCTCGGATGCGGAAGTCATGATCGAATGCTACGTGTTGGCCATGTCCACGAACCGCGAATAATGGCCCTGGAAGGCGACGGTGATCGTCGCCGTCGGACCGTTACGGTGCTTGGCCACGATGAGGTCGGCCTCGCCCGCACGGGGCGACTCCTTCTCGTACGCGTCCTCGCGGTGCAGCAGGATCACCATGTCCGCGTCCTGCTCGATCGAGCCCGACTCACGCAGGTCGGAGACCATCGGCTTCTTGTCGGTGCGCTGCTCGGGTCCACGGTTCAGCTGGGACAGCGCGATCACCGGTACCTCCAGCTCCTTCGCCAACAGCTTGAGGTTTCGGGACATGTCCGAGACCTCTTGCTGGCGGCTTTCGGGCCGGCGCGAGCCGCCCGACTGCATCAGCTGGAGGTAGTCGATGACGACGAGGGAGAGGTCGTTGCGCTGCTTGAGCCGGCGGCACTTCGCTCGGATCTCCATCATCGACAGGTTGGGGGAGTCGTCGATGTAGAGAGGTGCGGCGGAAACATCGGGCATGCGGCGGGCCAGCCGGGTCCAGTCGTCGTCCGTCATGGTGCCGGAACGCATGTGGTGCAGCGCGACCCTGGCCTCAGCCGAGAGGAGGCGCATCGCGATCTCGTTGCGGCCCATTTCGAGGGAGAAGATGACGCTGGGCAGATTGCTCTTGATGGAGCAGGCGCGGGCGAAGTCGAGGGCGAGGGTCGACTTTCCCATGGCGGGTCGGGCCGCGATGACGATCATCTGACCCGGGTGCAGACCATTGGTCAGGGAGTCCAGGTCCGTGAAGCCGGTGGGGACCCCGGACATCTGGCCGCTGCGCGAGCCGATCGCCTCGATCTCGTCGAGGGCGCCCTCCATGATGTCGCCCAGCGGCAGGTAGTCCTCCGACGTCCGCTGTTCGGTGACCGCGTAGATCTCGGCCTGGGCGCTGTTGACGATCTCGTCGACATCGCCGTCGGCCGCGTATCCCATCTGCGTGATCTTCGTACCGGCGGCGACGAGACGGCGCAGGACGGCTCTCTCGTGGACGATCTCCGCGTAGTACTCGGCGTTGGCCGCCGTCGGCACGGACTGCACCAAGGTGTGCAGATAGGCCGCACCGCCCACCTTGCTGATCTCGCCGCGTCGGGTCAGCTCGGCTCCGACGGTGATCGGGTCGGCGGGCTCGCCCTTGGCGTACAGGTCGAGGATGGCCTGGTAGATCGTTTCGTGTGAGGGCCGGTAGAAGTCGTGCCCCTTGAGCACCTCGACCACGTCGGCGATGGCGTCCTTGGACAGCAGCATGCCGCCGAGGACGGACTGCTCGGCATCGAGGTCCTGCGGCGGGACCCGCTCGAACCCACCACCACCGCCGTCCCAGGAGCCCCCCTCGCGCCCACGGTCCTGCGGGTCGTCGCCGCGGCCGCGGCCGTCACCGCCCCGGCGCGAACGGGTGGGCAGACGGTCACCGGGACCGCTGTCGGCCCAGGGGTCGTCCATGGGCTCGGGCATACTCACCGGGCCGCCTCCTCCCGTCCGCAACGCGGACCTCGCCGTGCCACTCTTTCTAGGGCACGGCTCTGACATTCGGGGACCCCGTATCGACTGTCGGCGCACCGGGGCAACGCACAACGGTAGGGCCGGAGGCGACGTCAGCCAATCTTGTTATCCACAGGCTGTGTGGATGAGATGTGGATGACGGCTCCAATGCTGTGGGTAAGTCCCCCGAAGCTGTGCACGGACCGGGGGACGACGCTGTGGACAAAATCACCCGGCCGCCCCCGTTACCCCCCTGACCTGCGCTTTCACCGTTCGCAAGGCGCGCCGGGGAAAAATCTTGGCCACTGTCTCAAGATCGCCTCCAAAGGGGTGCGGAGAACCCCCAAGTCAGGCGACCAGTAAGGATCACAGATGGATTGCGTCCATTACCTGTGGAAGATTAGATTGGGCGTATGAAAGTGGTCTCCACAGCACCCGAAGCGAGCCCGAGACGGCACGACCGCGAGATCCTCGCGCTCGCCCTTCCGGCCTTCGGCGCGCTCGTAGCCGAACCGCTCTTCGTGATGGCCGACAGCGCCATCGTCGGGCACCTCGGCACCCCTCAGCTGGCCGGCTTGGGCATCGCGGCCGCCCTGCTCACCACCGCGGTGAGCGTTTTCGTCTTCCTCGCCTACGCCACCACGGCGGCAGTCGCCCGACGAGTCGGCGCGGGCGACCTCCAAGCGGCCATCCGCCAGGGGATGGACGGGATCTGGCTGGCGTTGTTGCTCGGCGTCGCCGTCGTCGCCGTCTTCCTACCCACCGCGCCGTGCCTGATCTCCCTCTTCGGGGCCTCTGACACCGCCGCCCCCTACGCGGTCACCTATCTGAGGATCTCCGCCCTGGGCATCCCGGCCATGCTCATGGTGCTGGCCGCCACGGGCGTCATCCGCGGTCTCCAGGACACCCGCACCCCGCTCTACGTCGCCATCGGCGGCTTCACCCTCAACGGAGCCCTGAACCTCGCGCTCGTCTACGGCGCCGGCCTCGGCATCGCCGGCTCCGCGTGGGGCACCGTCCTCGCCCAGTACGCCATGGCCGCCGTCTACCTCGCCGTGGTCGTCCGCGGCGCCCGCAGGAACAGCGCCACGCTGCGGCCCGACAGTGCGGGCATACGCGCCTGCGCACAGGCCGGCGCCCCGCTGTTGGTGCGTACCTTGTCCCTGCGCGCCATTTTGATGATCGCGACTGCGGTAGCCGCCCGGTTGGGGGACGCGGACATCGCCGCCCACCAGATCCTTCTCTCGCTGTGGACGCTGCTGGCGTTCGCGTTGGACGCGATCGCCATCGCCGGCCAGGCCATCATCGGCCGCTACCTGGGCGCCGGGGACACCGAAGGGGCCACGGCCCTGTGCCGCCGGATGGTGCGGTGGGGGATCATCGGCGGCCTCGTGCTGGGGCTGCTCGTCGTCCTCGCACGCCCCGTTTTCGTACCACTCTTCACCAGTGATCCCGTGGTGGAGGACACATTGCTGCCCGCCCTGCTCGTCCTCGCCGTTTCCCAGCCGGTCTGCGGCATCGTCTTCGTTCTCGACGGGGTCCTGATGGGGGCGGGTGACGGCCGCTACCTCGCCTGGGCGATGCTGCTGACGTTGGCCGTCTTCACTCCGGCGGCGCTGCTCCTGCCGACGCTCGGAGGCGGTTTGACCGCCCTCTGGTGGGCCATGACCCTGATGATGATGGTCCGCATGGCGACCCTCCGGCTGCGCGCCCGCTCGGGCCGATGGTTGGTGGCCGGAGCGACCCGCTGATACGGCAGGACGTCGTTTCACGTGAAACATCGCTCCGTTTCACGTGAAACACGTCCCAGAACCCCCCCAACGACGAAGGGCCGCACCCCAGCGGGGTGCGGCCCTTCATGCGCAGCACTTAGGCGGCGACGACCTCGACACCCACGTTCGCCAGGACGTCGGCGTGCAGACGCACGGAGACCTGGTACGAACCGAGGGTCTTGATCGGCGAGCCGAGCTCAACGCGGCGCTTGTCGACCTTCGGGCCACCGGAAGCCTCGATCGCCGAAGCGATGTCGGACTGCGTGACGGAACCGAAGAGACGGCCGGCGTCACCCGAGCGGGTGGCCAGGCGCACCTTGACGCCTTCGAGCTTGGCCTTGATCTCGTTGGCCTGCTCGATGGTCGCGATCTCGTGGATCTTGCGGGCGCGGCGGATCTGCGCCACGTCCTGCTCGCCACCCTTGGTCCAGCGGATCGCGAAGCGACGCGGGATCAGGTAGTTGCGGGCGTATCCGTCCTTGACGTCGACAACGTCGCCGGCGGCACCGAGGCCATTGACCTCGTGGGTCAGGATGATCTTCATTAGTCGGTCACCCTTTCCTTATCGCGCGGTGGACGTGTAGGGCAGCAGCGCCATCTCACGGCTGTTCTTCACGGCCGTGGCGACGTCACGCTGGTGCTGCGTGCAGTTGCCGGTAACGCGGCGGGCACGGATCTTGCCACGGTCGGAAATGAACTTCCGCAGCATGTTCGTGTCCTTGTAGTCCACGTAAGCGGTCTTGTCCTTGCAGAACGCGCAGACCTTCTTCTTAGGCTTGCGCACAGGCGGCTTCGCCATTGTGTCTCTCCTGTGTGATCAAGAAGTGGGGATGCGAGCTGCCCTAGAAGGGCGGCTCGTCCGAGTAGCCACCGCCGGAGCCGCCGGAGCCGCCGGAGCTTCCGCCCCAACCGCCCCCGCCGCCGCCCTGCGGCTGGCCACCGGCCGGCGCGCTGGACGCCCACGGGTCGTCGGAGGGTGCTCCGCCGCCCTGAGGCGCGCCGCCACTGGGGGCTCCGCCCCAGTTGCCGCCGCCACCCTGCGGCTGTCCGCCGCCGTACCCACCCTGGCCACCGCGACCCGTGGTCTTGGCGACCTTGGCCGTGGCGTTCTTCAAGCTGGGGCCGACTTCCTCGACGTCCAGCTCGTAGACCGTGCGCTTGACACCCTCACGGTCCTCGTACGACCGCTGCCTCAGCCGGCCCTGCACGATGACGCGCATGCCTCGCTGGAGGGACTCGGCGACGTTCTCCGCCGCCTGCCGCCACACCGAGCAGGTCAGGAACAGGCTCTCGCCGTCCTTCCACTCATTGGTCTGACGGTCGAAGGTGCGGGGGGTGGACGCGACACGGAACTTCGCGACCGCCGCACCCGAGGGGGTGAAGCGCAGCTCGGGGTCGTCGACGAGATTGCCGACGACCGTGATGACGGTCTCGCCTGCCATGGATGAACCTCTCGGCGGGGATTGCTGCTGGGCTGCTGTGCTACTCGTTCCCGATTACCGCTGAACCGAAGTTCAGTGGGTCTCGGGGCGAAGGACCTTGGTCCGGAGAACCGACTCGTTCAGGTTCATCTGTCGGTCAAGCTCCTTGACGACCGCAGGCTCGGCCTGAAGGTCGATGACCGAGTAGATGCCCTCGGGCTTCTTCTTGATCTCGTAAGCGAGACGACGACGGCCCCAGGTGTCGACCTTCTCGACCTTTCCGTTGCCCTCACGGACGACGGAGAGGAAGTTCTCGATCAGCGGGGAGACAGCGCGCTCCTCGAGATCGGGGTCGAGGATGACCATCACTTCGTAGTGACGCATGTGGAACCCACCTCCTTTGGACTCAGCGGCCACGGTCGTTCCGTGGCAGGAGGGTCGTGATGCGTGCGCACGGCGTCCACAGAGCAGACACCGCGCAGACCGTACAGACTACCTGCTCGACTCCTTCCGGTTGAAATCCGGCAGGAGAAGGCCACACTCTGTATCCATCGGGTGTGCACGGTGCTATGCCCCCGGCTCCCCGGAGGCGGCCCCGTTGCACCGCTCTGCGGCAGCCAGGAGGTGCCTTCCGATGGCACAGGCAATGCGACCTCAGTCCTCCATCTCGCTCTTCGCGACCGACGGCAAGCCCCACCCGCTCCAGGACACCCTGATGGCGGTCACCGTGATCCTCGGCGTCGTGGCGTTCGTCACGGGGTTCTTCCACAACCTGCACCTGCTCAGCTCCTGGACGGGGCTGATCGGGATCCTGACCGGCGCGTACGGACAGTTCATCTCCGAGACGACACGCGAGCGCTTCGCGCTGATCATCGGGCTTGGCGCCGCAGCCGTGGGCTTCTTCCTCGGCATGGCGCACGGCGGCCTCTTCGGCGGCTGGCTGGGCTGACCGGGGTACCTCCGCGACAGGGCGCCGCCCGGCACGGGGCGAGCGCCACCCGTCCCCCAGTGGGGCGGCGCCCCCGTCGCAGTAGGCTTCGCGCCATAGCCAGCGAAGCCGCCGGAGGAGCACCCCGCATGAGCCTGTCCCTGAGGACCATCAGCCGAGAGCAGCATCTGGGTTACCTCCAGAGCCTGCCCTCGGCTAGCCACTGCCAGGTCCCGGCGTGGGCCGACGTCAAGAACGAGTGGCGGTCGGAGAACCTCGGTTGGTTCGACGCGTCCGGCGAACTGGTCGGTGCCGCGCTCGTGTTGTACCGCCAGCTGCCCAAGGTGAAGCGGTACCTCGCCTACCTGCCAGAGGGCCCTGTCATCAACTGGTTCGCCCCGAACCTGGAGGAGTGGCTCCAGCCGATGCTGGCCCACCTCAAGCAGCAGGGCGCCTTCACGGTGAAGATGGGCCCTCCCGTCGTCATCCGCCGCTGGAACGCGGCCGCCATCAAGGCCGGTATCCAGGACCCGGACGTCAAGCGGCTGCGGGACGTGGAGGCATCGGTCATCGAGCCCCGCGCCTTCGAGGTGTCCGACAAGCTGCGCCGGATGGGCTGGCAGCAGGCCGAGGACGGGGGCGCCGGCTTCGGAGACGTCCAGCCCCGCTACGTCTTCCAGGTGCCGCTGGCGAACCGCTCGCTGGACGATGTCCTCAAGGGCTTCAACCAGCTGTGGCGCCGCAACATCAAGAAGGCCGAGAAGGCCGGTGTCGAGGTCGTCCAGGGCGGCTATGACGACCTGCCGACCTGGCAGCACCTCTACGAGATCACGGCGGAGCGCGACAAGTTCCGTCCGCGCCCGCTCAGCTACTTCCAGCGCCAGTGGACGGCCCTCAACTCCGAGGACCCGAACCGCATGCGGCTGTACATCGCCACCCACGAGGGGGAGCCGCTGGCCGCCGCCACGATGCTCACCGTGGGCCAGCACGTCTGGTACTCCTACGGCGCCTCCGCCAACCACAAGCGCGAGGTCCGTCCCTCGAACGCGATGCAGTGGCGCATGCTGCGCGATTCGTACGCACTCGGCGCGAGCGTCTACGACCTGCGCGGAATCAGTGACACCCTGGACGAGAACGATCACCTGTTCGGTCTGATCCAGTTCAAGGTCGGCACCGGCGGCGAGGCGGTCGAGTACGTGGGCGAGTGGGACTTCCCGCTGAACAAGGTGCTGCACAAGGCGCTCGACATCTACATGTCGCGCCGCTGACGGCACCCGCCCCATCCACATACACAGCACCGCCGCACCCAGCGGCTTATCGGAGAGGTTCCGGACGGGCATGGCGCTCACGCTCTACGTCGACACCGCGCGCTGGCGTGCGCACCAGAAGCAGATCGCGGACCAGTTCCCCGGCTTGATCCCGGTCTGCAAGGGCAACGGCTACGGCTTCGGCCACGAGCGGCTGTGCGAGGAGGCGACCCGCATGGGCGCCGACATCCTGGCCGTCGGCACGACGTACGAGGCCGCGAGCATCAAGGACTGGTTCGGCGGCGACCTGCTCGTCCTCACCCCGTTCCGGCGGGGCGAGGAGCCGGTGCCGCTGCCGGACCGCGTGATCCGGTCGGTGTCCTCGGTGGACGGCGTCCGCGGCCTGGTCGGTGCCCGCGTGGTCATCGAATGCATGAGCTCGATGCGTCGCCACGGTGTTTCGGAGCAAGACCTGGGACTGCTCCAGTCGGCGATCGAGGACGTGCGCCTGGAGGGCTTCGCCCTGCACCTCCCGCTCGACCGCCCCGACGGTTCCGATGCCGTCGAGGAGGTCATCGGCTGGATGGACCGGCTGCGCGCGGCGCGCCTCCCGCTGCACACCATGTTCGTCAGCCACCTGCGGGTCGAGGAACTGGCCCGGCTCCAGCAGCAGTTCCCGCAGACCCGGTTCCGGGCCCGCATCGGTACCCGGCTGTGGCTGGGCGACCACGAGGCGACCCAGTACCGCGGCGCCGTCCTGGACGTCACGCGCGTGGCCAAGGGGGACCGGTTCGGCTACCGCCAGCAGAAGGCCGCCTCCGACGGCTGGCTCGTCGTGGTCGCCGGCGGTACCTCGCACGGGGTGGGTCTGGAGGCCCCCAAGGCCCTGCACGGGGTGATGCCGCGGGCCAAGGGCGTCGCACGGGCCGGCCTGGCGACCGTCAACCGCAACCTGTCGCCGTTCGTCTGGGCGGGCAAGCAGCGCTGGTTCGCCGAGCCCCCGCACATGCAGGTGTCGATCCTGTTCGTGCCCTCCGACGCCACGGAGCCCAAGGTCGGTGACGAGCTGGTGGCACACCTGCGCCACACGACCACGCAGTTCGACCGGGTGGTCGACGCGTAAGCCCGCTCAGAGCCGGGGCCCGACGCCCCACTCCACCCTTCGTGCCTCCGGGGGCGTCGCGTCACGCGGCGCCCTCGCCGCGTCGGACAGCGTGAAGACGTCGGGTGCCCCGTCCAGGACCCCGCCGGACGGGTCGTCCGAGCCGTCGCGCCGTACGACGTCCCGCTCGGGCAGCAGGATGTCCCGTACGACCACCGCGCAGAGGTAGAGGGTCGCCAGCAGGTGGAGGACGATCGCCAGCTGGTACCCCTCGACCGGCAGGCCCTGGTGCTTTTCTCCGCTGGTCGTGTAGGCCAGGTAGAACCAGATCCCGAGGAAGTACAGGACCTCACCGGCCTGCCAGATCAGGAAGTCCCGCCAGCGCGGACGGGCGAGCGCCGCCAGGGGGACGAGCCACAGCACGTACTGCGGCGAGTACACCTTGTTGGCCAGGATGAAGGCCGCGACGACGAGGAAGGCCAGTTGCGCGAAGCGCGGCCTGCGGGGCGCCTTGAGGGTGAGCAGCGCGATGCCGGCGCAGAGCAGCAGCGTGAGGCAGGTGGCGTAGGTGTTCGCGCCGGTCAGGGGGTTGCCCGAGCGCTGGGAGATCAGCAACCACACCGAACCGAAGTCGATGGGCCGTTCCTGGCTGAAGGTGTAGAACTTCTTCCAGCCGTCCCAGGCGAAGTACATGACCGGCAGGTTCACCACGAGCCACGCGCCGGCCGTGCCCGCCGCGGCCGCCCCGAACGCCCGCCATTTCCCGGCCCGCAGGCACAGGACGAAGAGCACGCCGAGCAGCAGTACCGGATAGAGCTTGGCCGCTGTGGCCAGCCCGACGAAGACGCCGAAGAGCACCGTGCGACCACGGGACCACATCAGCATCGCGACGGCGGTCAGGGCGAGGGCCAACAGGTCCCAGTTGATCGTCGCGGTGAGCGCGAACGCGGGTGCCAGGGCGAGCAGCAGGGCGTCCCACGGCCGTCGGCGGTGAGTGCGGGCGACACACACGGCGATGACGGCGGCGCAGATCATCAGCATCCCCGCGTTGACCATCCAGTACATCTGCTCGCGGTGCTGCATCGAGCCGCTGCCGGGGGTCAGCCAGGAGGCGATCTGCATGAAGAGCCCGGTGAGCACCGGGTACTCCAGGTACTCCATGTCACCCGGGAGCCGGTCCCAGTAGGGAGTCAGGCCGTCGGCGAAGCCCCGCACGACGTACAGGTGCGGGATGTCGGAGTAGCAGGCGTGGGTGTACTGGGAGCCGGCTCCCCGGAACCACGCCCAGTCGTAGCACGGCACCTTCTGGACCATGCCGAGCGCGAACATGCCGAGCGCGACGAGGACCACGACGCGCACGGGCGTCAGCCAGTGGCCGCCCAGCCGGGCATGGCGGCCGAACGGCCCGCCGATGAGCTCACTGCCGGCGGCGGCGACCTCGTCCTGCTGGGTCGGCAGAACGGGCCGGTCCTCGTGCACCTTCGTCATGGGGCTCATCCTGCCGTACCACGCCGGGCACGCACGAGGGCCGCCGCACGGTGTGCGACGGCCCTCGTCGAGCGGAGCGCGGGGTGGATCAGCCCCCGGTGCCGAGACTGGTGCCCCAACTGGTGCCGCCCGGGCGACCCGGTTTGCCGGTGGCGGGCGGCGACGGCGACCCGGAGGTACCTCCGTCGGCGCCGCTGCTGGTTCCCGTGTCGGTGCCTCCGCTGGGATCCGGCGGGCACAGCTTCCACGGCTGGCAGGTCGGCTTGCCGCCCTTCGAGGGGGACGGAGAGACCGAGGCCGAGGGGCTTGCCGGGGGCGTGGACTGGGACGCGGAGGGCGAGGGGGTGGGCGCCGCCGGAGTGGCGGTGGGGGCGCCCGGCGCGTCCGCGACCACGCCGATGTCATCGGCCTCAGGGAAGTCCTTGACGGGCTTCCCCTTGAGCGCTTCCTTCATGTACTCGGTCCAGATGGTGGCGGGGATGTCACCACCGTGGATGGAGTCGATGCCACCGACGCCGTTCATGGACTGCAGCCCCTGGTCGGGCTTGCTCGGGTCGCTGCGGAACAGGGTGACCGCGGTGGAGAGCTGCGGGGTGTAGCCGACGAACCAGGCCGACTTGTTCTTGTCGGTCGTACCGGTCTTGCCGGCCACGGGCCGTCCCAGCTTCTTCGCCTTGTTACCGGTTCCCTCGGGACTCTCGACGACGTTCTTGAGCACCTTGGTGATGTTGTCCGCGATGGAGTTGTCCATGGCGCGCTGCGGCTTGGAGGCCTCGAACCCCGGCAGGACCGTGCCGTTCTTCTCGACCTTGGTGACCGAGTAGGGCTCGTGGTGGGTCCCCGACGCGGCGAAGGTGGCGTACGAGTCGGCCATCCGGATGGCACTGGGGGTGGAGGTACCGAGGGCGAAGGAGGCGTTGTCGTTCGGGTCCATCGACTCCTTGAGGATGCCGGTGGAGGCCGCCACTTCCCGCACCTTGCTGTGGCCGACGTCGAAGACGAGCTGGGCGAAGGGGACGTTGATGGACCTCTCCATCGCCTCGTTCAGCGTGACGTAGCCGAAGGCCGTCTCGCTCTCGTTCTTCTGCCGGAACGGTGTGCCGTCCTTACCGAGCAGGGGCTTGCCGTCCCGGTCGTTGATCACCGTCTTGTCATCGGCGTTGTACTTGCTGTCGGCCGAGATGCCCACGCCCTTGGACTTCTTCGTGCCGTACTCCATCGCCGCCGCCAGCACGTACGGCTTGAAGGTCGAGCCGACCGGCACACCGCTGGTGTTGGCGTTGTTGTTGAAGTACTTCTTGTCCATGCCGGGGCCGCCGTACAGGGCCACGATGGCCCCGGTGTTCACGTCGACGGAAGCGGCGCCGAACTGGACGAAGGTGTCCGTCTGGGGCCGTGCCTTCTCGTCGATGAAACCGTTGCGGGTGTCCTCGACCGCCTTGGCCAGGGCGTCCACCTTCGGCTTCTCGAAGGTGGTGTGGATCTGGTAACCACCGCGGGCCAGTTCGTCGGCACCGATGTTCAGCGTCTTCATGACGTACTGCTTGGCCGTGTCGACCAGATAACCGGTCTGGCCGGACAGGCTGCGGACCTGCTCGGCTTCGACACGCTGGGGGAACGTCGTGTACTTGGCCCGCTCGGTCGGGTCCATCCGGCCCACCGCGACCTCACGGTCCAGCACCCAGGCCCAGCGCTGCCGGGCGCGCTTCTCGTTCAGCTCCGGGGTGGCAGCCGAGCCGATGCCGCCGTCCGGGTTGTAGAGGTTGGGCCCCTTGAGCATCGAGGCCAGGAACGCGCATTCCGAGGGGTCCAGCCGCTCGCTGTCCTTACCGAAGTACGCGCGGGCGGCGGCCTGGATGCCGTAGGCGTCCCGGCCGTAGTAGGCGGTGTTGAGGTATCCCGCGAGGACCTTGTTCTTGTCCACCGTCACACCGAGCTTTATCGCGATGAAGAGCTCGGTCACCTTTCGTTTCAGCGTCTGGTCCGAGCTGAGGTAGGTGTTCTTGACGTACTGCTGGGTGATGGTCGACCCACCCTGGGTCGCGCCGCCCTTGGCCATGTTCACCACGGCGCGGGCGATACCCATCGGGTCGACGCCCTTGTCCGTCTCGAAGGTCTCGTTCTCCGCCGCGATCACGGCGTTGCGCATCGCGAGGGGGATCTGATCGATGGTGACGATCTGGCGGTTCATCGAGCCGCCGGTGGCGACCATCTGGGAGTTGTCCTCCCAGTAGAAGACGTTGTTCTGTGCCTGCGCCGCCTTGTTCTCGTCAGGGGTGTTGACCATGGCGATACCGATGCCGGCGCCGGCGATGATCACCGCGAAGAAGCCGAGGATCGTACCGCTCACCAACTTCCAGGACGGCATGAAGCGCAGCCAGCCGTCCTTGTCGGAGCGTGGGTAGTTGACGAGCCGCTTGTCCGGCCGTCCCTTGCCTCCCGCACGCCCGCGGCCCGCGGGCCCTCTCTGGGTGGCTCTGCGCGCGTCGGCCCGGCTGCCGTGGGGAGGCTGGGCTCCTCCGTTTGGGCCACTGCGTGAGGCCATGGGG
Source organism: Streptomyces sp. NPDC058279 (assembly GCF_042881255.1). Classification (NCBI taxonomy): domain Bacteria; kingdom Bacillati; phylum Actinomycetota; class Actinomycetes; order Kitasatosporales; family Streptomycetaceae; genus Streptomyces; species Streptomyces sp. NPDC058279. The sequence goes on along the minus strand of NZ_JBHVYA010000004.1, from coordinate 280,739 downwards.
ACGTCACGTCCGGCCGCGGGACCATGGCCCGGGCGCTGCTGCGCGGCCCGGCGGGACGCGGCACGCCCGCCGCCTTGGGGCTGCTGCGGCGGTTTGCGGCGGTGCTCGCTCATCGAACGACTACTCCTCGGGCAGGCGAGTGGCCTGGAAGCGGCGGTTACATTCCGGTTCCCCCGGTGTCATGCGGCAAAGAGTACGCAGGGTCAAAACCCAATCAGTGCCGAAGTTCACCCCAAATCCGGCAACTTGCATCGTACGAATTGGTGATGTGACGCCGGTCACCACCCCACCACTTGTCGCCGCGAGCCGCCCGCTCTATCGTCTGGATGTATCGAGTCGATACATCAGCTCGACATAAACTCGGAGCCGGAGGAGGGCAGGCGGGATGAGCAGGCGCTCAGGCATCCTCGAGTTCGCCGTCCTCGGCCTGCTCCGCGAGTCCCCCATGCACGGTTACGAGCTGCGCAAGCGGCTCAACACCTCGCTGGGAGTCTTCAGAGCGTTCAGCTACGGGACGCTCTACCCCTGCCTCAAGACGCTGGTCGCCAACGGCTGGTTGATCGAGGAACCGGGCAACGCCCCGGAAGACGCGCTCGCCGCTTCGCTCGCGGGCCGCCGCGCCAAGATCGTCTACCGGTTGACGGCCGCGGGCAAGGAGCACTTCGAGGAGCTCCTTTCCCACACCGGCCCGGACACCTGGGAAGACGAGTCCTTCGCCGCCCGGTTCGCCTTCTTCGGTCAAACCGAGCGGGAAGTGCGCATGCGCGTGCTGGAGGGCCGCCGCAGCCGGCTGGAAGAGCGTCTGGAGAAGATGCGCGCCTCGCTCGCACGCACGCGGGAGCGGCTCGACGACTACACCCTTGAGCTGCAGCGGCACGGAATGGAATCCGTGGAGCGCGAAGTGCGCTGGCTGAACGAGCTCATCGAGAGCGAGCGGGCGGGACGGGATCAGAGACGACCCGGGCCGCCCGACGAAACTGCAAAGTGAGGTCTGCATCTCGCAGACCTCGTCCGAGAACAAACAGGGAGCAACCGGAATGGGTTCGGTTCGCGTAGCCATCGTCGGCGTGGGCAACTGCGCCGCCTCGCTGGTGCAGGGCGTCGAGTACTACAAGGACGCCGACCCGGCGGCCAAGGTCCCCGGTCTGATGCACGTCCAGTTCGGCGACTACCACGTGAGTGACATCGAGTTCGTCGCCGCGTTCGACGTCGACGCGAAGAAGGTCGGCCTCGACCTTTCGGACGCCATCGGCGCCAGCGAGAACAACACCATCAAGATCTGTGACGTCCCGAACACGGGCGTCACCGTGCAGCGCGGCCACACCCTGGACGGTCTGGGCAAGTACTACCGCCTGACCATCGAGGAGTCCGCCGAGGCTCCGGTCGACGTGGTCCAGATCCTCAAGGACCGCCAGGTCGATGTCCTGATCTGCTACCTGCCCGTCGGCTCCGAGGACGCGGCGAAGTTCTACGCCCAGTGCGCCATCGACGCCAAGGTCGCCTTCGTCAACGCCCTCCCGGTCTTCATCGCCGGCACCAAGGAGTGGGCGGACAAGTTCACCGAGGCCGGTGTCCCGATCGTCGGCGACGACATCAAGTCCCAGGTCGGCGCCACCATCACGCACCGCGTGATGGCGAAGCTGTTCGAAGACCGCGGTGTCCGTCTCGAGCGCACCATGCAGCTCAACGTCGGCGGCAACATGGACTTCAAGAACATGCTCGAGCGCGACCGCCTCGAGTCGAAGAAGATCTCCAAGACGCAGGCCGTCACCTCGCAGATCCCCGACCGTGAGCTCGGCGAGAAGAACGTCCACATCGGCCCGTCCGACTACGTCGCCTGGCTCGACGACCGCAAGTGGGCCTACGTCCGCCTCGAAGGCCGTGCCTTCGGCGACGTCCCGCTGAACCTCGAGTACAAGCTCGAGGTGTGGGACTCCCCGAACTCCGCCGGTGTCATCATCGACGCCCTGCGCGCCGCGAAGATCGCCAAGGACCGCGGCATCGGTGGCCCGATCCTGTCCGCGTCGAGCTACTTCATGAAGTCGCCGCCGGTGCAGTACTTCGACGACGAGGCGTACGCCAACGTCGAGAAGTTCATCAAGGGCGAGGTCGAGCGCTAACCGGCTGCGGCCCCACGCGTTCACAAGGAGCACGCGACGTCCGACTCCTCCGGGACCCCTGGTCGTCGACTGTTCTTCCGCCGAGGGTCCCCGGGCAATTGTGCCCGGGGACCCTCGGCGTGTGTGACCCTTGCCCTCATGCCTGTCGTAGGTGATCTGCGCGTACTCCTGCGCCTGAGGGACTTCCGCAATCTGTTGACCGTACGGCTGCTCTCCCAGGCCGCCGACGGTGTCTACCAGGTCGCGCTCGCCACCTACGTGGTGTTCTCGCCGGAGAAGCAGACCTCACCCGCGGCCATCGCCTCCGCGATGGCGGTGCTGCTCCTGCCCTACTCCGTCATCGGGCCGTTCGCCGGAGTGCTGCTGGACCGCTGGCGCCGCAGACAGGTCTTCCTCTACGGCAACCTCCTGCGGGCCTTTCTCGCCTGCGTCACCGGCATGCTGATCGTCGCCCACGTCCCCGATTGGCTGTTCTACGCGTCGGCCCTGTCCGTGACCGCCGTCAACCGCTTCGTGCTCGCCGGGCTGGCCGCCTCGTTGCCCCGCGTCGTCGGGTCCGGTCAGTTGGTGACCGCGAACGCCCTCTCGCCCACCGCGGGAACCCTGGCCGCGACAGCGGGCGGGGGACTGGCCTTCCTGATCAGACTCCTGGCCGCCGACTCCGACGCGCTGGTCGTACTGTTCGGCGCCGTGCTGTACCTGTGCGCCGCGCTCGTCTCGCTACGCCTGGCCGTCGGTCTCCTCGGCCCCGATCACCCCCCTGGCAGGTCACACCCCTCGCTCGCCCAGGCAGTGACCCTCACCGTGCGGGGCATGGCCGAAGGACTCCGGCACCTGGCCGGCCGCCGTGAAGCATCCCAGGCGCTCACCGCGATGACCTTGATGCGGTTCTGCTACGGGGCGCTGCTCGTCACCCTGCTCATGCTCTGCCGCTACTCCTGGTCGGACGACGAGTCCACCGGGTTGGCGCTGCTGGGCGTCGCGATCGGCGCCTCGGGCGCGGGGTTCTTCGCCGCCGCCGTCGTCACGCCGTGGATGGTGAACCGGCTGGGCACCCGCGGCTGGATGACCCTCTGCGCCGGAGGCGCGGCCTTCCTGGTCCCGACGCTCGGCCTGTTCTTCGCACCCGGACCGATGCTCGTCGCCGCCTTCGCCCTGGGCATCGCGACCCAGGGCGCCAAGATCTCCACCGACACCGTCGTGCAGTTCCAGGTCGACGACGAGTTCCGAGGCCGGGTCTTCTCCGTCTACGACGTGCTGTTCAACGCCGCGTTCGTGGCGGCGGCAGCGGTCGCGTCACTGATGCTCCCCGCCGACGGCCGGTCCGTTCCCCTGGTGGTGGGTGTGGCGGCCCTCTACGCCGCCACGGCGGTGCTTCTCCTGCGGCAGGGCCGACGCCCCGCCCCGGGCGCTCCCCAGTAGCCACGAGGGAACGGGGTCGCCCGATGTTTCACGTGAAACGGTCGCGATGTTTCACGTGAAACATCCGCCGTTTCACGTGAAACATCGGTCCGGACACCGCCTCACGACTGCGAGGCCCACCACTCCTTCAGTGCCGCCACCGCCGCGTCATGTCCCATCGGCCCGTTCTCCAACCGCAGCTCCAGCAAGAACGCGTACGCCTTGCCGATCACCGGGCCGGGGCCGACACCCAGCACCTGCTGGATCTCGTTGCCGTTCAGGTCGGGCCGGATCGCATCCAGCTCCTCCTGCTCCTGGAGCTGCGCGATCCGCTCCTCAAGGCCGTCGTATGTCCGGGAGAGCGCTCCGGCCTTGCGCTTGTTGCGCGTGGTGCAGTCGGACCGGGTGAGCTTGTGCAGGCGCTCCAGCAGCGGACCCGCGTCACGGACATAGCGGCGCACCGCCGAGTCGGTCCACTCCCCGTCGCCGTACCCGTGGAAGCGCAGGTGCAGCTCCACCAGCCGGGACACGTCCTTGACCATGTCGTTGGAGTACTTCAGGGCGGTCATGCGCTTCTTGGTCATCTTCGCCCCCACCACCTCGTGGTGGTGGAACGAGACCCGGCCGTCGCTCTCGAACCTGCGGGTCCGGGGCTTGCCGATGTCGTGGAACAGGGCGGCGAGGCGCAGCACGAGGTCCGGCCCGTCCTCCTCCAGGTCGATCGCCTGCTCCAGCACCGTCAAGGAGTGCTCGTACACGTCCTTGTGCCGGTGGTGCTCGTCACTCTCCAGCCGCAGGGCCGGCAGCTCGGGCAGTACCCGGTCCGCCAGACCGGTGTCCACCAGCAGCCCGAGGCCCTTGCGGGGGTGCGCCGAGAGCAGGAGCTTGTTCAGCTCGCCCTGCACCCGCTCCGCCGAGACGATCTCGATCCGCTCGGACATCGCCTTCATCGCCGTCACGACCTCCGGGGCGACCTCGAAGTCGAGCTGCGCGGCGAAGCGGGCCGCGCGCAGCATCCGCAGCGGGTCGTCCGAGAAGGAGTCCTCGGGGGTGCCGGGAGTGCGCAGGACGCCTTCCCGGAGGTCCTCCAGGCCACCGTGCGGGTCCACGAACTCCTTCTCCGGCAGCGCGACGGCCATCGCGTTCACCGTGAAGTCGCGGCGAACCAGATCCTCCTCGATGGAGTCGCCGTAGGACACCTCCGGCTTGCGCGAGGTGCGGTCGTACGACTCCGAGCGGTACGTGGTCACCTCGATCTGGAAGTTCCGGTCGGTGTCCTCGACGCGGGCCAGCTTCTGCGCACCGACCGTGCCGAAGGCGATACCCACGTCCCACACCGAGTCGGCCCAGGGCCGCATGATCCTCAGCACATCCTCGGGGCGGGCGTCCGTGGTGAAGTCGAGGTCGTTGCCGAGACGCCCGAGCAGCGCGTCGCGTACGGAGCCACCGACCAGGGCGAGGCGGAATCCGGCCTCTTGGAAGCGGCGGCCGAGCTCGTCGGCGACAGGGGCGACGCGCAGCAGTTCACTGACCGCTCGGCGCTGCACCTGACTCAGGGCACTGGGGGTGTCTTCATTGGCGTTCGGCACAACAGAAAAGGGTACGTGGCCCGCCCGGCGCGGGCCGCCGCGTTTTTGCGGCCACCCCGCCCCACCTCGCCCACGCCCCGGAGCCGATCATGTGGAGCAAGGCGCGGCACTCGCGCACAGCGCGTCTCGTTACCATGCGTGGACGCACAACCGACGACCACTGACACTTCGAGGGACGGGCGAACGCGTGGCCGAGGCGGCAGACATCCAGGGGGCAGCCGCCCCTGCCCGGCGCCGCTGGCTGCGGCGGGCAGTCGTCCTGCTCGCCGGCACGCCGGTTCTCGCCGCACTGGTCTATGCCCCCGCCCCGCCGGCCCAGGCCGCCGACTCCCCCGTCGACGTCCAACTGCTCGAGGTGTCACCCAACGCTCCTGTGAAGAGCGACACCCTCACCATCTCCGGCAGCGTGGTCAACAACAGCCGCGAGGCGATCAAGGGCGCACACGTCGGACTGCGCGTCGGTCCCGTCGTGGGTGACCGGGCGTCCATCGACGAGGTGGCGGACCGTACCGGCTTCCGGGCCGGCGTGGATCCGGGGGAGATCGACCCGGCATACGCGGTCAAGATCGACTCATTGCCCTCGAAGGCCGGCCGGCAGTTCACCATCAGCGTCCCGGTCGCCAAGCTGGACCTGGGCACGGACGGCGTGTACCAGCTGGGCGTCTCACTGTCGGGTGAGACCGACAGCCGACCGTACGAGCAGGTGCTCGGTATCCGGCGGACGTTCCTGCCGTGGCAGCCCGAGGCCGCCGCGAAGCGTTCCTCCCTCACCTACGTGTGGCCCCTGATCTCCACCACCAGGGTCACGGCGGAAACCGGCTCCGACGAGTCGCAGACGCCCGTCTTCCTCGACGACTCCCTGGCCAAGGAGCTGGCGCCGGGAGGCCGCCTGGAGCGAATGGTCTCCCTCGGCAAGGACCTGCCGATCACCTGGGTCATCGATCCGGACCTGCTCTACACGGTCGACGCCATGGCCAAGGGCTACCGGGTCCGCAACCCCGACCCCGATGGAAAGCCCCTGCCCGGCAGGAGCAGGGCCGTGGCCGAGCAGTGGCTGAGCGCCCTGGAAACCGCGGTCCAGGGCAAGAAGGTCGTCGCGCTGCCCTACGCCGACCCCGACCTGGCGTCCCTCGCCCACCACGGCAAGGACGTCTCGGGCACCCTCGGCCAGCTTCGACCCGCCACCGACAAGGCGAAGCAGGCCGTGGAGACGGTCCTGCACGTCACCCCGTCCACCGACTTCTCCTGGCCGGTGAACGGTGCGATCGACCCGTCGATCGTCAATGTCGCCACCTCTGCCGGCGCCCACAACGTCCTCACCCGCAGCGACAGCCTGCAGGAGACGGGCGCCCTCGGATACACCCCGACGGCCGCCCGTCCCATCGGCGCGGGCGCGACCGCGATCGTCGCCGACGCCGAACTGTCGACGGCTTTCGAAGGCGACATGCTCAACGCGAGGGACTCCACGCTCGCCGTGCAGAGGTTCCTGGCCCACAGTCTCGCCCTCAACCTCCAGGGCGGTGACGAGCAGCGCAGCTTCGTCGTCACCCCGCAGCGGATGCCGACCGCCAGCCAGGCCGACTCCATGGCAGCCGCCCTCCGGGGCCTCCAAGGCGGCCGCTGGACCCAGCCCGCCGACCTGGAGGCCGCGGCCTCCGCCAAGCCCGACCCCGGCGCGGCCACGCAGGTACCGGGCGCCGGCCAGTACCCGGAGGCCCTGAGCCGTCAGGAACTCCCGGTGTCGGCGTTCGAGAAGATCCGGACCACACAGGACACCCTCGACCGCTTCAAGGTGATCCTCGCCGCGCCCGAGCGCGTCGAGATCCCCTTCGGCAACACCACGAACCGGGAGATGTCCACCTCCTGGCGCGGCCGGCCCGACGAGGCCGAGCGCTATCGCGACCAGGTGCAGGACTACCTGATCGGGCTCACCGAGAAGGTCAAGGTCGTGCCCAAGTCCGACGCCACCTTGTCCGGGCACAGCGCGATCATCCCGGTCAGCGTCCAGAACAGCCTCGTGCAGGACGTCCACAACCTGGTCCTGCGGGTGAAGTCGGCCAATCCCACCCGCCTGATGTTCGGTGACAGCGGAGTGTCCGAGCAGGACGTGACCGTCCAGGCGGATCACAGTCAGACCCTGAAGTTCCCCGCGAACGCCACCGCGAGTGGTCCCGTCGAGGTCACCGCGCAGTTGTTCACGAAGGACGGCGTCCCCTACGGCAAGGAACAGAAGTTCACCGTGGAGGCCACCGAGGTCACTCCCACCGTCATGCTCGTCATCGCGGGCGGCGTTCTCCTCCTCGTACTCGCGGGCATCAAGATGTACGCGAGCCGCAAGCGCGCGGCGGCCCGGGCGGCGACCGAGGAGAGCACGCAGCCGAGTGACGAGTCCCCGGACACCGGACCGCAAAGCACAAGCGGGTCCGGCACGGGTGAGACAGTGGACCGTTAAAGCGATGCCGTGGCCGGTCGGCCTGGGGACGATGAGGTGGGGTTTCGATGAACGCGCCGTACGACGGTGACCGCGCGCAGGGCACTGGTGGGCCGGCGCCCTCCCAGGGCACCGCGCCGGGCGCCCCGGTACCCGGGCAGGCGTCAGCGCCGGCGTCCGCGCCGGATCACGACCCGTATGTCCAGGACGCCTACGACTACGACCCGTACCGGTCGCAGGACCTGTCGGCTCAGGACCCGGTGGCGGAGGTCCTGTACGACCGGGCCGCGCACCCCCCGCCGCCGCCGGGCACCTACCGCGAGCCGGGGCCCCTCTACGCCGCTCCCCAGCCGCCCTCGTACGGCGGTCCGGACGCGCGCGTCTGGGCCCAGACCCCGCCGCCCGAGCCGGACGGCCCGTCCCGCCACCTGCCCTACGGCGACCGCCCCACGACGACCGAGTTCGTCGGGGTGGACTCCCTGGTGACCAAGGCCGCCGACGAGCAGCCGGCACCGGATGCCTTCGCACACCTCTACCGGGACCAGGAGGCGGCCCCGCAGATCCCCGCGGAGGAGCCCCCCGTCGCCGTCCCGGCGCCCGCCAAGCCGGCCGGGAAGGCTTCCGGCCTGCTGAAGTCCAGCGCCCTGATGGCCGCCGGCACGATCGTGTCCCGCATCACCGGCTTCCTGCGCACGCTCGTGATCGGCACCGCGATCGGTGTCACCACCCTCAACGACAGCTACCAGGTCGCCAACACGCTGCCGACGATGATCTACGTGCTGGTCGGCGGCGGCGCGCTGAACGCCGTCTTCATCCCGCAGCTGGTCCGGGCGATGAAGAACGACGACGACGGCGGCGAGGCGTACGCCAACCGGCTCCTGACGCTGGTCGTGGTGTTGCTCGGCGCGGTCACCACGGTCTGTGTGCTCGCCGCCCCGCTGTTCATCGGCATGATGTCGCAGAAGATCGCCGACGACCCGCACCGGATGGAGGTGGCGGTCGCCTTCGCCCATTACTGCCTGCCCACCATGTTCTTCATGGGCGTGCACGTGGTGCTCGGTCAGATCCTCAACGCTCGCGGCCGTTTCGGCGCGATGATGTGGACCCCCGTCCTCAACAACATCGTCGTCATCGCCACGTTCGGAGCGTTCATCTGGGCGTTCGGCGGCTTCACCAGCACCGGCATCGACGAGGCGAGCATCACCCCCGAGGGCGTCCGGCTGCTCGGCCTGGGCACCCTGCTCGGCCTCACCGTCCAGTCCCTGGCGATGATCCCCTACCTGCGTGACGCCGGATTCAAGCCGCGCCTGCGCTTCGACTGGAAGGGGCACGGACTCGGCAAGGCCGCCGGTCTTGCCAAGTGGACGTTCTTCTTCGTCCTGGCCAACCAGCTGGGCCTCATCGTGGTCACCCAGCTCGCGACCTGGGCGGGCGACGTCGCCCACTCCCAGGGCCATGACGGCACCGGCATCGCCGCCTACAACTACGCGCTGCTGCTGTGGCAGATGCCCCAGGCCATCATCACCGTCTCGGTCATGACGGCGGTCCTGCCCCGTATCTCCCGCTCGGCCCACGACGGCGACGTCGCCGCCGTCCGCGACGACATCTCCTACGGCCTGCGCACCTCTGCCGTCGCGATCGTGCCCTGCGCCTTCGCGTTCCTGGCGCTGGGCGTCCCGATGTCCACCCTGCTCTACGCCGGGTCCGGCGCGGCGACGGCCCAGAACATCGGCTACATCCTGATGGCCTTCGGCCTCGGGTTGATCCCGTACTCCGTGCAGTACGTCGTCCTGCGCGGCTTCTACGCCTACGAGGACACCCGGACGCCCTTCTACAACACCGTGATCGTCGCCGCCGTCAACGCGGGCGTCTCGGCCCTGGCCTTCTTCGTCCTCCCCGAGCGTTGGGCCGTCGTCGGCATGGGCGCCGCCTACGGTCTCGGATACACCGTCGGTGTCGGCGTCGCCTGGCGGCGGCTGCGCGCCCGCCTCGGCGGTGACCTGGACGGGGCGCACGTGATGCGCACCTACACCCGTCTGATCGGCGCTTGTGTCCCGGCCGCGGTCGTGGCGGGCGCGGCCGCGTACGGGGTCACCCAGTGGCTGGGCAGCGGCGCCATCGGGTCGCTCGCCGCCCTCGTGGCCGGCTTCATCGCCTTGGCGGCCGTTTTCCTCGCCGCCGCCAAGCGCATGCGCGTGGAGGAACTCAACGCGATGGTCGGTATGGTCCGGGGACGTCTGGGGCGCTGATGCGCAGAGCCGCCGGCGGTCCGACCCTCCTTCGCGTGTCGTGCGGAGCGCCGGACTGTGGGCACAATTGGCATGGCTTCGCAGACTGGCCGACAGCGCGCAACGGATGGGGAGGCAGGGACGACGGTGGCGGAACGTAGCACAGCTGCCGTCGACGTGGCCGACAACAGCGGCGATGAGCCGCTGACCGCGGAAGCGGGCAAGGCCACGGCCGACGGGGTGGACACCCAGAACGACCGAGCCGCGGACGGATCCATGCGCGAAACGGACGGCGAACGCAGAACAGCCGCTCCCGTGGCAGCGCCCGAACTGCACAGCGGCCACAAGCTCGCCCGGCGCTACCGCCTCGAGGAGTGCGTCACCCGTCTGGACGGATTCAGCAGCTGGCGTGCGATGGACGAGAAGCTGCGTCGTGCCGTCGGAGTCCATCTGCTGCCCGCCGACCACCCCCGCGCCCGGGCCGTCCTGGCCGCGGCCCGCTCCTCGGCACTGCTCGGCGACCCCCGGTTCGTCCAGGTCCTCGACGCCGTGGAGGAGAACGACCTCGTCTACGTCGTGCACGAGTGGCTGCCCGATGCCACCGAACTCACCGCCATCCTCGCCGTGGGGCCCCTGGAGCCCCACGAGGCGTACCAACTCGTCAGCCAGGTGTCGCAGGCCATGGCGGCGGCCCACCGCGAAGGGTTGGCGCACCTGCGCCTGACCCCCAGCGCGATACTGCGCACCTCCACCGGCCAGTACCGCATCCGCGGCCTCGCCGTGAACGCCGCCTTGCGGGGCATCACCAGCGACACCCCGCAACAGGCGGACACGGAGGCGATCGGCGCACTGCTGTACGCGTCCCTCACCCAGCGCTGGCCGTACGAGACGGACGCCTACGGTCTCACCGGCCTGCCCAAGGGCGTCGGCCTGATCGCCCCCGACCAGGTGCGCGCCGGAGTGCACCGGGGTCTGGGGGAACTGGCCATGCGCGCCCTGGCCAATGACGGGGCCACCGCCTCGCGCCAGGAACCCGCCTGCACCACCCCGGAGGAGCTGGCCAAGGCCGTCGCCGCGATGCCCCGCATCCGGCCGCCGGAGCCCGCCTTCACGGCCCCGCCCGAGTACCAGCACACCACCTATCAGCAGGGCAGCTACGGCCGGCACCCGGCGACCGGCCTGCCGACCGTGCAGAGCCTCCCCGTCACGCCCCCGCCACCGTTGCAGAGCCGTACGGGCCGCGCCCTCAAGTGGGGTGTCGCGGCGCTGCTCATCGCCGCCCTCGGCCTCGGCAGCTGGCAGCTCGCCGACACCCTCCTGGACCACCGCGGCAACCAGGGCGGCAACGGCGGCAGCACCGGCAATTCGCAGTCGTCCGGGACGGGCGACACCAAGAAGAACCCCGACCCCGTCCCGCTGCAGATCAAGACCGCCGAGGAGTACTACCCGGACGGCTTCCCCCAGAACACGGACGGCGCCGGGAACAGTTACGACGGCGACCCTTCCTCGTACTGGCGCACCAAGGCGTTCAACGACGGCCCCGATCTGGGGTCGTACAAGGCGGGCGTCGGCCTCGTCTACGACCTCGGGTCCGAGCAGCAGGTCAGCGTCGCCTCGATAGCGTTCAAGTTCGGTGGCGACCACACCACTGCCGCGATCTACGCGGCACCGAACATGTCCTCGTCGACTCCGCTCAAGTCCATGCACAAGATCGCCGGCGGTACGACGTCCGGCACCCAGCTCACCCTCAACGCCGAGGCCCCGGTCAAGACGCGTTACGTGCTCCTGTGGATCACCGCCATGCCGAAGTCGGGGGCGTACGAATACAGTGGCGCCGGCTACAAGCAGGCCATCACCAACGTCGTCCTTTCCGGGCCCAAAAGCTCCTGACCCGGACCCGGGTGCGCGGACAGGACCGTGAGGGCGACCCCCCTCGCGGTCCTGTCCGCTAGCGTGCCGTACCGCAACGCCTGCTCCACACGCTTCACTCTGGGCACGGCTCCCACCAGGAGGGGAACATGAAGCCTGCGGCTGACGACCCCGAGCGGGCCGAGGACCGAGAGCTGTTGGCAGCACACGTCGCGGGGGACCCCGATGCCTTCGGCGAACTCGTGCGCCGGCACCGCGATCGGTTGTGGGCCGTGGCGCTGCGCACGCTCGGGGACCGGGAGGAGGCCGCCGATGCCGTACAGGACGCGCTCGTCTCCGCCTACCGGGCCGCGCACACGTTCCGCGGCGACTCCGCCGTCACCACCTGGCTGCACCGGATCACCGTCAACGCCTGCCTCGACCGGGCCCGTAAAGCGGCCTCCCGCCGGACGGCGCCCCTCGATGACACAGACCGGCTGGAGCGGCTCCTGGAGCCCCACGAGTCCGCCGAGGCTCCCGCCGAACGCCAAGACCTCCACCGCCAGCTACTGGCCGCCCTCGCCACCCTCCCGACCGAGCAGCGGGCCGCGCTCGTCCTGGTCGACATGCAGGGATATCCCGTCGCCGAAGCCGCGCGCGTCCTCGACGTCGCCGTGGGGACGGTCAAGAGCCGCTGTGCGCGCGGCCGGGCGAAACTGCTCCCGCTGCTCACTCATCTGCGCTCGAATGCCGTGGATAACACCGCCGCCGAGCGGGGAAGGAACCGGACGCCGGGGCCATCCGTCCCACCAGCGGCAGCAGCCAGGCAGTCAGACCCAGACGCATTGAAGGGCGGAGGTGGACGACCGTGAGCCCCACAACCGGCACGACTGGCACGACCCGGCACCCGGACGTCGCGGAGATCTCCGACCTGACCGAGGGGCTGCTCTCCCCGGCCCGCACCGCCGCCGTACGCGGCCACGTCGACGGCTGTCCCCTGTGCGCCGACGTCCTCACCTCCCTCCAGGAGATCCGCGCCCTGCTCGGCACCCTGCCCGGGCCGAGCCGGATGCCCTCCGACATCGCGGGCCGTATCGACGCCGCTCTCGCCGCCGAGGCCCTCTTGGACTCCACCTCCCGACGTACCGCGCCGGCGCCCGCGCCCCCGCAGCGCGATGTTTCACGTGAAACATCGCCGTCGGCCCCCGTCCGACCCGTGGGTCACCCGACCGGCCCCACCGGGCCGGGCCGTCGCCGGGCCCGGCGACGGATCGCGGTGCTCGGCGGTCTCGTCGGAGCCGCCGCCTGCGCCGTGGGACTCTTCCTGTCCGGCGCCCTGGACGGCAGCTCGCACCACGACACCGCCGCCCGCACCGGCACCTCGGCCACCACCGGCCCCCGCCCCTCCGACGACGCTCTCTCCGCCCAAGGGCTCCAGGACAGCGTCCAGCGCCTCCTCGCGTCCGGCGCGAAGCCGCAGAGCAAGCCGGAAGAGAGGAACAACACGGAGGGGACACAGAACGTCTCCCCCAACATCGCCCCCGACGACCGGCGGGCCCCTCCCGTTCCGCCCTGCGTCCAGCGGGCCACCGGCCGCGCCGACGCCCCGCTCGCCGCCGAACACAGCACCTACCAGGGCACCGACGTCTATCTCGTCGTCTTCCCACACGCCGGGGACCCCGCCCGAGTGGACGCCCTCGTCGTTCCGAGCGGCTGCGCCGACACCCCTTCGACGGCCCCGGGCACACCACTGCTCAGCGGTACGTACGCCCGTCCTTGACTCGTTCAGGTCCGAGCCGCACCCGGCCGGGAATGCGCGCGCCGTAGGATCCGTTGGGTGGGGTGAGAGTCCACACCGGCCCCCCGGTAAGCAGCACGCAGTCCGCAGAGACGAGGAACGAACCCGTGAGCGACGTCCGAAACGTGATCATCATCGGCTCCGGGCCGGCCGGTTACACGGCCGCCCTGTACACCGCACGCGCTTCGCTCAACCCCCTCGTCTTCGAGGGTGCCGTCACCGCCGGTGGTGCGCTGATGAACACCACCGAGGTCGAGAACTTCCCCGGGTTCCAGGACGGCATCATGGGCCCCGACCTCATGGACAACATGCGGGGTCAGGCCGAGCGCTTCGGCGCGGAGCTCGTCCCCGACGATGTCGTGGCCGTGGACCTCACCGGTGAGATCAAGACCGTCACCGACACCGCCGGCACCGTGCACCGCGCCAAGGCCGTGATCGTGACCACCGGTTCCCAGCACCGCAAGCTCGGCCTGCCCAACGAGGACGCCCTCTCCGGACGCGGCGTCTCCTGGTGCGCCACCTGCGACGGGTTCTTCTTCAAGGACCAGGACATCGCCGTCGTCGGCGGCGGCGACACCGCGATGGAGGAAGCGACCTTCCTCTCCCGGTTCGCCAAGTCGGTCACCATCGTCCACCGCCGTGACAGCCTGCGCGCCTCGAAGGCCATGCAGGACCGCGCCTTCGCCGACCCGAAGATCTCGATCGCCTGGGACAGTGAGGTCGCCGAGATCCACGGCGAGCAGAAGCTCTCCGGTCTCACCCTGCGCAACACCAAGACCGGCGAGACCTCCGAGCTGCCCGTGACCGGCCTCTTCATCGCCGTCGGACACGACCCGCGCACCGAGCTGTTCACCGGCCAGCTGGACCTGGACGACGAGGGCTACCTCAAGGTCGACGCCCCCTCCACGCGTACCAACCTCACCGGCGTCTTCGGTGCGGGCGACGTCGTGGACCACACCTACCGTCAGGCGATCACCGCCGCCGGCACGGGCTGCTCCGCCGCCCTCGACGCGGAGCGCTATCTCGCCGCCCTCGCGGACGCCGAGCAGGCGCACGCGACCGTCTGACCCTCGCACCACCCCCACCCCTTCACCCACACCCCGCAGGAAAAAGGAGGCCGCTGTGGCCGGCACCCTCAAGAACGTAACCGACGCCAGCTTCGACGCCGACGTCCTCGCCGCCGACAAGCCGGTCCTGGTTGACTTCTGGGCGGCTTGGTGCGGCCCGTGCCGCCAGATCGCCCCGTCCCTGGAAGCCATCGCGGCCGAGTACGGCGACCAGATCGAGATCGTCAAGCTCAACATCGACGAGAACCCGGACACGGCCGCCAAGTACGGCGTCATGTCCATCCCGACGCTGAACGTCTACCAGGGCGGCGAGGTCGTCAAGACCATCGTCGGTGCCAAGCCGAAGGCCGCCATCCTGCGTGACCTGGACGGCTTCGTCGTAGCCAAGACCGTCTGACGTTTCACGTGAAACGGGGCCGCTCCCACCGGGAGCGGCCCCGTTCGCATATCCGACGGCCCTGCCTCACAGCGGACGCAGCGCCGGCTCCTTGCGCGCCCGTGCCCCGCCCAGCAGGCGGTCCAAGGCGAGTTCCACATCTTCCTTCCAGGACAGCGTCGAGCGCAGTTCCAACCGGAGCCGGGGGTGCACCGGATGCGGCCGGACCGTCTTGAAGCCCACCGACAGTAGATGGTCCGCCGGAAGCAGACAGGCCGGTCGCTCCCATCGCGCGTCGCCGAACGCCTCGATCGCCCGGAACCCCCGCCGCAACAGGTCCTTCGCCACCGTCTGGACCATCACGCGTCCCAGGCCCTGCCCCTGATAGCCCGGCATGATCCACGCCGTGATGAGCTGGACCGCGTCAGGAGAGACCGGGCTGGTCGGGAACGCCGTCGCACGCGGCACGTAGGCAGGCGGCGCGTACAGCACGAAACCCACGGGAACGTCGTCGACATAGACGATCCGGCCGCACGATCCCCACTCCAACAGGACGGCGGAGATCCACGCCTCTTTCTCCAGCTCAGCGTTTCCCGCCTGCACGGCGGCCTCACCACTGACCGGATCCAGCTCCCAGAACACACAGGTCCGGCAACGCCGGGGCAGGTCCTGGAGGTTGTCCAGCGTGAGCGGTACCAACCGACGACCCATACACGCATCGTATCCGCTACGACAAAGAGGCGAGCCGTACCGGCTCACGCCGTACGACCCGCCTCCCGGCTTTCCGGTCGGACTCCCGGGTCACTCCCCGGACAGACCCTGTTCCAGCACCCGACCCTCGCCCGGCGCCAGCGTCCCGAGGATCCGTTCCAGATCCTCCATCGAGGCGAACTCGACGGTGATCTTGCCCTTCTTCTGACCGAGATCCACCTTCACGCGGGTCTCGAACCGGTCCGAAAGCCGCGTCGCCAGCTCACTGAGCGCCGGAGCCACCCGAGCACCCGCCCGAGGACCCTTCGGCTTCACCGGGCTCTCCGGCTCCGAACCCATCAGCGACACGATCTCCTCGACCGCGCGCACCGACAACCCCTCGGCCACGATCCGGTGCGCCAGCCGATCCTGCGCCTCGGAATCCTCCACCGACAGCAGGGCACGGGCGTGACCCGCCGAGAGCACGCCCGCGGCCACCCGGCGCTGCACCGGCGCGGACAGCCTCAGCAGCCGCAGGGTGTTCGACACCTGCGGACGCGACCGCCCGATCCGGTCCGCCAGCTGATCGTGCGTGCAGTTGAAGTCCTGCAACAGCTGGTCGTAGGCGGCTGCCTCCTCCAGCGGGTTGAGCTGTGCCCGGTGCAGGTTCTCCAAGAGGGCGTCCAGCAGCAGCTTCTCGTCGTCCGTCGCCCGGATGATTGCCGGAATCCGGTCCAGCCCGGCCTCACGGCACGCCCGCCAGCGGCGCTCACCCATGATCAGCTCATAGCGTCCCGGCCCGGACTGGCGCACCACGACCGGCTGGAGCAGACCCACCTCCTTGATGGAGGTCACCAGCTCCGCCAGCGCGTCCTCGTCGAACACCTCACGGGGCTGCCGCGGGTTCGGCGTGATCGCGTCCATGGGGAGCTCGGCGAACGTCGCCCCTGCCACCCCTTCGGCCGCCGGCGCCACCGGTTCCGGCACGCCCACCGGGGCGACCGCCTGGGGCGCCTCGAGCGAGCCGTCCGCCTGCGCCAGCGCCGCCAGCTTCGCCGCGGCGATACCGCGCTCCGCCGTCAGCACCGGCACCGCCGACGGTGACGTCGACCCGGCACTCACCGCGGGCGTCTTCTCCTGGGGAGCGGCGGGAATCAGCGCGCCGAGCCCCCGCCCCAGACCCCTACGTCGCTCACTCACTGGATCCCCTCCGCCATACTCTGCGTGCTGTTCATGCCGGCGCCCAGATGGGCGTGCCGGCCGTCGTAATGGATTCCGGCCCCCCGCAGCGCGATCTCCCGCGCGGCTTCCAGGTAGGAGAGGGAGCCGCTGGAACCCGGGTCATAGGTGAGCACCGTCTGCCCGTAGCTGGGCGCCTCCGAGATGCGCACCGAGCGCGGAATGCTAGTCCGCAGCACTTCCTTGCCGAAGTGCGTGCGAACCTCTTCCGCCACCTGCGAGGCCAATCGGGTCCTGCCGTCGTACATCGTCAGCAGGATCGTGGACACATGCAGCGACTGGTTCAGATGGGCCCGCACCAGATCGACGTTGCGCAGCAGCTGACCCAGCCCCTCCAGCGCGTAATACTCGCACTGGATCGGGATCAGCACCTCCGCGCCCGCCACCAGAGCGTTCACCGTGAGCAGCCCCAGCGACGGCGGGCAGTCGATCAGGATGTAGTCGAGCGGCTGCTCGTAGGCCTGGATCGCCCGCTGGAGCCGGCTCTCCCGGGCCACGAGCGAGACCAGCTCGATCTCCGCGCCCGCCAGGTCGATCGTGGCCGGGGCGCAGAAGAGCCCCTCCACGTCCACCACCGGCTGGACGACCTCCAGCAGCGGTCGACTGTCCACGAGCACGTCGTAGATGGAGGGCACGTCCGCGTGGTGGTCGATGCCGAGTGCCGTGGAGGCGTTGCCCTGCGGATCGAGGTCGATCACCAGGACCTTGGCCCCGTGCAGGGCCAGTGACGCCGCCAGGTTCACGGTCGTCGTGGTCTTCCCGACGCCGCCCTTCTGGTTGGCCACCACCATCACCCGGGTCTGCGCCGGCCGCGGCAGCGGTCCACCGGCGTGTCCCAGGGCGTCGACCGCCGGCCGGGTGGCTCGGCCGATGGGGGTGTCGTCGTTGTCCACCAGGGGCGGAGGTGCTGCTTCTCCCCCAGCGGTGGCTGGGGGAGAGACATCCTCGCCCGGCGATTCAGAGCGGGGACCGGGGACCGGGTCGGCCATCGGCCCCGCGAGGTTGGCGTCGGACCGCACGGTGTCACTCTCCTCGACATCAGGCTCGCGATGAACAGAGCCTGCCATGTCACCGGGGTCACGAACCAGCGGGGCCCGAACTCCTGTGGATGAATCCACCGATGTGGACAACTCCGTCACCCCCACGCCGTCACGCGGGCGGGGGGACGCGGCCGCACGACCGCGGCTGATGATTCCGTGCAGCAGGGAGCGACGTTTCACGTGAAACACGATGCCCGGACACAGACTTCCGCCCGCTACGACACTCCGAAATCCATACCTATAGGGCCGAACACGCCTGAAACAGCCGGGTCCGGACCCAAAAGGACGATCATCAGCGGCGGCGCCGGGTCCGCCCCACTCGGGCCGCCTTCGCCCGCTTGGCCGCGAACCGCACCCCGCCGGGGCTCTCGCCCACCTCCACGCGCACCACCGTGGTCAGCGGGTCCACCACACCCTCTCCGACATGGAGCACCGAGGTCTTCACCACACCGAGCTTCGTCAGCGCGGCCTTGGCCGCCACCAGCTCCTCATCGGCGGTGTCGCCCTTGAGCGCGAGCATCTCACCGTAGGGACGCAGGAGCGGCACGCCCCAGCCGGCCAGCCGGTCCAACGGAGCCACCGCGCGCGCCGTCACCACATGGACGGGCTGGAGCTTGCCGAGCACCTCTTCGGCCCGACCGCGCACCACCGTCACATGGTCCAGGCCCAGCAGCTCCACGGCCTCCTGGAGGAAATTGGTGCGCCGAAGCAGGGGCTCCAGCAAGGTGATCTTGAGATCCCTGCGCACCAGGGCCAGCGGAATGCCCGGCAGCCCGGCACCCGAGCCCACATCGCACACCGAGACGCCTTCCGGCACCGCCTCGGACAGCACCGCGCAATTCAGCAGGTGCCTCTCCCAGAGCCGCGGCACCTCGCGCGGGCCGATCAGACCGCGCTTGACCCCCGCGTCCGCCAGCAGCTCCGCGTACCGCACGGCTTCCGGGAAAAATTCGCCGAATACCGCGCGCGCCTCTTCAGGCGCCGGGGGAAGCTCTGCTGCCTCCGTCACGGGGACCGTCCTTCCGTACAGAACACTTTTCATACAACGGGCACTGCCAGGCTTACAAACATCGGCCCCGCCTGCGAGACAGACGGGGCCGACCACACGCTCTTCCGGTCAGGCGGGGAGCACAACGACGAAGCGCTGCGGCTCCTCGCCCTCCGACTCGCTCTTGAGACCGGCGGCCGCCACGGCGTCGTGGACGACCTTCCGCTCGAAGGGCGTCATCGGCGCGAGCTTCAGCGGCTCGCCCGAGGCCTTCACATCGGCCGCCGCCTGGGCGCCCAGTGCCGCCAGTTCCTCACGCTTTTTGGCGCGGAATCCGGCGATGTCCAGCATCAGCCGGCTGCGGTCCCCGGTCTCGCGGTGCACGGCGAGGCGCGTCAGCTCCTGCAGAGCCTCCAGGACCTCACCGTCGCGACCCACGAGCTTCTGCAGGTCACGACCGGCGGAGTCACTGACGATCGACACCGCGGCCCGGTCGGCCTCGACGTCCATGTCGATGTCGCCATCCAGGTCGGCGATGTCCAGCAGGCCCTCAAGGTAGTCGGCCGCGATCTCGCCCTCCTGCTCGAGGCGGGTCAAGGTGTCGCCGCCCTCAGCGGCGGCGGTGGTGGTGCCTTCCGTCACGGGAGGGGCTCCTTCTTGCTTCTTGGAGGGTCTTGGAGAGAGGGCTACTTCTTGGTGGGCTTGCTGGGAGGCGTCTGACGCTTCGCCTTCGTCTGCCGCTTCGGCTGCTGCCGCTTGGTGGCGACACCGCCGCTCGCCGCGTCCGCGTCGGCCGTCGCCTCGACACTGCTGATCACGGAGCCGTCCGGCTGCGCGGCCATGCCCTGCTTCGTCAGCGCGGTGATGAACTTCCGCTCGTTGTCGTTGCGGTCCGGGCCCTTGGCGACGATCGCCGCGACGATCTTCTTCTTGCCCCGGCCCTTGAGCTCACCGTGCGTGCTGACGTGCTTGAGCAAACGGGTCAGGTACTGGTCCTGGGCCTTGCTGCCCGGCGTCGGGTTCTGGTTGATCACGTACATCTGCTGGCCCATGGTCCACACGTTGGTGGTCAGCCAGTAGACGAGGACGCCGACGGGGAAGTTGATGCCCATGAAGGCGAAGATCAGCGGGAAGATGTACATCAGCATCTTCTGCTGCTGCATGAACGGCGTCTTGACCGAGAGGTCGACGTTCTTCTGCATCAGCTGGCGCTGCGTGTAGAACTGCGACAGCGACATCATGACGATCATGACCGCGGTCACGACGCGGACGTCGGTCAGGGAGGCGCCGAGCGCGGCGACCTTTTCCGAGCTGTCCGTGAACTTCGCGGCCAGCGGGGCACCGAAGATGTGCGCCTGCCGCGCGCTCTCCAGCAGCGACTGGTTGATGACGCCGATCGTCTTGCCGTTGGCGATGGCCGAGAGCACGTGGTACAGCGCGAAGAAGAACGGGGACTGCGCCAGGATGGGCAGGCACGAGGAGAGCGGGTTGGTACCCGTCTCCTTGTACAGCTTCATCATCTCTTCGGACTGGCGCTGCTTGTCGTTCTTGTAGCGCTCCTGGATCGCCTTCATCTTCGGCTGGAGCGCCTGCATGCCACGCGTCGCCTTGATCTGCTTCACGAAGAGCGGGATCAAGCAGATGCGGATCAAGACCACCAGGGACACGATGGACAGGCCCCAGGCCCATCCGCTGTTCGGGCCGAAGATCGCGCCGTACAGCGAGTGGAACTGGACGATGACCCACGAGACGGGTGTGGTGATGAAACTGAACAGACTGGCAATCGTGTCCACTAATCAGGCTCCTTGAGCATTGCGAGATCTACGCAACGCACTGCGCAGCTGCTCGTGCCAACGCGGGCGTTTCCGGGGTGGGACATGATCCACACCGCCCGGGGTCCACGGATTGCACCGCAGGATCCGCCAAGCGGTAAGAACCGTCCCCTTCACCGCACCATGCCGGTCGATGGCCGTGTACCCGTAGTGCGAGCACGACGGGTAGTACCGGCACACCGGTCCGAGCAGCGGACTGATCGTCCACTGGTACAGCTTGATCAAAGCGAGCAGCGGGTACTTCATCGAGCCGCGCCTCCCAGGAGCCGCTCCAGAGCGACGTCCAGGTCACGGGCCAGCTCGTCGAGGCCGGCGTCACCCGCACCGGGCAAAGCCCGCACCACCACCAGGCTACCGGCGGGCAGGCGGGACAGCCGCTCCCGGACGAGATGGCGCAGACGGCGCTTGACCCGGTTCCGTACGACGGCGTTGCCGACAGCCTTGCTGACGACGAAACCCGCACGCGTCGAGGGATCGATCTCCCCCGGCTCGTGCGGGTCCGTTGCACCGCTTGTACGTAGGTGGACGACGAGGAGCGGGCGACCGGCCCGGCGCCCTCGTCGTACCGCGCTCGCGAAGTCCTCGCGCCGCCTCAGCCGATTTTCGGGAGACAGCACGACGTCACGACCCGCGCGTGTTACGCGGACAGGGCGCTGCGGCCCTTGCTGCGGCGGTTCGCCAGGATGGCGCGACCGGCGCGGGTACGCATCCGCAGGCGGAAGCCGTGGGTCTTGGCACGACGGCGGTTGTTCGGCTGGAAGGTGCGCTTGCTCACTCGGGGGCTCCAGAGAATGAATCGTTGTGGCGGGACATCGCCTGGCTGTCACCGTGCGCCCACGAAGGAAACTCGCGTGTTCGCCCGAGTGGCACCGCTACATGATCACAACCAGTGATCTTCGCCCATCGGTAGGCAGGCGGCAGCAGCCATCGACAACTCGACCTCGTTACGGTACGCGCGGCTACGCCATCCGGTCAAACCGAGCTCTCGCTGCCGCACACTGTGCACAGGCTGTGGACAACGACTTGAACCGTACCCACCGGCCTGACTACCGTTGTCTGATCCCGGATTTTTTGTCCCGACCGTCCCAAAGAACCACACATTCGTGGAACCGGGACCTGTGAGAGAGCGTGCTCTGTGGCTGACGTACCTGCCGATCTTGCCGCAGTGTGGCCACGCGTGCTCGACGTACTCCTGGGGGAGGGGCAGCCGGGCATCGAGCCCAAGGACAAGCAATGGGTCGAGCGCTGCCAGCCCCTGGCCCTCGTCGCGGACACCGCTCTGCTCGCCGTCCCCAATGAATGGGGCAAGCGCGTCCTGGAGGGCCGGCTCGCCCCGCTGATCAGCGACGCGCTCAGCCGCGAGTGCGGCCGGCCCATCCGGATCGCGATCACCGTGGACGACTCCGCGGGTGAGCCGACGCCGCCGGCGCCCTCCGGGCAGCAGCGCGAGTCCTACGAGCCCTACGGCGGCCAGCGGCCCGGCGGGCACACCGGGCCCGGCGGCGCCGACGACGAACGGCTGCCCACGGCGCGCCCCGCCTACCCGGACTACCAGCAACAGCGTCCCGAGCCCGGCTCCTGGCCCCGCGGCGGCCAGCAGGACGACTACGGCTGGCAGCAGCAGCGTCTCGGCGGTTTCCCGGAGCGGGACCCCTACGCCTCCCCGCAGCCCGGCTACCTCCAGCAGTCGGAGCCGGGCGGTTACGAGAAGGGTTCCTACGAGCAGGGCTCCTTCGACCAGCAGCAGTACGAGCAGTCCCCGTACGAGAAGCAGCAACACCAGCAGCACCAATACGAGCAGCAGCAGTACGACCAGCCCGCCCCGCGGCCGGCCCCCCACCGCCCCGCGCCCCCGGCCCCGTCCGGCGGCTCGACCTCGGGCCCGCTGGAGCCGACCGCCCGGCTGAACCCCAAGTACCTCTTCGACACCTTCGTCATCGGTGCCTCGAACCGCTTCGCACACGCCGCCGCGGTGGCCGTCGCCGAGGCACCGGCCAAGGCGTACAACCCCCTCTTCATCTACGGGGAGTCGGGCCTCGGCAAGACGCACCTGCTGCACGCCATCGGGCATTACGCGCGCAGCCTCTACCCGGGCACCCGGGTGCGGTACGTGAGCTCCGAGGAGTTCACCAACGAGTTCATCAACTCGATCCGCGACGGCAAGGGCGACGCGTTCCGCAAGCGTTACCGCGAGATGGACATCCTGCTCGTCGACGACATCCAGTTCCTGGCGAGCAAGGAGTCGACGCAGGAGGAGTTCTTCCACACCTTCAACACCCTCCACAACGCCAACAAGCAGATCGTGCTGTCCTCCGACCGGCCGCCCAAGCAGCTCGTCACCCTGGAGGACCGGCTCCGCAACCGCTTCGAGTGGGGTCTGATCACCGACGTCCAGCCGCCCGAGTTGGAGACCAGGATCGCGATCCTGCGCAAGAAGGCGGTCCAGGAGCAGCTCAACGCCCCGCCGGAGGTACTGGAGTTCATCGCCTCCCGCATCTCGCGCAACATCCGCGAGTTGGAGGGGGCGCTGATCCGCGTCACGGCGTTCGCGAGCCTCAACCGGCAGCCGGTGGACCTCGGTCTGACGGAGGACGTGCTGAAGAACCTGATCCCCGGCGGCGAGGACAGCGCGCCGGAGATCACCGCCTCGGACATCATGGCCGCCACCGCCGACTACTTCGGTCTCACCGTGGACGACCTGTGCGGCTCCTCGCGCAGCCGCGTCCTGGTCACGGCCCGGCAGATCGCCATGTACCTGTGCCGGGAGCTCACGGACCTCTCCCTGCCGAAGATCGGGGCCCAGTTCGGCGGCCGGGACCACACCACCGTCATGCACGCGGACCGCAAGATCCGGGCCCTGATGGCGGAACGGCGCTCGATCTACAACCAGGTCACGGAACTCACCAACCGCATCAAGAACGGCTGAGCCGGGCTTCCGGGCCCGTGTGTGGCCGCCCCGAGGAAGGCACTTCGGGGCCTCGGCACGCCTTGGCACACCCTGCCACGCCCTCTCACGGCCCTCCCACGCTCGTCTACAGGGGCGCTTCCGGCTCGAACCGGGGGCGCCCTTCTTCGTGCGCGCGCTGTTGCTCTGTTCGAATACGCCCCCTGCGGGCCAACTCATCCACAGATTGGGCCACTTTCTTCCGTCCACACCCTGGGGAAGGGTTCGGTCGCCCACAATCTGTCCACAGGTGTGCCGGGTGAGAGGTCATCAGGCCAGTTCAGGCGCCTGTGGAATTGTGCACAACTGCTGTCCACAGCCTGTGGACAGAAAAATCGTCCACAGGGCCGTCCACCGCTCTGTCCACCGCCCACTCACAGGTTCCCGCATCCTGTGCACAGGATGCGCTGACTTCTCCACACCGTTGTCCACTGTTCGGCAACCCGGACACCTCCATCACCGCCCCGAGTGAAAGCCGTCACACGCAGACCGATGTTTGGTCTGTGGAGTACTGGGGAAAAGCTGGGGACACACCTGTGGAGTAGTGGGGGTCGTCTGGGGACGGCCTGTGCAGAACTTTTCGTTCTCCACAGAGACACCGTGTTGTCCACCGGTGCCGCCCACAGGGTGTGGGGATAAAAAACCGGGGCTGACCTGCGAAGACGGGCTTATCCACCGTTTCCACAGGCCCTACTACTACCCCCATAGAGATTTAGGCCGGATTCGGTTTTCAAGCAGGTCCTGTGCACAACTCGTCGTCCGGCCGCCCCGACGCCGTGCTCCCGACTTGACCGCCGGCAGCACCGACTGTCGGCGCCGTACGTCAGACTGGTTCCCGGCACCGCGGCCTCGGTCCGTCGAGAACCCGGGCCGGGAGCCGACGACGAAAGCCGGCAGACGAGCGAGCAACAGCAGGAGGCGGTTCCGGTGAAGATCCGGGTGGAGCGCGACGTACTCGCGGAGGCGGTGGCCTGGGCTGCCCGCAGCCTCCCGGCCCGGCCGCCGGTGCCCGTGCTCGCGGGCCTGCTGCTCAAGGCCGAGGACGGCACGCTGTCCCTCTCCGGCTTCGACTACGAGGTCTCGGCCCGCGTCTCCGTCGAGGCCGATGTCGAGGAGGACGGCACGGTCCTCGTCTCCGGCCGGCTCCTCGCCGACATCTGCCGCGCCCTCCCCAACCGCCCGGTGGAGATTTCCACAGACGGTGTACGGGCGACCGTGGTCTGCGGCTCCTCCCGCTTCACCCTCCACACCCTGCCTGTGGAGGAGTACCCGGCGCTGCCGCAGATGCCGACCGCGACCGGCACCGTTCCCGGCGAGGTCTTCGCGTCCGCCGCCGCCCAGGTCGCCATCGCCGCCGGCCGTGACGACACCCTGCCCGTGCTGACCGGCGTCCGCATCGAGATCGAGGGCGACCGGGTCACCCTCGCCTCCACCGACCGCTACCGCTTCGCGGTCCGCGAGTTCCTGTGGAAGCCGGAGAACCCCGACGCCTCCGCCGTGGCCCTGGTCCCCGCGAAGACGCTCCTGGACACCGCCAAGTCCCTGACCAGCGGTGACACCGTCACCCTCGCGCTCTCCGGCTCCGGCGCGGGCGAGGGCCTCATCGGCTTCGAGGGCGCGGGCCGCCGCACCACGACCCGCCTGCTCGAAGGCGACCTGCCCAAGTACCGCACGCTCTTCCCGACGGAGTTCAACTCCATCGCCGTGATCGAGACCGCCCCGTTCGTCGAGGCCGTCAAGCGCGTGGCCCTCGTCGCCGAGCGCAACACCCCGGTCCGCCTGAGCTTCGAGCAGGGCGTGCTGATCCTGGAAGCCGGCTCCAGCGACGATGCACAGGCTGTGGAACGCGTCGACGCGAAGCTGGAGGGCGACGACATCTCGATCGCCTTCAACCCCACGTTCCTGCTCGACGGCCTCAGCGCGATCGACTCGCCCGCCGCCCAGCTGAGCTTCACCACCTCCACCAAGCCCGCACTGCTCAGCGGCCGTCCCGCGGTGGACGCCGAGGCGGACGAGGCCTACAAGTACCTGATCATGCCGGTGCGCCTGTCCGGCTGAGCCGTCCCGTCGGGCCCGGTCTCGCGAGCGCGCGGACCGGGCCCGACGGCGTACCCGGCACGTTGGGTGGGGTACCGCCCGACGGCCCGGCGTAGGCTCGGATCCGGGGACGGCCCCGGATCCCGGGGAGCCCGGCACAGACGGCCACAACGCTTAAGGAAGCACCTGATGGAGCTTGGTCTCATCGGTCTCGGCAAGATGGGCGGCAACATGCGCGAGCGCATCCGCCGCGCAGGCCACACCGTCATCGGATACGACCGCAACCCGGACCTCGCGGATGTCCACAGCCTGCGGGAACTTGTGGACGGCCTGCAGGCCCCCCGCGTGGTGTGGGTGATGGTCCCGGCCGGTGCGGCGACGCAGTCCACCGTCGACGAGTTGGGCGAGTTGCTCTCGCCCGGCGACATCGTCGTCGACGGCGGCAACTCGCGCTGGACCGATGACGAGAAGCACGCCGAGGAGCTGGCCGCCAAGGGCATCGGCTTCGTCGACTGCGGTGTCTCGGGCGGCGTGTGGGGCCTGGAGAACGGCTATGCGCTGATGTACGGCGGTGAGAAGGAGCACGTCGCCGCCGTGCAGCCGATCTTCGACGCCCTCAAGCCGGAGGGCGAGTTCGGCGCCGTGCACGCGGGCAAGGTGGGCGCCGGCCACTTCGCGAAGATGGTCCACAACGGCATCGAGTACGCCATGATGCAGGCGTACGCCGAGGGCTGGGAGCTGCTGGAGAAGGTCGACTCGGTCACCGACGTCCGCGAGGTGTTCCGGTCCTGGCAGGAGGGCACGGTCATCCGTTCCTGGCTGCTGGACCTCGCCGTGAACGCGCTGGACGAGGACGAGCACCTGGAGAAGCTGCGCGGCTTCGCGCAGGACTCGGGCGAGGGCCGCTGGACGGTCGAGGCGGCGATCGACAACGCCGTTCCGCTGCCCGCCATCACCGCCTCGCTGTTCGCCCGGTTCGCGTCCCGCCAGGACGACTCCCCGCAGATGAAGATGATCGCCGCGCTGCGCAACCAGTTCGGCGGCCACGCGGTCGAGAAGAAGTAACCCGCACACGGCGCCACAGGCACCCCGCAAGACAGCACCGCAGCAACACACCAGCACCACAGCAAGCAGCAGGAAGCCGGGGGAGGTCGGCGCCGAATGCACGTCTCGCATCTCTCACTGGCCGACTTCCGCTCGTACGCCCGGGCCGAGGTTCCCCTCGGTCCGGGCGTCACCGCGTTCGTGGGCCCCAACGGCCAGGGCAAGACCAACCTCGTCGAGGCGATCGGCTACCTTGCGACGCTGGGCAGCCACCGGGTCTCCTCGGACGCCCCGCTGGTGCGGATGGGCGCCGACCGGGCGATCATCCGCGCGGCCGTGGCGCAGGGCGAACGCCGGCAGCTCATCGAGCTGGAGCTGAACCCCGGGCGTGCGAACCGCGCCCGGATCAACCGGTCCTCGCAGGTCAGACCGCGCGACGTGCTGGGCATCGTCCGTACGGTGCTGTTCGCGCCGGAGGACCTGGCGCTGGTGAAGGGCGACCCGGGTGAGCGGCGCCGCTTCCTGGACGAGCTCGTCACGGCCCGCTCACCGCGGATGGCCGCGGTCCGCTCGGACTACGAGCGGGTCCTCAAGCAGCGCAACACCCTGCTGAAGTCGGCGGCGATGGCCCGCCGGCACGGCGGACGTTCCATGGACCTCTCGACCCTCGACGTATGGGACCAACACCTCGCGCGGGCGGGCGCGGAGCTGCTGGCGCAGCGGCTGGACCTGATCGCGACCCTGCTGCCGCTGGCGGACAAGGCGTACGAGCAACTCGCGCCGGGCGGTGGCCCGCTGGGGCTGGCGTACCGGTCCTCGGCGGGCGAGGCCGTGGACAGCGGAGCGGCGCGCACCCGGGAGGCGCTGTACGAGGTGCTGCTGGCGGCCCTGGCGGAGGTCCGCAAGCAGGAGATCGAGCGGGGCGTGACGCTGGTGGGCCCGCACCGCGACGACGTGCTGCTGCGGCTCGGCGAGCTGCCGGCCAAGGGGTACGCGAGCCACGGCGAGTCCTGGTCGTACGCGCTCGCGCTGCGGCTGGCCTCGTACGAGCTGCTGCGCGCGGAGGGCGACGAGCCGGTGCTGATCCTGGACGACGTGTTCGCGGAACTGGACGCGCGGCGCCGGGAACGGCTGGCGGAGCTGGTGGCCCCGGGAGAGCAGGTGCTGGTGACGGCGGCTGTGGACGATGACGTTCCGGACGTGTTGGCGGGGGTGCGGTTCGGGGTGTCCGGCGGTGAGGTGACCCTGCTGTGAGCGATCGAGACGAGCACCCGGAGCGCAAGGCCCCGCCGCTGTCCGGGGTGGACCTGGCACGACAGGCGTTGGCGGCGGCGCGTGAGCAGGCCCGGGCGCGGGGCAACGCGGCGCCGGGCAAGAAGCACCGGCAGCCGGGGCTGCGGTCCGGCGCACGCGCCGACGGCCGGGACCCGATGCCGCTGATGGCGGCGCTGGCCCGGCTGCGGACGGAGCACGGCTGGGAGATGCCGATGGCGGTGGCCGGCGTGATGGAGCGCTGGCCCGAGATCGTCGGCCCGGAGATCGCCACGCACTGCGTGCCCGAGCGCTACGAGGACCGCGAGCTGGTGGTCCGGTGCGATTCCTCGGCGTGGGCGGCGCAGCTGAAACTGCTGGCGCCGCAGCTGGTCGCCCGGCTGAACGCGGAGCTGGGGCAGGGCACCGTACAGATGATCAAGGTGCACGGCCCCGGCGGCCGGCCGAAGCAGTACGGGCCGTGGCGGGTGCCGGGCGGCACCGGCCCGGGCGATACGTACGGCTGACTCCCCCGGACCTCCGGATCCCCCCGAAGTCCCCGAAGTCCCCCCGATCCCTCCGGACCCTTCCGGAACCGCGCCGGAAACCCTCCTCGCCCCTCCCGTCCCCTCCCGGACGCGCTCCCGCACGCCCGCTGAGCGGTGCGTCGCGCCCGCCCTGCGGCATGTTGATCACGGGCCGGCGACGGGACGGTTTCGGCCGGGTCGCGGCCCCGCCCCGGTGCGCCGCCGCGGGTGGTGTCCCTCACGGTAGTGAGAGGTTGACAGGCCGAAGCGCTCAATGCCCGTGTGAGCCTCTTTGGGCCCCTCCCCGGATATGGGGAGTCGGAGAGAGGAGGTTCAGGGCGGCACATGCGGACTCAGGTACCGGCAAACCCCCATTCATGTCCGTGGTACCGGTAGACTGAAGCGAATCCCGCCCGCTTGCGGGATCCGCTGACAAACGCTGACAACGCAGATCGACGCAGCCGCTCCTGCTTGCATGCCTGCTGGCCCGGAGTACGGCCTGTGCTGTGCCAGAAAGGGCGCTTCGTGGCCGATTCCGGCAACCCCAACGAGAAGAACGAGTCCACCGCCGGCGGCGAGGCCGGTGAGTCCTCTTACACCGGCAGCAACATCCAGGTCCTCGAAGGTCTGGACGCGGTCCGCAAGCGGCCCGGCATGTACATCGGCTCGACCGGTGAGCGTGGCCTGCACCACCTCGTCTACGAGGTCGTCGACAACTCCGTCGACGAGGCCCTGGCCGGGCACGCGGACACCATCGACGTCACGATCCTCGCCGACGGCGGCGTGCGCGTGGTCGACAACGGCCGCGGCATCCCCGTCGACATCGTGCCCTCCGAGGGCAAGCCGGCGCTGGAGGTCGTGCTGACGGTCCTGCACGCGGGCGGCAAGTTCGGCGGCGGCGGCTACGCCGTCTCCGGCGGTCTGCACGGCGTCGGCGTCTCCGTCGTGAACGCGCTGTCGACGAAGGTCGCGGTCGAGGTCAAGCGGGACGGCTTCCGCTGGAGCCAGGACTACAAGCTCGGCGCCCCGACGGCCCCGCTCGCCAAGAACGAGGAGACCGACCAGCACGGTACGTCGGTCACCTTCTGGGCCGACCCGGACATCTTCGAGACGACCGAGTACTCCTTCGAGACGCTCTCACGGCGCTTCCAGGAGATGGCCTTCCTCAACAAGGGCCTGACCCTGACGCTGACCGACGAGCGCGAGTCCGCCAAGGCGACGGTCGGCGCGGACGACCCGGAGGCGGACGCGGCCGAGCCGACGGCGCGCACGGTGAAGTACTACTACGAGGGCGGCATCGTCGACTTCGTGAAGTACCTCAACTCGCGCAAGGGCGAGCTGATCCACCCGACCGTCATCGACGTCGAGGCCGAGGACAAGGAGCGCATGCTCTCGGTCGAGATCGCGATGCAGTGGAACTCGCAGTACACCGAGGGTGTCTACTCCTTCGCGAACACGATCCACACGCACGAGGGCGGTACCCACGAAGAGGGCTTCCGCGCCGCGCTGACGGGTCTGGTCAACCGTTACGCCCGCGACAAGAAGCTGCTGCGCGAGAAGGACGACAACCTCGCCGGCGAGGACATCCGCGAGGGTCTGACGGCGATCATCTCGGTCAAGCTGGGCGAGCCCCAGTTCGAGGGCCAGACGAAGACCAAGCTGGGCAACACCGAGGCGAAGACCTTCGTCCAGAAGGTCGTCCACGAGCACCTGAACGACTGGTTCGACCGCAACCCGGTCGAGGCGGCGGACATCATCCGCAAGTCGATCCAGGCGGCCACGGCCCGCGTCGCGGCCCGCAAGGCCCGCGACCTCACCCGTCGCAAGGGCCTGCTGGAGAGCGCCTCGCTGCCCGGCAAGCTGTCCGACTGCCAGTCGAACGACCCGACCAAGTGCGAGATCTTCATCGTCGAGGGCGACTCGGCCGGCGGCTCCGCGAAGTCCGGCCGCAACCCGATGTACCAGGCCATCCTGCCGATCCGCGGCAAGATCCTGAACGTCGAGAAGGCCCGTATCGACAAGATCCTCCAGAACACCGAGGTCCAGGCGCTGATCAGTGCCTTCGGAACCGGTGTGCACGAGGACTTCGACATCGAGAAGCTCCGCTATCACAAGATCATCCTGATGGCGGACGCCGACGTCGACGGCCAGCACATCAACACCCTGCTGCTGACCTTCCTCTTCCGCTTCATGCGTCCGCTGGTCGAGGCCGGGCACGTCTACCTGTCGCGTCCCCCGCTGTACAAGATCAAGTGGGGTCGGGACGACTTCGAGTACGCCTACTCGGACCGCGAGCGCGACGCCCTGGTCGAGCACGGCAAGGGGCAGGGCAAGCGGATCAAGGAAGACTCCATCCAGCGCTTCAAGGGTCTGGGCGAGATGAACGCCGAGGAACTGCGCGTCACCACCATGGACGTGGACCACCGCGTGCTCGGCCAGGTCACCCTGGACGACGCCGCGCAGGCCGACGACCTGTTCTCGGTGCTGATGGGTGAGGACGTCGAAGCCCGACGCTCCTTCATCCAGCGCAACGCCAAGGACGTCCGCTTCCTCGACATCTGAGTCGGCTCAGCTGACTGCCTGAAAGGACTTCTGACCAGCAATGGCCGACGAAACCACCCCGACCGCCGAGAACACCGAAGAGGAAGACCAGCAGCTGCGCATCGAGCCCGTCGGGCTCGAGACGGAGATGCAGCGCTCCTACCTCGACTACGCGATGTCCGTCATCGTCTCCCGCGCCCTGCCCGACGTACGGGACGGACTCAAGCCCGTCCACCGTCGCGTGCTGTACGCGATGTACGACGGCGGCTACCGGCCCGAGAAGGGCTTCTACAAGTGCGCCCGCGTCGTCGGCGACGTCATGGGCACCTACCACCCGCACGGCGACTCCTCGATCTACGACGCCCTGGTCCGCCTGGCCCAACCGTGGTCGATGCGGATGCCGCTGGTGGACAGCAACGGCAACTTCGGCTCGCCGGGCAACGACCCGGCCGCGGCCATGCGCTACACCGAGTGCAAGCTGATGCCGCAGGCCATGGAGATGCTCCGGGACATCGACGAGGAGACCGTCGACTTCACGGACAACTACGACGGCCGCAACCAGGAGCCGACGGTCCTCCCGGCCCGCTTCCCGAACCTGCTGGTCAACGGCAGCGCCGGGATCGCGGTCGGCATGGCGACCAACATCCCGCCGCACAACCTGCGCGAGGTCGCGGCCGGCGCCCAGTGGGCGCTGGAACACCCGGACGCCTCGCACGAGGAGCTCCAGGACGCTCTCATCGAGCGGATCAAGGGCCCCGACTTCCCGTCCGGCGCCCTCGTCGTGGGCCGCAAGGGCATCGAGGAGGCGTACCGGACCGGTCGCGGCTCCATCACGATGCGCGCGGTGGTCGAGGTCGAGGAGATCCAGAACCGCCAGTGCCTGGTGGTCACCGAACTCCCGTACCAGACCAACCCCGACAACCTCGCGCAGAAGATCGCCGACCTGGTCAAGGACGGAAAGGTCGGCGGTATCGCCGACGTCCGCGACGAGACCTCCTCGCGGACCGGCCAGCGTCTGGTCATCGTCCTCAAGCGGGACGCGGTCGCCAAGGTCGTGCTGAACAACCTGTACAAGCACACCGACCTCCAGACGAACTTCGGCGCGAACATGCTGGCGCTGGTGGACGGGGTGCCGCGCACCCTGTCGATCGACGCGTTCATCCGCCACTGGGTGCAGCACCAGATCGAGGTCATCGTCCGGCGCACCCGTTTCCGCCTGCGCAAGGCGGAGGAGCGCGCGCACATCCTGCGCGGTCTGCTCAAGGCGCTGGACGCGATCGACGAGGTCATCGCGCTGATCCGGCGCAGCAACACGGTCGAGATCGCGCGCGAGGGCCTGATGGGCCTGCTGGAGATCGACGAGATCCAGGCGAACGCGATCCTGGAGATGCAGCTGCGCCGCCTCGCCGCGCTGGAGCGGCAGAAGATCGTCGCCGAGCACGACGAGCTCCAGGCGAAGATCAACGAGTACAACGCGATCCTCGCCTCCGAGTCGCGTCAGCGCTCCATCGTCAGCGAGGAACTGGCGGCCATCGTCGAGAAGTTCGGCGACGACCGGCGCTCCAAGCTGGTGCCCTTCGACGGTGACATGTCCATCGAGGACCTGATCGCCGAAGAGGACATCGTCGTCACGATCACGCACGGCGGTTACGTCAAGCGCACCAAGACCGAGGACTACCGCTCGCAGAAGCGCGGCGGCAAGGGCGTGCGCGGCACGAAGCTGAAGCAGGACGACCTGGTCGACCACTTCTTCGTGTCCACCACGCACCACTGGCTGCTGTTCTTCACCAACAAGGGCCGGGTCTACCGGTCCAAGGCGTACGAGCTCCCGGACGCCGGTCGCGACGCGCGCGGTCAGCACGTCGCGAACCTGCTGGCCTTCCAGCCGGACGAGAAGATCGCCCAGATCCTCGCGATCCGCGACTACGAGGCGGCGCCGTACCTGATCCTGGCCACCAAGGGCGGCCTGGTGAAGAAGACGGCGCTCAAGGACTACGACTCCCCCCGTTCGGGTGGTGTCATCGCCATCAACCTCCGTGAGACGGGCGCCGACGGCGGCGACGGTACCGCCGACGAGCTGATCGGGGCCGAGTTGGTGTCCGCCGAGGACGACCTGCTGCTCATCAGCAAGAAGGCGCAGTCGATCCGCTTCACCGCGACCGACGAGGCGCTGCGTCCGATGGGCCGTGCCACCTCCGGTGTGAAGGGCATGAGCTTCCGCGGAGGCGACGAACTGCTCTCCATGAGCGTGGTCCGGCCGGGTACCTTCGTCTTCACCGCGACCGACGGCGGCTACGCCAAGCGGACGCCGGTGGACGAGTACCGCGTCCAGGGCCGTGGTGGTCTGGGCATCAAGGCGGCGAAGATCGTGGAGGACCGCGGTTCGCTCGTCGGCGCGCTGGTGGTCGACGAAACGGACGAGATTCTCGCGATCACGCTCAGCGGTGGTGTGATTCGTACGCGCGTCAATGAAGTCCGGGAGACCGGCCGTGACACCATGGGCGTCCAGCTGATCAACCTGGGCAAGCGGGACGCCGTGGTGGGTATCGCGCGCAACGCCGAGGCCGGTCAGGATGCCGACGAGGTCGACGACGAGAACCCGTCGGTGACCGAGGAAGCCGAAGGACAGGCCGTTGAGGCCGCCGAGGGCACGCAGCCTTCGGCTGGGGAGCACGAGGAGTAAGTCGTGAGTGGAGCCACGGGCGCCGGACCGGCCAAGACTGGAGCGAACGGTGCCCGTGGCCCCGCCGCGGACTCGGAAGGCGGAGGCGCCGCCGCGAAGGGCAGGGGGAGCACGGTGACGGACACCCGAGGGCCGAAGCCCAAGCCGAAGGGCGGCGCGGGCCAGGATCCGGGCGCGCAGCCGTACAAGCCGCCGGCGGCGTACACGGCGCCCACCGGTCCGGGCGCGCAGCGGACGGCGCGCCCGGGGGTCCGTACGGCGCCCCGCACGCGCAAGGCGCGGCTGCGGGTGGCGAAGGCCGACCCCTGGTCGGTGATGAAGGTCAGCTTCCTGCTGTCGATCGCGCTGGGCATCTGCACGGTCGTGGCGGCCGTGGTGCTGTGGATGGTCATGGACGCGATGGGCGTCTTCTCGACCGTCGGCGGCACGATCAGCGAGGCGACCGGGTCCAACGAGAGCAACGGCTTCGACCTCCAGTCGTTCCTGTCGCTGCCGCGCGTACTGATCTTCACTTCGGTGATCGCGGTGATCGACGTGGTGCTCGCGACGGCGCTCGCGACGCTGGGCGCGTTCATCTACAACGTCTCCGCCGGGTTCGTGGGCGGTGTGGAGCTCACGCTCGCCGAGGACGAGTGAGCCTGACTGACCTGCGGGGACGCCCCTGCGGAACGGATTTGGGACCTGCCGGGTCTGTGCGCTAACCTTCAGGAGTCAGCGCGCAGCGCGGATGGGGCTATAGCTCAGTTGGTTAGAGCGCATCCCTGATAAGGATGAGGCCACAGGTTCAAATCCTGTTAGCCCCACAGTGTGGAAGACCCCCGACCGATCACGGTCGGGGGTCTTCGCGTTGTGCGGCCGGGGCTTCGGGTGCGCCGGGGGCCTCCTCGTTGGGCCGGTCGGGTGACGCCGGAGGAGGGACCTCAGATAACCGATCGGTATCGGTCGGTGTGTATTGTTGGCCGTCAGAAGTACCCAACGTCAACGAAAGACGAGGTCGCGCGGTGAAGAAGCTGCTCCTGGTCGCACTGGCCGCCATCGGCGGGCTCCTCGTGTACCGCCAGATCCAGGCGGACCGCGCCGAGCAGGACCTGTGGACGGAGGCAACCGACTCCGTGCCTTCTGGTTCCGGCGTGTGAGACCCACCGTTTCCCATAAGGCCCCGGCTGCCGCTGCTGCCGGGGCTTTGTGCTGTTCCGGGGGGAAAAGTTGCGGTACGCAAAGTTCGGGCTTGCGGGAGTGAATCCGGGGTGTGGGTGCGCGTGAGGGGCCGGGTACGGAGAACGGTGCTGGTCGGGGCGGTGGCCGTGGGGTTGGCGGTCGGGGCGGCGCCGGGGATCGGGATCGGGGCGTCGGGGGCCGCGTTCGCGGCCGGAGCCGCGCCGGGGCCGCTGCCGGAGTACCGCGCGGCCGACGGGGCCCGGACCGTGCGGGGCAAACCCTCCAGCGCGGACGCCCCGCTGCTGGAGCCCGGGACGTTCTACGAGGACACCGTCTCCCCCGGCGAACGCTTCTACCGGCTGACCCTCGACGACACGTCCGATGTCTACGTCTCCGCCGTGGTCCGGCCCGCCAAGGGCGCCAAGGTGGGCAACAGCGACGGCATCGAGGTCGAGGTCATGACGAAGGAGGGCCGGCGCTGCCCCAACCCGGGCCGCGCGGGCTTCGGTTACGACCCCGTCCCGATCGCGGCGGCGGCCGTCCGCCGGGTCCGGGAGGACGCCGATTGCCAGGCGGCCGGCATCTACTACGCCAAGGTGACCCGGACCGCGGCCAAGGACTCCGCCCAGGGGCCCTGGCCGGTGGAACTCCTGGTCCGACGCGAGCCCGGCCTGGGCGGCGCCGCGCCCACGGTCGCGCCCAGTGTGTGGCCCTCGGCCTCGCCGACGCTGCCGGGTACGGAAGCGGTGGCCCGTACCGGCGGGACCGGCTTCAACGACGCGCGCGCCGTGGGCAGCGGGGTGTGGCGCGACGACCTGCGGCCCGGGCAGACCCGGTACTACCGCGTCCCGCTTGACTGGGGACAGCAGTTGGGGATCGGCGCGGAGATCGCGGCCGCCGAGATGACCAAGCCGTACGGCTCCGCCGCCGGCGGGCTCACCGTCTCGCTGTACACCCCGTACCGGGGCCTCGTCGACTCCAAGGACACCTCCTACGACGGGAAGCAGGCGGCCGTCACGCTTCCGAAGACGGCGCCGGTGGCGTACGAGAACCGCTACGCGGACGACGCCGAGGAGCGCGGGACGGGAGTGGCCGGCTGGTACTACCTCGCGGTCACGCTGGGCGGGAAGGTGGCGGAGTTCACGCGGGACGCGACGCCGGTGCCGCTGACGCTGCGGATGGACGTCATCGGCGCCCCGGGGAAGGCGCCCGCGTACCGGGAGAGCCTGGACGCGGCCGGGTTCGGGGTGGGACCCGCCGACCGGAGCGCCGCGAAGGAGGGGCTCACCGGTCCGGAGGCCGTCGCGGCGGAGGCCGACCGCTCGGTGCTGCGGGTGGTGGCGGGCGCGGGCTTCGGCACCGGGGCGCTGCTGCTGCTCGGGCTCGGAGGCTGGTTCCTGCTGGCCCGGCGCAGCGGTGCCGCGAGGCCCGGCGGCTAGTGGTGGACCTCTCTCGTCGGACACCCGCTAGATCCGGGTCAGTGCCCAGGTGCCGACCGCGAAGCAGAGCAGGGCTGCGGTGAGAACGGCGGCCGTGACGCGGCGCGGGGGCGGGGTGATCCCGCGGCGGCCCCGCGGCGGTTGAGGTGGCGCGGCGGGCGGGGGGAGGTGGAAGCTCCCGGTCTCCGAGGGGCCGTAGCCCACCGGGGGTCCGAACACCGGGTGCGGCGGGGCAGGGGTCGGGGTCGGGGCGGCTTCGGGGGTGACGGCGACCGGGGGCGGCGCGGTCCGCGGTGTCTGTGGAGTGTGGGGCGCTCCCGGACTCTGGGGGGTTTCGGGCCCGAGGGGGCCGAAACCGGCCGGGAGCGGCCCGAGTTGGTCGAACACGTCGACGGGTTCTTCGTCCGGCGGAGCCGGCGGCAGCAGCTCGACGGCCTCGGCAAGGGCCTTGCGGGCCCCTGTGGCGGTCCGGAACCGCTTCTCCGGGTTCGGGTGCAGGAGGTTCGCGATGACGCCCCACAGGGCTGCGGGGACGCCCTCGGGTGCGACGGGTGTTCCCCGGGTCAGGAAGTGCTCGACGAGCTCCCGGGCATCGGGCCTGCTCCCTTGCAGCAAGTACAGCGCGACCAGACCGACGGCGAAGAGGTCGGCGGGGAAGTCCGGCTCGGCGCCCAGCATTTGCTCGGGGGCGAAGTACCCCGGCGTTCCCACGACGACGTGGGTGTCGGTGAGGCGGGGCTCACCCTTGCGCATCGAGATACCGAAGTCGGACAGCCGCAGGTGGGGTCGGCCCGTCCCGGTCGCCTCCATCAGGATGTTGGCCGGTTTGATGTCGCGGTGGACGACGCCCTCCGCGTGCACCGCCGCCAGCCCCGAGAGGAGCTGGTCGAGCAGGGTGCACACGAAGCGGGGCGGCAGCGGTCCGTAGTCCCCGATCACATGGGCCAGGGAACCGCCGCCGACGAGGTCCATGGTGAACAGGACCTTGTCGTCGTCCGCCGCCCAACTGGCCGGGGCCAGGACGTGGGGGTGATCGATCCGCAGGGCCTGCTCGCGCACGAAGCGCAGCAGGGTGTGGGCGTCACCCTGGAGGAGGACCTTCGCGGCGACGTACCGGCGACGGCGGTGGTCCCAGGTCCGCCAGACGGCGCCGGCGCCGCCCCGTCCGATCGGGTCGACCAGTTCGTACCGGCCGGCGAAGACCTCACCCATCGCTGTGCCCGTCCCCCGTCGTCGCTCGCGCGGTCAGTTCTGGTGGGCCTCGTAGTGGGCGACCGCGTCGGAGGTGCGGCCGGCTCCGTAGACCCGGAGGAACTCGGCGAGTTCCGGATGGCTGGCGGCGAGCGTGTCCGCCGCGTCGATGATGTCGCCGGCCGCGGACACCGACCGCAGCAGGGACTGGATCTCGCGCACGACCCGCTTGACCGTGGGAGCGCCCGAACCGGTGGTCGTCTGACCGCTGTTGCTGAGCACGGAGCCCCCCTGGGTCCGCTTGATCTCGTCCATGCGGTCGGTGGCCTCGGCCGCGCTGACGCTGCCGTCGGCGACCTGGCCGGCGAGGTCCTGGAGCGCCTGGACCCGCTGGACCACGGCCGGATTTCCGATCTTGGCGCGCTGGCCGCTCATCAACTGGGACAACATCGGGGCCGACAGGCCGAGAACGGCAGCGAGGCGGGCCTGGTTCAGCCCCAGGTCGTCTATGAGCCGGCGGAAGAGCGCTCCCAGAGGCTCGCCGTACCAACTGCGCTGGAGCTCCCTGGCTCTGGCGGTGGCCTCTTGCTGTACTGCGTCCACGCTGACAACTCCCCTTCGCTGGTGCGAACCTCGCGAGCATCTTACGGAGCGTGGTCGCGGGGCGGGAGTCCCTATCATTTTGCGGGATGAGGGGGTACACCCGGTACTCTGTTCTGCGGAACGACCACTCCTTCACCGGGGGACGGGCGTATCCGTTTTCGGGGCCTTAGCTCAGTTGGTAGAGCGCTGCCTTTGCAAGGCAGATGTCAGGAGTTCGAATCTCCTAGGCTCCACCTTTAGAAGACCCTCTTGACCTGCGGAAACGCTGGTCAAGGGGGTCTTTTTGTCGCTGTGGGCGGGTACCGTCCGGCGGCGGGCGCAGCCGCCCGGGCGGCTGTTTCACGTGAAACATCGCCCGGGCCGGGAGGCGGGCTTCGCGGACCGCTCCGCGCGGGCGGCCGCGTCGCCCGGACGGGGCAGTCATCGGGCCGGGGCGCGGATGGTGGCCGAGAGTGGGGTGAGGCACTGTGAGCAGGGGGGCGAAACCACGCCGGAGGCGCACACACCATGGGAATCTTCGACTTCCTGAAGTCCGACAAGAAGAGGCAGGAAGAGGCCGCCGAGAAGGCGAAGGAGCAGGTCGAGCAGCAGACCCCGGCCAGGCCGACGGGCCCCAACGACATGGGCGGGAAGTACACCGACGCCGCTTCGTCCGCCAGGGCGGCGGCCGCACCGGCGCCGCCGAAGCCGGCGCCCGGGCACGTGCAGCACAAGACGCCGACTCCGGCCTCGGCCGCGCACAAGGCGGTTCCGGCGGCGCCGAAGCCGCCGTCCGAGGCGCAGCGCACCTACATCGTCAAGACGGGCGACTCCCTCTCCGCGATCGCCCGGCGGGAGCTGGGCAACGAGGGGCGCTGGCGCGAGCTCTACGCCATGAACAAGTCGGTCGTCGGCCCGAACCCGGACATGATCCGTCCGGGCATGGTGCTCATGCTCCCGAGCTGAGCTGAGCCGAGCCGAGCTGAGCCGAGGGGGCGGGGCGGGACCCGGGAACAGCAGGGCCCGCGGACACGGTGAAGGGACCCGGATCGGCTGGATCCGGGCCCCTTCACCGTGCTCGGGTGGTCGGCTACGGCTGCTGCGACTCGCCGTTCGAGTTCGCCTCGTTCTCCTTGGCCGCCAGTTCGTCGTCGAAGTCGGCCGGTTCCGCGTCGCGCCCCGACAGCTCCGTGGCGGCCGGCGGCTCCACCAGCCAGTCCGGGTTGGACTGCTGGTCCCACCACCTCCATGCCGCGTAGGCGGCGCCCGCGAGGACACCGGCCACCGCGAGGCCCTTGAGCAGTCGGCCCGCGCGTGCCCGTCGCTCGTGCTTGCGCACCAGCCGCCGCACCTCCTCGGCCGTCACCTGGCCGCGCAGCGCCGCGAACGCCGCCGCGGAACGTGACGCGGCCTCCTCCGCCATGGGTTGGGCGGCCGCGAGCGCGCTTTCCAGTCGGGGCTGCGTGTAGTCGGCGGCCTGGCGCGCCACCCGGCGCGTCTGGTGCACCGCGGTCGAGGCGGCGCGGTCGACCGGCGGCGGCACGTGCGCCCGCGCTGCCTTGAGCCGCGGGTGCAGATGGCTGTCGTAGGTCGTGCGGGCCTGGCGTGCGGCCTCACCGGCCGCGTACGAGACCTTCGGCGCCAGCCGCTCGTTCGCCTCGTGCGCGTATTGCACAGCCGCGTCCTTGGCGGTTCCTGCGTACGGCGCCACCACTTCCGCTGCGTGCCGCATGCTCTCCCTGGCGTTCTCGGCTGCCAGGCGCACGCTGTCCTTGCGGGTCACGGGATCCTCCTCCTCGGTGGCGGACACAGTTCACCTTTCCACCCTTTGTCGGATCATGCCTGCCCCGACACCAACGGGCATGTGTGACAGGGCATACGGGTGGAGGGTTTCTGTGCGCCGGGCCGCACCGTGGGAGGATCGGGAACCACAGTGAGCACGAGGGAAGGCAGATCCCGTTGGCCGAGAAGCTCTACGCCACGTTGAAGACGAACCACGGCGACATCGAGATCGAGCTGCTGGCGAACTTCGCTCCGAAGACCGTACGGAACTTCGTGGAGCTGGCCACCGGCGAGCGCGAGTGGACCAGGCCGACGGACGGTCAGAAGACCACGGACCCGCTGTACGACGGCACGGTGTTCCACCGCATCATCAGCGGCTTCATGATCCAGGGCGGCGACCCGCTCGGCAACGGCACCGGAGGCCCCGGCTACCAGTTCGCCGACGAGTTCCATCCGGACCTGGCCTTCACCAAGCCGTACCTGGTCGCCATGGCCAACGCCGGCCCGGGCACCAACGGCTCGCAGTTCTTCATCACCGTCGCGCCCACCGCCTGGCTGACCCGCAAGCACACCATCTTCGGCGAGGTCACCGACAAGGCCAGCCGGAAGGTCGTGGACGAGATCGCCGCCCTGCCGACCAACCCGCGCACCGAGCGGCCGCAGGACGACGTGATCATCCGCAGTGTGGTCGTCGAGAAGCGCTGACCCCGCCCCGGCGCCGCGTCGGGAACCTTTCCGCCCCGCCCGTCCGTCCTCGATACGTACCGTGACCGGACCGGTGGGGCGGCGCCCGCGCCGGTCCCGCCGAAGACCGAGGGGATCGATGGACACCGACCGCCTGCCGGGCTGTTATCGCCACCCGGATCGCGACACGGGGATTCGCTGTGTCCGCTGCGAGCGCCCGATCTGCCCGGAGTGCATGATCAGCGCCTCGGTCGGCTTCCAGTGCCCCGAGTGCGTCCGGGAGGGTTCGGGCACCGGTCACCGTCCCGCCGCGAACGCGCCGCGGACCCTGGCGGGCGGCGCGGTCGCCGCCGATCCGCACCTGGTCACCAAGATCCTGATCGGCCTCAACGTCGCGGTGTTCCTCCTCGCGCAACTGGTCCCCGGCCTGCCCCTACGGCTGGAGCTTCTCGGCCGCTACGTGGAGTTCTACGGAGCCCCCCTGGAGGGGGTGTCGACCGGCGAGTACCACCGGCTGCTGACGTCGGTGTTCCTGCACACCGAGTGGTGGCACCTGATCGGCAACATGATCGGTCTGTGGGTGCTCGGCGGCCCGCTGGAGGCGGCCCTGGGCCGGGCCCGCTACCTGGCCGTGTACCTGCTGTCGGGGGTGGGCGGCAGTGCCCTCGTCTATCTGCTGACCGCCCCGAACACGGCGACGCTGGGCGCGTCGGGCGCCGTCTTCGGCCTGCTCGGCGCCACGGCCGTCCTCGCGCGGCGGATGCGGTACGAGATGCGACCGGTGCTCGTCATGGTCGCCCTGATGCTGGTGCTGACCTTCGTCCGGATCGGCGGCATGAGCGTGTCCTGGCAGGCGCACGTGGGCGGCCTGGTGACCGGGGCGCTGGTCACCCTGGGGCTGCTCGCGCCGGCCGCCGGCCGCAAGCGGGCCCTCGTCCAGTGGGGGAGCTGCGCCGCGGTGTTCCTGCTGGCAGTGCTGCTGATCGTGATCAGAACGGCCCAGCTGACAGCGCTCGGCTGAGCGCCGCCCGACCTGCCGGAGCCGCTCACCTGATCACACCGGCGTCAACTCTCCACAGAGTTATCCACAGATCTTCTGCCTTTTCCTCAGGTGTGGATGACGCTGTGGATAACTCATGGGGAGAGCTTCCTTCGGTGGCGGAAGTGCGCTATGCCCGCCGGGCTACTTCCACTGCGTCGAGACGCCGAAGCCCGCCGCGATGAAGCCGAAACCGACCACGATGTTCCAGTTGCCCAGTGATTCGACGGGCAACTGGGTGTCGGTCACATAGAAGACGACGATCCAGGCGAGGCCGATGAGGAAGAAGGCCAGCATGACCGGGGCGACCCAGCTGCGGTTCGTCAACCTGATCGCCTGCGGCTGCCGCGTCGGCGGCGGCGTGTAGTCGTCCTTCTTGCGGATACGTGACTTCGGCACGAGGGGCTCTCCTGTCGATGCGCTGGGGACCTTGCCTGCCCCGGGCGTCCGTTAGCGTAGTGGACCTGTGGCGTTGAAGGAGAAGGGTACGTTGAGCGATTCCGACGACTCCTCCGCGGGTCCCCGCCGCCGGCTCCGGCCGGTCCGGCTGCTGACCGCCGCCGTTTTCGCCCTCGCGGGCCTCATCTTCGTCACCAGCTTCAACACGTCCAAGGGTACGAACATCCGCACGGACGCCTCGCTCCTCAAACTCTCCGACCTCATCCACGAACGCAGCCAGAACAACGGCGAGCTGGAGAAGACGACCGCGGCCGTCCGGGCCCAGGTGGACGCCCTCGCCGAGCGCGACGACGGCAGCACCAAGGCCGAGGACGCCAAACTGGCCGCCCTGCGCGCCGCCTCCGGCACCGAGGAGATCTCCGGCAAGGGGCTGACGGTCACCCTCAACGACGCTCCCCCGAACGCCGCCCCCCGCATCCCCAATGTGCCCGATCCCCAGCCCAACGACCTGGTCATCCACCAGCAGGACCTCCAGGCCGTGGTGAACGCGCTGTGGCAGGGTGGCGCGACGGGCATCCAGATCATGGACCAGCGCCTGATCGCCACCAGCGCCGTGCGCTGCGTCGGCAACACGCTGATCCTCCAGGGTCGGGTCTATTCGCCCCCGTACAAGGTCTCGGCGGTCGGCGACCCGGGCGCGTTGCGCAAGGCGCTGGCGGCCTCGCCGGCCCTGCAGAACTACCAGCTGTACGTCACCGCGTACGGCCTCGGCTGGAAAGTGGACGAGCACAAGGCACTGACACTGCCCGGCTACTCCGGCACAGTGGACCTCCACTATGCGAAGCCGGTGGAACCCGCCACGTCCACGCCGACGCCCTGACGCCGTACTGCGCCTGCTCGTACGGACGTTCAGCGAGGTGTGCCTGACGGTCGGCACGCTGATCGTGCTGTTCGTGGCGTACCTGCTGCTGTGGACGGGCGTCCGGGCCGATCGTGCCATGGACGGCGAGATGGCCCGGTTGCGCGAGAGCTGGTCGGCCCCCGAACGGCCCGCCGGGCACGCGGCGCCGTCCGCACCCGCCCCCGCACCCGCCGCACCACCCACGCCCGCCGCCCGGTCGCCGCTGACCGACGGGCGGCCCTTCGCCGAGATGTACGTCCCCCGCTTCGGCGCGGACTGGAACAAGCCCGTGCTGGAGGGCACCGGCCCGGACACCCTCAAGAAGGGCCTCGGCCACTACCCGGGCACGGCCCGCCCCGGGGAGACCGGGAACTTCTCGGTGGCCGGGCACCGGCGGACGTACGGAGACCCCTTCAAGGACGTGCCGGAGCTCCGCCCCGGCGACGCCGTGATCGTCAAGGACTCCGCGGCCTGGTACACGTACACCGTCCGGGTGGAGCCACTGCGCATCCTGCCCACCGAGACCGGGGTGATCGACCCGGTGCCGGGCGGTTCCCCCTTCACCGCCCCCGGCCGGTACCTGACGCTGACCACCTGCGAGCCGGAATGGGGCCACAGCCACCGCCTGGTGGTGTGGGCGGAGCTCACCGGGGCCCGGCCGGCCGGCCAGGGGCCGCCGGAGGGATTACCGAGGTGACCCCCCTCTTACGGCCGCTGGCTTTAGTCTGTTGCGGTACCGCTCCCGCGGTGCGTGGGAGGAACGTGGAACGAGAGGGAAGCAGGCGCGATGTACGGCTGGATCTGGCGGCACCTGCCCGGCAACGCATTGGTGCGCGCGCTGATCTCGCTCGTACTGGTCCTCGCGGTGGTGTTCGTACTGTTCCAGTACGTCTTCCCGTGGGCCGAGCCGCTCCTTCCGTTCAACGACGTGACGGTGGACGAGGGATCGGGAGCTGCTCCGTGAGCGCGCGCATTCTGGTTGTCGACAACTACGACAGCTTTGTCTTCAATCTGGTCCAGTACCTCTACCAGCTCGGCGCCGAGTGCGAGGTCCTGCGCAACGACGAGGTGGAGCTCGCCCACGCCCAGGACGGCTTCGACGGCGTGCTGCTGTCGCCCGGCCCGGGAACCCCGGAGGAGGCGGGCGTCTGCGTCGACATGGTGCGGCACTGCGCCGGTACGGGCGTCCCGGTCTTCGGTGTCTGCCTCGGCATGCAGTCGATGGCCGTCGCCTACGGAGGGGTCGTCGGTCGGGCGCCCGAGCTGCTGCACGGCAAGACCTCGCCCGTGGTGCACGAGGGGCTCGGCGTGTTCGCGGGGCTGCCCTCGCCGTTCACCGCGACCCGCTACCACTCGCTCGCGGCCGAGCCGCTGACCCTGCCCGACGCGCTGGAGGTCACCGCACGCACCGAGGACGGCATCATCATGGGGCTGCGGCACCGGGAACACGACGTCGAGGGCGTCCAGTTCCATCCCGAGTCCGTGCTCACGGAGTGGGGTCACCGGATGCTCGCGAACTGGCTCGTGCGCTGCGGTGACGCCGGCGCCGTCGAGCGGTCGGTGGGGCTGGCCCCGGTGGTGGGCAAGGCCGTCGCGTGACGACCGTCGCGCCGTCCGCCCCCACGGGGGGCCGGGCCGCGCGGCGCAAGGCGGCACAGGCGGCCGCGAAGCGTACGCACGCGCGGGCGCGCAAGGGGGGCGGCGGACGTCGCCGCGGGCGCCCGCGCTCGGGCGGTCCGCTGGTGGTGCTGAGCCGGGCCTTCGGGGAGCTGTTCATCACCGTCGGGGTGGTGATGCTGCTGTTCGTCACCTACCAGCTCTGGTACACCAACGTACTGGCGGGGCGGACGGCGGACGGGGCCGCGGGCTCGCTGCGGCAGAACTGGGAACACGCGCCCGCCGGGTCGGCCGCGCCGCCGCCGGCGGCCTTCGAGCCCGGCCAGGGCTTCGCGATCCTGCACATCCCGAAGCTGGACGTGAAGGTGCCGGTGGCGGAGGGCGTCAGCAAGACACAGGTGCTCGACAAGGGGATGGTCGGTCACTACGGCGA
This sequence comes from Streptomyces sp. NPDC058279, assembly GCF_042881255.1. Lineage (NCBI taxonomy): Bacteria > Bacillati > Actinomycetota > Actinomycetes > Kitasatosporales > Streptomycetaceae > Streptomyces > Streptomyces sp. NPDC058279. Next base: position 235,840 of record NZ_JBHVYA010000004.1, on the reverse strand, counting down.
GGGGCCGCTGAAAACGGCGATGCCGTCCGACGCACAGGGCAACTTCGCGCTGGCCGGTCACCGCAACACCCACGGCGAACCGTTCCGCTTCATCAACCGGCTGGTGCCGGGTGACCCGATCGTGGTGGAGACCCGGGACGCGTACTACACCTACGAGATGACCTCCGCGCTGCCGCAGACCTCGCCGGCCAATGTGTCGGTGATCAAGCCGGTCCCCCAGGGTTCGGGGTTCACCGGACCCGGCCGGTACATCACGCTGACGACCTGCACGCCGGAGTTCACCAGCACCTACCGGATGATCGTATGGGGCAGGATGACCGACGAACGCCCCCGCAGCAAGGGTGCTCCGCCCGCGCTGACCAGCCCGTAAGGACGAACAAGCAGTGTCACGTGCCGCGCCGCCCCAGAGCCGCAGTGTGCTCGCCGGGTTCCTGAGCCTGCTGGGCGAGCTCCTGATCACCGTGGGCCTGGTGCTGGGCCTGTTCGTGGCGTACTCCCTGTGGTGGACGAACGTGCTCGCGGACCGGCAGGCTTCGGCCCGCGCCGACGAGATCCGCCGGCAGTGGCAGACCGCCCCGGGGACGAACGGGCCCGAGGCGCCGGGGGCGCTGGACACCCAGGGGGGCGTCGGGTTCCTGCACGTACCGGCGATGGACAACGGCGAGGTGCTGGTCAAACCGGGCACCTCGCCGGAGGTCCTCAACGACGGGGTCGCCGGGTACTACACGGAGCCGGTGAAGGCGGCGCTGCCGTGGGAGGAGAAGGGCAACTTCACGCTGGCGGCGCACCGCGACGGACACGGCGCGAAGTTCCACGACATCGACAAGGTGAAGAACGGCGACGCGATCGTCTTCGAGACGCGCGACACCTGGTACGTCTACAAGGTCTTCGCGGAGCTGCGGCAGACCTCGAAGTACGACGTGGACGTGATCAATCCGGTCCCCAAGGAGTCGGGCAAGACCGCCCCGGGACGCTACGTCACGCTGACGACCTGCACGCCCGTCTACACCTCGAAGTACCGGTACGTGGTGTGGGGCGAGCTGGTGCGCACGGAGAAGGTGGACGCCGGGCGCACCCCGCCCGCGGAACTGCGCTGACGGGAACGGCCCGGTCCTCCCCCGAGGGGGAGGACCGGGCCGTTGTCGTGGAACCGGGCCGGCGCCCGGGGCCGGGCTCAGCGGCGGGTACCGCCCGTGAGGCCGCCGAAGAAGCCCCCGTCCTGGCCCTTGGCGGTGCGGACGTTGACCACCGTGCCGGTGGGGACCGGAGCGCCGACCGCCGGGTTCGAGTCCAGGACCACCGCGTTGTCGTCCGTCGGACCGGCCAGGACCGAGCCGAATGCGAGGCCGCTCGCCTGGAGGGTCAGCTTGGCCTGGGCCACGGTCTGACCGGTCAGCGGCGGCACCACCGTCGGCGTCGCCGGGGCGGCCTTGGCGATGCTGACGTTGACCGTGGTGCCCTTGGCCAGCTCCTGGCCCGGCGCGTACTGCTGCTGCACGATCGTCTTCGGCGCCGTGCCGGCGGGAGCGTCGACCTCGGTGACGCTGCCGAGCTTGAGCTTGGCGTCGGAGAGCAGCTTGGCCGCCACGTCCTGCGTCTTGCCGGTGAGGTCCGGGACGGTGCCCTTCGCGATCTCCTTCGAGACGGTCAGGGTGACGACCGAACCCTTCTCCGCCGAGACGTCGGACTTGGGGTCCTGGTCCATGACGATGCCGGGCGACTGGTCGGACTCGACGAGCTTCTTGTCGACCTGGAAGCCCTTGCCCGTCAACATGGACTCGGCGACCTCGACCTTGAGCCGCAGGACGTCCGGGACCCCCACCTTGGGCGCGCCCGAGGAGATCTTGACCTTGACCGGGGAGTTCTTGTCGACCTTGGTGTCCGGCGCCGGGCTCTGTTGGCAGACGCGCCCCTTGGGCTGGTCGGCACACTCCATTTCGCCGTCCTGGACCACCGAGAGACCGACGTTCTTGCCCCGCTCCTGGGCCGAGGCCAAGGTCTCGCCGGTCAGCTTCGGGACGGAGGGCCGGTTGTCGGCGCCACCGGTGAACAGGGTGCGGCCGATGAGGATGGCGCCGACCAGGACGAGGACGGCGGCGACGGCCAGCAGGACCGTCGAGGCGCGGCTCTTCTTCTGCGGTCGCCGGCCGTGGCCGCCCTGGTCGTAGCCGCCGTGGCCCTGGTCGCCGTACCCGTAGCCGCCGTCGCCGGGGGCCGTCGGGGGCATCATCGAGGTCTGGCCGGGGTCGGGGCTGCGCAGGGCGGTGGTGGGCTGGTCGTAGCCCTGGGGGCCGTACCCGTGGCCCTGGTCGCCGTAGCCGTAGCCGACGGCGCCCATGGCGGCGGTCGCGGCGACGGGCTGCCCGTCGAGGCACGCCTCGATGTCGGCGCGCATCTCGTCGGCGGACTGGTAGCGGTAGTCGGGGTCCTTGACCAGCGCCTTGAGGACGATGGCGTCCATCACCGGCGTGATCTCGGGGTCGAAGTTGGACGGCGGCTGCGGTTCCTCGCGCACGTGCTGGTAGGCGACGGCGACCGGGGAGTCGCCCACGAACGGCGGCCGGACACAGAGGAGCTCGTAGAGCAGGCAGCCGGCGGAGTAGAGGTCGGAGCGCGCGTCGACCTGCTCGCCCTTGGCCTGCTCGGGGGAGAGGTACTGGGCGGTGCCGATGACGGCGGCGGTCTGCGTCATGGTCATGCCGGAGTCGCCCATGGCGCGGGCGATGCCGAAGTCCATGACCTTGACCTGGCCGGTGCGGGTCAGCATCACGTTGGCGGGCTTGATGTCGCGGTGCACGATGCCGGCGCGGTGCGAGTACTCGAGGGCCTGGAGGATGCCGATGGTCATTTCCAGGGTGCGCTCGGGCAGCAGCTTGCGCCCGGAGTGCAGCAGTTCGCGCAGGGTGGACCCGTCGACGTACTCCATCACGATGTACGGGATGGAGATGTTGTCTACGTAGTCCTCGCCGGTGTCGTAGACGGCGACGATCGCCGGGTGGTTGAGCGACGCGGCCGACTGGGCCTCGCGGCGGAACCGGGCCTGGAAGGACGGGTCGCGGGCGAGGTCGGCGCGCAGGGTCTTGACGGCGACGGTACGGCCGAGCCGGGTGTCGTGACCGAGGTAGACCTCGGCCATGCCACCACGGCCGAGCACGTGGCTCAGCTCGTACCGGCCGCCGAGGCGACGCGGCTCTTCCATAACTTGCAGCCCTCTCCGTCAGTCCCGACCGCACCTGTGTGTGGTCCGGCGGTGTGCTGTTCGCGCAAAGGCTACCGGCCGATCGGAGGTGATCGTCTCGTGACCACAGGCTGATACGAGACCGGTACCGAGCGCTCGGATCCTGTCTCCGCTTCTCATCCCTTGCTCTTCACGATGGCTTCCATGACCGCCTTGGCGACCGGCGCCGCCAGGCCGCCACCGGTGATGTCCTCACGGTCGGCGGCGCTGTCCTCGATGACGACGGCGACGGCGACGGGGGAGGAACCGTCCGGGAGCTTGGCGTAGGAGATGAACCAGGCGTACGGGCGCTTGGCGTTCTTCTCGCCGTGCTGGGCGGTCCCGGTCTTGCCGCCGACGATCACGCCCGGGATCTTGGCCGGGGTGCCGGTTCCGTTCTCGACGACGTTGACCATCATCTGCTGGACCTTCTGCGCGTTGGCGGCGGAGAGGGGCCGGCTCATCTCCTGCGGCTCGTGCTTCTCGATCACGTCCAGGTTCGGCGCGGTCAGCTGGTCGACCATGTACGGCTTCATCAGCTTGCCGTCGTTGGCGACGGCCGCGGTCACCATGGCCATCTGGAGCGGGGTGGCGGCGGTGTTGAACTGACCGATGGAGCTCTGTGCGTTGCCGTCCCGGCCCATGGTCTTGTCGTACACGCTGGCGAAGGCGCGCACGGGGGTGTCGATGGTGCTGTTGAACCCGAACTTCTGGGCCATGTCGACCATCTTGTCGCGGCCGACCTTGTCGCCCATGTTCGCGAAGACCGAGTTGCAGGAGACCCGCAGCGCGTTGTTCAGGCTTGACTTCTCGCAGCCGCTGGCGTGGTTGACCATCGGGGTCTTGGTGCCCGGCAGGATGTACGGCTCGGGGGTGTCCGTGGGCGCGTCGATGTCGGTGACGACGCCGTTCTCCAGCGCGGCGGAGGCCGTGACGACCTTGAAGGTGGAGCCCGGCGGGTAGGTCTCGCGCAGGGCGCGGTTGACGAGGTTCTTGTCCTCGCTGTCATTGAGCTCGCGCCAGGCCTTGCCGTCGTCCTTCGAGAACCCGGCGAACTTGGACGGGTCGTAGGACGGCGTGCTGACCAGGGCCAGGATGGCGCCGGTCCGCGGGTCGATCGCCGCGACGGCGCCCTTCTTGGTGCCGAGCTGCTCGTACGCGGCCTTCTGGGCGGCGGCGTTCAGGGTGGTGACGACGTTGCCGCCCTGCTTCTTCTCGCCGGTGAACATGCCGACGGTGCGGTCGAAGAAGAGCCGGTCGTCGTTGCCGGTGAGGATGCCGTCGTCGATGTTCTCCAGCTGCGTCGAGCCGAACGCCTGCGAGGCGTAGCCGGTGACCGGCGCCCAGAGGGGGCCGTCGGTGTAGGTCCGCTTGAACTTGAAGTCGCTGCCGTCGGTGACCTTGGAGCCGGTGATGGGCTGGCCCTGGACGATGATGTTGCCGCGTTCGGTGGCGTACTGGGCGATCTGGACCCGGCGGTTTTCCTTGCGGGTGCTGAGTTCCTCGGCCTGGACGTACTGCAGCCAGTTCGTTCGGATCAGCAGCGCGAGGACGAGCAGCCCGCAGAACAGCGAGATGCGGCGCAGGGGCTTGTTCATGACGGGCGGACCACCTGGGTCATCTCGGAGTCGGGGGACGGGGCGGGAGCCGGGGCCGGGCGGCGCGCGGTGTCGCTGATCCGGATCAGGATGGCGATGAGCACCCAGTTCGCGAGGACGGAGGAACCGCCGGAGGCGAGGAAGGGCATGGTCATGCCGGTGAGGGGGATGAGGCCCATGACTCCGCCTGCGACGACGAAGATCTGCAGGGAGAAAGCGCCGGAGAGGCCGATGGCGAACAGCTTGCCGAACGGGTCGCGGGCGGCGAGGGCGGTGCGGACACCGCGCTCGATGATCAGGCCGTAGAGCAGGAGGAAGGCCATGACGCCACAGAGCCCGAGCTCCTCGCCGACGGTGGAGAAGATGAAGTCGGAGTTGGCGGCGAAGCCGATCAGGTCCGAGTTGCCCTGTCCCCAGCCGGTGCCGAGGACCCCACCGGAACCGAAGCTCATGATCGACTGGCCGACCTGCTCGCAGGCGCCGGACTTGCTGTAGCAGGCGAACGGGTCGAGCCAGGCGGTGACGCGGACCTTGACGTGGCTGGCGGTGGTGCCGACGACGACGGCGCCGCCGACCGACATGAGCAGACCGATCACGATCCAACTGGTGCGCTCGGTGGCCACGTACAGCATGATCACGAACATGCCGAAGAAGAGCAGCGACGTACCCAGGTCGTTCTCGAAGATCAGGACGAGCAGGCTCATCGCCCAGATCATCAGGATCGGTCCGAGGTCGCGGCCACGCGGCAGGTAGAGACCCATGAAGCGGCGGCTGGCCAGGGCCAGGGCGTCGCGCTTCACCATCAGGTAGCCGGCGAAGAAGATCGCGATCACGATCTTCGCGAACTCGCCGGGCTGGATGGAGAAACCGCCGACGCTGATCCAGATCTTGGCGCCGAAGACATCGGCGCCCAGGCCCGGGACGACGGGCAGGATCAGCAGGACCAGCGAGGCGGCCATGGAGATGTACGTGAACCGCTGGAGCACGCGGTGGTCCTTCAGGACCAGCAGCACCACCGCGAAGAGGGCGAGGGCGAGCGCCGTGTACATCATCTGCCGGGGCGCGGACTCGGTGAACGTGCCGAACTGGCGCTTGGCGAGGTTCTGGAGCCGCTCGGACTGGTCGAGCCGGTAGATGATCACGAGCCCGAGTCCGTTGAGCAGCGTGGCGATCGGCAGCAGCAACGGGTCGGCGTACTTGGCGTAGCGGCGTACGACGAGGTGCGCCAGACCGGCGAGCACGCCGAGGCCGAGCCCGTAGGTGAGCATGCCCGGGGGCAGCTCGCCGTGGATCGACAGGCCCACGTTGGCGTAGGCGAAGATCGGGATGACCACGGCGAAGGCGAGCAGCAGGAGCTCGGTGTTCCGCCGGCTCGGCAGCTCGATCGCGCCGATGGTGGTCGTGTTGGTGACAACGCTCATGGTGTGGCAGGCCCCCTGCGCCCGCGTGTGGCTACGGCTTTTCGCACTGGGCGGCCAGCTGCTGCTCCGCCGGAGTCAGGCTGGGGCCGGGTGTCGGGCTGTTCTGCGCCTCGGCGGCGCGGCGGGCTTCGTCCTTCTTGCAGGCGGACACCTGGGCGCCGAGCTCGTCGATCTTCTTGCGGGCCGTGTCGAGGCTGCCTTCGCCGATGGTGGCCTCGACCTGCTTGCGCTTGAAGGACGGCAGGTACTTCAGTTCGATGTCGGGGTGGTCGGTCTCCACCTGCGAGAGGTGGATCCAGGCGAGATTCTGGCTGATGCCGCGGTACAGCGCGACGTGCTCGTCCTTGACGCCGACGTAGAACTGGGTCTGGGTCCAGCGGTGTCCGGCGTACACGCCGCCGCCGATCACACCCGCGACGAGGAGCAGGAGCAGGGTCCTGGTGGTCCACTTGCGCCCTTTGCCGCGGCGCCTGCGGGGCTTGTCGTACGTGTCCTCGTAGCCGGAGTCGGAGTCGTAGGCGCCGCTGTCGGCGTCGCCGAAACCGCCGTACCCGCCGCCCTGGCCCTGGTCGGGGTATCCGTAGCCGGGGTGGTCGCCGCTGCCGGGCGGCCCGAAGGCGCCGGCGGGCGGTGCGGCCGGGCGGCCGAGCCCGGAGGCGCGGCCGGCCGGGGTCTGCATGGCGTTGCCGTCGAAGAGCTGGTGCTGGTTCTCGGCGACCGCGCCGACGACGACCGGGGTGTCGTTGAGCTGGGCGGCGAGGGTGTCGCCGCTGTCGGTGTCGAGGACGTCGGCCACGATGCAGGTGATGTTGTCGGGGCCGCCGCCGCGCAGGGCGAGCTGGATCAGGGACTGCACGGTCTCGTGCGGACCGTGGTAGTCGGCGAGGGTCTCCTCCAGCGTCTGGTGGGAGACGACGCCGGACAGCCCGTCGGAGCAGATCAGGTAGCGGTCGCCGGGTCGGACCTCGCGGATGGAGAGGTCCGGTTCGACGATGTCGCCGCTGCCGAGGGCCCGCATGAGCAGCGAGCGCTGCGGGTGGGTGGTGGCTTCCTCTTCCGTGATGCGGCCCTCGTCGACGAGGCGCTGCACCCAGGTGTGGTCCTGGGTGATCTGCGTGAGGACGCCGTCGCGCAGCAGGTAGGCACGGGAGTCGCCGACGTGGACGAGGCCGAGGCGCTGGCCGGTCCACAGCAGGGCGGTCAGGGTGGTGCCCATGCCTTCGAGCTGTGGGTCCTCCTCGACCATGACGCGCAACTGGTCGTTGGCGCGCTGCACGGCGACGCTGAGGGCGGTGAGGATGTCGGAGCCCGGGACGTCGTCGTCGAGCTGCACGAGGGTGGAGATCACCTCGGAGCTGGCGACCTCGCCGGCGGCCTGGCCACCCATGCCGTCGGCGATCGCGAGCAGGCGGGGGCCGGCGTAACCGGAGTCCTCGTTGCCCTCGCGGATCATGCCCTTGTGCGATCCGGCGGCGAACCGCAGGGACAGACTCATGCGCACCTGCCCTGTCGACGCTGCCTCCGGGTACAACCGGTCTCGAGCCACACTGCCCACCCTCCGGTCGGGAGCGCGCTCGGTTCCGTGTCCCCGATGGGACGGACCGCCGCGGCTCGCTCGCTCCGCTCGCTCATTCTCGTACTACTTCCGCAGCTCGATGACGGTCTTGCCGATGCGGATCGGGGCGCCCGGCGGGATGGGCGTCGGGGTGGTCAGCCGGGTCCGGTCGAGATAGGTGCCGTTGGTGGACCCGAGATCCTCGACGATCCACTGGCCGTCCGTGTCGGGGTAGATCCTGGCATGACGGCTGGACGCGTAGTCGTCGTCCAGCACGATCGTGGAGTCGTGGGCGCGGCCCAGGGTGATCGTCTGCCCCGAGAGGGCGACCGTGGTTCCCGTGAGGGTGCCCTCGGACACGACGAGTTTGGTCGGCGCCCCGCGGCGCTGCCGCTGCTGCGGGGGCGCGGTGGGGCGCCCCGTCTGCTGCGGGGCACCGCCCGCGCCGCCGCGGCGCGAGCCGCGTTGCGTGACTCTCGTACCGAAGAGGTCACTACGGATGACCTGGACGGCCACGATGACGAACAGCCACAGAACGGCCAGGAAACCCAACCGCATGACCGTCAGGGTCAGCTCTGACATTGCCCCCGCTTCACCCTTCGGCTTGCCGGTAAATGATGGTGGTGCTGCCCACGACGATCCGCGAGCCGTCGCGGAGCGTAGCGCGGGTGGTGTGCTGCCCGTCCACCACGATGCCGTTGGTGGACCCGAGATCCTGGATCGTCGGGGGTGTTCCGGTCCGGATCTCACAGTGCCGGCGCGATACGCCGGGGTCGTCGATCCGCACATCGGCCTCGGTGCTTCGGCCGAGTACGAGCGTGGGGCGCGAGATCTGGTGGCGGGTGCCGTTGATCTCGATCCAGCGGCGCGTGGTGCCGGGTGCGCCCGCTCCGGGACCGGCTCCGGGCCCGCCCCGGCGTGCGGCGGGACCGCCGGGCGGCGGGGCGCTGGGCATGGGCGGGGCGGCGACCGGGGGGTACCCGTATCCGCCCTGCTGCGGGCTCTGGGGAGCCTGCCCCTGCCCTTGCCCCTGCGGGGCGCCCGGCTGGGAGGTGCTGGAGGCGAGGGTGCGACTGCGGACGCGGTAGAGACCGGTGTCCAGGTCGTCGGCCTTCTCCAGGTGCACCTTGATGGGGCCCATGAAGCTGTAGCGCTGCTGCTTGGCGTAGTCGCGGACGAGGCCCGCGAGCTCGTCGCCGAGCTGGCCGGAGTAGGGGCTCAGGCGGTCGTAGTCACCGGTGCTGAGTTCCACGATGAAGTCGTTGGGGACGACGGTCCGCTCGCGGTTCCAGATCGTGGCGTTGTTGTCGCACTCGCGCTGGAGGGCGCCGGCGATCTCCACCGGCTGTACTTCGGACTTGAAGACCTTGGCGAAGGTGCCGTTCACCAGACCTTCGAGTCGCTGCTCGAACCGCTTCAGAACTCCCATGGGGCACCTCCTCCGTCGTTGTCGCCCTGTACTGCTTACTGATCGTATCCACGCGTGGCGGATTCGGGTGGTTCCCCTCCGGTCCTGTGCCCAGGAGTGTTGGTGCTCACAAGGATCGTAGGGGCGCTCCGGGAACAGTGTCCCGCACCGGGAGCGGAGTGCGGGAGGGGACCGTCGTGGCGGTGGTCGGGGGCGGTCGGAAAGCGATGTGATTCCACCCCGTCCGACGTGCTAATGTTTCGACGTCGCCAGGGGAACGGCCCGAAAGGGAAGAACCGCTGGGGAGCTGCTCGGGCGAGTGGCGGAACGGCAGACGCGCTGGCTTCAGGTGCCAGTGTCCTTCGGGACGTGGGGGTTCAAATCCCCCCTCGCCCACTGAGAACGCCGATGAAACGGTGTTCTTGGCAACGACGAAACGGTCGTCATCGCGAAAGCGATGGCGGCCGTTTCGCTTTGCCCGTTTCGTTTCGCTTCGCCCTCGCGGGGTTTTCGCCCTCACCGGCCGCGTGGGGCGCCCGCGTTCCCGACCGCTTCCATGAGGGTGCGTCAGGCGCGGGCGCCGGTGACGTACGTCATGGAGGGCGCCGTGCGATTCCCACGGAAATCGGTGACATGCGTGACCCCGGGCCCGGTGGCGCCGCGGGCAGGCTGGGCGCATGAGCGCGGACTGTGGGGGTACGGCGGGAAGACCGGCCGTGATGTGGGCGGCGACCCTGTTGAGGGATCTGGCGGGTTGGCTGCGACGGGCGCCGGTGCCGGTGCCCGAGGGGGGTCGGGCGATCTCCCATTCCGCGGACGCGCGCCTGGCGATCTGGGCGGTGACCGGGGTGGACCTCGTCGTCGAAGCCGTCGTCGACGCGGTGGTACCGGCGGCGCTGCGGGTGTTCCACCTGCTGTGGGTCGGGTGCGCGTTCGTGCTCTGTGTGGGGGTGTGCGCGATGACCGCCCGTACTCCCCACCTCCTGGACGGGCGGGTGTTGCGGCTGCGGACCGGACCCTTTCGGGCGCTGACCCTTCCGCTGGCGGAGGTGGTGAGCGTACGGGTCGAGCACGGATTGACGGTCGGACACGGACTGCGGCGGTCGCCGGACGACGTCGAGGCGGTGGCGTGCTCGGTGAGCAGCGCCACCACCGTGCTCCTCGTCCTGGCGGCGCCGGTGGAGGTGCGGTTGCGGCGGGGTGGGCCCGTCATGGCCCGTCGGGTCCGGTTCACCGCCGACCGGCCGGCGGAGGCCGCCCGCCTGATCGCGGCGGAGGTGGCGCGGGTGGCCGGTCCGGGCGGCCTCGACTTTCGGCGTGCGGCGCGCGACGAAAGAGGACGGTCTGCGGAGCGCCGGGGTGTCTAGGGTCGGGCGCGTGGATGCGACGGCGAGAATGCGGGCGGCCCGGGACTGGTTGAAGGGGCCCGAGCCGTGGACCCGGCGCACCCTGGCGGTGGATCTGGCGCTCGTGGGAGTGCTGGTGGTGCTCGGCCTCGGGGTGGAGGAACTCGACCACGGCTCCCCGCGGCGGATGGTGGCCGGCGCCCTCGTCGTGGCGCTGCTGGTGCTGCTGCGGCGCCGGCTGCCGGTGGCGACCTTGGTCGTGGCGGCGGCCGTGTCCCCGTTCCTGCCCGGAACCCTGTTGGTGACGAGCCTGCTGGGTTGGTCGGCGGGACGCAGGATCGTCGGGGTGGGCCGGGCCCTGGGCGCCTTCACCGCGGCCTTCGTCGCGGAGGTCGGCCTGAGCGTGGTGCGGCAAGGGGCGTCCATGCGGCCGTTGCTGGTGATCGTCTTCTCGACGTTGGTGTTCCTGGCGACCACCGTGATGCCGGGCCTGGCCGGCCGCTACTGGTCGCAGCGCCGCACCCTGCTGCGCGCCCTACAGGAACGCAACGGGCAGTTGCTGCGCGAGCGGGCGATGGTCGCCGGGCAGGCCCGGCTGCGGGAACGGCAGCGCATCGCGCAGGACATGCACGACAGCCTGGGGCACCATCTGGTGTTGATCTCGGTGCACACGGGAGCGCTGGAGGTGGACCCGAAGCTCACCGACCGCCAGCGCGAGGCGGTGGGCGTGCTGCGGAACGCCTCGGTCGCGGCGATGCATGAATTGCGCGAGGTCGTCGGCATCCTCCGCGACGGGGTCGAGGCCCCGGTCCCGGTCGAGGAGGTGGCGCAGCCCGCGGCGCGCGGGGTGGCGGGCATCGCCGGGATCGTGGAGGCGGCCCGGGGCGCCGGGACCGACGTACGGCTGACCACCTCGGGCCAGCCGAGGCCGTTGGCGGCGGCCTGCGACCACGCGGCGTACAGGATCGTGCAGGAGGCGCTGACCAACGCCTACAAGCACGCCCCGGGCGCGCGGATCACGGTGGAGCTGCGGTACGAGGACGACTCGCTGGTGGTGGAGATCGCCAACGGACCGGCGGCCGGAGCGGGCGGCGCCGAGGTGGTGTCGGGCGGGCAGGGGCTGACGGGGTTGCGGGAGCGGGCCCGGCTGGTCGGCGGAATGGTCTACGCGGGCGCCGCCGACGGCGGGGGGTTCCGGGTGGCCGGTGTGCTGCCGTACGGGGCGGAGCCGGCGGGGGCGGAGGAAGTCGCCGACGACTTCGGCCAACAGGCCCGTCCACCGGCGTCGCAGGCCGCGCCGGAGCTGGACTGGGCGGCGGTGGACCGCGAGTTGGAGGTGCGTGGCCGCAGCCGCACCGGGGGTGTCGCCCTCGGGTGCGGTATCGCCTTCGCGGCCGTGGTGTCGCTCGTCATCGTCATCGGGGCCGGCGTGGCGCTCGTGGTGGGTTCGGCGACGGACGCGATGATCAGCCGCGCCGACTTCGACGCGGTGCGCGTGGGCGAGTCGGAGCAGGCGGTCCGCGACCGGTTGCCGGACGGGCAGAACTTCGTGACCTCGGGCATGGAACAGAAGGGCCCGCCGCGGCCGGAGGACAGCCACTGCCTGGTCCTCCTGTCCGAGGAGGATTCACACCTGACGACCGATACCGCTTTCCGGTTCTGCTTCAAGGACGGCAAGCTCGTCGACAAGCAGGCGTACGAGGTCGAACAGTAGGAGCGCGGGTGCCGGCCAGAGTGATTCGAGTGGTGATCGCCGACGATGAGCCGCTGATCCGGGCCGGGATCAGGATGATCCTTACCTCGGCGCCGGACATCGAGGTCGTCGCGGAGGCGGCGAACGGCCGAGAGGCGGTGGAGCTGGCTCGCGCCCACGCCCCGGACGTGCTGTTGCTGGACATCCAGATGCCCGTGATGGACGGGCTGACGGCCCTCGACGAGCTGGGCCGCGCGGTGCCCGACGTGCGGGCGCTGGTCCTCACCACCTTCGGGGAGAGGGAGAACGTCCTGCGGGCCCTGAGGCAGGGCGGTGCGGGGTTCCTGCTCAAGGACTCGGCCCCCGGCGAACTGATCGGGGCGGTACGGGCGGCCGCGGCGGGGGACGCGTACCTCTCGCCCGGGGCGGCGCGGCACGTCGTCGACCAGTTGGCGTCGGGACGGGCCGCGGGGCGGAGCGAGGAGGCCCGGCGCCGGATCGCGGAGCTGAGCGGGCGCGAACGCGGGGTGCTGGCCCTCCTGGGAGAGGGACTGTCCAACGCGGACGCCGGCCGACGGCTGCACATGAGCGAGGCGACGGTGAAGACGTACGTGAGCCGCATCCTGGCCAAGTTGGACTGCGAGAACCGGGTCCAGGCCGCCCTGCTGGCCAGGGACGCCGGGCTGTAGATACGGTCAGGCCGAATCATTGATATCGGCCGGGAAGTACGGCAGTTACGGGTGGGGGGCGGCACGCATGGTGGCGGTACCGGCGGAGCAGACAGTCGAAACGGGACCGGCGACCGGAGCCGGGCGGATACCGCGCGTCGCCGGGTTCGCGCCGCGGGTCGTGGCGGGCTCGGCGAAGGAGACGGGCAAGGCGCTGCGCGCACGCGTGCCGCGCTCGGCCCACGCGCGGTTCGAGGCTCCGGCCGGACGGCCGGACGCCGTGCGCGCGGTCGAGGAGTCCAACGTCGGGCGGGTCGCGGAACTCACGCCGATCCGCGTGGGCCGGATGGCCGCGAACCCCTTCGCGTTCCTGCGGGGCGCGGCGGGCCTGATGGCGCACGACCTGTCCGGCGGCCCGGTGACCGGTGTAGGCGCGCAGATCTGCGGTGACGCGCACGCGGCCAACTTCGGTCTCTACGGGGACGCGCGCGGCCGGCTCGTCATCGACCTGAACGACTTCGACGAGACCGTGTTCGGTCCGTGGGAGTGGGACGTGAAGCGGCTGGCGACCTCGCTGGTCCTGGCCGGTCGGGTGGCGGGAGCGGACGAGGACACCTGCCGGGCGGCCGCACTGGACGCCGTGGGCGCCTACCGGCGGACCATGCGGCTGCTGGCCAAGCTGCCGGCGCTCGACGCGTGGAACGCCATCGCGGACGAGGAACTGGTCTCGCACACCGATGCGCGGGACCTGCTGGGCACGCTGGAACGGGTCTCGGAGAAGGCCCGCAACAACACCTCCGCCCGGTTCGCGGCCAAGTCGACGGAGCCCGGCCCCGACGGGTTCCGCCGCTTCGTGGACGCCCTTCCGGTGCTGCGCCGCGTCGGCGACGAGGAGGCGGCTGCCGTGGCGACCTCGCTGGGCCCCTACCTGAACACCCTGCAGGGCGACCGACTGCCGCTGCTGGCCCGGTACGCCATCCACGACGTGGCGTTCCGCGTGGTCGGCACCGGAAGCGTGGGCACCCGCTCGTACGTGGTGCTGCTGCTGGATCACCGTGGGGAGCCGCTGGTGCTCCAGGTGAAGGAGGCGCGGCCCTCCGTGCTGCTCCCGCACCTGCCCGCGCTGGGCTTCCACGCGCCGGAGGAGGAGCACGAGGGTCGCCGGGTGGTGGCAGGGCAGCAGCGGATGCAGGTGGTTTCCGACATCCTGCTGGGCTGGACCACCGTGGAGGGGCGGCCCTACCAGGTCCGTCAGTTCCGCAACCGCAAGGGCAGTGTGGATCCGGCGGCGCTGGCCCCCGAGCAGATCGACGACTACGGGCGGATGACCGGCGCCCTGCTGGCCCGGGCCCACGCGCACAGTGCCGACCCGCGGGTGCTCGCGGGGTACTGCGGCAAGAACGAGGAGCTGGACGAGGCGATGGCGGCCTTCGCCGTGGCCTACGCGGACCGGAGCGAGGCCGACCACGCCTATCTGGTGGCGGCGGTCCGGTCGGGCCGGATCGCGGCCGAGTTCGGCGTCTGACCGGCCGGTTCCTCCGCGGTGGGTGACGGGCGGTGGGCGGCGGGTCCCGGTGGATGTTTCACGTGAAACACGGTGGATGTTTCACGTGCGGATGTTTCACGTGAAACACGGAACATGCACCGGGGCGGCCGGGCCTTAGGCTGGCCGGGTGAGCGAGCACACGGAGCAGACAGTCCCCCCAGAGCCCGCCGACTCCGGCGGTGAGCGGCCCGAGGCCCGGCTCGACCGGGCGGTGCGCGCCGCCGAGCAGGCGCTGATCGAGTTCGAGATCGCGGTGGAGACCTTCCGGGTGGAGGTGGAGAACTTCTCCCGGCTGCACCACCAGAAGCTCGGCCCGATGTACGCGCGGCTCGACGAGCTGGACGCGCTGATCGCGGAGGCGAAGGCCGCGCGTACCGGTGATCCCGAGGACCTGCGGCGGGCCCGCGACGCGCGGTCGCTGGTGATGCCGATGCCCGGGGTCGATGAGCTGTTCCACGACTGGATGGGCTCGGACGGGATCTCCGACGACGCCTCCGCGATGCTGACCGACCGTACGGTGCGCCCGCCGGAGCGGGTGCGTCCGACGGAGGAGGTGCGTCGGCTCTACCGCGAGCTGGTGCGCAAGGCGCATCCGGATCTCGCCCAGGACGAGGCCGAGCGGGCACGGCGGGACGCGTTCATCGCCCGGGTCAACGCGGCGTACGGGCGGGGCGAGGAAACGCTGCTCCGCGAGTTGGCCGAGGAGTGGGCGGCGGGTCCCGTGCCGGAGGCGGCACGGCCGAGCGAGAGCGAGGAGCTGTACGCGCGGCTGGAGTGGCTGGCGCGGCGCAAGGAGCTCTTGGCGTCGATGGCGCGCGAGCTGGAGGAGAGCGCGATCGGGTCGATGCTGCGGATGGCCCCGGACGACCCGGACCGGCTGCTGGACGAGATCGCCGAGCAGCTGCTGGCCGACGTCTCGCAGCGTGAGACGGAACTGGCGGGTCTGACCGCCGAGCAGTGAGGCGCCCGGCCGGGCGGCCGGAAGTCGGCCCCGGACGGTACGAGACCGTGGCCGGTATAGGTTGGCATCCGGATCTGCGACGAGAGATCCGTGACGAGAGAAGGCGACGTATGAACTTCGGACCGCTTCCCTCGGTGGGCGCCGCCGAGGTGCCCTCCGAAGGCTTTGTCCTGGACGTCCGTGAGGACGACGAATGGGCGGCCGGGCATGTCGAGGGCGCGCTGCACATCCCGATGAGCGACTTCGTGGCCCGCTTCGGCGAGCTCACCGAGGCCCTGGAGTCCGTCGAGGACGGCGGCCGGGTCCACGTGATGTGCCGGGTGGGCGGGCGTTCCGCGCAGGTCACCCAGTACCTCGTCCGGCAGGGCATCGACGCCGTGAACATCGACGGCGGCATGCAGGCATGGGACGGCGCCCGGCGCCCGATGGTCAGCGAGAGCGGCAACCCGCCGTTCGTGCTGTAAGCCTTCGCGCTGCGACCGGGCCTGTGCCCCGGTCCGGGCCACGGCCCGGGAGCGGCCGGCCCGTCCGGTCAGCCGAGGGGGTGGGCGGCCAGGAGGTCGCCCAGCGCCTCCTCGTGCGCGGCGGCCGGTCCGAGCTGGAGTTCCAATTGCTTGGCCCAGGCGTGGTAGCGGTGCAGCGGGTAGTCGGTATCGGCGCCGAAGCCGCCGTGCAGGTGCTGGGCGGTCTGCACGACCCGACGCACGCCCTCGGACGCCCAGATCTTGGCCACGGCGACGTCACCGGCGATCGGCAGCGGTCCCCCCGCGCCCGCTGCCGCGCTCTCCGACCTCCAGGCCGCCTGCCAGAGGGTGACCTCCATGGCGCGCAGGTCGATGTACCGGTCCGCCGCCTGGACGGCAACGGCTTGGAACGTGGCGATCGGGAAACCGAACTGCTCCCGCTTCCCCGTGTACTGCCCGGTCATGGCGAGGACGGCCTCGCCGAGACCCAGCGCGAGGGCGCACGTCCCGGTCGCCAGCAACCGGTGGAGCAGTTGCCATGCCGCAGGGTCCTCGATGACGTGCGTGCCCGGCACGCCCACCCCGTCCAGGGTGAGGTGGGCGAGCCGTTCCCCGCTGGTCGAATACTGGTCCGCGAGGGTCAGCCCCTCGGTGACACGGGGAACCAGCGCGAGGACCGCCGCCCCCTCCCCCGTGTGGGCGGGTACGGCGATCCAGTCGGCGCTCTGCGCCCAAGGGACCGAGGTCTGGACCCCGTTCAGCACCCAGTGCGAGCCGTCGGGGCGGGCCGTGACGGCGAGTTCGGCCGGGTCGTGGCCGGTGCGGCCGTGGGCGGCGGCGGTGAGGACGAGGTCCCCACGGCCGGCTGCGGGGAGCAGGGCGGCGGCCAGGTCCCGGCCGCCGTGGGCCTGGACCGCCATGGCGGTGGCGCAGTGCTCCAGCAACGGTACGCGGGCCAGCACCTTCGCCGCCTCGCGCAGCACCAGGCAGAGCGCGATGGTGTCGAGCCCGGCCCCGCCGTGTTCCTCGGCGAGGATCAGGCTCAGCAGGTCCGACGCGGCCAGCCGGGCCCACAGTGGCCGGTCGAAGTCGTCGGCCACCGCTCCCGGGGTGAGCGCGGGGCTCGGGACGCCGTCGGGCGAGACGTCCGCGAACACGGCCTTGGCCGCTTCGACGGCGGCCTGTTGCTCCTCGGTGAAGGTGAAGTCCACTGCCTGTCCTCCCGGGTGACCACCGGACCGTGTCGCGTCGGAGCCGCGCTCGGATCTGACGGAGCGTCAAGATAGAGCAGACTCCGCGAAATGCCCAGGCCGAGGAAGCGGTTCGTGGCAGCCCGGTCTGTGGCAGCCCGGTCTGTGGCAGCCCGGGCTGGGGACCGGGAGGACCGGTCCGTCAGCGGTCGAAGTCGATCTCGACTTCCTCCGTCACCGCGTGGGACTGGCACGCCAGCACGAAGCCGGCCTCCGTCTCTTCCGCCTCCAGCGCGAAGTTGCGGTCCATCCGCACCTCACCCGACACCAGGAACGCCCGACAGGTCCCGCAGACGCCGCCCTTGCAGGCGTACGGCGCGTCCGCGCGGTTGCGCAGCACGGCGTCCAGCAGGGACTCGCCGTCCTGGACCGGCCAGGTCCCCGAGCGACCGTCGAGCCGGGCGGTGACCCGGCCCCGAGAGGCGGCGGCGGAGGGTGCCCGTCCCGCGGCGGGCGGCGCGGTGTCCTCGACGTGGAAGATCTCCTCGTGCACCCGGGTCCGGGCGACCCCCAGGGCGTGCAGCGCCCGCTCGGCGCCCTGCACCAGCCCGTACGGGCCGCACAGGAACCAGCCCGTCACCTCCGCGACGGGCAGCAGCGCCGGCAACAGGGCGGTCAGTCGCGGCTCGTCCAGCCGACCGGACGGCAGCCCGGCCTCCTGCTCTTCCCGGGACAGCACCGTGACGAGGTGGAACCGGTCGGGGTAGCGGTCCTTGAGGTCGGCGACCTCTTCCAGGAACATCGTCGACGCCGCCGTACGGTCGCTGCGCACCAGGCAGAACCGGGCGTCCGGGCGGGCCGCCAGCAGGGAGGCGGCGATCGACAGCACCGGGGTGATGCCGCTGCCGCCGACGATCGCCGCGTAGTGCGCGGCGGCGGGCGCCGCGGCCGGGTCCAGGACGAACCGTCCGGCCGGGACCATCACGTCCAGGACGTCCCCGGCGGCGATCTCCTTGTGCGCGAACGTGGAGAACTCGCCGCCCTCCACCAGCCGCACGCCGACCCGCAGCCGCGCGGGACCCACCTCGTCCGGGGCGGGGGAGCAGATCGAGTAGGTGCGGCGGACCTCGGAGCCCTCGGGGGTGCCGCGGCGCAGCGTCAGGTGCTGGCCCGGCGCGTGCCGGTACTCGGCCCGCAGTTCCTCCGGGACCCGCAGGGTCAGGGCCACCGAGTCGTCGGTGAGCCGATCGACCGCCGCCACCGTGAGGGCGTGGAAAGCGCCGTGGCGCGCGGGACGCGGCGCCCCCGCAGGGGACGACTGCGTGGGCGACGGCGGCGGCACGGCCATTACAGCTCCTTGAAGTGGTCGAACGGTTCACGGCAGGCGACGCAGCGGCGCAACGCCTTGCACGCGGTGGAGGAGAACCGGCTGAGCAGTTCGGTGTCGGTCGATCCACAGTGCGGGCAGCGGACCGACAGCGTGAGCGGGACGGGGCCGCCCGCGGCGTGCGGGCGCGGCGGGGCGATCCCGAATTCGGCGAGCTTGCGCCGGCCCTCGGCGCTGATGTCGTCGGTCGACCAGGCGGGGGCCAGCACGGTGGTCACCCGGACTCCGGGGATGCCGTGCCCGGTCAGGAGCCGCTCGATGTCGGCGGACATGGCCTCGATCGCCGGGCAGCCGGTGTAGGTCGGGGTGAGCATGACCTCGGCGTGGCCGTCCTCGTGCATCCGGACGCCGCGCATGACGCCGAGCTCGGCGAGGGTCAGGACGGGCAGCTCGGGGTCGGGGACGGAGCCGGCCAGCTCCGCGAGCTCCGCCTCCAGACGGGTCGTCCCATCACCCGTGCCCGTGCCCATGCCCGCCGCCTTTCCCGGGCCGGGGGCCGCGTCGGTCACCATGACGCCCCCGGATGGCTGCGGTGCAGGTGCTGCATCTCCGCCAGCATCCGGCCGAACGGCTCGGTGTGCAGCCCCTGCCGACCGGCGCCGGCGGTCCAGGCCCCCGTACGCGGTCCGGCGGGAAGGGTGAGCCCGGCGCGCTCCAGGACCGCTCCGAGCGTGGCGAGCCAGCGCTCTTCCAAGGCGGTCCACTCGACGCCTTCGAGCCCGTCCACCGGCTGGAACATCTCGCCGGTGTACTTCCACAGCGCGTCCAGCGCGGCCCGTATCCGGGCGTGGCTCTCCTGCGTGCCGTCGCCGAGCCGGAGCGTCCACTGCTCGGCGTGGTCGCGGTGGTACGCGGTCTCCTTGACGGCCTTGGCCGCCAGGGGGGCGAACGGGCCGTCGGTAGCGGCCAGTTCCGTGTAGAGCTCGTGCTGGTACAGCGAGAAGTAGAGCTGCCGGGCGATGGTGTGCGCGAAGTCGCCGTTGGGCTGCTCGACCAGTTGGAGGTTGCGGAAGGAGCGTTCCTCGCGGAGGAACGCCAGCTCGTCCTCGTCGCCGGCCATGGACAGCAGCAGACGGGCCTGGCCCAACAGGTCGAGGGCGATGTTGGCGAGCGCGACCTCTTCCTCCAGGACGGGCGCGTGGCCCGCCCATTCGCCGAGGCGGTGGGAGAGGATCAGCGCGTCGTCCCCGAGGGCGAGGGCGGCCGACCGGACGACTTCGCCGCCGGTCACGGCGCCGGTCACGGCACCGCTCACCTCGCCGGTCACGGGGGTGTTCGCAGGGCTGTTCACAGGTGGCGCACCCCCTCGGGGATCTCGTAGAAAGTGGGGTGCCGGTACGGCTTGTCGCCGGCCGGGGCGAAGAACGGGTCCCGCTCGTCCGGCGAGGAGGCGGTGATCTCGGTGGAGGGCACCACCCAGATCGAGACGCCTTCGTTCCGCCGCGTGTAGAGGTCACGGGCGTTGCGCAGGGCCATCTCCGCGTCCGGGGCGTGCAGGCTTCCCGCGTGCGTGTGCGAGAGGCCGCGCCGCGAGCGGACGAACACCTCCCACAGCGGCCAGTTCTGCGTCATGCCTGTGTCTCCTCGTGGTTCGTCGCCGAGTCTCCGGCGTGCTCTGCCGTGGTGCCGTCTACCGGCCGGGCGGCCGGACGCGCGTGCTTCGCCGCGTACGCCGCGGCCGCGTCCCGTACCCAGGCGCCTTCCTCGTGGGCCGTGCGCCGCTGATCGAGGCGCTGTTCGTTGCACGGGCCGTTGCCCTTGAGCACGTTCCAGAACTCGGCCCAGTCGATCGCGCCGAAGTCGTAGTGGCCGCGCTCCTCGTTCCACTTGAGGTCCGGGTCGGGCAGGGTCAGCCCCAGCGATTCGGCCTGCGGCACGGCGATGTCCACGAAGCGCTGGCGCAGCTCGTCGTTCGAGTGGCGCTTGATCCGCCAGGCCATGGACTGCGCCGAGTGCGCCGACTCCCCGTCCGGCGGGCCGAACATCATCAACGAGGGCCACCACCAGCGGTCGACGGCGTCCTGGGCCATGGCGTGCTGGGCCTCGGTGCCCTTCGACAGGGCCAGGAGCAGCTCGTACCCCTGGCGCTGGTGGAAGGACTCCTCCTTGCAGATGCGGACCATGGCGCGCGCGTACGGACCGTAGGAGCAGCGGCAGATCGGCACCTGGTTGGTGATGGCGGCCCCGTCCACGAGCCAGCCGATCGCGCCGACATCGGCCCAGGTCAGAGTGGGGTAATTGAAGATCGAGGAGTATTTCTGCTTCCCCGAGTGGAGCTTGTCGAGCAGTTCGTCCCGACTGGTGCCGAGCGTCTCGGCGGCGCTGTAGAGGTACAGGCCGTGGCCGGCCTCGTCCTGGACCTTGGCCATCAGGATCGCCTTGCGGCGCAGCGAGGGCGCGCGGGTGATCCAGTTGGCCTCGGGCTGCATGCCGATGATCTCGGAGTGGGCGTGCTGGGCCATCTGGCGGACCAAGGAGGCGCGGTATTCGTCGGGCATCCAGTCGCGCGGCTCGACGCGCTCGTCCGCCGCCACGGCGGCGTCGAACGCCGCCGCGAGCTGCGCGCCGAGATCGCCGATCTCGCCCGCGGCGCCGGGCCCCGGCTGTGCGGGGCCTGCGCCCAGGCTCGCTTCCTGCCCAGATTCCGGGGTCACTGTGACCATCCCGGCCCCCTGTCAGAGTCTGCTTTCCGCCCGACCGACCGATCGTTCGGTTCATGCTCTTCAATGGTGGGTCGACGGCCCGTAGGGTGTCAACCTCTGTGGGCAACCCTGTGGACGCCGGATGATCGGGACGCGATGGATTCGAACGAGCGAGAGCCCGTGGAACAGGCCGTTCCGTCGCCCGTTCCGCGAACCGGTTCGCCGTCCACTCCGCCGTCCGTTTCGCCGTCCGTTTCGCCGTCCGGCACGGCACCGTCCGGCACGGCGCCGCGTGCCCCCGGCATCGCCGGCCTGTCCACCCCGTACCGGGTGCTCGCGGCGGTGGCCCTCGGCGCGGTCGCCGCGACCGCCTGTACCCACCTGGCGTTCGTGTTCCTGCACGTGGCACCGTCCAACACGGTGAGCAAACGGCACGCGGCGGCCATCGACGACTGGATCTACCCCGAGTTCGAACAGAACTGGAAGCTCTTCGCGCCCAACCCGCTCCAACAGAACATCGCGGTGCAGGTCAGGGCCCAGGTGCGGACGGCGGGCGGCGAACTGACCACCAGCGACTGGCGCGACCTGTCGGCCGAGGACGGTGCGGCCATCCGACACGATCCGTTGCCGAGCCACACCCGGCAGAACGAGCTCCGGCGGGCCTGGGACTTCTTCACCGGCTCCCACGACGACGACAACAAGCCGAACGGCGAACGCGGCGAGCTGTCGGAGGCGTACCTGCGGCGGATCGCCCTGGACCGGCTGGCGGGGACGCGGCGCGGTGGCGACCGCGTCGTACGGATCCAACTGCGCTCGGCGACGACGGCGGTCGCGGCGCCGAAGTGGAGCGAGGAGCGCACCGACACCCGGACGTACTACCGGGAGCTGCCGTGGTGGACGGTCTGAGCCGGGCGCGGGCCGCGGCCGGGCGGGGCCTGGCCAAGGTCACCGGGGAGGCGCTGGGCCCGTACCAGAGCGCGGTCGTACGGATCGGCTTCGCCGGGACGTGGCTGTTCTTCCTGCTGCGCGAGTTCCCGAACCGGCACGAGCTGTACGGGCCGGACGGCCCGTGGAGCTGGGCGCTGGCGAAGCGGCTGATCGCCTCGAACCACGCGTTCACCGTGCTGATGTGGTCGGACGCGACATGGTGGTTCGAGACCGTCTACGTCGTTTCCGTGCTCGCGAGCGCGCTGCTGGTGCTGGGCTGGCGGACGCGGGCCACGTCCGTGGTGTTCATGGTGGGGGTGCTCTCGCTGCAGAACCGCAGTGTGTTCATGGGGGACGGCGGGGACAACGTCATCCACCTGATGGCGATCTACCTGGTGCTGACGCGGTGTGCGCGGGTGTGGTCGCTGGACGCGCGGCGGGCGGCGCGCGGCGGGGGCACGGCCGGGGCGGCGGTCGGGGCGTGGGGGCCGGTGCTGTGGGGTGGGCTGGGGGCGGTGTTCGGCTACGGGGCGCTGGCCGGACGGTTCGGCGCGCTGTGGGCGGCGGCGTTCGGGGTGCTGTGGGTAGTGGCGGGGGTGTGGTGGCTGGCCGAGCGGTACGCCCCCGAGGGGGAGGGGCGGGCGGTCCTCGACGTGCTGGCGAACCTGCTGCACAACGCGGGGATGCTGGTGATCATGGCGGAGGTGTGCCTGATCTACGCGACGGCCGGCTGGTACAAGATCCAGGGGTCCCGGTGGCAGGACGGGACGGCGCTGTACTACCCGCTGGGGCTGGACTACTTCGCCCCGTGGCCGGGGCTGTCGGCGCTGCTCGCGGGGAGCGGGACCGTGGTGATGCTGCTGACCTACGGGACGGTGGTGGTGCAGGTCGCGTTCCCGTTCACGCTGTTCAACCGGCGGATCAAGAACGTGCTGCTGGGGCTGATGATGCTGGAGCACGTCGGGATCGCGGTGGTGTTGGGGCTGCCGTTCTTCTCGTTGGCGATGATCGCGGCGGATGCGGTGTTCTTGCCGACGGGGTTCTTGGTGTGGCTGGGCGCGGCTGCGGGTGCGACGGCGCGGGCGCGGCGGCGGAGGGTCGGGGCGGTGGCGGTCGCCGAGGCCGGGACGGAGGCGCTGGTCCGCTGAGGGTGCGGTGCCCTGCGGGCCGTGTGCCGGGGCTCCGCCCCGGGCCCCGCGCCTCAAGCGCCGGCGGGGCTGGGGGTGTGGCGGGGTCGGAGGGTGCGGCCCCGCAGGAGTGTGTCGGCCCGGCTGAAGGGTGCCGGTGGGGTTGTCGGGGTGCGGGAGCCGGTGGCGGGCCCGGGGGGTCGTAGGGTCGCGGTATGAGTGAGCGGCTTGGTGGGGGCGATGACGTGGCGCGGGTGTGGCGGGAGGTCGCCGGGCGGGGGGACGTCGTACTCCTCGACGGGTTCCACGCGCTGAAGCACGCCCTGCGCTTCGGCGCCGATGTCCGGGCCGTCGTCGCGGACGACCCCGATGCCGTGCGGGCGCTCGCCGCCGAGCTGGCGCCGGACGTGGAGGCGGAGGTGGCGCGGCTGGTCGCCAAGGCGGAGCTGCGCGCGCTCCTGGGCCGGGTGCACCCCACCGGGGTCGCGGCCCTGGCGGTCAAGCCCGACCGGGCCGAAGGGCGGGCCCGCCTGGAGCGGCTGCCCCGACCCGCGCCCGTCGTCGTACTGGACAACCCCCGCAACCTGGGCAACGTCGGAGCCGTCGTCCGCCTCGCCGCCGGCTTCGGCGCCACCGGCGTCGTCACCCGCGGCGACCTCGACCCCTGGCACCCCAACGTGGTCCGCGCCGGAGCCGGACTGCACTACGCCACCACCGTCGACCGGGTGGACATCGACACCCTGCCCCCGGGGCCGGTGTACGCGCTGGACCCGGAGGGCGAGGACATCCGCGCCCTCACCCTCCCCGACGACGCCCTGCTCGCCTTCGGCTCCGAACGCCACGGCATCTCGCCCGAACTGCGGGCCCGTGCCGACCACCTGGTGTCCCTGCCGATGCGGCCACAGGTGTCCAGCTACAACCTGGCCACCAGCGTGGCGATGACCCTCTTCCACTGGGGAGGACCACCGCCCGCGTAGATCCGGCCCGCTAGCCCCGGCGGCGGACCTCCACCACGCGGAACCGGTTCGCGACGAACGCGCCGTCGCACAGGGCCGCGTTGGCCGCCGGGTTGCCGCCCGAGCCGTGGAAGTCGGAGAACGCCGCGGTCTGGTTCACGTAGACGCCGCCGGTCAGGTTGAGCGACAGCTGCGCCGACTCCTCCAGGCAGACCTCCTCGATGGCCCGCTCGGTGTCGGCGGACGTCGTGTACGCGCCGACCGTCATCGCGCCCTTCTCCCGGACCGTTCGCCGCAGCAGCTCCAAGGCGTCCGCCGTGGAGTCGACCGCCACCGCGAACGACACCGGGCCGAAGCACTCCGACAGGTACGGCGCGGAGTCGTCCGGCTTGGAGCCGTCCAGCTTCACCATCACCGGGGTGCGGACCACCGCGCCGGGGAACTCCGGGTTGGCGACCTCCCGCGAGGCCAGCGCGACCTCACCCAGGCCGGCGGCGGCCTCCAGACGGGCCTGCACGTCCGGGTTGACCAGCGCGCCCAGCAGGGCGTTGGCCCGCGCGTCGTCGCCCAGCAGGCCGCCGACGGAGCCGGCGAGGTCGGCGACGACCTCGTCGTACGTCTTGTGCCCGGCGTCCGTCTCGATGCCGTCCCGCGGGATCAGCAGGTTCTGCGGGGTGGTGCACATCTGGCCGCTGTAAAGGGACAGCGAGAACGCGAGGTTCGACAGCATGCCCTTGTAGTCGTCGGTGGAGTCCACGACGACGGTGTTGACGCCCGCCTTCTCCGTGTACACCTGCGCCTGGCGGGCGTTGGTCTCCAACCACTCGCCGAAGGACGTCGACCCCGTGTAGTCGATCAGCTTGATCTCGGGGCGCAGCGCGAGCGTCTTGGCGATGCCCTCGCCCGGCCGCTCGACCGCCAGCGCGACCAGGTTCGGGTCGAAGCCGGCCTCGGCGAGGACCTCGCGCGCCACCCGCACCGTCAGCGCCAGCGGGAGCACGGCTCGCGGGTGCGGCTTGACCAGGACCGGGTTGCCCGTGGCCAGGGAGGCGAAGAGGCCCGGGTAGCCGTTCCAGGTCGGGAAGGTGTTGCAGCCGATCATCAGGGAGATGCCGCGCGGCACGGCGGTGAAGGTCTTGCCGAGCGCCAGCGGGTCCTTCTTGCCCTGCGGCTTCGACCAGTCGGCCTGCGCCGGGACACGGGTCTGCTCCTCGTAGGCGTACGCGATCGCCTCCAGGCCGCGGTCCTGCGCGTGCGGGCCGCCCGCCTGGAACGCCATCATGAACGCCTGGCCACTGGTGTGCATGACCGCGTGCGCGAACTCGTGGGTGCGGGCGGAGATCCGCGCGAGGATCTCGACGCACACCAGCGCGCGCGCCTCGGGACCCGCGTCGCGCCAGGCGGCCATGCCGGCCCGCATCGCGGGCAGCAGCACGTCCGGATCGGCGTGCGGGTACTCGACGCCGAGGTCCAGGCCGTACGGGGACACCTCCCCGCCGGTCCAGCCGTCGGTGCCGGGCTGCCCGAGGTCGAACCGGGTGCCGCGGACGGCTTCGAACGCCGCGAGACCGTCGGCCGGGGCGGTTTCCCCGTACGCCTTGGGGTGCTCGGGATGCGGGGACCAGTACGCGCGGCTGCGGATGGCCGCGAGCGCCTGGTCCAGGGTGGGCCGGTGCTTCTCGGACAGCTGGGGGAGGGTGAGCTCGGCGGCCATCAGGGACCAACTCCTCGTTGAGCCGGGCGGGATCAGGCTGGTTCACACGATCACCGGAGTGCGGATCGGGGAACCGGATCGGGCAAGGGCGGGTGAAGAAGAGCAGACTGGAGTTAGAGTAACCGAACGATCGGTCGGGACAAGAGGGCCCGGCAAGCCTGTGGATAAGTCGGTGCGGGAGGATCGGGTCATGACAGCAATCGAGCGGTCCCGCACAGTGGCGGTCATCGGCGCCGGCACGATGGGGCAGGGCATCGCCCAGGTCGCCCTTCTCGCAGGTCACCGCGTGCTGATCCACGACATCGACGCCGACGCGGCCCGCGCCGGCGTCGACCAGGTCCGCGACCGCGTCGAGCGGCTGGTCGCCAAGGGCCGACTGGAACGGGCCGACGCGGACGACGCGAACGGCCGGATCAACGCGGCCCAGGCCCTCTCCGAGCTGGCGGACGCCGCGCTCGTCGTCGAGGCGGTCGTCGAGGACGTCACCGTCAAGCGGCGACTCTTCGCGGCACTCGAAGGGGTGGTTTCGCCGGACGCCCTGCTGGCGACCAACACCTCGTCCCTCTCCGTCACCGAGCTCGCCGCCGGCCTCGCCCACCCCGGCCGCTTCCTCGGCCTCCACTTCTTCAACCCGGCCCCGCTGCTCCCGCTCGTCGAGGTGGTCAGTGGTTTCGCGACCGACCCGGCCGCCGCCGAGCGCGCGTACGAGACGGCCCTGGGCTGGGGCAAGACGCCGGTCCGCTGCGCCGACACACCCGGCTTCATCGTCAACCGGATCGCCCGCCCCTTCTACGCCGAGGCGTTCGCGGTGTACGAGGAGCGGGGCGCGGACCCGGCGACCATCGACGCCGTGCTCCGCGAGAGCGGCGGCTTCAAGATGGGCCCGTTCGAGCTGACCGACCTGATCGGCCAGGACGTCAACGAGGCCGTCACCCGCTCCGTCTGGGACTCGTTCTTCCGCAGCCCCAAGTTCACCCCCTCGCTCGCGCAGCGCCGGCTCGTCCAGTCGGGCCGGCTCGGCCGCAAGTCGGGTCACGGCTGGTTCCCCTACGGCCCGGACGCCACGCCCCCGCGTCCGCACACCGCCGGTCCCGAGGAGGCGCCAGCCAAGGTCACCGTCGTCGGCGACCTCGGCCCCGCGGCCGGTCTCGTCGACCTCCTGGAGGAGGCGGGCATCGCGGTCACGGCCACCGGGCACGGGGGCCCGTACATCCAGTTGCCCGGCGAGGGGCAGCTCGTGCTCGCGGACGGCAAGACCGCGGTCGAGTTCGCGGACGTCGTCTACTTCGACCTCGCGCTCGACTACCGCGAGGCCACCCGCGTCGCGCTCGCCGCCGGCGAGGACACCAGCGAGCGCACCCTCGCGGAGGCCGTCGGCCTCTTCCAGAAGCTCGGCAAGGACGTCTCCGTCATCGGTGACGTGCCCGGCATGATCGTCGCCCGGACCGTCGCGATGCTGATCGACCTGACGGCCGACGCCGTGGCGCGCGGCGTGGCCACCGCCGCGGACATCGACACCGCGATGCGGCTCGGCGTCAACTACCCGCTGGGGCCGTCCGCCTGGCACGAGCGCCTCGGCCGCGACTGGGCGTACGACCTGCTGCACCACCTCGACGAGCGCTGCCCGGGCGGCCGGTACGCGCCCTCCCTGGCGCTGTTCAAGCTCGGCTACGCGGAGGACGAGGACGGGCTCGGGGACGGATTCGGGGACGAGACCGGCGAGGCGCTCGGGGCCGGGACGGGTCACGGGATCGGGGACGACATCCGGGGGGACGCCCAGTGACCACCGCCAGGCGTGACACGTACACCCCCGAGACGCTGCTCACCGTCGCCGTCCAGGTGTTCAACGAGCGCGGCTACGACGGCACCTCGATGGAGCACCTCTCCAAGGCCGCGGGCATCTCCAAGTCCTCGATCTACCACCACGTCGCCGGCAAGGAGGAGCTGCTCCGCAGGGCGGTCAGTCGCGCCCTCGACGGGCTCTTCGCCGTCCTGGAGGAGCCGGGCGCGCTCCGCGGCCGAGCGGTGGAGCGGGTCGAGTACGTCACGCGGCGCACGGTAGAGGTGCTGCTGGCCGAACTGCCCTACGTGACGCTGCTGCTGCGGGTCCGGGGCAACACGCGCACCGAGCGCTGGGCGCTGGAGCGCCGGCGCGAGTTCGACCACGCGGTGGCCGACCTGCTGAAGGCCGCCGCGGCCGAGGGCGACCTGCGCACGGACGTGGACAGCCGGCTCGCCACCCGCCTGCTGTTCGGCATGGTCAACTCCCTCGTCGAGTGGTACCGCCCCTACCCGGGCGCGGACCACTCCCAGCTGGCGGACGCCGTCGTGCACATGGCCTTCGACGGACTGCGCACGAGCACGACCTGACCGATCGGCGACGGGCTCGGCCCGGCCCGGCCCGTGGTCGCTCGCCGACCGTGCGGCCCTCGATCGATCGCCGCCCGGTCCCCGATCGGCCGCATGGCGTCCGCCGCCACCTGAACGGCTCCGTCCGTGCGGCGCCCGCCGGCCGCCGCGGTGACGATGGCCGCATGCCCCTGGACCCGGACATCGCCGCGCTCATGCACCGCCTCGGCGTCGCCGGGCCGCCGCCCGGCCCGCCGCCGGGCATGGCCGAGCGGCGGTCCGGCAACCGGCGGCTCGCGCTCGCCGTCGCGCCCGACCCACCGCTCGCCGTGGGCTCCGTCGCGGACGACACCCTCGCCGGGGTCCCCGTAAGGATCTACCGCCCGCGGCCCGCGGGACCCGCCCCGGCGGTCGTCTTCTGTCACGGCGGCGGGTTCATCGTCGGTGACCTGGAAACCCACGACGCGGTCTGCCGCCGCCTGTGCCGCGACGTGGAGGCGGTCGTGGTCGCCGTCGACTACCGGCTCGCGCCCGAGCACCCCTTCCCGGCCGCCTACGAGGACTGCCTCGCCGTAGCCCGGGACGTCGCCGGCCACCCCGAGCGCTTCGGCGGCGGCAGCGGTGTGTTCGCCCTCGCGGGGGACAGCGCGGGCGCCAATCTCGCCGCCGCCGTCGCCGCGGCCCTGCGCGACGCCGGCACACCGGTCGCCGCCCAGTTGCTGGCGTACCCCGTCACCGACCTGACCGGCCGCGGCGGCTACCCGTCGATGGAGGAGAACGCCACCGGCTATGTGCTGACCACGGCGGAGATCGAGGACGACATCCTGCTCTACGTCGGCGACGACCCCGCAACCGCCGCGGACGGCCGGGCCTCGCCGCTGCTCGCCGAGGACCACCGGGACCTGGCCCCGGCGGTGATCGGCGTCGGGGAGTTCGACCCGCTGCGGGACCAGGTACTGGCCTACGCCCGGGCCCTGGAGGCCGCGGGCGTCGCCGTGCGCTCACACCACTACCCCGGCCTCGTCCACGGTTTCCTGAACTACGACGCCCTCGTGCCGGCGGCGGACGCGGCCGTCGCGGAACTCTTCGGCGAGCTGCGCGCCCTCGTCCGGCCTACGGCTGCTCCTGCGGCTCCGACTACGGCTGCTCCTCGGTGAGCGGGGGGAGCGGGTTGAGCGAGGCGAGGGCCGGGCCCCCGGCCGGGCCGGGCTCCAACAGATCCGTTTCCTCGAACACCAGCAGCGTGCGCGTGGACAGCACTTCCGGGATCGACTGGAGGCGGGTGAGGACCAGCTCGCGCAGGGTCCGGTTGTCCGGGGTGTGCACCAGCAGGAGCACGTCGAAGTCGCCGCTGACCAGGGCGATGTGCGCGGCGCCCGGGAGCTCGCGGAGCTTCTCGCGGACCGTGCGCCACGAGTTCTGGACGATCTTCAACGTGATGTACGCCGATGCGCCCTGACCCGCGCGTTCGTGGTTCACCCGGGCCGTGAAGCCCTGGATCACGCCGTCGTCGATGAGCCGGTTGATCCGCGCGTAGGCGTTGGCCCGGGATACGTGGACCTGCTCGGCGACCGACCGTATCGAGGCCCGGCCGTCCGCCTGGAGCAGCCGCAGGATCGACCGGTCGATCGGGTCCAAGGGCCGGGGCGGGACGGGTGGGGCGGACGCGGCGGAGGACGGCGAGGAGGACGGCGAGGAGGACGCGGCGGCGGCGCCGGGTGGTGGTCCGGACGGGGTGGGCGGTGCGGGAGGGGCCCCTTTGGCGCCTCCGGGCGGGACGGGTCCGGCGCCCCCCTCGGAGCCCGCCGCGGCCATTTGTTCATCCGGCATTGCCCACTGCCTCCCTCTCCTGGACGTCCTGCATCCATCCCACGGCCCCGACGCCACTTTGTCCACAGCCTGGAGGTGCCTGTAGCCAAATTGCGCAGACAACCGAACAATCGGTAGGTGAGGGGCCTCACACCCGGGGCACTCATGCCCGCTTCCTACGAGGAGGTGTACGCCGCCATGACGGTCCAAGAGCTGCCCGGTGCCGGGGCGTCCCACCGTTCGACCCCGCCGCCCGCCTGGAGGCCGCGCAAGGACGCCGCCGCGCTGCTCCCGGACCCCGAGCCCTACCGTGTGCTGGGCACTCCGGCGGCGGACAAGCTCGATGCCGGGCTGATGCGCCGGTACTACGCCGAGCTGGTGCGCGGACGCCGCTACAACGCCCAGGCCACCGCGCTCACCCGACAGGGGCGGCTCGCCGTCTACCCGTCCACCGTGGGCCAGGAGGCGTGCGAGATCGCCGCCGCGCTGGTCCTGGAGGACCGGGACTGGCTCTTCCCCAGCTACCGGGACACCCTGGCGGCCGTGGCGCGCGGCCTGGACCCCGTACAGGCGCTGACCCTGCTGCGCGGCGACTGGCACACGGGCTACGACCCGCGCGAGCACCGCATAGCCCCGCTGAGCACCCCGCTCGCCACCCAGCTGCCGCACGCCGTGGGCCTGGCGCACGCCGCCCGGCTGCGCGGGGACGACGTGGTCGCGCTGGCCATGGTCGGCGACGGCGGCACCAGCGAGGGCGACTTCCACGAGGCGCTGAACTTCGCCGCCGTGTGGCAGGCGCCAGTGGTCTTCCTGGTCCAGAACAACGGCTTCGCGATATCCGTCCCGCTCGCCAAGCAGACCGCGGCCCCGACCCTGGCCCACAAGGCCGTCGGGTACGGGATGCCCGGCCGGCTGGTCGACGGGAACGACATCGCCGCGATGCACGAGGTGCTGACCGAGGCCGTCGAGCGGGCGCGCTCGGGCGGCGGTCCGACGCTGATCGAGGCGGTCACCTACCGGATCGAGGCGCACACCAACGCCGACGACGCGACGCGCTACCGCACGGACGCGGAGGTCGAGGCGTGGAAGGCGCACGACCCGGTGGCGCTGCTGGAGCGCGAGCTGACCTCGCGCGGGCTGCTGGACGCGGAGGGCATACAGGTGGCCAAGGACGCGGCCGAGGCGATGGCGGCGGCCCTGCGGGACGCGATGAACGCCGAGCCGGTGCTCGACCCGATGGACCTCTTCGCGCACGTCTACGCGGAGCAGACCGGGCGGCTGCGCGAGCAGGCGGAGCTGCTGCGCGCCGAACTGGAAGCGGAGAACGAGTGATGGCGACGGTGGCGGTGCGGCCGGAGACGAAGCCGGCGACCATGGCGCAGGCCCTCGGCAGGGCGATGCGCGACGCGATGGCCGAGGACCCGACGGTCCACGTGATGGGCGAGGACGTCGGCACGCTCGGCGGGGTCTTCCGGATCACGGACGGCCTCGCGAAGGAATTCGGCGAGGACCGCTGTACGGACACCCCGCTCGCGGAGGCCGGAATCCTGGGCGCCGCGGTGGGCATGGCCATGTACGGGCTGCGGCCGGTCGTGGAGATGCAGTTCGACGCGTTCGCGTACCCGGCCTTCGAGCAGCTGATCTCGCACGTGGCGAAGATGCGCAACCGGACGCGGGGCGCGATGCCGCTGCCGATCACCATCCGCGTGCCGTACGGCGGCGGGATCGGCGGGGTGGAGCACCACAGCGACTCCTCCGAGGCGTACTACGTGGCGACGCCCGGCCTGACCGTGGTCACGCCGGCGACCGTCGAGGACGCGTACGGACTGCTGCGCGCGTCCATCGCGAGCGATGACCCGGTGGTGTTCCTGGAGCCGAAGCGGCTGTACTGGTCGAAGGCGCCGTGGTCGCCCGATGCGCCGGCGGAGGTTCCGGGCATCGGCAAGGCGCTGGTGCGGCGGGCGGGCACGAGCGCGACGCTGATCACCTACGGGCCGTCCCTGCCGGTGTGCCTGGAGGCCGCCGAGGCGGCGCGCGAGGAGGGCTGGGACCTGGAGGTCGTGGACCTGCGCTCGCTGGTCCCGTTCGACGAGGAGACGGTGGTCGCGTCGGTACGTCGGACAGGGCGCGCGGTGGTGGTCCACGAGGCCGGGGGCTTCGGCGGGCCGGGCGCGGAGATCGCCGCCCGCGTGACGGAGCGGTGCTTCCACCACCTTGAGGCGCCGGTGCTGCGGGTGACGGGGTTCGACATCCCTTACCCGCCCCCGATGTTGGAGAAGCACCACCTGCCGGGCGTGGACCGGATCCTGGACACCGTGGGACGCCTGCAGTGGGAGAACTGATGCCGCAGGTACTGGAGTTCAAGCTGCCCGACCTCGGAGAGGGACTGACCGAGGCGGAGATCGTCCGCTGGCTGGTGGCGGTCGGTGACGTGGTCGAGATCGACCAGCCGGTGGTCGAGGTCGAGACGGCCAAGGCGATGGTGGAGGTGCCGTGCCCGTACGGGGGCGTGGTCACCGCCCGGTTCGGGGAGGAGGGGACCGAACTGCCGGTCGGCGCTCCGCTGATCACGGTGGCGGTGGGTCAGGGTCCGGCGGAGCCGGCGGCCTCTTCGGGGGCGGCGGAGTCGGCGGAGTCGGCCGGCTCGGGCAACGTGCTGGTCGGGTACGGCACGGACCACTCGCGGCCGGCGCGCAGGCGGCGGATCCGGCCCGGGGCGTCGGCCGCCGTGGCTCCGGTGGCTCCGGACCGGGTGGCCGTGGCGCCGGTCGCGATGGCGCCGGTTGCTCCGGCTCCGGCCGCCGTGGCTCCGGTCGCGGTGGGGCCGGTTCCGGTGATCTCGCCGCTCGTACGGAAGCTGGCCCGGGACAACGGGGTCGATCTGCGGGCGCTGCGGGGGTCGGGTCCCGAGGGGCTGATCCTGCGAGCGGACGTGGAGGCGGCGCTGCGGGCGGAGGTCGCGCAGACAACGGAAGCCGCGCCGGTGGCCGCGCCGGTGGCCACCGCCGCGGACGCGGGTGAGCGGATCCCGCTCAAGGGGCTGCGGGGCGCGGTGGCGGAGAAGCTGTCGCGGAGCCGCCGCGAGATCCCGGAGGCCACCTGCTGGGTGGACGCGGACGCCACGGAGCTGATGGCGGCGCGGGCCGCGATGAACGCCGTGGGCGGCCCCAAGATCTCGGTGCTGGCGCTGCTGGCCCGGATCTGCACGGCCGCGCTCGCGAAGTACCCGGAGCTCAACTCCACCGTGGACTTGGCGGCGAAGGAGATCGTCCGGCTCCCGGCCGTGCACCTGGGCTTCGCCGCGCAGACCGAGCGGGGACTGATGGTCCCGGTGGTCCGGGACGCCCAGACGCGCAGTCCCGAGTCCCTGTCGGCGGAGTTCGCCCGGCTCACGGAGCTGGCGCGGGCCGGGAAGCTGGCACCGGCGGACCTCACGGGCGGCACGTTCACGCTGAACAACTACGGCGTGTTCGGGGTCGACGGCTCGACGCCGATCATCAACCACCCCGAGGCGGCCATGCTGGGCGTCGGCCGGATCATCCCGAAGCCGTGGGTACACCGGGGCGAGCTGGCGGTACGGCAGGTGGTGCAGCTGTCGCTCACCTTCGACCACCGGGTCTGCGACGGCGGTACGGCCGGGGGCTTCCTGCGGTACGTGGCCGACTGCGTGGAATCCCCGGCGGTGCTGTTGCGCTCGCTGTAACCCTCCGGGGGAAAACCCGAAGGGCGCGCCGTGCGACCGGGCGCGCCCTTCCGCCGTTTCCTGGCCCGGCTGTCTCGTGTCCCGTCCCGGCGTGTCGCCGGGTGGGCCAGGGGCTGTCGGGGGCCGCCCGCCGTCCCCGCCGGCTCCGGGGCCGCACCCGGGGCCCTCGCTGGGGCGGGGGCCAGGTGGCGTGGCGGAGGATCGCGCGGACGGGGACGGCCGGGGGTGACGCCGTGGGCGTCCGAAACCGTCCGGCCCGGCGGACCGATGCCGAGCGTCCGCTCCGCCGCCGCGCCGTCCATCCGGGACCGCCGCGCCCGTCCGGGCGCGGGTGCCGCCCGTGTACGGGCACCGGGCGACGTTCCGTACGGCCCGGCCCCCACCCGGGGCGTCCAACGTCCGTACCCCGTCGACCCCGAGCGGGATCGCGGCCCCCGCGTCGGCGGCACGGCGGCCCATTTCAGCACGGTCGCCTCCCACCCGGTGCGGTGCAACCGGCGGCGGTGGCGAGTTCGCCGATGCGCCCGGGGAGGGACCGCAGCGCCCGCGCCCTGGCGGGCCCGTCGCGGCGGCCCTCGGAGGACCGGGCGTCAGACGGTCAACAGCAGCTTGCCGACGTGCGCGCTGGACTCCATCACCCGGTGTGCCTCGGCCGCTTGCGCCATCGGGTACGTCGCGTGCACCACCGGCCGGACCCGGCCCGTCGACACGAGCGGCCACACGTGCTCCCGCACCGCCGCCACGATCGCCGCCTTCTCCTCCAGCGGCCGGGACCGCAGGGAGGTCGCGGTGACCGCCGCCCGCTTGGCCATCAGCGCACCCAGGTTGAGCTCCGCCTTCACCCCGCCCTGGAGCCCGATCACCGCGAGTCGGCCGTTCACGGCCAGCGCGTCCAGGTTCCGCGCCAGGTACTTCGCACCGACGATGTCCAGGATCACGTCCGCCCCGGCCCCGTCCGTCGCGGCCCGAAGCTCTTCCACGAAGTCCTGCTCGCGGTAGTCGATCAGGATGTCGGCGCCCAGTTCCGCACAGCGCGCCAGTTTCTCCTTGCCGCCGGCCGTCACCGCCACCCGGGCGCCGACCGCCTTGCCGAGCTGGATCGCCATCGTGCCGATGCCGCTGGACCCGCCGTGCACCAGCAGGGTCTCGCCGGGACGGAGCCCGGCCACCATGAACACGTTCGACCAGACCGTCGTCACCACCTCGGGCAGCGCGGCGGCCGTCACCAGGTCCACCCCGGCCGGCACCGGAAGCAGTTGCCCCGCCGGGATCGCGACCCGCTCCGCATAGCCGCCGCCGGCCAGCAGCGCGCACACCTCGTCCCCCACCGACCAGCCGGAGACGCCCTGTCCGACCGAGACGATCCGCCCCGAACACTCCAGGCCCGGATGGCGGGAGGCGCCGGGCGGGGGGTCGTAGAAGCCCTGCCGCTGAAGGACGTCCGCGCGGTTCACGGCGCTCGCCGCGACCTCGACGAGTACCTCGCCCTGGCCTGCCACCGGATCGGGTGCTTCGGCCCACACCAGGGCCTCGGCTCCGCCGGGCTTCTCGATGGTGATCGCATGCATGGCCCGGAGGCTACGCGAACCGGGCCCCCACCGCACCGGTGACGGCCCCCGATGGCACGACGGCGGCCCCGCCGACCCGGCCGGCAGCTAACCGACAAGCCCCGGCGAAGCGGCCGGGCCCGCGCGGACGATGGTGATCAGACGGTCCGTCGACTGGAGCGGGCTCGCCTGTGGATCGTCGTAGGCGAGCAGCCGGTGCCCCCGCAGCACACTCACCACCAGGTCGTCCGTCTCCCGCACACCCTTGCCGACCTCGGGTCGGGTGACGGGTCGTTCGATCAGGTCCAGGCCGCTGCCCTGCTGGATCAGGTCCTCCATCACGGTGCCCGCGCTGGGGCTGAGCACCGACAGGCCCAGCAGCCGGCCCGCCGCGCTCGCGCTCGTGATGACCGCGTCCGCCCCGGACTGTCGCAGCAGCGGCGCGTTCTCCTCTTCCCGGACCGCCGCCACGATCTTCGCGCCCCGGTTCAGCTGGCGCGCCGTCAACGTCACCAGCACCGCGGTGTCGTCGCGTTGTGTGGCGATGACGATCTGCCGGGCCCTGGGCAGTTCGGCCCGCAGCAGCACATCCGAGCGGGTGGCGTCGCCGACGACTCCGGTGAAACCCTCGGCGGCCGCCACGTCGATCACCTTGGAGCTCGGATCGACGATCACGATCTGGTCCTTGCGCAGGCCGGTGGCCAGCAGCGTCTGGAGGGCAGAGCGGCCCTTCGTGCCGAACCCGACGACGACCGTGTGGTCACGCACGTTCTTCCTCCAGCGGTTCAGCCGCCACTCTTCCCGGGTCCGCTCGGTCAGGACCTCCAGGGTGGTTCCGACCAGGATGATCAGGAACAGCACGCGCAACGGCGTGATCAGCAGGACGTTGGTCAGCCGTGCGCTGGCGCTGTACGGGACGATATCGCCGTAGCCGGTCGTCGAGAGCGTCACGGTCGCGTAGTAGACGCAGTCCAGGAAGTCGACCGTCTCGTTGGCGTTGTCGTGATAGCCGTCGCGGTCGAGCCACACGATCAGCACGGTCAGGCACATCACGAAGAAGGCCACCAGCAGCCGTCGTGCCACCTGCCGCAACGGCTTCTGGACGACGCGCTTGGGCAGGGTGACCCGCCGCGCCACGAGCGCCTCGTCCGCTTGCCGGGCCATCGCGTCCTGGCCGGGCTGTTTCACGTGAAACATCCTCCCGAGGCCCAGGGCAGGTCGAGCATCTCCAACTCCTGCCCCGACCGCGCGCCGTGCGGCGGTACGACGGCCAGCGCGTCGGCGGCCGCCACACCGCGGAGCATCGCCGGACCGTGGTAGCGCAGCGGCACCGCGTGTTCCTCGGTGAGGAGCACCGGCACGAGCCGGGTGTCGTACGGGTGGCCGGGGACATCGCCCTGCACCGGAACGGCGTATCGCGGGCGCCTGCGCCGACCAGCGAGCGCGCGCAACAGCGGTTCGGCGAGCGTCAGCAGTCCGGAGACGGCGGCCAGCGGATTGCCGGGCAGCCCCACCAGGTGACGGCCGTCGACCCGGTCGCCGATCCGGGCCAGCAGCATCGGATGCCCGGGGCGTACGGCGACCCCGTCGATGAGCAGCTCCGCCCCGGCCCGGCTCAGGACGGGGTGGACGTGGTCGACGGGGCCCGAGGCGGTGCCGCCGGTGGTGACGATCAGATCGGCGGTGGACGTGGTGACGGCCTCGAACAGGGCCTCGGCCCCGGCCGGATCGTCGCCGAGCCGTCGTGTGCCGGTGACTTCGGCGCCGAGCCGCTCCAGCCAGGGGCCGAGCATGGGACTGAGGGCGTCGCGGATGAGGCCGTCGTGGGGGCGGCCCTCGGTGAGCAACTCGTCGCCGAGCACCAGGATTTCCGCGGTGGGCCTGGGCCGGGTCTCCAGCTCGTCGTATCCGGCGGCCGCGGCCAATCCGAGCAGGGCCGGGGTGACCAGAGAGCCCGCCGGCAGGAGCAACTCGCCGGAACGGCACTCCTGGCCGCGCGGGCGGATGTCCTGGCCGGTGACGACGGGCCGCTGGGCGTACAACTGGCCGCCGTCCTCGCGGGCGTGCTCGCTGCGGATGACGGCGGTGGTGTCCGCGGGGATACGGGCGCCGGTGGCGATCGGCACGGCCTCGCCGTCGGCGAGGGGCTCGGGCCGGTCGGAGCCGGCCAGTATCCCGGCGCCGGGCCGCACGGACCACGGGCCGGGACCGGCCACGGCCCAGCCGTCCATGGCGGAGGTGTCGAAGGAGGGCAGGTCCGTGAGGGCGTCCAGGGGCGCGGTCAGCACCTCGCCGAGGGCGTCGGCGAGCGGGACGCGGTGGCTGCGGGCGCGGACGCCCGAACCGGCCCGGATGGCGGTTTCCCGGGCCCGGGGCCAGGACGCGGCGCGGTGGCCGCCGGCGGCGCGGGCCGCGTCGGGCGCGTCGAGGGGGCCGGACGCGCCCGGGGCGCCCGACGCGGAGGGCGAGGGATCGCGGCTCACCAGGGCGAGGGCCTCGTCCAAGGCGCGGTCTGCGTCGGTGCGGGTCATCCGGTGCCGGTTTCCGTTCCGGCCGCGGGGGCCTCGTCGGCCCAGCGCAGGGCCAGGGCGGCGGCCTTGCGGGAGGCGTCGGCGACGGCCTGGGCGGGGTCCGCCCCGGTCGCCTCGGCGCGGGCCGCGGCGTACCCCACGAGAAAGGTGGTCAGCGGGGCGGCGGGCCGGTCGACGCCGTGGGCGGCGTCACGGGCGAGGTCGAGGAGGGCTTTGGTGTCGACGGGGAGGTCGATGCCCAGCTCGTTCTTGACGGCGGTGATCCATTGCTCCAGCACGGTCCCATGCTCTCTGATCCGGGCGCGGGCCGTCGCGAGATCGTCCCAGGTGTCGCAGTCGAAGGAGGCGAGTGGCGCAGCGCCGGTGACGGTGGTGAGGTCCAGTTCGGCGGTGAGGGCGCGCAGCGGCAGCCCGGCCAGGGTGCCGTGTTCGGTGGCCAGCAGGGCGATTTCGCGGCGCAGGGGCTCGGTGCGGTAGGCGGCGACGAGGGGCTGGTCGCGGCCGTCGGGGTCGCGGAGCATGACCCCGTCGGGGCCGGGCGCGTCGAGCAGGGCACGGACGGTGTCCCGGTCCAGGAAGGGAAGGTCGGCGGAGAGTACGAGGACCCGTGCGGCCGAGGTCCGGTGGAGCCCGGCGTCGAGCGCGGCCACGGGGCCGCCGCCGGGCGGGTCCTCGCGGGTCCAGCGGACGGGGCGGGTGGTGGGGCGGCGGGTGCCGACGACGACGGTGGTGTCGGCGTCGGCGCAGGCGTCGAGGACGCGGTCGAGGAGGGTGCGGCCGCCGACGTGCAGGCCGGGTTTGTCGGCCCCGCCCAGTCGCTGCGCGGCGCCGCCGGCGAGGACGATCGCGTCGTAGCTCATACCGATGAGTATGCGGGGGGTGTGTTGCGGGCCGGTTCCGGCCTGCGCCGGGGGCCGCCCTGTCGGCCGTGAGGACGGGTCCCGTGTCGGGTGGGTGCGGCCCACCGACCGGGGCTCCGCCCCCTGCCTCGCGCCTCAAGCGCCGGCGGGGCTGGATCCGGCGGGCGGTGGGCCGGCCCCGCGCTCCGGGTGGGGCGCGGGGTGGCGGGGGTTAGAGGTAGGGGCCCGAGCGGATGGCGCCGTGGGGGCCTTCTTCGTCGTCCTCGTGGGACGCGCCCGGCGGGAGGGCGCGGCGCATCTGTTCCAGTTGCGCCCGCGCCGCCATCTGCTGCGCGAACAGGGCCGTCTGGATCCCGTGGAAGAGACCCTCCAGCCAGCCCACCAACTGCGCCTGCGCGATCCGGAGTTCCGCCTCCGACGGGATCGCCTCCTCCGTGAACGGCAGGGACAGGCGCTCCAGTTCCTCGACCAACTCCGGGGCGAGGCCGTCTTCCAGTTCCTTCACCGACGCGGCATGGATGTCCTTGAGCCGGACCCGGCTCGCCTCGTCGAGAGGTGCGGCGCGTACCTCTTCCAGGAGTTGCTTGATCATGCTGCCGATCCGCATGACCTTGGCGGGCTGTTCGACCATCTCCGTCACCGGGACCTCGCGCGACTCGTCATCGGCGTCGCCGACCGCCGACCCGTCTTGTCCCACGATCAGGACGTGCGGGGGGCTGTCCTGCGACCGTTCACTCCTCGGCATCTCCATGCCGCCATTCTCTCGCACACCTCCGTACTCCCACGGTGTGCCCCCGCACAGGCGTGATCCACCCTGTGCGAGGGCCCGTAATCAAACAGTGAGCTCCGCTGATCAGCCGCCGGTCAGCCCGTCGGTCAGCCCGTCGCGCGCCGCGCCAGCGCGCCGCTCGACCTCGTCACCAACGCCGCCAGCACCGCGGCCCCCAGCGGGACCAGCACCAGCAGCCCGCCCAGCGTCTCCCACGGCACCGCGAACGGCACGTAGGCGATCTGGTCCGAGCCGGAGTGCGAGATCAGCCCTTCCAGCGCGTGCCGTTCGGTCAGCCGCAGCCCCGCGGCCGGCAACAGCCCGGCGGCGGTGCCGAGGGCGACGCCCATGAGGGCCACCACCCCGCACTGGAACCCGCTCAGCGTCCGCCGCACCCGCGGCGGCGCCCCGACGGCGGCCAGCGTCTTGAGGTCGGCCTCGGCGTCGGCCTGTGCCAGGCCGGTGGCGATGCCCGCCGCCCCGATGGTGACCAGTCCCGCGAAGATCGTCAGGGCGAGGATCGCCAGACTGTCCCTGCCCTGGTAGCCCTCCTCGATCGTGACGGGGGCGTCGATGCCGATCCGGTCGATCCCGGCCGCCAGCGCCTGGCGTTGGGCACTCGTCGGCTTCTCCGCGAGGGTGAAGTAGGTGCCGAACGGCGCCGTGCCCAGGCCAGCCGCCCGCACCGCCCCGGGTGGCAGGACCACCTCGATCCCGTATCCGGTGACCGTGTCGGGCGTCTGGTGGACCGGGAACACCTTGTCGACTCCCTTCGGGTCGTCACCGGCCCGCGGCGTGCCCTGCTCCTGGCCGTCGTCGGTGACGACCCGCAGGGTGATCTTGTCGGCCTTGACGTTGCGCCGGTCGAACGAGACGGCCTGCCCGGACCGCAGCGCGGCGGCCGCGCCCGGGTCGCTGACCCCGAGCACCGTGAGCAGCTTCTCGTCGGCCACGACCGTGTCGCGCGGCTGCATGTACTGCTGCTCCTTGCAACGCCAGTCCTTGCGCAGGGCGCGCAGCCGTTCCCGACTGAAGTCGGACGACCCGTTCTTCGACTCGTAGAGCGGACAGCGGTTCTCCGGCGGCTTGATGATCTCCAGTCGCCCGCAGCCCGGCTCGGTGGAGTACGCGTCACAGGACGGCTTGCCCACCACGACCCGGTCCACGTCCGCCCGTACGGCCAGGGAGAACTCCTTGGCAAGGGCCTGGCGCGCGGCGGGCACGTCCCTGGAGCGGTCGTCCTCCCGGTTCGTCAGCATGCCCGCACCGGCCGGCAGCGAGGCCACGTACTCGTGCCGGGCCTGGAGGTCCTTGCTGTGCTGGTACGTGGCCACCGCCACGGTTCCGGCCACGGCGGCGAGCACGGCCGCCACCGCCGGCGCCGTACGCCCCCGGTTGCGCACGGCGTCGCGCAGCGCGAGCCGCGGCGACAGCGGCAGCCACCGCCCGGCCCGCCCGAACAGCCCGACCAGCGTCGGTGTCAGGGCGACGACGCCCAGTTCGGCCAAGGCGCTGCCACCCGCCACGACCAGGGTGCCCATCCCGGAGAGGGCCCCGTACAGGGCGAGCGCGGCGCCCGCCGCGATGGCGACGATCCCGATGACGGGCAGCACGCGGTTGGCACGCCGGACCCCGCGACGACCCGTCAGCGAGGCCAGGACGGTCTGCCGGGAGGCGGTGACGGCGGGGACGATCGCGGCGAGCAGGCCCGTCAGTACGGCGACCAGCGCGACGGCGGCCAGTTCCAGCGGCCGGACCTCGAACCCGCCCCAGCGCAGCCCCAGGTACTCCTCCAGCACCGGCCGGAGCCCGACGGTGAGGGCCACGCCGAGGGCGGTGCCCACGATGGCGGACGCCGCGCCGATCACCAGGCCGCCGGACAGGACGATGGCCCGGATGTGCCGCCGGTCGCCGCCATTGGCCCCGACCAGGCCGAGTTGGCGCGCGGAACGCCGGGCACCGACGGCGAACGCCGGACCGGCCAGCAGGCAGACCTCCAGCATGGCGAGGCCCACGACCGTGGCGAGCACGGTCAGTTCGACCGCTCGCGCCGACGAGCCGTCGTAGTCGTCTGCACTGCCTTCCTTGCGCTGCTGCGCGTACAGCGGGACGTCGGAATCCGCCGGCGGGTGGAGGGCGACGGTGCGCGAGACGGCGAGGAAGCCCTTGGCGTTGGCCGCCCGCACCATGTTCCACGTGAAACCATCACCGCCGACCTTGACGAGGAAGGTGTCGTCGACGCCCAGCCCTTGCGCGCCGGCCTGTGTGAGGGCCCGGTCGAGCGGGCCGAGCAGGGTCCGGGGCGGCGCGATGATCTGTGGGGTGTTGAGCGCGGACGGAAGCTCGTACGCGCCCACGATCCGGTAGGACCGGGTCGCGCCCCGAGGGGTCAGCTCGGACCCGACGAAGAAACCGGACTCCTTGAGGAAGGAGTCGGTGGCGATGACCTCCCCCGCCACGGCGGGCAGCCGGCCCCGCTTGAGGGTGAGCATCCCCTCCACGAGCGGGCTGGCCGTGTCCACCTCGCGCAGATCGGTGTCGAGCAGTCCGTGGGTGGTGCGGACCTTCGCGCTGCCGTGGCTGTCCTGAAGGGTCTGGGCACCCGGCGGGAGGAGGGACGGGACCGGAACGTTCTCGTGCTTCGCCTTCGAGGGGTCGAAGTCCCGGTAGCCGCCGACGGGTTCGTACCGGTCACCCGACGGGTTCTGGTAGACGGCCGAGCCGAAGGAGGTGGCGTTCAGCCGCGCGTCGGCGGCGCCGATCTGCCGGGACAGGGACTGCTCGGTGGAGAGTTCGGAGCTGCGCCATGTCAGGTCGACGGCGCTCACGCCGACGATCGGCAGGGCGATCATCGCCAGGACGAGGGCGCTGCGTCCCTTGGCACGCCAGGCGTCACGGCGGGCGATGCGGACCGCCGCGACCCACCCGTGGTACCAGGACGAAGGAAAGGACGAGGTCCTTGACGACGGCCGGGACGACGGCCGGGACGACGGGTCGGCCGACGGCCGGGACGACGGGCTCACAGGCCGGCCACCCGCCCGGAGAGCAGCGAATCGGCCCCGCTGCGTACCGTCGAGTCCACGACGCTGCCGTCCCGCAGGAACACGACCCGGTCGGCCCAGGCGGCGAACCGCGGCTCATGGGTGACCAGGATGCCGGCGGCACCGGCGTCACAGCGCGAGCGCAGCAGC
Organism: Streptomyces sp. NPDC058279; assembly: GCF_042881255.1. NCBI lineage: Bacteria > Bacillati > Actinomycetota > Actinomycetes > Kitasatosporales > Streptomycetaceae > Streptomyces > Streptomyces sp. NPDC058279. The sequence goes on along the minus strand of NZ_JBHVYA010000004.1, from coordinate 193,261 downwards.
GCGAGGACGGACTCGCCGGTCTCGGAGTCGAGGGCGCCGGTGGGCTCGTCGGCGAGGACCAGACGGCGGTCGCCGACCAGGGCGCGGGCGATGGCCACGCGCTGTTGCTGACCGCCGGACATCTCGTCGGGGAACCGGTCGGCGAGCTGCCCGAGGTTCATCTCCTCCAGCGCGGCCAGCGCCGAGGCGCGCGCCTTGCGGGCGGATATTCCGTCCAGTTCGCGGGGCAGCGCCACGTTCTCGGCGGCGGTGAGGGCCGGGATCAGGTTGTAGTCCTGGAAGACGTACCCGATGCTGCGGCGGCGCAGGGCGGCCAGTTGCCCGCGGCTCGCGGTGGTGAGGTCGGTGCCCTCGACGATGACGCGGCCGGAGCTCGGGGTGTCGAGTCCGCCGGCGAGGGTGAGCAGCGTGGACTTGCCGGAGCCGGAGGGGCCCATGACGGCGACGAGTTCGCCGGGGTGGACGGCCAAGTCGATGCCGCGCAGGGCGTGCACCTCGGTGGCGCCGCTGCCGTGCGTCCGGACGAGTTTCTCCAACTGGAGTACGGGGCGCTGCGTGTGCTGGTCGGGCATGTGGGTCCCCCCTGGAACGGTGGTTCAGCGCCGCCGCGGGCGTGCGGTGCGGTGCGGGTCGGTGGTCGCCGCGGCGCCGGGGCCGCTCACGGCCGCCGCGGCGGGCGCGTCGGCGGGCGCGTCAACGGCCTGGGTGGAAGCGGCCTGGGCGAAGGTGGCCGGGGTGGAGGCAGCCTGGGGCGAGCCGGCCGGGGTGGCGGCCACCGGAGTGGACGTGGCCGGCGGCGGGCCGGGCTCTTCGGCGGTCGGAGCGGCCGTGTGGGAGAGCCGCACGAGCCGTGTCTCGCAGTGGTCGAGCCAGCGCGCTTCGGCCTCGGTCTGGAAGATCAGCTGTTCCAGGACCAGCAGCCAGGCCAGGTCGTCGCGTTCACGGGTCTTGCCGCTCTCGATCGCGGCGAGCGCCTGGGCTTTGAGCCGGGTGTAGTCCTGCATCGCCTGGATGGTGGCGTGTCGTTGGGACTGGATGACCGCGCGGATGTCGACGCCCGGAGCGCCGACGGCCATGGCGAGCTTGATGGACAGCTCGTCGCGCGGCGGGTTGGTGCGGTCGACGGGGCGCTCGTACCAGGCGTGCAGTTCGGCGCGTCCGGTGTCGGTGATGGCGTAGAGCGTGTGGCCGGCCGGGTCCTCGCCGCCGGGGGCGACGAGGCCGTCGCGCTCCAGCCGGGCGAGGGTCGTGTAGACCTGCCCGACGTTGAGCGGCCAGGTGGAGCCGGTACGGGATTCGAACTCGGTACGCAGCTGGGAGCCGTACCGAGGACCCCTTTCGAGCAGTGCGAGAAGGCCGTGACGGATGGACATACTCAGTATGTATACCGAGTATGCACGCGTCCGCAACCGCCTGAGGTCGTACGTCGTGAGAGGGACGGGCCGCCCCGCGGGCCCCGCGCGTCACGCTGCCCGGTGCCTCGTGGGCCGGCGCTTGCGCGCTACGGACCCCGGCGCAGCCGCACCCCGATGAACCCCAGACCGAGCCCCATCAGGGCGAGCCCCGTCCCGAGGGGAAGCATGTGCGCGGCCAGATCGGCGGCCCGGTCGTTCCCCCCGGTACCGAGAACGCCGACCCCGGTGCCCGGACTCGCCTCCCCCTCGGGGCCGGGGCTCGTCGCGGACGAGGGCGTCCCGGGCGGGGCGGTGGACGGGGCGGTGGACGGCGCCGCGGACGGCGGTCCGATCGGCGCGGTGCCGGGCGGGAGGGCGGGCGGTCGCTGTGGACGCGCGGGCCGTTGGCGCGGCCGGGAGGCCACCATCGCCTCGGGGTCCGCCGGCTCGCCCACGGGCCGTCCCGGGTGCTCGCGCCCCACCCCGGCCGCACTCCCGGCCAGTTCCTCGTACGCCTCTCGGGGTACGTCATCGGATACGTCGGCCACCGGGTCGGCGCTCGCGGAGGCGATCGGGACCCGCGCGGAGGCGGAACCCCGGCCTTGCGCGGGCGCGACGCCCAGAACCGCGACGGCGACCAGCGCGGCCCAGGCCGCCCACACCGGCGCGCGGAGGCGTTGGGTCACCGGAAAGCCCCTCCCGTCCGAGCGGCGCGGGCGGCGCGAGCGCGCGGGACGGCGGTCGCTCGGGCCCGTTCAGGGCTCACACTCGCACGGGGGGACAAAAGCGGCATCCCGGACCGCCCAACAGGGTGGCCCGGGATGCCGGTGCGCCGTGGCGGCGGCCAGCCTCAACCGCCGGCGGTGCCGACGCTGCCCGCCGCGGCTACTGCGGGTCGCCGGTGGACACGGTCAGCGTGTACTCCTGGTCCTTGGTCACCGCGGTCCCGGCCGGCGGGAACTGCGCCAGCACGGTGTCCTGCCCGAAGACCGCCTCGTCCTTGGTCTCGATCTTGTACTTGCCGCCCGCGGCCTGGATGCAGTCCTTCACCGAGAGCAGGTTCTTGTACGTGAAGTCGGGGGCCGACACCTTCGAGGCGTCCCGGAAGTCCTTGGACGGGTTCTTGCACTTCTCCGTCTCCATCGTGCGCGAGGTGTCCGGACCCTTGTGCCCCGGCTTCGCGGAGCCCGACGCGGACGCCGACGCGGAGGCGTCGCCGCCCTTCGCCTCGCCCTTGTCGCCGCCGCCCCCGTTGAGCACCGCGATCAGTCCGCCGACGGCCAGCAGCGCCACCACGATCGCGCCGACGATCACCGGCGTGTTCGACTTCGTCGCCGTGGCCATGGCCGTGGTCCCGCCGCCCGGGTTCGGCGAGATGGTGAACGGCGGCGGCGTCTGCGGGGCGTACTGCTGCTGCGGCGGGGCCGGCGTGTGCTGCTGCGGCGGGTACGCGTACCCGCCCTGCGCCGGGGTGTGCGGCGCGTACGGGGACGGCGTCGGCTGCGGGGACTGGTACGGCTGCTGCACCGACTGCGGCGGCGTCTGGAAGGCGGAGTCCACCGGCGGGAACACCGCCGAACTCACCCCGGCGCCGCTGCCGCCCGCCGCCGCGCCGGGAACGATGACCGGCGCACCCGTCTGACCCGCCGACAGGACCCGCGCGATCTCGTCCGCCATGGCCGCGGCCGTCGGGAAACGCTCGTTCGGGTTCTTCTTCAGGGCCCGGGCCACCAGCGCGTCCATCGCCGGGGTCACGGAACGGTTCACGGAGGACGGGGCGACCGGCTCCTCCTGGACGTGCGCGTACGCGATGGCCAGCGGCGAGTCCGCGTCGAAGGGCAGCCGGCCGGTCAGCAACTGGAACAGCATGATGCCGACCGAGTACAGGTCGGAGCGGGCGTCCACCGCGCGACCCAGTGCCTGTTCGGGCGACAGGTACTGCGGGGTGCCCACGACCATGCCCGTCTGCGTCATCGAGGTGACCCCCGACTGCATGGCCCGCGCGATGCCGAAGTCCATGACCTTGACCACGCCGCGCTTGGTCATCATCACGTTGCCGGGCTTGATGTCGCGGTGGACCAGCCCCATCTCGTGGCTGGTCTCCAGCGCGGCCAGCACGTCGGCCGTCACCTTCAGCGCCCGGTCGGCCGGCATCGCGCCGTACTGACCGACGTCCGCCTGGAGCACGGAGCCGAGCGGCTGCCCCTCCACGTACTCCATCACGATGTACGGCATGGGGGCGCCGTCGTCCGCGGCGGAGCCGTCGAACGTCACCGTCCCCTCGCCCGTGTCGAATACCGAGACGATGTTGGTGTGCGACAGTTTCGCTACAGCCTGCGCCTCGCGGCGGAACCGTTCGCGGAAGGAGGCTTCCCGGCCCAGTTCGCTGTGCAGGGTCTTGATGGCCACGTGTCGGTCGAGCGCCGAGTCGTAGGCGAGGTAGACGGACGCCATGCCGCCCTCGCCCAGCAAGTCCCTTAGCTGGTAACGGCCACCGGACAGGGAACCGCCTGCGTACCGGCCCCGTGTGCCGTCCTGGCTCATGACTGTTGCTTCCCCTCGGGCTGTGTCCGAACGCGTCTGGCAGAGCGCATGTCGGGCCCAGTCTGCCGGAGGGCAAGCCGCAGTCAAGCCAGGTGCCCGTTCCGTGACCGGGGGGCCACGGCGTGCCATTGCCCGAACGGCGACCTGTTCCGAGGCTGTAGCGTTCGTCGGAGCACCCGAAGAGGACCCGCAGAAGTTACGGACGAGAGAGACGACGGCGAGGACTGATGGCACCCGAACCCGACGGAACCGGCGCCGGGATGGCCGAGGATCCTGAGCATTGGGGCGCAGGCGGCCTGGTGGGCGACGGCCGCTACCGCCTCACCCACCGCCTGGGACGAGGCGGTATGGCGGAGGTGTTCGCCGCCGAGGACGTCCGGCTGGGCCGCACCGTCGCCGTGAAGCTGTTGCGCGCCGACCTCGCCGAGGACCCGGTCTCCAAGGCCCGTTTCACCCGCGAGGCACAGTCGGTCGCCGGGCTCAACCACCATGCCGTCGTCGCGGTCTACGACTCGGGCGAGGACCGGGTCGGCCCGAACGTCGTCCCGTACATCGTCATGGAGCTGGTCGAAGGCCGCACCATCCGCGAACTCCTGATCAGCGCCGAGGCCCCGGGGCCCGAGCAGGCGCTGATCATCGTCTCGGGGGTGCTGGAGGCGCTGGCGTACTCGCACCAGCACGGCATCGTGCACCGCGACATCAAGCCCGCGAACGTCATCATCACCAACACCGGCGCGGTGAAGGTGATGGACTTCGGCATCGCCCGCGCCCTGCACGGCGCGCAGTCGACGATGACCCAGACCGGCATGGTCATGGGTACTCCGCAGTACCTGTCGCCCGAACAGGCGCTCGGCAAGGCCGTGGACCACCGTTCGGACCTGTACGCGACCGGCTGCCTGCTCTACGAACTGCTCGCGCTGCGGCCGCCCTTCACCGGTGAGACGCCGCTGTCGGTGGTCTACCAGCACGTCCAGGACGCGCCGGTGCCGCCCTCGCAGCTGCCCGACGGCCACCACATCCCGCAGGAGCTCGACGGCCTGGTCATGCGCTCCCTGGCGAAGGACCCGGACGACCGGTTCCAGAGCGCCGAGGAGATGCGCGGGCTGGTCCAGTACGCGCTCCAGATGCTCCAGGAGCAGGGACCCAACTCCGGTACCTGGAACACCGGTCCGGTCACCATGGCGTTGCCGCACGGCCAGCCCGGCGGGGCCGCGCCGACGGCGCAGATGCACGGTCCCGGCGGACCGCGCCCGCCGTACGGTCAGAACGCCCCGACCTCCCAGTTCCAGCGGCCGATGGTGCCCCCGCTGAACCCCGACGACGGCTCCGCCTTCCCGGGCGGCGGCAACGGGGGCCGCGGCAACGGTGGCCACGGCAACGGCGGCTACGGCAACGGCGGTTTCGGCAACGGCGGTTACGGGCAGGGCGGCGGCTACGACGGCTACGACGACCGTCGGAGCAGCCGTTGGAAGATGTGGGTGTTCGCGGTCCTGGCGATCCTCGCGATCGCCGGTGGTGTCGCCTACGCGGTCAAGACGATGGGCGGTGGCACCGGACAGGGGCCGGGCACCACCCACAGCAATTCCCCGAAGGCCTCGCAGAGCTCCTCCGCGGAGCCCACGCCCTCCGCGCCGTCGTCGGACTCCTCGGAGTCGGACGACCAGGAGACCTTCAAGCCGACGCCGGGGCGCACCAAGTACACGCCGAGCACCACCCCGACGCCGTCCACGGAGACGCCCACCTCGGAGAAGTCGCCGACGTCGGCGCCGCCGACGGAAAAGACGCCGACCGCGGAGAAGTCGACCCCGTCGAAGCCCACCACCTCGGTCTCCGGGGGTCCGGACAACGGCCAGGTCGGATAGGGACGGTTCCCACCGAACGGGCCCGCCGGAAGGAATTCCGCCGGGCCCGTCCGCGTATGCGGACTCGGGGCCCGGATTGTGCACCCGTTGACCGGCGCGCCGCGGTCGGGCCGGTCGGGCCGTGGTCGTACGGCGCTCGGGGAGCGCAAGCGACGTGGTCGGGCGCGGTCGCGCGCGGCTCGCGCGCCGGTTCAACGCGGTCGCGCTAGACGCGGTTCTCCGCCTGGAGGCGGGCCACGTACGCGGCCGCCTGGGAGCGGCGTTCCATGCCCAGCTTCGACAGCAGGCTGGACACGTAGTTCTTGATGGTCTTCTCCGCCAGGTGCAGCCGCTCGCCGATGACGCGGTTCGTCAGGCCCTCGCCGATGAGGTCGAGGATCTTGCGCTCCTGCTCGGTGAGGTGCGCCAGCCGGTCGTCACCCCGGCCCTTGTTGCCGTCGCGCAGCCGCTCCAGCACCCGGGCGGTGGCCACCGGGTCCAGCAGGGACTTGCCCGCCGCCACGTCCCGTACCGCGCTGAGCAGCTCGTTCCCGCGGATGGCCTTCAGTACGTACCCCGAGGCACCGGCCATGATCGCGTCGAACAGGGCCTCGTCGTCCGCGAACGACGTCAACATCAGGCACTTGATGCCCTCGTCCTGCGAGCGCACCTCCCGGCACACCTCCACCCCGCTGCCGTCCGGAAGCCGAACGTCCAGGACGGCGACATCGGGGCGGGTCGCCGGGATGCGCGCCAGCGCGTCGGCCGCCGAGCCCGCCTCGCCCACGATTTCGATGTCGTCTTCCACGGACAGCAGCTCATGCACTCCCCGGCGCACCACTTCGTGGTCGTCCAGGAGGAATACCTTGATTTTTCCGTTTTCGGGCACGGAGTCAGTTTCACACACTCACCCCTTCCCTGACGCTGTTACCCGGGATAACGTGCCGTTGTTCCGGCCCCCTGCAAGGCTGTGACCAGTGGTTGTTCCCGCAACCGCCGATTTACTTGGATATCCAAGCAAAATCGCAGGTCAAACGGGGTTTCGCAGTTATGCGAGGCACTGGGTAACGTGCATTGCGCAGGGCACTCGCCGGGGCACCTGTCACGCCTGAATCCCGTACCTTCCTCGCACCCACCCCGTGCGCGGGTACGCATACAGGTGAGCCGCACTGGACCCCGGAGAACCCGGGTGCCGGACCGACGGAGGAGCACACGTGACCGTGGAGAGCACTGCCGCGCGCAAGCCGCGACGCAGCAGCGGCACCAAGCGGGCGGCCGGCGCCGATAGCGCCCGCAAGACCGCCGCTGCCACCGCACAGCCGCACGACGCCGAGCCTCAGCTCGTACAACTGCTGACGCCCGAGGGAGAACGGGTCGAGAGCGCCGACAGCGCGCGGTTCGCGCCCTACGTCGCCGACATCACCACCGAGGACCTGCGCGGGCTCTACCGCGACATGGTCCTGACCCGCCGTTTCGACGGCGAGGCGACCGCCTTGCAGCGTCAGGGCGAGCTGGGCCTGTGGGCTTCGCTCCTCGGTCAGGAAGCCGCCCAGATCGGCTCCGGCCGGGCCCTGCGCGACGACGACTACGTCTTCCCCACCTACCGTGAGCACGGTGTGGCCTGGTGCCGCGGGGTCGACCCGACCAATCTGCTCGGCATGTTCCGCGGCGTGAACCACGGCGGCTGGGACCCGAACACCAACAACTTCCACCTCTACACGATCGTCATCGGCTCCCAGACGCTGCACGCGACCGGGTACGCCATGGGCGTGGCCAAGGACGGCGCGGACTCCGCGGTCATCGCCTATTTCGGTGACGGTGCGTCCAGCCAGGGTGACGTGGCCGAGGCGTTCACCTTCTCGGCGGTATACAACTCCCCCGTCGTGTTCTTCTGCCAGAACAACCAGTGGGCGATCTCCGAGCCCACCGAGCGCCAGATGCGCGTGCCGCTCTACCAGCGCGCCCAGGGCTTCGGCTTCCCGGGCGTCCGGGTCGACGGCAACGACGTGCTGGCCTGCCTCGCGGTCACCCGCTGGGCGCTGGAGCGGGCGCGCAACGGCGAGGGCCCGACCCTGGTCGAGGCGTTCACGTACCGGATGGGCGCGCACACCACCTCCGACGACCCGACGAAGTACCGGCGCGACGAGGAGACGGCGGCCTGGGAGGCCAAGGACCCGATCCTGCGCCTGAAGGCCCACCTCCTGGCGACGGGCGGCGCCGACGAGGCGTTCTTCGCGCAGTTGGAGGAGGAGAGCGAGACCCTGGGCAAGCGGGTGCGCGAGGTCGTGCGCGCCATGCCCGACCCGGACACCATGGCGATCTTCGAGAACGTCTACGCGGACGGGCACGCGCTCGTCGACGAGGAGCGCGCCCAGTTCGCCGCGTACCTCGCGTCCTTCGAAGGCGGGGAGTGACCACCATGGCCGTACAGAAGCTGACCATCGCGAAGGCGCTCAACGACTCGCTGCGCAAGGCCCTGGAGACCGACCCCAAGGTCCTGATCATGGGCGAGGACGTCGGCAAGCTCGGCGGCGTCTTCCGCATCACCGACGGCCTGCAGAAGGACTTCGGCGAGGAGCGGGTCATCGACACCCCGCTGGCCGAGTCCGGCATCGTCGGCACGGCGATCGGCCTGGCCCTGCGCGGGTACCGGCCGGTCGTGGAGATCCAGTTCGACGGGTTCGTCTTCCCCGCCTACGACCAGATCGTCACGCAGCTCGCCAAGATGCACGCGCGCTCTCTCGGCAAGATCAAGATGCCGGTCGTCATCCGCATCCCCTACGCGGGCGGCATCGGCGCGGTCGAGCACCACAGCGAGTCCCCGGAGACGCTGTTCGCGCACGTCCCGGGCCTGAAGGTGGTCTCGCCGTCGAACGCGAGCGACGCCTACTGGATGCTCCAGCAGGCCATCCTCAGCGACGACCCGGTGATCTTCTTCGAGCCGAAGCGGCGCTACTGGGACAAGGGCGAGGTCGACGTCGAGGCGATCCCGGACGCCCTGCACGCCGCCCGCGTGGCGCGCCAGGGTACGGACCTCACGCTGGCCGCGTACGGCCCGATGGTGAAGGTCTGCCTGGAGGCGGCGGCCGCGGCCGCCGAGGAGGGCAAGTCGGTGGAGGTCGTCGACCTGCGGTCGATGTCCCCGATCGACTTCGACGGGCTCCAGGCGTCGGTAGAGCGCACCCGCCGACTGGTGATCGTCCACGAGGCGCCGGTGTTCCTGGGCGTGGGTTCGGAGATCGCCGCTCGCATCACGGAGCGGTGCTTCTACCACCTGGAGGCGCCCGTGCTGCGCGTGGGCGGGTTCCACGCGCCGTACCCGCCGGCCCGCCTGGAGGACGAGTATCTGCCGGGCCTGGACAGGGTGCTCGACGCCGTCGACCGCTCGCTGGCGTACTGAGGAGAGCCCTGTGACGATCCGCGAATTCAAGATGCCCGACGTGGGCGAGGGCCTCACCGAGGCCGAGATCCTCAAGTGGTACGTCCAGCCGGGTGACACGGTCACCGACGGGCAGGTCGTCTGCGAGGTGGAGACGGCGAAGGCGGCCGTGGAGCTGCCGATCCCCTTCGACGGCACCGTGCACGCGCTCCTCTTCGAGGAGGGCACCACGGTCGACGTCGGCCAAGTGATCATCTCGGTGCGGACCGAGGGCGAGGCCGCCGAGGCGCCGGCGCAGGAGGTGGCGGCCCCGGCCGCCGCTCCGGCCGCTGCCCCCGCCGAGGAGCCGGCCGCCGAGGCGCGCCAACCCGTCCTGGTCGGCTACGGCGTGTCCACCGCCTCCACGAAGCGCCGGCCGCGCAAGGCCGTGGCGGCTGCGGGAGCGGGCTCGGTGGCCGCTCCGGCGGCGCCCGCCGCGCCGGTCGCCCCCGCCGTCCCCGTCCCCGTCCCCGCGCAGAACGGGACCGCCGGGCTGAACGGCAACGGCAACGGGAACGGCAACGGCACCGCGCTCGGCACCACCGAGCGCCCCCTCGCCAAGCCCCCGGTCCGCAAGCTCGCCAAGGATCTCGGCATCGACCTGGCCTCGGTGGTCCCCACCGGTGAGGGCGGCGTCGTGACCCGCGAGGACGTGCACGCCGCCGCGGCGGCCGCCCTCGCCCCGCAGGCCGCCCCGGCCCAGGCGCAGGCCGCGCCGGCCGCCGCCCCGGTCCAGGCCCCGGCCGCCGCGGAGGCAGCCGCCACGGTGGAGAGCGGGCCGACGGCGCGCGAGACCCGTATCCCGGTCAAGGGCGTCCGCAAGGTCACCGCCCAGGCGATGGTCCACTCCGCCTTCACCGCCCCGCACGTCACCGAGTTCATCACGCTCGACGTGACGCGCACGATGAAGCTGGTCCAGCAGCTCAAGGACGACCCGGACCTCGCCGGTCTGCGGATCAACCCGCTGCTGCTCATCGCCAAGGCCGTCCTGGTGGCCATCCGCCGCAACCCGGACGTCAACGCGTCCTGGGACGAGGCGGCCCAGGAGATCGTGCTCAAGCACTACGTCAACCTCGGCATCGCGGCGGCCACCCCGCGCGGCCTGATCGTCCCGAACATCAAGGACGCCCACGCCAAGACGCTGCCCGAGCTCTCCGAGGCCCTGTCCTCGCTGGTCGCCACGGCCCGCGACGGCAAGACCTCGCCGGCCGACATGCAGAACGGCACGATCACCATCACCAACGTCGGCGTCTTCGGCGTCGACACCGGTACGCCCATCCTGAACCCCGGCGAGTCCGCGATCCTCGCGGTCGGCGCGATCAAGCTCCAGCCGTGGGTGCACAAGGGCAAGGTCAAGCCGCGCCAGGTCACCACGCTGGCGCTGTCGTTCGACCACCGGCTGATCGACGGCGAGCTCGGCTCCCGCTTCCTGGCCGACATCGCGGCGGTCCTGGAACACCCCCGCCGTCTCGTCACCTGGTCCTGACGGGACAGGACGACGCGGCGCCGGTGGCCGGGCTCCCCCAGGGGAGCCCGGCCACCGGCCGTTCCGGGCCGGACCCGTGGCCCCGTCCGGAAAACCCCCTGGCCCCGAACGTTCGGCCGGGGTGATCATCGGCGGATGCTCTTCCGCGCTGCCACCGCAGACCCCGCCGACATCGACCGCGCCCTCGCGTACCCCGCCGACGGGCCCCTCGAAGCCCTCCCCGCCGACCGCGTCCGCGCGGAACTGGCGGCGGGGCGGCTGCGTCCCGAGTGGACCTGGTTCGCCGAGGACGAGGACGGCGAGATCCTCGCCCGCGCCCTGTGGTGGGGCCGCGAGGACAGCGAACGCCCCATCGCCCTCGACTGCCTCCAGGTCCGGGCCGGTGTCGCCGATCCGGTGGCCGTCGCCGCCCGCCTGCTCACCGCCGGACACACGGCCTTCGGGAATCTCCCCGGCTACCACGCCTCGCTGCCCCGCGATTGGCGTGGCCGACCCGACATCGCCGGGGCGGTCGCCTGGCGCCGGGAGGCGGCGTACCGGGCGGGTCTGACGAGCGCCATCGAGCGGCTGCGCTACGAGTGGAACCCGGCCGCCGGGACCGTGGAGCCCACCGGACGGCTGCGCTTCCGCGAGGGCACGGACGAGGAGTTCGTCGAGGCGTTCGCCCGGGTGTCGGCGGGCAGCCTGGACCTGCACACCCAGACCGAGCTGCGCTCCATGGACGCCACCCGACTCGCCCGCGAGGACCTCGCGTTCTACCGTGACTGCCCCGGTGAACGCTCCTGGTGGCGCCTGGCGGAACTGCCCGACGGCACCCTCGCCGGCCTGGCCGTTCCCTCCGCGACCCCCTACCACCCCAACGTCGGATACCTCGGAGTCGTGCCGGAACAGCGCGGCAAGGGCCTGATCGACGAGATCCTGGCGGAGATCACCCGGTTCCACGCGGGCCGGGGCGCCCGACGCATCACCGCGACGACGGACACGGTCAACGCCCCGATGGCCGCCGCGTTCGATCGCGCCGGTTACGAGGTGACGGAGATCCGCCTGGTCCTGGAAGGGCCGTCGTGGGTCTGAACGCGGGGCGGTAGCCTCCGGGCCGGAGGAAGGGGGGACGGGTGCCGATCGCCGAGTTGCAGGTGTACTCCGTCGAGGAGGCCGACGTCACGGGCGGGGTGTGCGTCGTCCGCGTCATCGGCGGCGTCGCCCGGGCCGGCCAGGTATACACCGCCGGAGGCCTCAGGCTCGGCCTGGCCCGCATCGAGGCGTGGGGAGCGCCCCGGGACTTCGTGGACCCCCCGCACGCGGCGCGGGTCCACCTCACCGGGCCCATGGTCGCGCTCCTGTCCCGGGGGCAGGTGCTGACCTGCGTACCGCCCGCCGGGCACGCGCTGGCCGACCTGGAGGCATGGCTGGCCACCGACCCGCCGCTGGGCGAGGAGCCGCACCCGGGCCCCCTGCGCGCCTTGGCCGTGACCCGGACACACGACGAAACGCTGTCCGACGCGGAACGGCTGCGCTGGGGCCGGGTGGCGCTCGCCGCCGTGGCCCGGGGGGATTACCCGGACGACGCGGCGCGCGGGGTCGAGCGGGCGGCCGTACGGGGCTATCTCATCGAGCGGTTCGGGCCCGGCCGGGGCGGTGACCCCGCCGAGCTGTGCCGGGAGGTGCTGGCACTGATCGACCTGACTCCCGCGCGGGCGGCGGCGGAGGCCGAGGTCTGGCGGGACCTGCCCCGGGACCGCATCCTCGGCCTGCGCCGGATCAAGAACCTGCTGCCCTGGATGGCCCTGGTCCGGGCCCACCTGGCGGCCGACGACCCCCTCCGCGCGGCCGTCGACGCCTGGACCACCGTCGCCCCACGGCTCCCCTGAGCCCGCGCGCCGCGAGCCCTGGGCCCGTCGCTTCCCTAGCCTGCCTTGGCGGCGTTGCCGAGCACGTTCGTCGGGGTGATGCGCAGGACCACCCGTACGTTCTCGGCGGGCGCGTCCGCGTACTCCCGGCCGGCGCCCGGGCCCATGTACTCCTCGGCGATCCGGACGGCGATCGCCCGGCCCGTGTCCTCGGTGACGGAGGCGGTGCCGCGGATCTCCGCGTAGAGGAACGGGTTGGTCAGGTCGAAGACGGTCAGGCCGACCCGCGCGTCGCGGACGATGTTCCGCTCCTTGCGGCGCCCCTGCTCGGTGGAGACCAGCAGCTCGTCGCCGTCCCGGGTCACCCAGACCACCGAACTCTGCGGTCCGCCATCGGGGTTGAGCGTCGTCAGGACGGCCGGGTGCGGCGCGTCCAGCAGCTTGCGTACGGTGTCGTTCAGCTCAACAGTCATACGGGGCAGGCTAGTCGGGGCCGTGCGGCCCCGCGTCGGGTTTCCGGGCCCGCGGTGTGATTACCCGAGGTTCGGGATGTCATCCCCAGCCGAGATTGCGCCAGGGGCTTCCCGGGTCGCTCGTCAGCTCCCGGTGCGCGGTCGCCATCTCCTGGTACCACGGCCCGAATTCCTCCTCGTCGAACTGCATGCAGCGCCCGAGGACGAAACCCGCCGACAGTTCCTCCCAGGACCGGTACGCGAGCCGGCACGCCTTCCCCGCCCGCACGACGGCGTCCTCGGCCTCCGCGAGCGTCCCGAAACGGGCGCCGACGCCCCAGCGGGCCATCTGGGAGGCGCGGCCGTAGTCCCACGCCTCCACCGACCGCACGTACGCGCCCTCGCCGAGCACCCCGTCCGCCCGGAACCGCTGCTCGTAGCGGGTGATGCGGCCGATGACCCGCTGCACGCCCGCGATCTCGCCCTCCACCTCGGCGGTCGGGCGCGGCTGCGCCACCGTGACCCCGTCGGGCGTCAGCCGGGGCTCGGCGGCCCGCTCGGCGTTGGCGCGCAGGGTCGCCTCGGTGGCGTGCCGCCAGTGCTCGATCTCCACGGGACCGGCGAACTCCTGCGCCAGCGCCTGGCGGACGCGGAGCGCGAACTCCCAGACGGGGCTGACCATGTCGGCCCGCAGCAGACGCTCGGTGGTGACCAGCCACTCCTCGCGGGTGGTGACGCCCCAACTGTCGCGGAGCTTCTCGCGCTCCTTCGTGTAGCCCTGGCCGTGGTAGGCGAGGGCGTTCCAGAACATGCCGTTGCGTACGGAGAGGTGCGCGCCGCAGGCCAGCCCGAAGGCGACGGGGCCGTGCAGGGGCCCGCCGACGTGGAGGGCGTGGACCTTGTGCTGTTCCAGACCCGGGTAGCGCGGCCGGCGGCCGTCGTGCAGGGCCCAGGTCGCGCGGTGCGCGGGGGTGGCGGGCAGCAGCGTCTCGAAGGGCGTCCCCGGGTTCACCGCCAGGTACGCGGGCCCGTCGGGCGGGTAACTCTCGCAGAACCAGCGGAGGTCGACGCTCTCGAAGACCAGGTCGGGGGAGGGCGCGGGCAGCATCCCCTCGGTGAAGACCACGTACGCGTCGGCGCGCACCCGGGGCAGGTGGACGCGCCGGCGACGTATGCGGGTGGGGTGGGCGTCCTGGAAGGACCGCTCCTGCGGGACGAAGAGGTCGGCGAGGGCGAGGGCGTCGAAGAACGCCGGCCAGTTTCCGGCGGTCTTGGCCTCTTCCAGCTCTCGTTCTATGGCGCTCGGCGCGGTCCACGTCCCCATGGGGCGACCCTATCCGGGCGGTCGGTCCGCGGTGCAGCCCGTGCCACCGGCGTGCGAACGGCCCGTCCACGGCGGCTGCTGCCGCCTTCGCCGACGGGGACCGGCCGGTCGCGGCGACCCGACGCCACCGCCGATCGGTCACGCTGGGTGATGACGGCGCGTCCGTCTGGGTCGCGCTCGGGGGTGAAGGGGTTTGGGCAGGTCAGGCCGGGGTTTTACGCCGTTGCTCGGCGTGTCGGGAGCAATGGACGGGCGTCTCCGGTTGCGGGCGGTGACCGGCTGACGGTCAGTGGTATGGGGCAGCTCCACCGCCCCGCGTCATCCCGAACCGAACGATCAGTGACATCTCTGAACAGGAGCGAGCCGTTGCACCGCATCACCCGCTACTCCATCCCCGCAGCCCTCTGCGTGACCCTGCTGACCGCCTCCCCCGGCATCGCGGCGGCCGTGTCCACGCCGCAGCGATCGACCTTTGCCGCCGAGCAGTCCGTTCCCGGCAGTGAGGCGCTGCTCGCGCAGGTCCAGTCGCTCGGCGCCGCCGCCGGAGTGCTCGAACCCGTCACGGACCTGGTCTCGGCGGTACTGAAGTCGCCGAACGGGAAGGTCTCGGAGGCCGACCTGGCCGCCGTCAAGACGAAGCTGGAGCCCGCGTTCGCGGAGCTGCGGCAGAGCCTGCCCGCTTCGGCGGCGCCGCTGCCGGCTCCCGTGCCGGCGAACCCGGCGGTGGCGAAGCCGGCGGTCGCGCACCAGGCGCACCAGGCGGTCGCGAAGCCCGCCGACCCGCCCGCCGACCCGGTGGCCAAGCCGCCGGTCGCCCAGCCCGCGCAGCCCCCGGCCGCGCAGCCCGCGAAGCCGGCCGACCCGGTCGCGCAGCCCCCGGCGGCCCAGCCGGTGAAGCCCGCCGACCCGGCCGCGAAGCCGCCCGTCGCGGCGCCCGCGAAGCCGGCGGACGCGGTGGCCAAGCCGCCGGTCGCGCAGCCCGCGCAGCCGCCGGTCGCCCAGCCGGTGAAGCCCGCCGACCCGGCCGCGAAGCCGCCCGTCGCGGAGCCCGCGAAGCCGGCCGCCCCGGCCGCCCCTGCCGCCCCGGTCGCGAAGCCCGCGGCCGCGGTGCCGGTCGTCGCGCCCGCCGTCGCCCCCAAGGCCGCTCCCGTCGACAAGGCCGGCGCCGCCGTCGACAAGCTCAAGGCCTCGGTCGACGCCCTCCTCAAGGTCGCCGCGACCGGCAGCGCCTCGGCCGACGCCAAGGCCAAGGCCGACACGGTCGTGACCGACCTCGGCGCCGTCCTGGTCGCCCTGATCAACGGTGCGGGTCAGCAGAAGGCGCCCACCTCCTAAGCGGTACCCGGGTACCCGCGTACCCCACCTACCCCGCGTCCCCGGCGACCTTCGCGCGCCGGGGACGCGGCGGCTCCCGCGACCGACCGCGCTCCCGTCCGCCCCCCGTCCCCCTCCACCGCGCCCCCGACCGCGCTCTCGACCGGCCGCCCGCCGGGCCCCCGGCCCGTACGACCCCCGTGCCACCGCGCGACCGCACGACCCCTCTTGACGCCCCCGCGCGCCGGGGAGACGCTCCCGGGTCTCGCCCGTATCCGAACGGGCGGTCGCACACTGGGGGGCCGGTATGCCGCAGGAGTCCGTGCGGACGGCGGGGGAGCTGCGTACGCGGCTCGCGGAACGGGCGGCACGCTGGTCCGTCAGCGAGCACCTCGCCGACGAGGAGCCGCTCCCGCGCCCCTCCCTCGGACTGGACCCGGCGTCGCGCCCGACGACCGCCGCCGACGCCGGGGCCGTCGACCTACGGGCGTTGGTCGGGTACCCGAGCGGCAATCCCCACCTCACCCGGCGCAGGGCGGCGCACGGCCTGCTGCCCGGGACCCGGGAGTCGGCGGCGGCGCTGCCGACGGCCGTGGACTGGCGCGAGCGGTGGGGGTGGCGGTGGATCACCCGGGTCAAGGACCAGAACCCGTGCGTGTCCGGCTGGGCCTTCGCGGCGGCCGGGCTGGTGGAGTCCATGGCCCGGATCGAGCACCACGTGTGGGCCGTGCGCTCCGAGGGGGACCTGCGCGACGGGCTGCGGTTGACCTGCGGGCAGGGCTCGGACCCGGAGACGGCACTCGACTGGATCCGCGACAACGGCGGCCTCGCCGACCCCGGTTGCCGCCCCTACACCACCCCGCCCCCCGGCCTGCCCGCCGAGCGGCGCGCCGCCTGGGGCTCCGAGTACACGCCGAGCTGGGACCGGTCGGGCCGGACCGTACGGATACGCGACCACGTGCGGCTCGGTGACGTACGGCAGCAGAAGGTCTGGCTGGACACGGTCGGCCCGCTCACCGCCTGCCTCGACGTGTACGAGGACTTCTTCGGGCTCGGCTCCGGCGTGTACCACCGTACGAGCGGCCGACGGGTGGGCCGCCACTGCGTGTTGGTGGTCGGCTACGACGACGCGGCGGGCTGCTGGCTCTTCAAGAACTCCTGGGGCACCCGCCACCACGCCGGCGGCTACGGGCGGATCGCGTACGGCGAGGCCCGCGTCGACCACTGGGCCAAGTGCGGACTGAGCGGCACCAACATCGACCCGTGGAGCAAGCGCCGGCTGCACGCGGGCAACGTGTACGAGAGCGGGAACGGGCGCGCCCACCGCAACTTCGAGCTGGCGGCGCCGACGGGTGACGGGAGCCTTCGGCACTGGTGGCGCGAGGGCGAGCCGCCCTTCGCGTGGACCCCGGGCAAGACCTTCGCGCACGACGCCTCGGGCCGGCCCGCCTTCACCGGCACCACCTACAACCGGAACATGGAGTCCCTGCACGTCACCACCGGCGGCCGGCTGCGCCACTGGTACTACGAGCAGTCCGGCGGCGCCTGGCGCGACGGCGGCGCCTTCGGCCCCGGCGACGCGGCGATCGGCTCGACCCCGGCCTTCATCCAGAGCGACTACGGCAAACCCGGCAACTTCGAAGTGGTGGTCCGCACCGCCGACGGACGCCTGAACCACTGGTGGCGCATCAACGGGGCGCCCTGGACCTGGAACGACGGCGGCCGGTTCGGCTCCGGCATCGCCCATTTCGGACCCGCCCTCGTCCAGACCCGCTCCCGGCACCTCGACCTCGTCGCGACCCGCGCCGACGGTCGGATGCAGTCGTGGTGGCGCGACGACCGCGACCACTTCGCCTGGCACCCCGGCGAGGTGTTCGGCAGCGCGATCACCTCCGCGCCGTGCCTGATCGAGGGGCAGTACGGGGCCACCGACGAGGAGACGGCCGGGAACTACGAGCTGTGCGTCGTCGGGGCGGACGGTCGGGTCGAGCACTGGTGGCGCGGGAACGCGGGCGACGGCGCGTG
The DNA here is from genome assembly GCF_042881255.1 of Streptomyces sp. NPDC058279. Classification (NCBI taxonomy): domain Bacteria; kingdom Bacillati; phylum Actinomycetota; class Actinomycetes; order Kitasatosporales; family Streptomycetaceae; genus Streptomyces; species Streptomyces sp. NPDC058279. Next base: position 175,613 of record NZ_JBHVYA010000004.1, on the reverse strand, counting down.
GACCCGGAGCGCGGTCTTCGGCCGGGACGCGCTCGCGGTCACGGGGATGCTCCAGGGCAGTTTCGGGTTCGACCTGGAGGTGATCGTCCTGCGCGCCGACCACCTGCTCCGGCACTACCGGCGCGACGGCGCCGGCTGGCACGCCGGGGCGGTGATCGGCCCGGCGTGAGGTGGCCGCTCCGGGGGACACGGCGGCCCGGGGGACACGGCGGCCCGGCGGTCCGCATCCTGGACGGGCCGGACCCGTGTACCCCTCATGTATCTATCCTGTGCGCATGACCTCCGCGCCCCCCGTCGTGACCGCAGCCGACCGCGTCTACCAGCACGTCAAACAGGGGGTGCTCGGCCGCCGCTACGAGGGCGGGGTGCTCCTCACCGAGGGCGAGGTCGCCGAGGCCGTCGGGGTGTCCCGCACACCGGTGCGCGAGGCACTGCTGCGCCTGGAGACCGAGGGGCTGCTGAAGCTGTACCCGAAGAAGGGCGCGCTGGTGCTGCCGGTTTCCGCGCAGGAGATCGCCGACGTCATCGAAACCCGGCTGCTGGTCGAGGAGTTCACCGTCCGCAAGGCCGTGCCCGCCCCGCCCGCCCTGCTGGAGCGGCTCGCCGCCCTCATCGGGGAACAGCGCCGGCACGCCGCCGAGGGCGACATCGTCGCCCTGATGGCCGCCGACCGGGCCTTCCACGCCGAGATCGTGCGCAGCGCCGGGAACCAGATCCTGGGCCGGCTCTACGACCAGCTCCGCGACCGGCAGCTGCGGATGGGCGTGGCCCTGCTGCACGCCCACCCCGACCGGGTGGAACGGACGTTGGCCGAGCACACCGAGATCCTCGACGCGCTGCGCGCCGGGGAGCCCGAGACCGCCGCCGCGGCCGTACGGGCGCACGTGGGCCGGGTCGACGCGCTGGTGCGCGGGACCGGCCGATGAGCGTCCCCGCGCAGCCCTCGCGCCTTCCCCTGGACCCTCCCGGCGGACGCCGGGCCCTCGCCGTCTGGGCGATCGGCGTCTCCGTCTACTTCGTCGCGGTGATCTTCCGGACCAGCCTGGGGGTCGCCGGACTGGACGCCGCCGACCGCTTCCGGGTCAACGCGTCGGCGCTCGCCACCTTCTCGATCCTCCAACTGCTGGTGTACGCGGGCATGCAGATACCCGTCGGGCTGATGGTGGACCGGCTCGGCACCAAGCGGGTGCTGACGCTGGGGGCGCTGCTGTTCACCGTCGGACAGCTCGGTTTCGCGCTGGCGCCCTCCTACGGGACGGCGCTGGCCGCGCGCGCCCTGCTGGGCTGCGGCGACGCGATGACCTTCATCTCCGTGCTGCGGCTCGGCACGCGCTGGTTCCCGGCGCGGCGCGGGCCGCTGATGGCCCAGCTGGCCGGGCTGGTGGGCATGGCCGGCAACCTTGTCTCCACGCTGGTGCTGGCGCCGGTGCTGCACGGCGTCGGCTGGGTGCCGGCCTTCGCGGGGAGTTCGGCGGCGGGCCTCGTCGTCCTGGTGCCGCTGGTGCTGTTCCTGCGCGACCACCCGGAGGGACACGCGCCGCCGCCCGTGGCGCGCGCCGCCGGGGGCGGATTCGTGCGGCGTCAGATCGCCGAGTCCTGGCGGGAGCCCGGGACCCGGCTCGGGCTGTGGGTGCACTTCACGACGCAGTTCCCGGCGATGGTGTTCCTGCTGCTGTGGGGGATGCCGTTCCTGGTCGAGGCGCAGGGGTTGTCGCGGACCACCGCGGGCGGGCTGATGACGCTGATCGTCGTCGCGAACATGGGGTTCGGGCTGCTGTACGGGCAGCTCGTCGGCCGCCGTCAGGCCGCGCGGATCCCGCTGGCACTGGGCACGGTCGCGGTCACCGCCGCGCTGTGGGGCGCGGTCCTGGCCTATCCGGGCGAGCGGGCGCCGATGTGGCTGCTGACCGCGCTGTGCGTGGTGCTGGGGACCTGTGGACCGGCCTCGATGATCGGCTTCGACTTCGCCCGTCCCGCCAATCCGGCGGAGCGTCAGGGGACCGCCTCCGGAATCACCAACATGGGTGGTTTCCTCGCGTCCATGACGACCCTGCTGGCGGTGGGCGTCCTGCTCGACGCCACCGGCGACGACTACCGGATCGCCTTCTCGTCGGTCTTCTTCCTGGAGGTCCTCGGCATCACCCAGATCCTCCGGCTGCGCCCCGCCGCCCTGGCCCGCGAACGCCTCCCGCTCGCGGCGGCGCCCGGGCCCGACCTCGACGCGGGCCCCGATCCCGTCACCCCGGCCCGCGCCCGTACCTAACGGGCGGGCCGGGGGCACGCGGCCGGAGCCGGCGGCTACGGGGTCACGGCGAAGTGCGCCAGGATCGCGTCCGCCAGGGCGGTGTCGCCCTCGACCTTCACCCGGTCCGCGACGGCGCGCGGCCGTACCCGCCCCGCCGCGAGCCGCACGTACGTCTCCCAGTCCATGGCCAGCGTCACCGCCGGACCCAGCGAGGGTGCCTTGTCCAGCGTGCCCCGTCCCTGCGCGTCCACCCGAACGGTCCGCATGAACTCCAGCTCACCGTGCACGTCGAGCACCACGGCCGAGTTCGGGGGCGCGCCCGCCCCCTTCGCCACCACCTTCGGCAACCCGGCCAGCAGGATGTCCCGCGCCACGTGGGCGCCCGGCGAGTCCAGGTTCCCCGGCACGCCCAGCGCCGCCCGCAGGTCCTGCTCGTGGATCCAGACGTCGAAGGCCCGCAGCCGCAGCGCGAACTCCAGCGTCACCTGGTCGCCCAGCGGACCGCGCACCAGCGTGGCCGGATCCCGCTTCTCGTTGCGCAGCTGACGCTGCCGTCGGATGACGGTGTACTCCAGCTCGGAGGTCATCTCCGGCGCGGTGTGGTGGCGCCGGACGTCGACCTGCACCTCCATGTACCGGGTGAACTCGTCGACCACGTGCCGCAGGTCGCGCGGCAGGGTGTGGATCGGCCGCGGATCGCCGAGTTGCTCGCACTCGATGCCGATGATGTGTGACACCACGTCACGCACGGACCAGCCGGGGCAGCGGGTCGCCCGGTTCCACTCGCCCTCGGTCAGGGGGAGGACCAGCTCGGATATCGCCTCGATGGAATGGGTCCACGCGTCGGCGTAAGGCTGAAGGCTGGGATGGACGGTCAACGGGACCCCTCGCGTGCTGTTCAGTGGCGCGTTGTGGACTACGCCCAAAACTACGCTGCCGGTGAGCGACCCGGCAGTGCTTTCGTGTGACGATCGTAGGCCCGAGCTGACGGACACAATGCAAGGACGGTGGTAGTGTGCGCGCCTCTCTGATCCAAGTCGCCGTGAACGAGGGCGAGTCGGTCGCTTCCCGACGGGCCAGGGTCGCCGATCTCGTACGGGAGCAGGCCGCCGCCGACCTCGTCGTGCTGCCGGAACTGTGGACGGTCGGGGCATTCGCCTACGAGCAGTTCGAGACGGAAGCGGAACCGCTGGACGGCCCGACCTTCGGGGCGATGTCCAAGGCCGCGAGCGACGCCGGGGTCTGGCTCCACGCGGGCTCGGTCGTGGAGCGCGCCGGCGACGGTTCGCTCTACAACACCGCGCTGGTGATCTCCCCGGCCGGCGAGCTCGCCGCCAGCTACCGCAAGATCCACCGCTTCGGCTTCGACCAGGGCGAGGCGGTACTGATGGCCGCCGGCGACACGCTGACCACGGTCACCCTGCCGGAACAGACCCTCGGCCTCGCCACCTGCTACGACCTGCGGTTCCCCGAGATGTTCCGGGGCCTGGTCGACGCCGGGGCGACGACGATGGTCGTGGCCGCGGGCTGGCCGGCGCGGCGGCGCGCCCACTGGACGCTCCTGAACCGGGCCCGGGCGGTGGAGGACCAGGCGTACGTACTGGCCTGCGGGCTGGCCGGTACCCACGCGGGCGTCGAGCAGGCCGGACACAGCCTGGTGGTGGACCCGTGGGGCGAGGTGCTCGCGGAGGCCGGTCCGGGCGAGGACGTGCTCACGGTCGAGCTGGACCCGGCGAAGGTCGCGGACACCCGGGAGCAGTTCCCGGCGCTGAAGGACCGCCGCCTCGGACGCTGAGGCGACGGCCGGGGCGGTGGCCGGGGCGACGGTTGGCCGCCCGGCCGCCGGGTACACGGGCCGCGACGGACGAAACGGAACAGGGGGGCGGGCGGCATGTCCGAGGAAACCGAGGCCATGGTCGAAGCGGCACTGGAGCCACACGAACCGTCCCCCGGCGAGGTCGCGGCCCGCGACCGGGTCCGCGCCGACGCCACCGGCATGACCCACCACCAGGCGGCCGACGCCCTGGAACGGACCCTGGACGCCATCGACGACGCGGCCGACGCCGACGCCCCCACCCGGGCCGCCCTGGCGGAATGGCAGCGGATCACCGACCTCCTCGCCGACCACGGCGGCCCGTACGCACCGGAGGCCGACCCCTACGCACAGGGCCAGTTGAGCGCGCGCCACCGCTGACCCGGCTACCGCTCCCCGCGCTCCTCGCGCTCCTTCTCGGCCATCCGGATCACGCACACCGCGACGGCGATCAGCAGCGCCGCGTCCGCGTCCTCCCGCACCACGTCCACCGCGTACGTCTCGCGCACCCGGTACCACTGGCGGGAGATCAGCGCGAGCAGCTCGCCGTCGTACTCGACCTTGAACTCGCGGTCCAGGATGCGCCCGCTGACGTCCAGTTCGGTGCCCTCGGCCAGGGTGACGAGGTAGTGGTTGCGCAGCAGGGACAACCGCTTCCTGCGGATCACCGCGAGCCGGCGCTCGTCCCGCTCCAGGGTCATCGCGTCGCGGAAGGCGAACCACTTCTCCCGCAGCGTGATCAGGGTCTGACCGTCGCGGTCCTTGAGCTCCAGCGTGTCGCGCAGCCGCAGGGCCTTGCCGTCGACGAGGAAGACGTGCCGGCCGTCCTCGTCCTCGATCCAGTAGTCGTCCCCGATGGCCAGCACTTTGTCCCGTACGAGGTATTTCATGCGGTCATCCGTGCCCGCGATAGGTTGCCGCCATGCCTCTGCTCTACGTCACCGACCTGACCTACCCGGCGCGCGGTCGCCGCTACTGCGACGAGGACATATTCCTCACCGGGCGGCTGCGCGAGCACTTCCCGCTCGCGCTGTGCCACCCGCGCGACGCCGAGGCACTGATGGGCGGCTTCGACGCGGTCGTGGTCCGCAACAGCGGCCCGGTCCTGCACTACCAGGAGGCGTACGACGCCTTCCGCACCGCCGCCCTCGCGAAGGGCACCCGCGTCTACAACCCGCTGACCGGGCGCGGCGACATGGCGGGCAAGCAGTACCTCGTGGACCTCACGGCGGCCGGCTACCCGGTGATCCCGACCGTCGACGACCCCGCGCACCTGCACCGGCTGCCCGGGGTCCCGCTGTACGCGGTCAAGCCCAAGCAGGGCGCGGACTCCATCGGCCTGACCTTCACGGCCGACCCCGCCACCGCCGAGCCGGGCCGCTCCCTGATCCAGCCGCGGATCGACTTCGCGTACGAGGTGTCGTTCTACTTCGTGGACGACGCCTTCCAGTACGCCCTCCACGCCCCGGACCCGGACCGCCGCTGGGAGCTGGAGCCCTACGCCCCCACCCCGGCCGACCTGGCCTTCGCCCGCGCCTTCATCGAGTGGAACACCCTCGCGCACGGCATCCAGCGCGTGGACGCCTGCCGCGCCCCCTCCGGCGAGCTGCTCTTGGTGGAGTTGGAGGACCTGAACCCCTACCTCTCCCTCCACCTCCTGCCGCCCGAGACCCAGGACGCCTTCGTCACGTCCCTCGCCCGCTCGCTGGACGCGTTCCTGTCCTAGAGCTCGCTGGTGTCGAGGTCCAAGTCGAACGGCTCCGGCAGCCGCACGGCCGTCCCGAACGGATGCGGCCCGTCGACGTTGGCGTAGCCGAGCCGCCCGGGCTCGGAGAACAGGGTGACGGTCTTGTCCAGCCGGTCGACCAGCAGGTACAGCGGCGCCCCGTACTCGGCGTACCGCTTGCGCTTGACGACGCGGTCGGTCTCGGCATTGGACTCGGAGGTCACCTCGACGATCAGCAGGGTCTGGTCGGGGAGGAGTGCGCCGCCGCCCTTCGCCAGTTCCTTGGGGGCGACCGCGAGGTCCGGGACGTACCAGTTCGCCGAGCCGGGCAGGTCCAGATTGCCGGATCCGGTCACACAGCCGAGTTCCTTGACCCGCGGTTTGATCTGATCGCGGATCTCCTCAGCCGCGTTCTCGTGATCCCAGTTCGGCGTCACGTTGCTGATGACCCCTTCAATGATCTCGGTGCGGTCACCGCTGTGGTGCTGGATGGCGTACTTCAGGGCACGCTCGGGATCGATGCCCTCGCCGTAGTCGTACGCGGTCGTCATACCGGACGCCTCCTTCGCTGCCTTGCGGCCAGCGTGCCACGGCGGCCCGCCGGCCGTCGTCACCCCCGGGGGTACACCTGGTCGGGGATGGCAAGCTTGAAGGATGAACGATGCCGCCCCGGCGCCCACCCCCGCGCCCGCGCCCCGCCGACGTGCCCGTGTCCGTGCCCCCGAGCTGATCGGCAAGGGCGGCTGGCTCAACACCGGTGGGAAGGATCTGAAGCTCGCCGACTTCCGAGGTCGCACATTGATCCTCGATTTTTGAAAATAGACAACAGACCACCGAACTCTTCGTCACACTGACTGTGTGCACCAAGACACAATCTGTGACCTGTACCTCCGCCTGTCTCTTGACCGGGACGGCAAGACCGCAATCGAACGGCAGGAAGCAGACTGCCGTGCCTGGGCCGAACGCAACGGACTGACCGTCCGCAAGGTCCACATAGACAGAGGGCGCTCCGGCTACAAGACCGTTGAGCGCAAGGGCTTCGACGCCGCGCTGGCGGCCGTCACGGCGGGCGTCGTCGGCACGCTGATCGTCTGGAAACTGGACCGCCTGTCCCGCAAGGGCATCGGCCAGGTCGGCAAGGTGCTGGACGACATCGAGAAGGCCGGCGGCCGTCTCGTCTCTGTCGTGGACGGTCTCGACACCTCGAACGACTCGGCACGCATGGTCGTGGCGATGCTCGCCGAACTCGCCCGATCCGAATCGAAGAATCTCGGCACACGCGTCGGCCATGCCAAGCGATACCTACGCAGCAAGGGTCAGTGGATCGGCGGACAGCCTCCGTACGGGCTGCTCATCGACCCGCAGGCCAAGAAGCTCGTCCATGACCCGGAGCACGCCGTCTACGCCCGTCTCATCGCGGATGAAGCGCTTGCCGGAACGTCGCTGGTCAAGATCGCCCGACTTCTCAACGAATACGAGATTCTTTCGCCCAGAGGCGGGCAGTGGAACGCGGCGAGCATCATGCAGCTCCTGCGCTCCCCAGCCTTCGCCGGCCTGATGCCGGAGACTGAGACCGTCGAGACGGACGACGGCGAGCGGAAGTACACGGGCAGGGTCTTCCCGTACCGCGATCCCGAGACTCTGGACACCGTCGAGATCGGCGAGGGGATCATCACGGTCGGAGAGCGTGAACGGATCATCCGCACCCTGGAATCCAGGACGTTCGTACACGCAGGAAAGCGGCGGCCGAAGCCCGAGGGGACGGCGCTGCTCACAGGACTCGTCTACTGCGCGGTACCCGGCTGTGGTCGCCGGATGCACCGGGTGGGAGGTAGCTACCAGTGCATGGCTCGCCGCGCGGGCAACCAGTGCATCGGAGCGTCAGCGCTGGCTGAAGCGGTTGACCAGTACGTGACGGAACAGTTCCTCACGAAGCTCCCAGCGCTCGAACCGGACGACCCGTTGCTTGTCGCGATCGCAGACCGCTGGGTCCACCGCGTGGACCCGGAGACCTTCGCGAAACGTGATGCGCTTACTGCTGAGATCCAGGATGAGGAAGCCCGCCTCGCCGATCTGGAGGACGCGCGATACGTGCGCGGTGAGTTCAGTGGCCCCGCAGCCGTGGAGCGCTACAACCGGCTTGCAGAGCGCCTGAGGGGGCGCATCGAAGGGCTTGGCACCGATCTTCGCAAGCTCCCCATGCCGTCCGTGGACGTGTCGCCGATGCTTGACGGCCTCATCCTGCGTGAGGCGTGGGCTGAGGCCACGAACGAAGACCGGCGCGGCCGGTTGTCACTCGCGATAGACCGGGTTGAAGTGACCAAGGGAGTGCGCGGACAGCGGATCATCCCTGAGCAACGCATCCAGATCCATTGGGCGAAGCTGGGTACCGACAGCGTCACCTGAGCACCGGCGTAACCCCTCCAGCTGTCGGCAGCGGACACGCGTGACGAAGTGACGAAGTGACGCTCTCCCTCCGTTACCTCTTATAGAAGTGTTGTTGTTTCTATGAGTGGATCAGAACTAATCGTCATTCCGTCACTTCGTCACCCGGGATGTCCAAAGTTCAGGCGCAGCCCTCACTGCGCCCCCGGCCCCAGCTCGGAAAACGCGCCCTGGGTGCGGCTCCGTTTTTGGACTGCCGACGCTTGCGGCCACTGGGAAAGGGCCTCTTTGAGACCCCGGGAACGCCCCCGTTAAGGGGTCATAGGTTGTGCGAAGGGTTGCTGGAGCCTCCGGTGGCTGCCCGTGCTGGGTGGCTGTCGGGGGCTTCGTCGTACCCGCGCCGTGAACCAACAAGCTTGTCCTGGCGCCCTCTTGCGCCGGTCAGCCACAGGAGTGAGGCTCGTGCACGTTCGTGCAACCGACTCGACACCTGGAGTGATCGTGAACCTAAGGTTCCTCGGCATCATCCCGAACACGCCGACCGACGAGTCCCCGACCATCTGGCTTGATGAGGAGACCGGTGACCTGCTGATCCAGTCGTACAAAGCGACGTCGGAAGAGGTGCAGGTCCTGCCAGGAGATCGGCTCGATCCCCGGGCACTCCACGGACGTGCCGGACCACGAAACGATCATCAGGCTCCCTGCGGTGATGCTGAAGTACATCCCGCGCCCGGACGAGAACGGAGAAGCCGGAAGTGCAGCCACCCGCGCGTAACGCACTGGCCCGCGCGCAGCAGTCGGCCGTGCATCTTGAGTTGCGTGACAGCTACATGCTCGATGACCCGGAGTTCCTTGCCTGGCAGCAGGGCGAACGGCTGGACCCGGCTGATCGGTCGTCGTGGTGGGGCGGCTGGCACGACGCGGTGAGTGCTGCCACGGCGCGCGGAGTGGTGGTCCGCCGGGTCCGCATCGTGTCCGAGCCGATCAGTGACTACGTGCGCTATGAGTACGACTGCACCTTCACCAATCTCGCTGCGGGTGAGATGGTCCGGTGGCTGCCCCGCCGGCAGACGACGGACTTGGCGTTGCCAGGTACGGACTTCTGGGTCTTCGACGGCAGCCAAGCCCTCTTCCACCACTTCACCGGAGAGGGCCAGTTGGACGAAGACGGGCGGGAGTACACCGACGATCCTGCGCGGGTCCACCTGTGCACCACGGCGTTCGAGGCCGTCTGGCAACGCGCCATCCCGCACGAGGAGTACAAGCCGCGCTGACCGGTCACCACCATGGCTGTCTCTCCCTCCTCGAATGCCCAGCAGGCCCGGCAGGCGCTGGCGAACCGACTCGCTGAGCTATGCCGGGACTCCGGCCTGAACGGGCGCGATCTCGCCCGGCTCTGCGGATGGCACCCGTCCAAGTCATCCCGGATCATGAACGCCCGTACGCCTCCTTCCGCCGACGACATCCGGGCTTGGTGCCGTGCGTGCGGGGCCGAAGGGCAGACGGACGATCTGATCGCCTCGCTGCGGACCGTCGAAGACATGTGGATCGGCTGGCGACGCATGGAGCGCGCCGGGCTCAGGCAAGCACAGGAAGCCCGGCTGCCGCTCTTCGAGCGAACCCGCCGGTTCCGCTCCTACTCCTCGTGGTTCGTTCCGGGCCTGATCCAGACCTACGGCTACACGGAAGCCGTCTTGCGTGCCGTGCAGCGGAGACGGGTCGAGGTCGATGACGTGGCCGATGCCGTCGCCGTGCGCATGGAGCGTCAGCGCGTCCTCTACGAGGGTGACCGCCGGTTCGCGTTCCTGGTTGAGGAGTCGGTCTTGCGTAACGGTCTCGGCGGGCCGGACGTGCAGGAGGAACAGCTCAGCCACCTGCTTACGGTCGGCTCCCTGCCCAGCGTCAGCCTGGGCGTGGTGCCCACGCGGACCGATCGGTCCCGGATGCCGGTGGAAGGCTTCTGGATCTTCGACACGGCACAGGTCAACGTCGAGCTGGTCTCCGGCTACCTCACGCTGACCCAGCCGAGCGAGGTTGCCGCGTACGCGGACACATTCACGGAACTGGCCGAGATGGCCGTCCATGGGGCGAAGGCCCGCGCACTCATCACCAGCGCCATTCAGACCCTCGGGTGATGACCGTGCAACCTCATGCAATCTCCTGGGAGTTGCAGTTCCACCGTTCCTAGCGTGGTCGCTACACGGACGACACGAGGAGCGGGGCCGTGAAGACGATCGCGTATGAGCAACCCCCGGTAGAGCTGCCGTTGCGCACAGACCCGGACTCTGCACCGGCGGCCGGCTGCGGAGTCTGCGCCGCTCTGGCCGTCCAGCGTCGGGAAGCCCGTCACCGGGGCGACCACTCCACGGTCAGCGATTGCAACGTGGAGCTTCGGAACCACCCGCACCCTGGGGAATCGGCATGACCGTGAGGGCCGTGCTCCGGTACGTCAGCTACGTCATGCACCGCCACCCCTCGGCGGAGACGACGGCCACGGCGCGGTGCCTGAACCCGGACTGCCAGTGGACTGCCGCACCGACCGGGGACGCGGACGTGTGCACGGACATGTGCATCGGGCACACGGGCCGGACCGGGCACATGACCTTCCTGCGCGAGTTCTCGGAAGTCGCCGTGGTCGAGCGCGCCCAGTGAGGGTGTCAGTCACCGACCTGGTGTTCCACGCGGTGGCGGATGTACTCGTCCGGATGGGACCGGGCTATCGCCACGGCCGCGTCCACCAGGTCGTGCAGCTCCGGCGGATAGGCCGACTTCCGGAGCGGCAGGCCCGGCAGGATGCAGCGCCGGACGTCCAGGTGCTCGTTAATCACGAACTCGCGTAGCGCGGTTTCGTACCACTCGGCCACCACGGTCGGGGCGTCGTCGGGCTCCGCCGGACCGGTGCCTGCGGGGTGCTCCGCCCGTACGGTGGGCATACGCAGGGGTAGAGCCGACCAGTACCAGGCATTCGCCGCGCCCGCCCGCTCGACGTCCGTGCCCGCCCGCAGGTATCCGAGCAACGAGGCTTGGACCCGCCCGCGCCCGAACGCGTTCAGCGCCGGTTCGAGGAAATGGCGGTTGAAGCTCGGGTCGGGGTCGTAGACGGCTGCCTTGATCAGCGTCTCGAAGGACTCCTCGGAAAGGATCAGGTCCCGGCGGCAGGCCTTGTACAGCGCCGTCCGAGCTTGGTTCACCCAAGTTCGTGGATCGCCGGGCTGCGGCTTGTGAACGACATCGAGCCCGAGGACCCGGACGACCTCCGCCACGCATCCGGCGAACACCTCCCTACGGCCCTCCACCGGCCCCGGCAGCGCCATGAACCCCTGCACCGTCCGCGCCGTCTCGCTGGCAGTCGTCTCGCCCTCGTCCGTAGCCAACCTTCGCTCCCCTGTCGTAGGTCCTGCCGTACGCGTGTGATCCGACGTTCATACCAGGATGGCAAGCTTGAAGGATGAACGATGCTGCCCCGGCGCCCACCCCCGCGCCCGCACCCCGCAAGCGTGCCCGTGTCCGTGCCCCCGAGCTGATCGGCAAGGGTGGCTGGCTGAACACCGGCGGGAGAGATCTCACCCTCGCTGACCTGCGAGGTAAGTGCGTTGTTGTGGATTTCTGGACCTTCTGCTGCATCAACTGTCTGCACGTCCTCGACGAGCTGCGCGAGCTGGAGGAGAAGCACCGCGACACCGTGGTGATCGTCGGCGTGCACTCGCCGAAGTTCGCGCACGAGGCCGAGCACGCGGCCGTGGTCGATGCCGTCGAGCGGTACGAGGTGCACCACCCGGTCCTGGACGACCCCGAGCTGGCCACCTGGAAGCAGTACGCCGTACGCGCCTGGCCCACGCTCGTGGTGATCGACCCCGAGGGGTACGTCGTCGCGCAGCACGCCGGCGAGGGGCACGCGCATGCCATCGAGCGGCTCGTGGCGGAGCTGGAGGCCGAGCACGCCGCCAAGGGGACGCTGCGGCGCGGGGACGGCCCGTACGTGGCGCCCGAGCCGGTCGCGACCGACCTGCGCTTCCCCGGGAAGGCCCTGCTGCTCGGCAACGGGAACCTCCTCGTGTCCGACTCGACGCGGCACCAGCTCGTGGAGCTGGCCCCGGACGGGGAGAGCGTCGTACGCCGCATCGGCAGCGGCGAGCGCGGGTTCGGGCCGGACGCGTTCAGCGAGCCGCAGGGTCTCGCGCTGCTGCCCGACGGCCGGGTGGTCGTCGCCGACACCGTCAACCACGCCCTGCGTACGTACGACCCGGCCACCGGGGCCGTCGAGACCGTCGCCGGCACCGGCCGGCAGTGGTGGCAGGGCTCGGCCACGTCGGGACCGGCCCTGGAGGTCGACCTGTCCTCGCCGTGGGACGTGGCGTGGTGGCAGGGCAAGGCGTGGATCGCCATGGCGGGCGTGCACCAGCTGTGGACCTGGGACCCCGAGGCGGGGACCGTCGCCGTCGCCGCCGGCACGACCAACGAGGGGCTCGTGGACGGGCCCGCCGCCGAGGCGTGGTTCGCGCAGCCGTCCGGACTGGCCGCGACCGAGGACCGGCTGTGGGTCGCCGACTCCGAGACCAGCGCCCTGCGCTACCTGGAGCCCGCGCCCGAGGGCGAGGCGGGTTACGTCGTACGGACGGCCGTCGGCACCGGCCTCTTCGACTTCGGCCACCGCGACGGCGACGCCGCCCAGGCCCTGCTCCAGCACCCCCTCGGGGTGACCGCGCTGCCCGACGGCTCGGTCGCGGTCTGCGACACGTACAACCACGCGCTGCGCCGCTTCGACCCGGCGACGGGCGAGGTCTCCACCCTCGCCACCGACCTGCGCGAGCCGAGCGACGCCGTCCTGGTCGGCGAGGACATCGTGGTGGTGGAGTCGGCCCGGCACCGCCTGACGCGGCTGCGGCTGCCCGAGGAGGCCGTACGGGTCGACGCGGTCGCCCACCGTACGCAGCGCGCCGCCACCGAGGTGGCGCCCGGCACGCTCCGGCTCGACGTGGTCTTCCAGGCGCCGAGCGGGCAGAAGCTCGACACCCGCTACGGGCCGTCGACGCGCCTGCTGGTCTCCTCGACCCCGCCCGAGCTGCTGGCGGCGGGCGAGGGTCCGGGCACGGACCTGTTCCGGGACCTGAAGCTGAACCCGGACGTCACGGAGGGCGTGCTGCACGTCTCCGCGATGGCCGCGTCCTGCGATGACGACCCTGCCAACGAGTACCCGGCCTGCCATGTCCACCAGCAGGACTGGGGCGTTCCGGTGACCGTCACCGCCGACGGGACCGGCCGGCTCCCGCTGGTCCTCGCCGGCATGGACGGCTAAGCACGCGAAAGGCCCCGGCCCGCGGAGACGCGGGCCGGGGCCGTCTGCTCGAAACGCCGTCGGTTCGAAACGCCGGGGCCGTCAGCCCTCCAGGAACGCCACCAGCGCGTTCGCCAGCAGGAACGGGTCGTCGGCGCCGCACAGTTCGCGGGCGCTGTGCATCGACAGGATGGCCACGCCGATGTCGACGGTCTGGATGCCGTGCCGGGCGGCCGTGATGGGCCCGATCGTCGTACCGCAGGGCATCGAGTTGTTGGAGACGAAGGTCTGCCACGGCACCCCGGCCCGCTCGCACGCGGCCGCGAACACCGCGCGCCCGCTGCCGTCGGTGGCGTACCGCTGGTTGACGTTGACCTTGAGGATCGGGCCGCCGTTGGCGCGCGGGTGGTGCGTCGGGTCGTGCCGCTCGCCGTAGTTGGGGTGTACGGCGTGGCCCGTGTCCGAGGACAGACAGACGGTGCCCGCGAAGGCGCGCGCCCGGTCCTCGTAGGAGCCGCCGCGCGAGAAGACAGAACGTTCCAGCACGTTGCCCAGCAGCGGGCCGTCCGCGCCGGTGTCGGACTGCGAGCCGTTCTCCTCGTGGTCGAAGGCGGCCAGCACCGGGATGTGGTCGAGCGTGGCCGACCCCGAGACGGCCGCCAGCGCCGCGACGCCCGCGTGCACGGACAGCAGGTTGTCCATGCGCGGCCCGGCCAGCAACTCCCGGTCGCGGCCGAGGTAGGCGGGCGGCTCGATCGAGTGGACCATGAGGTCCCAGCCGGCCACCGAGCCCTGGGGCAGGCCCTCTTCCTCCTCCAGGAACGCGATGAGGTCGCCTTCCTGGACGTCGCCCAGGCCCCAGATCGGCTGCATGTGGCGCTGCTTGTCGAGCTTGAGCCCGTCGGTGTTCACCGATCGGTCCAGGTGCACGGCGAGTTGGGGCACGCGCAGCAGGGCCCGGTCCACGTTCACCAGCCGCTCGGTGCCGTCCCGCAGCGTCAGCCGGCCGGCCAGGCCGAGGTCGCGGTCCAGCCAGGTGTTGAGCAGCGTGCCGCCGTAGATCTCGACCGCGATCTGTCGCCAGCCCTGTGACCCGGTGTCGGGAACGGGCTTGACGCGCAGGTTGGGGGAGTCGGTGTGGGCGCCGATGATGCGGAACGGGGTGTGGGCGGTGGCGCCTTCCGGGACGTACCAGGCGATGATCGCACCGCCGCGCAGTACGAACCTGCCCCCCGTGCCCGAGTCCCAGGCGTCCGTTTCCGACAACTGCCTGAAGCCTGCCTTTTCCAGCCGCTCGGCCGCGTTGGCGACGGCATGGTACGGCGACGGACTGGCCGTCAGGAAAGCCCTCAGGTCGTCGGTGTGTCCGCGGTCGAAGGGGGCGGGAGAGGTCATGTGGTTCACCTTAACGACGGTCGTGTTCGCCATGGCCGGACTGCGGCGGATAGCGGAAAGGTCAGGGCGACGCGGGGTGTGTGGCCCGCGATCCCGTCGTTTTCAGCCCGGCGGACGCTCGAATCTGCGCTGCAGTTGTCGTCGCTCGCCCCGGCGGATGCGCGGGAGCATCTCGGGGGCCTGCGGCGGGCGCTGCGCGCGTCTTTTGCGTCCGGCGCAGAAGATACAGGCCTCGCCCGGCGGCGCATCGGGGTCGATGGGTGCTCCGGGGTGTTCGGAGCACCCCGAGGCGTTGCGGGGCCGGGACAGTTCGCGGGCGATGATGAACGCGCGGTGCAGGTCGTCCGCGATCCTCACGAAGTCTCCGGCGGGTGAGGAGATGCCGAGGTGGAAGCGCTGGTCCTCGATCGTACGGAGGTACCCGCGCAGCACCTCGTGGGTGTACGGGGGCTCGGGCACGGGGTAGCCCAGCCGGCGCTGTTCGCCGGGGACCGGGGCGGCGGGGCCGGGGCGCCCGCCGTTCCTGCGCAGGCCCAGCCTGCGCCGGTCGTTGCAGATCAGGCAGCGGCCCCAGCCTTCGGGCGCCTCGGGGTCGAGGGCGCCGTTGGGGTGTTCGGGGCAGCCGGTGTAGCTCTTGGCGGGGGCCAGACCGGCGGCGGTCTGGAAGGCGGTGTAGAGCGCGTCGGCGAGGCCCTCGTATTCGGCGGGGTGGGAGCCGTCGTACAGCTCCCCGGCGTGGTCGCCGAGGCTGCCCAGGGTCGCCTGCAGCTCCTTGAGGGCGTACGGCCGCCCGGTGGGGACGGAGTACCCCCTGCCGTTGCCGTGCTGATCCTGTGGAGTCATGCCTAGAGCGTCCCACGGCCGACTGACAAGCAAGGAATGCGCAGGTCGCGGGCGCCTGCGCCGGGCCCGGCGGCCCGAGGTGCCGCCGGCCACCGCGGCGGACCGGGTGGGCCGTGTGGGGTCCGATACGGCGGCGGCCGGGCCCCCGGGAGGGGGCCCGGCCGTCTGACCATCGAGGCGGCGCAGCCTAGAACGCGGCCTCGTCGAGCTCCATGAGGCTGTTGTCGACGCTCTCGGCCAGCGCGCGCTGGACCGAGACGCCCGGCAGGACCTCCGCGGCGAAGAACTTCGCGGCGGCGATCTTGCCGGTGTAGAACGGCACGTCCTTGGCGGCGGCGGTCGCCAGCTTCTCGGCGGCCACGGCGGCGCCCTTGAGCAGCAGGTATCCGACGACGACGTCGCCGGAGGCCATCAGCAGCCGGGTGGTGTTCTGACCGACCTTGTAGATGTTCTTGACGTCCTCGCCGGTGGCGGTGAGGTCGACGATCATCCGGCCGACGATGGCCTCCAGGTCCACGGCGGCCTTGGCGAGCGCGTCGCGGGCCGGGGCGAGGTCGTCGCCGCCGACGGCCTCGGCCAGGAACTTCTTGATCGTCTCGGAGAGGACGTTCAGGGAGGCGCCCTGGTCGCGGACGATCTTCCGGAAGAAGAAGTCCTGGCCCTGGATCGCGGTGGTGCCCTCGTAGAGGGTGTCGATCTTGGCGTCCCGGATGTACTGCTCGATCGGGTATTCCTGGAGGTAACCGGAACCGCCGAAGGTCTGCAGCGACTGCGCGAGCTGCTCGTACGACTTCTCCGAGCCGTAGCCCTTCACGATCGGCAGGAGCAGGTCGTTCAGGCCGACGAGGGAGGAGGCGTCCTCGCCCGCGGCCTGCTTGACCTGGATCTCGTCCTGGATCGAGGCGGTGTAGAGGACCAGGGCGCGCATGCCCTCCGCGTACGCCTTCTGCGTCATGAGCGAGCGGCGCACGTCGGGGTGGTGCGTGATGGTGACCTTGGGGGCCGTCTTGTCCATGAAGTTGGCCAGGTCCGGGCCCTGCACGCGCTCCTTGGCGTATTCCAGCGCGTTCAGGTAGCCGGTGGAGAGCGTGGCGATGGCCTTCGTGCCGACCATCATCCGGGCGAACTCGATGATCATGAACATCTGGCGGATGCCGTCGTGCTTGTCGCCGATCAGCCAGCCCTTGGCGGGGTGCTGGTCGCCGAAGGTCATCTCGCAGGTGTTGGACGCCTTGAGGCCCATCTTGTGCTCGACGTTCGTCGCGTAGACGCCGTTGCGCTCGCCCAGCTCGCCGGTCTCCCAGTCGAAGTGGAACTTCGGGACGAGGAAGAGGGACAGGCCCTTGGTACCCGGGCCGTGGCCCTCGGGGCGGGCGAGAACGTAGTGGAGGATGTTCTCCGACATGTCGTGCTCACCGGACGTGATGAAGCGCTTCACGCCCTCGATGTGCCAGGAGCCGTCGGCCTGCTGGACCGCCTTGGTGCGGCCGGCGCCGACGTCCGAGCCGGCGTCCGGCTCGGTGAGGACCATGGTCGAGCCCCACTGCTTCTCGACCGCGATCTCGGCGATCTTCTTCTGCGCCTCGTTGCCCTCTTCGAAGAGCACGCCGGCGAAGGCCGGGCCGGAGGAGTACATCCACACGGCCGGGTTGGCGCCGAGCAGCAGCTCCGCGTAGGCCCAGATGAGGGAGCGGGGCGAGGTGGTGCCGCCGATCTCCTCGGGCAGGCCCAGGCGCCAGTACTCGGAGTCCATGAAGGCCTGGTAGCTCTTCTTGAAGGAGGCCGGGACGGGCGCGGTGTTGGTGGCCGGGTCGAAGACCGGCGGGTTGCGGTCGGCGTCCTCGAAGGAGGCGGCCAGGTCGTTCTCGGCGAGCTTGGTCAGCTCGGCCAGGATGCTCTTGGCGGTCTCGGTGTCCATCTCGCCGAACGGGCCGGTGCCGTACAGCTTGTCGCGGCCGAGCACCTCGAAGAGGTTGAACTCGATGTCGCGGAGATTCGACTTGTAGTGCCCCATGGCGACGGCTCCGTTAAGGCTCGGTGAGACGGGTTCCTCGTGCATACCAATCGGTAACAACATGATGCTACCCGCCGGTAATAAGAGCAACCCTCCGGTCCGGACTGTGACCAGGGTCAAGCTCGCACCACACCGTCTTGCATCCCGCGCCCTGTGTCACCCCCCAGCGCAGCACCACCGCGTCGAGCAGGGCCGGCCCGCGCCCGGACTCGTCGGCGTCGGTCGCCCGGCGCAGCACGGGCCACGCGCGCGGATCGGGATCGGTGAGCTCGACCCGCGTACGGGTTGCCCTTCCGGTGACCCGCAGGGTGACGGGGGTGCCCTCGCCGAGATGGGTGATCACGTTGGCCGGCAGCTCGCTGACGCAGAGCTGTACGTCGCCGCACGGCTCCCCGAGGTGCTCCCGCACGGCCCGCCGTACGTCGGCCACCGCCTGCGGTACGGCGAGCAGCCGGAGCGTGAGGCCGCCCGGGCCGCTCACCGGTCGGCCAGGACGGCGGCCAGGCGCTGCGCGGTGGCGGTGTTGCAGTTGCCGAGGGTGATGAGGGGCGGGTTGCTGTAGCCACTGGCGTAGGAGGCGAGGTGGAGGTCGAGGGAGGGCAACGTGATCCCATGCGCGGCGAGGGCGGCGCGGAGCTGTGCCAGGGCCTCGATTGCCTCGCGGTCGGCGGCGTGTGTGCCCTTCGTGGACACCCTCAAGGGGGCCTGACCGGAACTCGGCGCCCTGGCGGGTCACCGCCTCGGTAGGCTTCGGCCCATGTACGGCTACGACCAGACCCCGGGCGCCCAGCAGGGCTACGCGCAGCCCCCGCCCCAGCAGGGCTACGCGCAGCAGCCGCCGCTGTACCCCGAGCCGTCGCCCCCCTCCCTCGCGGACGCGGTACGGGCCTTCACGACCGGGCAGCTCGCCGCCGAGGACTTCCAGCAGATCTTCGCCACCTCGAAGGTCTACTGCCCGCGCGGCGAGACCCCCGGCTTCCTCGCGCTGCACAACACGCAGCACCCGGTGATTCCGATGTTCACCACGCTCAAGGAGCTGCGCCGGTACGCCGGCAAGGAGTCCAAGTACTTCGTGATCACCGGCGCCGAGGTCATCGACCTGCTCCCGACCGGGTACGGCTTCGTCCTCGACATGGAGGGCGATCACCGGATGGTGTTCGACGCCAAGGCGGTCGAGCAGATGGTCGACTACGCGATGCGCCGCATGTATGGCTAGCCCACGTCAGGCGCCGGCGCCGGGGGCCGGGACCGCCGGCGGGTTGAGCCGCGCGAAGCCCTCCTGGCGCTCGTACGGGAAGTAGGGGTACGGGGCCGGGCGGTGGCTCGCCGCGTCCAGCCTCGCCATCTGCCCGGCGGTGAGCGTCCAGCCCACCGCGCCCAGGTTCTGGCGCAGTTGCTCCTCGTTGCGGGCGCCGATGAGCACGGAGGACACGGTCGGCCGCTGGAGCAGCCACCGCAGGGCGATCTGCGGGACGGCCCTGCCGGTCTCGTCCGCGATCTCGTCCAGCGCGTCTACCACGCGGTACAGGTGTTCGTCCGCCACCGGCGGACCGTAGTCGGCGGTGGCGTGCAGCCTGCTTCCGGTGGGCAGCGGCCGGCCGCGGCGGATCTTGCCGGTGAGCCGGCCCCAGCCGAGCGGGCTCCAGACGATCGCGCCGAGTCCCTGGTCGAGTCCGAGCGGCAGCAACTCCCACTCGTAGTCACGGCCGATGAGGGAGTAGTAGACCTGGTGGGCGACGTAGCGCTGCCGGCCGTGGCGGTCGGCGGCGGCCAGGGACTTCATCGTCTGCCAGCCGGAGAAGTTGGAGACGCCGACGTAACGGATCTTCCCGGCCCGTACCAGGTCGTCCAGGGTGGACACCACTTCCTGGACGGGGGTTCCGGCGTCGAAGGCGTGGAGTTGGAAGAGGCCGATGTAGTCGGTGTCGAGGCGGCGCAGGGCGGCGTCCACCGACCCGATCAGCCGCGCGCGTGAGGTACCCGCGTCGGCGGGGCCGTCGCCCGTCGGGAGGCCGGCCTTGGTGGAGATGAGCACCCGGTCGCGGCGGCCCTTGAGGGTGGCGCCGAGGACCTCCTCCGACGCGCCGGCGGAGTAGACGTCGGCGGTGTCGAACATGGTGATGCCGGCGTCGAGGCAGATGTCCACGAGGCGGCGCGCCTCGTCCACCCCGATGGTGCCCCAGGCGCCGAAGAGCGGGCCCTGTCCGCCGAAGGTCCCCGCGCCGAAGCTCAGCGCCGGTACATGGAGCCCGGACGTGCCCAGCCGCCTGTATTCCATGACGTGTCCCCTCGTCCCTGCGCCCATCTAATGGGTCCGCAGTCCCGTTAAGATGTGCTCACCGTAGCAAGTCGCTGCCGCTAATGGAACAGGAGTCCCGTTATGGAGTTTTCGGAGCGCGCGGAGGGCGATCCCGAGGCGGAACCGGGGGCCGTGCGGCCCGGCGGCCGTACGGCGCGGGTGCGGGCCGCCGTGCTGCGGGCCGCCGGTGACGTGCTGGCCGAGGAGGGCTTCGCGCACCTGGACCTGGCCGATGTCGCGCGAAGGGCGGAGGTGGGGAAGACGACCGTGTACCGCCGCTGGGGCAGCGCCACCGGCCTCGTGGCCGACCTGCTGTCGGACATGGCGCAGCAGTCCGTGCCGCGTGCGGAGTCCGGCTCGTTGCTCGGCGACCTGACGGCCAACGCCCGTCTGGTGGCCCGGACGCTCGCCGATCCCCGGCAGGGGGCGCTGTTCAAGGCGGTGATCGCGGCCGCCGGCTGTGACGCGAAGGCGGCGGAGTCGCTGCGCGGTTTCTACGCCGTCCGGGTCGCGGAGTGGGCGCCCTGCGTCGAGCAGGCGGAGGCCCGTGGTGAGGTGCCCGTGGGCACCGATCCGCACGAGGTGATCCGCGCGGTGTCCGCCCCCCTCTACTACCGGCTGCTGACCACCGCCGATCCGCTGGACGAGGAGGCCGCCGACCGGGCGGCGACGGCCGCGGCGGTGGCGGCGCGCGCGGGGGTGTACGTACGCCGCTGAGCCGTCGGGGCCGGGCTTCGTCGTGGCGGGAGCGGACCGGGAATGACGGCGCGGGGTGCGCTGTTCAGTCGGGTGTGGCAGAAAGTTCGAGATTCAACTAAACTCGACGCCAGAAGGAGGTTCCGACCATGCCTGCAGTGACTGTGGAGAACCCGTTGACGCTCCCCCGCGTCGCGGAACCGGCCCAGGAGACCGCCGCCCGTAAGGTGCTGGCCGTCACGACCGCCCCCGGTGGTTTCGAGGGCGAGGGATTCCCGGTGCGCCGCGCGTTCGCCGGGATCAACTACCAGTACCTCGACCCGTTCATCATGATGGACCAGATGGGCGAGGTGGAGTACGCGCCGGGCGAGCCGAAGGGCACCCCCTGGCACCCGCACCGCGGCTTCGAGACCGTCACGTACCTGATCGACGGAACCTTCGTCCACCAGGACAGCAACGGCGGCGGCGGCGTCATCAACGGCGGTGACACGCAGTGGATGACCGCCGGTTCCGGCCTCCTGCACATCGAGGCCCCGCCGGAGTCGCTCGTCGTCAGCGGCGGGCTCTTCCACGGCCTCCAACTGTGGGTGAACCTCCCCGCCTCCGACAAGATGATGCCCCCGCGCTACCAGGACATCGGCGGCGGTCAGGTGCAGTTGCTGACCACTCCGGACGGCGGCTCGCTGCTCCGCGTGATCGCCGGTGAGCTCGACGGGCACCAGGGCCCCGGCATCACCCACACCCCGATCACGATGATCCACGCGACCGTCGCCCCGGGCGCACAGATCACCCTCCCGTGGCGCGAGGACTTCAACGCCCTCGCCTACGTCATGGCCGGGCGCGGCTCGGTCGGCGAGGACCGCCGGCCCGTCCAGACCGGCCAGACGGCCGTCTTCGGCGAGGGCGGCTCGCTCACCGTGCGGGCGGACGCCTCGCAGGACTCCAACGCCCCGGCGCTGGAGATCGTCCTGCTCGGCGGTCGTCCCATCCGGGAACCGATGGCGCACTACGGGCCGTTCGTCATGAACAGCAAGCACGAACTGCAGCAGGCGTTCGACGACTTCCAGGCCGGTCGGCTGGGCACCGTCCCGACCACGGCCCGGACCCGCTGACGCCGATGCGCGACCGCGCCCGGACGACCGTCCGGGCGCGTAACCGTGCCGGCACGCCGTGTTGTCCGCCGCATGCCGGGCGGAATCGGCGCTGAGCAGTGCGGCTCCTCGTCGGGCGTCGTCGCCCTGCCGAGGACGCACATCGGGGCATTCACCCAGCCGCCCCAGCCGGCCGAGCGGCCCGACGGCGGTGTGCGCGAACGCGAACGGTGCGGTCGGCGGGCACCGGAAGCCGATCAGGCCGTACCCGACCGCCGGCCGGCCCGTGAGGTAGTCCCCGCAGGCGTTCCCCCCTGCGGGGACTACCTGCCCTCGCCGCCGGCAACGGGGCCGCCCGCCCGAGCGGTGTCGGCCGCGCGCCGGCCGCCCCACCAACCGAGCGCGGCCGCGGCCACCGCCAGTACGGCCGTGATCGCCACCCCGGCCCCCACCGACCCGGCGTCCCGCCAGTCGGCGCGGTCCAGATTGGCGCGCACGATCGACGCCTGCGCACCGACCAGGAACACCCCGCCCGACAGCAGCGCGGCGCCGACCCGGGCCCCGGCCCGGGCGGCCGATCCGCCACGGAGGCCGGCGAACACGAGGGCGGCCACCAAGACGACCCACAGCAGCGCCGGGACCATGGCCGCTTCCCCCACGGGCATCGAGCCGTCGGGGGACCGGCCGCCCCAGTGCGTGGCGAGACGTTCCGGCAGTCGCCCCCGCGCGGCGACCGGCAGCGCGACCAACGCGGCGAGTACCCCCACCGCCCAAAGCCCGGCGGCCCACCGCGCGCCGTTCCCCCGCCCCACATCCGTCCGGACGCTCACCCCGGCCCCCCGTTCACCTCGACGACATCGCTCCTGCTGTACCCCCAACCCGGCCGCGCCGTCCACCAACCGCCGCGCCCAGTCGATCAGTTCCGGCCGGCGTTGAGCACGGCTGACGGGGGCAGGGAGGATCGGTGGTACCGGCCCTACAGGGGCTCGGAGTCGTCCTTCGCCTGCTCGAACAGCTCGAACCAGATCGACTTCCCCTCGCCGCGGGGATCGACCCCCCACGCGTCGGCCAGCATCTCCATCAGCAGCACCCCCCGACCGCTGGACGCCATCTCGCCGGGATGCCGTTTGTGCGGAAGCTCGTCGCTGGGGTCGGCGACCTCCACGCGCAGCCGCCGGGTCCCCAGCTCGCCGACCGCCTCCGCGACCAGCAGCGCGTCGCCGTCGGTGTGCGTGAGGACGTTGGTCACCATCTCGGAGACCATCAGCTCCGCCGAGTCCACCTGGTCGGGGTCCGCCCAGTCGTGCAGCAGCTCCCGGATCTGCCGCCGGGCGCCCGAGATCCGTTCCGGCTCGGCCTGGGCCACGGTCAGCATGGTGCGCCGGGCCGGGCGCACGTGGTGCGGGGGCGCCGTGCCGCAGCCGCAGCCCGCTCCCTCGCGGCACAGCAGGACCACGGCTATGTCGTCCTCGCGCCGGTCGGCCAGCGGGCCGGTCGTGTGGTGCGAGGACGGCCCGTGGACGGCCTGGACCAGCAGGTCCGCGAGCTTTTCCAGGTGCCCGCCGTCCGGGCCGCCGAAGTCCGTCCTGCCGAAGTCCGTGCCGCCGCCGTCCGGGCTCCCCGCGCCCGGGTCCTCGGCTTCGAGGACGGCCCGCAGCCGCGCCCACCCCGTGTCCAGGTCGTGCCCGCCGGTCTCGATCAGCCCGTCGGTGCACAGCATCAGCGTCTCGCCCGGTTCGAGGGTGAAGCGGGTGGTGGGGTAGTCGGTGTCGGGGACGATGCCCAGCGGCAGGCCGCCCGCCGTGGGCCGCATCAGGACCGTGCCGTCCGTCATCCGGACCACCGGGTCGGGGTGACCCGCGCGGGCCACCTCCAGCACACCGGTGCGCGGGTCGCACTCCATGTAGAGGCAGGTCGCGAAGCGCGGGCTGGTGAAGTCCGGGTCGGCGCCGCCGGCGGGGCCCCCGGCCGGATGCCCGCCGGCGTACCCGTCCGAGTAGCCGTCCGCGTACCCGTCGGGTCCGTCCTTCTCCTGCGAGGAACACAGCCCGGAGAGGAAGCGGGAGGCCCGGGAGAGCACCGCGTCCGGCCGGTGCCCCTCGGAGGCGTAGGCCCGGACCGCGATCCGTAGCTGGCCCATGAGGCCCGCCGCTCGTACGTCGTGACCCTGGACGTCCCCGATGACCAGCGCGAACCGGCCCGACGGGAGCGGGATCATGTCGTACCAGTCACCGCCGACCTGGAGCCCGCCACCGGTCGGGACGTACCGCGCGGCGATCCGCATGCCCGGGATCTCGGGGCCCAGCTGCGGCATCATCGACCGTTGGAGACCGGTGGTGAGTTCCCGCTCGGACTCCGTCACCCCGGCCCGCTGGAGGGCCTGCGCCAGCATCCGCGCCACCGTGGTCAACACCGACCGCTCGTCCGGCGAGAAGGACACCGGGTGCTTGAAGGCGGCCATCCACGCGCCCATGGTCCGCCCGGCCACGATCAGCGGTACGAAGGCCCAGGAGGACCGGCCGAACGGCTCGGCCAGCTGCCAGGTGGCCGGAAAACGTCGTTTGTACTCCTCGGGGGTCGGAAGGTAGACCGCGCGTCCCGTCCGGACCACCTCGGCGGCGGGGTAGGCCGTGTCCAGCCGCATCTCCGTGAAGGGGCTCTCGTCCCCCGGGCCGTGCCCGTGGTGGCCGATGATCGACAGCCGCTCGCCGTCGACGCCGAAGACCGCCAACCCGTCCGGGCTGAACCCCGGCATCGACAGCGACGCGGCGACCCGCAGCACCTCCGCCGTCGACCGGGCCTCGGCCAGCGCCCGGCCCGCGTCCAGCAGGAACGCCTCGCGGGAGCGTCGCCAGTCGCCGGTGATCCGGGTGTGCGCGGCGCTCGTGCCCGGCTGCGGCTCGGCGATCTCCTGGACCGTGCCGATCAGCTCGTAGTCGACCCGGCCGCCCGGGGTGCGGGCCCGCACCGGCTTGGAGCGACTGCGTACGGTGCGCAGCACGCGCCCCTCGGCGTCCACGATCCGCAGCCGGGCCTCGGCGAGGGTGCCCTCGGCGACGGCCAGGTCCACGACGGCGTTGATCTCGTTCCAGTCCACCGGGTGGAACCGGGACCGTACGGCGACCTCGGGCAGGACGACGGGCTCGGCGGGCAGCCCGAGCAGCCGGGCGGCCTCGCTGTCGAGTGTGACCATCCCGGAGGCGTTGTCCCATCGCCACAGACCGGTCGCGATGGCGGCCAGGACGTCCTCGGTGCGCACCCGGTCATCTTTACAGGTGATCAGCCGGGGCTGCCTGTTCAGGGCGCCCCGGCCGGCTGCCGGCGGGGCCCCGGGCTCCCGCTCACGGCCCCTCCACGGCCGTGCCGGCACGGCACCCGTCCCGGACGGTAACCTTGTGAAGGCTGAATCCACCCTGGTATCGCGAAGAACTGGATGACTGATGCATCGGTACAGGTCCCACACGTGCGGCGAGCTTCGTGCCTCCGACGTCAACGCTGACGTCCGGCTGAGCGGCTGGGTGCACAACCGTCGAGACCTGGGCGGCATCCTCTTCATCGATCTGCGCGACCACTACGGCATCACGCAGCTCGTGGCCCGTCCCGGCACCGCCGCGAACGAGGCGCTGAGCAGCGTCAGCAAGGAGACCGTCGTCCGGATCGACGGCAAGGTCGTCTCCCGCGGCGCGGACAACGTCAACCCCGAGCTGCCCACCGGCGAGATCGAGATCGAGGTCTCCGAGGTCGAGGTGCTCGGTGCGGCCGGCCCGCTGCCCTTCACCATCAACACCGACGACGGTGTGAACGAGGAGCGGCGCCTGGAGTACCGCTTCCTCGACCTGCGCCGCGAGCGCATGCACCGCAACATCATGCTGCGCTCGGCCGTCATCGCCTCCATCCGCTCCAAGATGGTGGCCCTCGGCTTCAACGAGATGGCGACCCCGATCCTCACCGCGACCTCCCCCGAGGGCGCCCGCGACTTCGTCGTCCCCTCCCGCCTGAACCCGGGCAAGTTCTACGCCCTGCCGCAGGCGCCGCAGCAGTTCAAGCAGCTGCTGATGATCTCCGGCTTCGACCGGTACTTCCAGATCGCGCCGTGCTTCCGCGACGAGGACGCCCGCGCCGACCGCTCGCCGGGCGAGTTCTACCAGCTCGACGTCGAGATGTCCTTCGTCGAGCAGGAAGACGTCTTCCAGCCCATCGAGCGGCTGATGACCGAGCTCTTCACCGAGTTCGGCGGCGGCCGCGCGGTCACCTCGCCGTTCCCGCGCATCCCGTTCCGCGAGTCGATGCTCAAGTACGGCAACGACAAGCCCGACCTGCGCGCCAAGCTGGAGCTCGTCGACATCTCCGACGTCTTCGAGGGCTCGGAGTTCAAGGCGTTCGCCGGCAAGCACGTGCGTGCGCTGGCCGTCCCGGACACCGCCGGTCAGCCGCGCAAGTTCTTCGACGGGCTGGGCGAGTACGCGATCTCGCTGGGCGCCAAGGGCCTGGCCTGGGTGCGCGTGGGCGAGGACGGCGCCCTGACGGGTCCCATCGCCAAGTTCCTCACCGAGGAGAACGTCAAGGTCCTCACCGAGCGTCTCGGCCTGGCCGCCGGTCACGCGGTGTTCTTCGGCGCGGGCGAGTTCGACGAGGTCTCCAAGATCATGGGCCCGGTCCGGGTCGAGGCCGCCAAGCGCGCCGGCCAGTTCGAGGAGAACGTCTTCCGCTTCTGCTGGATCGTCGACTTCCCGATGTACGAGAAGGACGAGGAGACCGGCAAGATCGACTTCTCGCACAACCCCTTCTCCATGCCGCAGGGCGGCATGAAGGACCTGGAGGAGAAGGACCCGCTCGACATCCTCGCCTGGCAGTACGACATCGTCTGCAACGGCATCGAGCTGTCCTCCGGCGCCATCCGCAACCACGAGCCCGAGGTCATGCTCAAGGCGTTCGAGATCGCCGGTTACGACGCCGAGACCGTCGAGCGGGAGTTCGCCGGCATGCTGCGCGCGTTCCGCCTCGGCGCCCCGCCGCACGGTGGCATCGCCCCGGGCGTCGACCGCATCGTGATGCTCCTGGCCGACGAGCCGAACATCCGCGAGACGATCGCCTTCCCGCTCAACGGCAACGCGCAGGACCTGATGATGGGCGCGCCGACCGTGCTGGAGGAGTCCCGCCTGCGCGAGCTGAACATCGCGCTGCGCAAGCCGGTGGAGACCAAGACCTCCGAGCCGGTCGAGAAGTCGGTCAAGCCGCACCAGTAGGCCGCGGTGGCACGACGTGCCGAAGGGCCCGGGATCGGATGATCCCGGGCCCTTCGGGCTGTGTACGGCAGGTCGCGCGCGGGGTGCTGCGGGTCAGAAGCGGTCGAGGACGCCCTTGAGGAGGGCCGCCGAGGTCAGCTCGCCCGGGGTGGGGCCGGCGTGGAAGAAGCCGACGTTCTCGGCGTCCAGCTTGCGCAGGAAGTCGAACGCCTTGGAGTCGTGGTCGCCGAAGGCGACGAACTGCCAGTGGATGTCGTGGGAGGCCGCGTCGGCGAGGGCCTGCTTGGCGGGCTGACGGTTGTCGGGGGCCCCGTCGGTCTGGAACACCACGAGCGCGCGGTGGTCGCCGCCGTCCTTCCGGTACCGCTCGACGACCGCCTCGACCGCGACGTGATAGCTGGTGCGGCCCATGCGGCCGAGTTCCGCGTGGCGGGCTTCGACCCAGCCGGCGTCGTGGCCGTCCAGGGTGAGGTCGGCGGTGCCGTCCACCTCCGTGGAGAAGAAGACGGTGTGCACGGTCGCGTCTTCGTCGAGGTGCGCGGCGAGGGCGAGGGCGTGGTCGGCGAGGTACTGGGCGCTTCCGTCCTTGTAGAAGCCGCGCATGGAGCCGGAGCGGTCCAGGACGAGGTACACCTTGGCCCGGGAGCCGGTCTTGTCCTTGCCGCGCAGCACCTGGCCGGCGGCCTTGTAGGCGGCGGCCACCTCGGGCGCCTGCCGCTTCACGGCGGCGAGCGGGACGGCCGGCCCGGCCTCTGCCGCGTCCGCAGGGGCGACGGGCTCGACCTCCGCCGCTGCCTGGACGGCCACGGGCTCGGGCTCCGCCTCTGCCTGGACGACCTCCGGCTCCGGCTCGGGCTCGGGTTCCGCCTCGACGGCGACGGGCTCGGCGGTGGCGACGGCGGCCGGTTCGGGAGCGGCCTCCGGCTCCGGCTCGGGTGCCGGCGCGGCCTGGGTTTCCGGCTCGGCGACGGCGACGGGCTCGGGCTCCGGTTCAGGTGCGGACTCCGGCTCGGGTGCGGCCTGGGTCTCGGACTCGGGTGCGACCTGGGCCTCGGGCTCGGCCACGACGGCCGGTTCGGCCTCGGGCTCCGGCTCGGCGGTGATCTCGGGCTCGGCCTTCGCCGCGGCCACCGGCTCGGGCTCGGGGGCGACCTCCGGTGCGGCCTCCGCTTCGGCGCCGGGGGACGCTTCCGGTTCCACCTCCGGCTCGGATTCCGCTTCGGCGGCCGGCGCTGCTTCCGGTTCCGCCTCGGCCACCGGCTCGGGCTCGGCCTCCGGTTCCGCCACGGGTTCGGCCTTCGGCCGGGCCGGCTGCGCAACCGGGGTCGCGGAGCCACCGGTTGGCGCCTCCGTGGTGGTCGTCGCGGGCGACGGGCGGCGGGCCTCGGGGACGGTCGGGTCCGTCGTCTGGGGCGGCGCCGTCAGCACTGTGCCCGGCTCCCGGTCGCGCGGCGCGGACTGCGGCGGGACCGTCGGGTTGTCGAAGGACGCCGCCACCAACTCGGCCGCCACGTCGAGCGGCCCGCGTTCGGCCTGATTGGGGACGGCCGCCGACGGGGCGTCCGACGAATCCGGAACCGGTTCGGGAGACCGTCCGAACACCTTGCGCAACAAGCTCCGAATACCCATGGGCCCGGCCTTTCGCATGTGTGCTTGCGTCATTTGTCCGTGCTGCGCGGTAGATCCCTACCCAGAGTGGACACGTAAGGTTATCGGCCCCTTGGCTCGAACGACGGCAGGGGCGCCAATCGTGGCGTTCCTGTCACCTACGCAACCCAGGGGGACCTGCGGGAACTCCACCTTCCGCGCGTCCCCTTCACGCAGCGTTCATCCCCGCGCCAGGGCGGTCGCGGCGTTCCGGAGGCCGTTTCACGTGAAACATCGGGCTCCTTGCGACGTCCAACTGCCTTCCGTGCGCCGTCCGCCGGCAGCGCGCCGACCAGGCCGTCCCGCCCGTCAGTGCTCGCTGGCGATGGCCCGGGCGGCGGCGATCTCCTGGTGCACCGGGGCCAGTACGGAGTTCTCCGCACCCGCCGACAGCGGGGCGACCCGGACCTTCTCAGGGGTCCTGCTGGTCCGTACCCCTTCCGCCAGCCCGCGCAGCTCGGCCGTCACCACCGCCACATCGTCGGGGGTGGGCGGCTCGGCCCCGTGGTTGACCCGCACCCGGGCGGCGGTCGTCGCGTCCACGATCCGCTCGACGGCCACGACCAGGGGCCACCACGCGGCGGCCCGAGCCCCGGTGGGCGGGGGCTCGGTCAACGCCCGCTGGAACTCGCTGCGTACGCCAGACAGCTCGCGGTAGATCCGCCGCCGGGCATGGAGCCGGGCGGTCCGTGCGGCCGCCCGGTCGGCCTCGGTCGTGTCGACGGCGGCGAACGCCCGCTCCACGTACCGGGCCGAATCCTCGACGGCGTCGGCCAATCGGTCCCCGACCCGGGTGTGCCAGCTCTCGGGCCACAGCAGGTACCCGGCGACGAGGGTGATGGCGCAGCCGATCAGGCTGTCCAGCAGCCGGGGTCGGATCAGATCGAAGCCCTGGTGGTTGAGCTGGTCCGACAGCAGAAGGATCACCGGGGTGATGGCGGCGGTCTGGAAGGCGTACCCCTTGACCGAGAACGCCGGGATGAGCGCGGCCAGACACATCATGACCGGCACGTCCCACCACCCGCGCGGAACCTCGGAGAGCACGGCGGCGGCCAGGACCAGCCCGACCGCCGTCCCCAGCGCCCGCAGCACCGCCCGCGAGAACACCGAACCGAAATCCGGCTTGAGGACGAAGGTGACCGTCAGGGCGACCCAGTACGAACGCTCGACCGGCACCAGCGAGACCAGCGACTGGGCCAGCCCGATGCACAGGGCGAGCCGCAGCCCGTAGCGCCAGGAAGCCCCCGACAGGGCCATCTCGCGCACCGCCCGCCGGGCCCGGACGCCCAAGGCGGCGGGCCGGCCGAGTCGGTCGTCGACGTTGTTCGGGTCGGGGTCCTCCTCGTGCACGAGGACCGCCGCGTAGCGCAGCGCTTTGTCGACCGCCCGCTCGGACGGTCCGACCGGCGGGGGGAGCTCCGGCACGGGTGCCCCGGCGCGGTCCCCCTCCACGACCCGGCCCAGCTCCCGCACGGCCGCCGGGACCTCCGGCGGCAGGGGACGGCCGCTCAGGTGCGCGGCGGGCGCCGCGTCCACGAGCGGGATCAGCCCGTTCAGCTGGGCCAGCATCCGCACGAGGGAGGCGTTGCGCCCGTGGACCCGGGCCCGACGGCCCAGGATGAGGTCGTACGCCTGGTTCAGGGCCTGGGTGACGTGCAGGCGCCGCTCCTCGTACGCCGGGCTCCCCGCTGCTTCCAGGGCGTCGGCCAGGGACCGGTAGCAGGCCGCGACGGCGGCCCGTTCGGGTTGCCGCCCGCGCAGCGGCCAGCCCAGCAGGGTCAGCGCCAGCACGAACAGTCCGCCGGCGCCGAGCAGCAGGGGCGCGGTCCACCAGGGCTTGGGGAGCGGCAGCCCGGCGCCCACCGCGGCGTTGAGCAGGAGCAGCAGCCCGGAGACCGACGCGACGGTGCCGATCGAGGAGATCATCCCGGAGACGAGGGCGATGAGGGTGAGGACGCCCACCGCCAGCCAGCCGTGGCCGAAGACGAGCGTCCCCAGGGCGACGCCGATCGCGCCGAACAGTTGGGGGACGGCGATGTTCAGCACACGCATCCGGTAGGCGTCGGCGGTGTCACCGATCACCCCGGACAGGGCCCCCATCGAGACGAGCGCGCCGTACTCGGGTTCGTCCAGGGCGAAACCGACCGCGAGCGGCGCCGCCATCGCGATCCCGGCGCGCACGACGGCGGCCCAGGGAACCGGTGTCCGGCTCGGCCGCAGCCCCCTGAGCAGCCAGGCGGGCGGCGCCAGTGGGATCTGTCGGGCATCGGGCCGGGCCCGTGGCTGCCCGGGCGGTATGTGCTCGGTGCGTCGTTCGCTGCTCATTCCCGCTTCCGTGGCGCCGCTCGCGAATCGGTTCTGCTGGGTCTGTGGGGAGGGGTCTACGGGGGAGGTTCTACGGGGTTCTGTGGAGTTCTGGGCCTTTGGGCACGTTCCGAGCTTATGGGGTCCGGCGCAGTCGTCCGGTCAGCCATGCGGCCAGTGCGGCGGCGAGCCCGATCGCCAGCACCACCCAGGCGGTGGTGCGCAGGAACGAGGTGAGCGCGTCGTACACCGCCCCGGCGGCCGGACGGTCGACGTCGGGCGGCAGGTCGTCCAGGGTCAGCCGGCGGCAGACTTCCACGGTGATCCAGAGCAGTACCGCCCCCACCGCGAGCCCGATGCCGGTGGCCAGGACGGCGCGCCGGCGCCGCACGGCGACGGCGACCGCAGCCAGGGCGAGGACGAGGGTCAACAGAGGAAGCCATACGCCGGCGATCTGGAGCATGCGGAATCCTTCCCGGAGCGCGCCGAGATCGTCGTACTCCATGACCTTCACGGACAGGTGCGTGACGGGAATGCGGTCGGCGAACGGCACGCCGTCCCCGACGAGTTCGCCCTTGACCTCGGCGAGTACGGGCGCCAGATCGATGGTCACGGCGTCGCCGTGTCCGGTCGTGAGCGCCCGGAAGAACGCGGCGTGCGCGGCGCGGTTCGCCGCGTCCCACGCCGTCCGGTAGGCCGGTGTCCCGACGAAGGACCGCAGGGCCTCGCCCAGCAGGGTGTCGACGCCGCCCTGGAACGGACCGGCGTCGATCTGACCGGCCAGGGCGTGCGTGCCCTGGGTGACGACCACGTTCTGTACGGCGGGATTCCGGGCCAGCGGGGACATCGCGGCGGTGTAGCGGTCGGCGTTGCCCAGCTCGTGGTCGGCCCAGTACGCGACGGCGCTCGCGGGCACCAAGAGGGCCACGAGCACGATCAGTACCGCCGACAGCGAGGTGCGCACGTCACCAGAGAACGCCCTCGGGACCCCGTCGGGCCAGCTCGGTTGCTGCGATCGGGTGACCCGGACGCGTCGCGTCGCCCGGGTGGCCGGGTTGATCCACTTGCCGGCCCGGGGTGGCGGGTGTGCCCTGGAGGGTGGACAGAAAGGAGCCGGCCATGGCACATGCGGCACCCACCGCTCCCCGGCGGCCCCAGTGGACGACGGACGCGGACATCCGGCACGCCGGCAGGAGCGCACTGGTCATCCCCCTGTTGCTCGGCCTCGTCTATGGGGTCTGGGCGGCCTTCATCCAGCGTCAGATGGGCCCGGTCGACGCCGGCAACGTCTTCTACGGCATCCTGTGCGGCGTCCTCTTCGCCGGCTGCGTGTTCGCCCTCGCCCGGTTCGGTCCGCGGCTCGCGCGCGAACCGCACGCGGCTGCCTGGGGCGCTTTCGCGGGCATCGCCATCGGCTACCTGTTCAGCCTCACCAACGAATCGGTGCTCCGCGCCGTGGGGATCGGCCTGGCCGTGGGCGTGGGCACGGGACTCGTCGCGTTCTACCGCTACTACACGCACGAGGACTGATCCCGGGACGTGCCCGTTGGGCGGCGCCGGCCGCAAGGGACCGGCGCCGCCGTCGGATCACTCCGCGGGCGTGGCCCCGGCCGGGCGGTGGGCCCCGGTCACCGGGCGGCCGGTGTCAGGGTCGGTGTCACGGGCGGTGTCACAGCCGGTTGCACGGCCGGTCTTCGCGGTTTCGGGGTGGCGGGCCGGTGGCGGGGTGGAGCGGGCGGCCTCGGCGCGGAGCATGGCGTTCAGGGCCGCGTACGGGTCGATGGACATGACGGAACCTCACGGTGTCGCAGGAGTGTGGACAGGACGCGCTGCTGGGGCGGATCGGCCGCGCGGGTCATTCCCGCGGGGGGATCCACCCGGGCCCGCTCAGCAGCGGAGGACCACACTCCGTACCGCCGGCCGCGACGACCCGGCCCCGGCCGTCCCGACCGGGACGGCGCTCTGCGGGTGGGCGGCACGTTTCACGTGAAACACCGTCGGCGGGCGCCGTACGCCCGGCGTCTCGCGGGCGAACGCCCGCAGAGCCGGCCGGGCCTCTACGTCCGGGGCGGGGTCGGACGACCCGTCCGAGGGCTCCGCCGGGGCGGTCGTGGCGGGACGGGACCCGGCGGCCACGGCCGCCGAGGGACCGGCGCCGAACACGCACAGCAGTACGACGCAGACCACCGTCAGGGCCTTCGCCGTCGCCGCCCGCGCGTACCGCGCACCGTTCATGCCGTGCTGTGTGCCCCGATGCCCGGGAGCCCGTGCCTCCGGGAGAGCAGAAACGCCCGTTGGGGGGACGAAGACACCCCTGGCGGGGGACGAAAACCCTGACTGACCGACCGACCGACCGACCGACCCGCGCCCGCCGAGGCGGTTCAGCGGGTGTGGTGGCGCCCCGTCAGCCGGGCCATGACGACGGCGTCGCCGCCGACCAGCCTCAGCGTCGCGCGCTCCGGCCGTCCGGTCCGCTCGGCCCGTTCCCTCGACTCGGGCGGCCGGCCCGCTTCCACCGGCACGACCCGGACCACGGTGAACACGGCCGTACGGTGGTCCGCACGGGCGATCTCGATGACGCGCCCGCGCCGCATCCCGGCGAGCCGCAGCTCCTTCCCGGTGACGACGGCGGTACCGGCCGACCCCGGGGCCGCGCTGTCCGCGTCCCAGCGGGCCCCGCTCTCCGGGCTCCGGGCGGAGAGCCGCACGTCCACGCCCAGGCTCGGAACCCGCAGCCGCACCGGCCGCGCCGCCCGCATCGGCAGGACGGGGGTGGTCGAGGAGCCCCGCGCCGGTCGGGAGCCGTTGTCGGAAGCGTGCGGGCCGGCCTGACCGGGGTACTCGCCGCCGTGCTCCAACTCCCGCACCAGCCGGCGGTGACCGGTCAGTCCCAGCGCCCGCGACGGCAGCGCGTCGCTCACGGCGACGGCCTCGGGCTCGGCGCCCTGGGTGTTGTGCAACATCGCTACGCCGGTGCCGAGCAGAGTGACCGTCAGCGCACCGACGGCCCACTGGGCGCGGGCCATGGCATTCCCTCCTGGTCCGGCTCGGGCGGCCGGATCCTGTCAGCAGTGGACCGCTCCCGGCCCCCGCGTACATCGGGAGGCGCCGGACACCGCCGACATGTCACCGGAGTGTCGTAACAGCCCGGGCGCGTTGTCGCAGCTCGACGAGGGTGCGCGCGCCTTTTTCCGGCCGGCGCGGCGGATGCGCCCGTACGGGTGAGGAGGCGGGCGTGGTCACCGCCGGGGTCAGACGACCACCAGGGCCGCCGCCGTGACGCCCATCAACGCGGCGGCGACATGGATGGCGGGGTGCCCGTAGTCACCGAACCACAGCTGCCGGGCCAGACCGCCGAGGCCGGCCAGCGCCACGATGACGCCGATCTGGGCCAGCAAGGTGATGGCGGTGAAGGGGGCCAGGAGCAGCAGGACGGAACTCAGCCAGAACGGGGCAGCACCCGTCCAGCCACGCCATTCCCAGATCGCCGTCTGCATGTGCCACCGGCCCCTTCCACGTCAACTTGTCGGCTGCACAGCCTCCTTGGGCGCGATCGCGGGCACAAGTGCGCGCTCGGCTAGATATCCGAAGGACAGGCCGAAAGTCGCCCACAGCGCAGCCTGGATGGTGAGGGTCGCGACCCGGAACTGCCAGATGAGCACGGCCGGGAAGTCCGCCGGAACCTCGTTGATGCCGGGAAGGAGGGCGTACGCGAGGGCGATGGCGACGACGAACGCGAGTCCGGCGACGATCGAGGCGTTCCAGTTGCCCATGCGCGGGGCGAGCCGCCGTCCCAGGATGAGCGCGCCCGAGGAGAGCAGCACGCTCAAGACGATCATCAGCACGAACAGGGTGGTGCGGCGGACGACCGTGTCGGGGTCGCCGACCGCAGGGGGATTGGAGGGGTACTTGAAGAACGGCACCAGGTTGACGGTGACGAACAGGCCCCCGGCCACCAGTGCCGCCGTGGCCCGGGGGCCGAAGCGGCCGATGCGGCCCAGGGCGTAGCAGAAGACGAGCGCGGCGATGCCGCCGAGCGCGACCCCGTAGAGCAGGGTGCCGGTGCCCAGACCGGCCGTGGCCTGGAGGGCCCGACTGACCGGGGCGGCGGCCTCGTCGGCGTGGTGGTGACCGGCGGAGGCCGCCTCCTCGATGGCGATCGCGGCGTCCACCTTCGACTCGCCCAGCACGTAGGCGACGATGAAGGCGGCCAGACCGGCCAGCAGGCCGGCGAGCATGCCCCGGACGAGGAGCACGCGCGGGGATACGGAGTTCATGTGGACCTGGACTCCGGATCAGTGGCAGGGGAAGCCGAGGAGGTGACGGCCGTCGTGCATCCACTCGTGGACGGTGTTGCCCTCGAAGAGCGCGGTCGCGCCCTGCTCGGCGCCGACCATGTAGAGCAGGAAGAGCGTGACGATTCCGGCGAAGACGGCCCAAGGGGCCAGCGCGGAGAGGGAAATCGGGGCAACGGCGGCGGGAGCCGTCGCGGGCGCGGCAGAGTGAGCCATGGCAGAACCTCCAGAGGGAACACGCGTCCCGGTCAGTGGTGCTCTTTGACGAAGGTGGCGGGTCTGACTTCCCTCCCCGTGCCCGTGCGGGAGGTTTCACAGTGGCGCGACCGTGCCGGATTCTCACCGGTACTTCCGTCATACCTTCGTCATGTCGTCCGTGACCGTACCGCGCGCGTGGCCTGAACACCACGGCGTGTGGGCGCCGTCTCACGCCGCGGGCGCGCGCCCCACCCGCCGGCCCTACCCTTCAGCCATGCCCGTCGTACGCCTGAACCTGCTGACGCCCCCGCTCGGACCGGCTGCCCGCCAGGGGCGGTTCGGGACCGGGGACCCCTGCCCGGGACACGAGGGCCTGCGCGGCCAGGACCTGGGCGCGTGGGCCGGCCGGACCCTGGACGAGGTCGCCGCCGAGGACCCGGAGGCGGTCGGGCAGTGGCTGACCGACCCGGCGTACGCGCCCCCGGGCGGCGGGGAATCGGTCGCGGCGCTGATCGCGCGTACGGGCGCCCACCTCGCCGGACTCGCCCCCGGTACGCACCGTGCGGTGGCGGAACAGGCCGTCGTGCGGGCGGCCGTGGTGCACGCCCTGGACCTGCCCGCGGCGGCCTTCTGGCGGCTCGACGTACGACCGGACACCGTCACCACGCTCACCGGGCGCTCCGGCCGCTGGAACCTGCTGGTGGGACAGCCGAACGGCCCGGACCCCGCGACGCGGTCCGGGCCGAACTGACGGGTGTGCGCGCGGGTTACGCGACGATCCAGTCGCTGGTCGCGATGACCGGCTGCACCCCGTCACGGTGGATGGTGCCCTCGATCAGGCCGTACATCCGGTCCGCCGCGAAGTAGACCTCGTTGTCGTTCTTGAGGCCGAAGGGCTCCAGGTCGACGAGGAAGTGGTGCTTGTTGGGCAGGTTCAGTCGGACCTCGTTGACCCGCGGGCAGTGGTCCAGCACCCGCTCGGCCATCTGGTTCAGAGTCTGCTGGAGCGAGTACGAGTACGTCTCCGCGAAGGCGTCCAGCATGTGCTTGCGGACCTTCTTGTACGACCGGTCCCAGTCGTACTCGGCGTCGTCGGCGGCGAGCGCCGAGTGCGCCCAGCGCGCGGTGACCTTGGTCGCCAGGATGCGGTCGTACGCCTCCTGGAGGGTCGTGTACTTGTCCTTGATGTAGCCGTGGAACTCGGAGTTCGTCGAGTTCATCACCGTCAGGTCCTTGAGACCCGAGATGACCTGGAGCCCCGTCGTCTCGCTGTAGGTGATCTGCGCCGTGCGCACTTCCTGGCCCTTGCGGACGAAGGAGTGCTGCTCCTTGCGCGTCGGCACCGGAATGCGGTCCCAGACGTACTCCTCGATGCGGATCTGCGCCTCGCGGATCGGCTGCTGGGAGGAGACGAAGTGCTTGGCGAGCAGGATGCCGAACGCCTCGGGGGAGTCGATGCCGTGTTCCTTGCCGAAGGCGTACACCGTGTTCTTGGTGGTGTCGGTCGGCAGGCAGTTGGCGTTGTCGCCGGTCAGGTGGACATCGCGGAACTCGCCGCGGAGCGCGACCGAGACGTTGAGGTCACGGATCTCGTGCCAAGACCCGTCGCTGCCCTTGCGGGTGACCTTGACGATGCGGTTCTCGGCCTTGCCGTACTGGTTCTGGGCCAGGACGTGCTTGCTCATGCTGTCTTCCTTCGGGTCTCGGGAACACGGAGTCCGGTGGTCTGGATCCCGTACGCCCGGCGTCCAGCGTCCGCCCGAAAGAAGGCGTGCCGCTCCCCGCCGTTCGGCCACGTGGGGCCGCCCCGGGACTGACGTGCATCCCGGTCCGTAGGTGCTGGGTGTGGTGCTCGGTGGTACTGGGTGGTGCTTTGTACCGCTCCACGGATTGCAACACGCGCGTGGCGCGATCTCCACCGCACGGATCATCCGAATACCCGCACCCACGGATTGGGCGACCCCACAGGAGTGGGGCTGTTCGCGCAGGTCAGGCCATGTGCGCGTCCGCGACCGACAGCGCCTCGTCGAGGATCTCCAGACCCTTGGCCACGTCCTGCTCCGAGATGTTGCACGGCGGCGCGACGTGGATGCGGTTGCCGGCGACGAGCGGCCACAGACCGCCCTTCTTGCAGGCCGCCCCGAACGCGGCCATCGGCGCGTTGTCGGCGCCGGAGGCGTTGTACGGGACGAGCGGCTCGCCGGTCTCCGCGTCCCGTACGAGTTCCAGCGCCCAGAAGGTGCCCAAGCCCCGGACCTCGCCGACCGAGGGGTGTCGCTCGGCGAGCGCGCGCAGGCCGGGACCGAGCAGTTCGGCGCCGGTTCGGGCGGACTGCTCGACGATGCCCTCCTCCGCCATCGTCCGGATGGTGGCGACGGCGGCGGCGCAGGCCAGTACGTGACCGGAGTACGTCAGTCCACCCGGGTAGGGCCGGCGGGCGAAGGTCTCGGCGATCGCCGCGGAGATGGCGACGCCGCCGAGCGGGACGTAGCCGCTGGTCACGCCCTTGGCGAAGCAGAGCAGATCGGGCGTGACGTCCCAGTTCTCGCAGGCGAACCAGGTCCCGGTGCGGCCGAAGCCGACCATGACCTCGTCCAGGATGAAGACGATCCCGTAGCGGTCGCACAGCTCGCGCACCCCGGCCAGGTAGCCGGGCGGCGGCACGAGCACGCCGGGGGCGCCGCCGACCGTCTCCAGGATGATCGCGGCGATCGACTGCGGGCCCTCGAAGACGATGGTGTCCTCCAGGTGGCGCAGGGCGCGGGCGCTCTCCTCGGCATCGGTGGTCGCGTGGAAGGGGGAACGGTAGCGGAACGGGCCCCAGAAGTGCACGACCCCGGCGGTCGCCGAGTCGTTGCCGAAGCGGCGGGCGTCACCGGTCAGGTTGATCGCGGCGGAGGTGGCGCCGTGGTACGAGCGGTACGCGGCCAGCACCTTCGGGCGTCCGGTGTGGACGCGGGCCATCCGGACGGCGTTCTCGACCGCCTCGGCGCCGGCGTTGGTGAAGAAGATCTTGTCCAGGTCGCCGGGGGTCCGCTCGGCGATGAGGCGCGCGGCCTCGGAGCGGACGTCCACGGCGAAACCGGGGGCGACGGTACAGAGCTTCCCGGCCTGCTCCGCGATGGCGGCGGCCACCTTGGGGTGCTGGTAGCCGATGTTCGTGTAGACGAGCGCGCTGGAGAAGTCGAGGAAGCGGTTGCCCTCGTAGTCCCAGAAGTACGACCCCTCGGCCCCCGCGACGGCGAGCGGATCGATGAGTTCCTGCGCCGACCAGGAGTGGAAGACGTGCTTCCGGTCGGCGGCCTTCACGGCGTCTTTCACGGCGGTGGGGGAGTCGGCTGCTGCGTTCATAATCCGAGGGTAGTTGTCCAGAATGTGGACACCGGTCGCGGCGGACCTGACGGATCGCCCGGCGTGCCTTCGACGCGGGTGCGGGGCCGGGCTAGCGTCGGCCGCCGGTCGCCGGGCGGGGCTCGTCGGGGCGGCCGGGCGAGGCGATCGGGAGGTTTCCGCACGGGGGTGGGAAACGTTCCGGTCGACGAGCCCGCAGCGAGTCCGGTGCGCCTTGGCCTGTCCCGGCGTTCTCGCTGCGCGCGGAGTTCACCACGACCCGCATGCCCGCGTCGGAGAGGCGGCGGGCGATGGCCGCTCCGATGCCCGACGAGGACCCGGTGACCAGGGCGACGCGACTCTCGGACATGGCTCTTCCTCCAGGAGGTAGGGGTACGACCGGCGAAGGACGAGCTTAGTTGTCGCATCGCGGAATCCCATTTCCGCTACGCGAAAGAAACTGGCGGGATTCTGTGACGTTCCCGGGGTGGTTGAGAAGGGGTGCATAAAGGAATATCGGGATTGGTTGCCCCGGGCGGGGGTAGGTGCGGCGCGCAGGAGTGCGCGCGGAGACGGGCGCGCGGACACGTGCGCGCGGAGACGGGAGGCCCTGTGGCCGAGCAGACTCGGAGGCTGGTCCTGGGCGGCGCGACGACCGGTGTCGTCACCCGTTGCCGGGACTTCACGCGGCAGGCGCTCACGGACTGGCTGTGGCCGCGCGACCCCGAGGCGATGGAAGACGTGCTCCTGCTGGTCTCCGAGGTCGTCACCAACGCCTGCCTGCACGCCGGTGGCCCCCGGGAACTGGTCCTGCGCCACGGCCCGGAGGGTCTGCGGGTGGAGGTCAGCGACGACAGCCCCGAGCCCCCCCGGCGCCGGCCGCCGGGTGACCGGAGCCGGCCGGGGGGTCACGGCCTCATCGTGCTGGAACGGCTCGCGAGGAGTTGGGGCGCCGAACCGTCGGGCGGCGCGTTCCCCGGGAAGACGGTCTGGCTGGAGGTGCCGCCGCCGGCTCCGTTCCGTCCGCCGGTGCCGGCTCGGCCGCCGCTTCCGGAGGGGACACCCGGGTCCGACGGGCCCCACTGATCTCACGTGCGACCCGGGACTCCTTGGTCCCACGAGGCGCCGAGGCCCCACCGGGCGCCGGGTTCTCGGGACCGGCCTCCTCGTCCTGCCCGTCCGTGAGGAACTCCTCGCGCAGCCGGGTCAGGGTGCGGTTGAGCAGCCGCGAGACGTGCATCTGCGACAGCCCCAGCAGCCCGCCTATCTCGGACTGGGTCAGCTCCTGCCCGAAACGCAGTTCCAGCAGGGTCCGCTCGCGCGGGGAGAGCCCGGCCAGCATCGGCTTGAGCGATTCCAGGCACTCGATGAGGTCGTACGCGGCCTCCTCCTCGCCCAGTGCCGTCGGCGCGGCGTACGGGTCGCGCTCGCTCTCCTCCTGCGCCGGTGCGTCCAGGGAGCGCGCGGAGTAGGCGCGCGCCGCCTTGCGACCCTCTACGAGCTCCTCCGGTGTGACGTGCAGGTGCTCGGCGAGTTCGGTGTCGGTGGGCTCGCGGCCGAGGTCCTGTTCCAGGGCGTCGTGTGCCTTGGCCGTGTCGATCCGCAGTTCCTGGAGCCGGCGGGGAACCTTCACGGCCCAGCTCGTGTCGCGGAAGAACCGCTTGATCTCTCCGGTGATGGTGGGCATGGCGAAGGAGGTGAACTCGACACCGCGGTCCGGGTCGAACCGGTTGATCGCCTTGATCAGGCCGATCGTGCCGACCTGGACGATGTCCTCCATCGGCTCGCTGCGGCCGCGGAACCGGCGGGCGGCGTACCGCACCAGGCTGATGTTCAGCTCGACGAGGGTGTTGCGGACGTACGAGTACTCAGCCGTGCCTTCCCGCAGCCCGGCGAGCCTACGGAACAGGGCCACCGAGAGGGCCCTGGCCTCATGGGTCGCGACGTCTGTGAGCTCTGTACGGTCCATCAGTCTGCGCTCCTGCGACGGAGGGGTCCCGGATCGGGGCCGTCGTTGCGCTGTCCAGGGGGATATACCCGCCCGAACCATTCCATACCCGAAGTTTTTTTCGGGTCTTCCGGTTCAGGTCCCGAGTTGCGGCGGCACGGATCTGTGCAGGGTCGTCACTGGCCCGAAGCCCAGCAGGTCCCGTGGCCACGGCGTCCGGGGTACCAGGACCGGCCGGAACCCGAGCCCTTCGTAGCGCGCCCGCGCGGCCGTGTCGGCGGCGGGCACGTCCAGCCGGATCCGGCGGCAGCCCTGCTCCGCGGCGATCGCCTCGACGCCCTCCAGCAGCAGCGCGTCCACCCCGCGACCACGCTCGGCCGGGTCCACGGCGATGCCGTCCACGACCAGCTCGCCGCGCGCCGCCGTGCGCGCCGACAGGGTCCACAGGTACGCCCGCCACACGCCCCTGACCGGCCCGTACTCCGCCCGCACCGCGGCCGCGTCGCCGCCGATCAGGCCCCGCCCGGCGAGCTGGTAGCCGGCCACGCCCAGCACCCGGCCGGCCGCGGAGACGGCGGTCAGCGCGCGGCCCGGGTCCAGGTGCGCGGCGATGAACCGTCGCCCGGCCGCGGCGGGCCCCAGCGCGGCGCCGAGCTGCGCCCCGCAGGCGTCCCAGTACAACTCGGCCACCCGATCCCGGACCCCGCCGCCCTCGGGCAGCCCGCGCAGCAGCGTCGTCGTCATGCCCGCCAGCGTAGGCACCGCCCGGCCCGCTACGCGGTCACCGCCGCCCCGGCGCAGGAACCGGCCGGCCGGAGGCCCGGAGGGGACGCCCTGGGGAAAGCCCCCGCACGGCCGTCCCGGCAGCCGGATGGGGCGGCGCCGCGCGGTCCACAAGCATGGGGCCATGCCCACCCACCGCCGCCGCAAGGCCGCCGCCGTCGCCCTGTCCACCGTCGCCGTCACCGCCGCCCTGACCGGGACCGCCGCCCCGCGAGCCAGCGCCCTGACCGGCGCCGCCGAAGCCCCGGCCGGCGCCACCGCGCCCGTCCTCGACTGGAAGGACTGCACGCACCAGGGCGCCCTGCCCGGGCAGCAGTGCGCGACGCTCCCCGTCCCCCTCGACTACCGCGACCCGGGCGGCCGGCAGCTCGGTCTCGCCGTCACCCGACTGCGCAGCGACCGCCCGCAGGCCCGGCGCGGGACCCTGCTGGTGATCCCCGGCGGCCCGGGGGGCTCCGGCGTCCAGCGGCTGACCTCGAAGGGCCCGGACCTGGCCCGGGAGCTGGCCGGCGCCTACGACCTCGTCTCCCTCGACCCGCGCGGCGTCGGCGGCAGCGCCACCGCCTCCTGCGGGCTGGCCGAGGAGGACCGGCACCTGGTCACCCTGCGCTCCTGGCCCGGACCGGACGGCTCCACGGCGGAGAACGTCGCCCGCTCCCGCAGGGTCGCCGAGGCGTGCGCCGCCCACGGGGGACCCGAGCTGCGCAGCTTCACCACCGCCAACGAGGTGCGCGACATCGACCGCCTCCGCCAGGCCCTCGGCGAGCGGAAGCTCTCCGCCTGGGGCACCTCCTACGGGACCTACGTGGGCGCGGTGTACGCGCAGCGGTTCCCGCGGCACACCGACCGCTGGGTGCTGGACAGCAGCGGCGACCCCGACCCGTCCCGCGTGGCGCGCGGCTGGCTCGCGAACATGTCGGTCGGCGCCGACGACCGCTTCCCCGACTTCGCGGCCTGGGCGGCCGACCCGGCCCGTGACGCCGAGGGCCTGCGGCTCGCCGCCCACCCCGAGGACGTACGCCCCCTGGTCCTGGAGGTGGCGGCGCGGCTGGACCGCGAGCCCCGGCCGTCGAACGTCCCGGGCGTGCCGCTGACCGGCGCGCGGCTGCTCCAAGCGCTCCAGACCAGCCTCTACGGCAACTCCTTCGCCCCCGTCGCCCGGCTCCTGCGGGCCGCCCAGGACCCGGCCGCCGTACCCGTCCTGACGCCCGACGTCTCCGGCCCCATGCCGGACACCGACGCGACGGTCACGGTCGGGGTCATCTGCAACGACGTGAGCTGGCCGAAGGACGTCGGCGCGTACGAGCGCGCCGCGGCCGCCGATCGGAGCGCGCACCCGCTCACGGCCGGGATGCCTGCGAACATCACCCCCTGCGCCTTCTGGAAGGACCGCCCGGTGGAGCAGCCCACCCGGATCACC
This sequence comes from Streptomyces sp. NPDC058279, assembly GCF_042881255.1. Taxonomy (NCBI): domain Bacteria; kingdom Bacillati; phylum Actinomycetota; class Actinomycetes; order Kitasatosporales; family Streptomycetaceae; genus Streptomyces; species Streptomyces sp. NPDC058279. The sequence goes on along the minus strand of NZ_JBHVYA010000004.1, from coordinate 132,660 downwards.
GCGGACGGGCCGTCCAACGTCCTGATGGTCCAGAACCTGCGGGACCCCTCCACCCCGTACGCCGGAGCCCTCAAGATGCGCGAGGCGCTCGGCGGGCGGGCCCGGCTGGTCACCGTCGACGCGGGCGGCCACGGCTCCTACCTGGGCACCGGCAACGCCTGCGGCGACCGGGCGGTGACCCGGTTCCTCACCACCGGGCAGCGGCCGGAGGCGGACACGTACTGCGGGCGCTGAGCCGCGCCCCTACGCTGGGGTGCAGGACAGGGAGAACCGGTCGTCCAGAGGGAGCGGTCCATGACCCGGCGTCGTTCCCCACGGCCGGCGAGCGCCGACGACCTCCTGACCACGCTCGGGCGGCTCACCGCCCAGGCGCGGCTGGGGGCCGAGTTCCAGCAGGCCCGCGTGGAGCTGGCCGAGGCCCTGCAACGCGAGATGCTGCCGGCGTCGCTCCCCGACGTGCCGGGGCTGCGGACCGCGGCGTGCTACGCGCCGGCCCGGCACGGCCTGGACATCGGCGGTGACTGGTACGACGGCTTCCGGCTTCCGGACGGGTCGCTCGCCTTCTCCATCGGCGACGTACAGGGCCACGACGTGGAGGCGGCGGCCTTCATGGGCCAGATCCGGATAGCCCTGCGGGCGGTCGCCGCCGCCGCGGCCGACCCCGGCGACGTGCTGGGCCGGGCCAACGACCTGCTGCTGTCGGTCGGCCGGGACCTCTTCGCGACCTGTAGCTTCCTGCGTTTCGATCCCCGCACCTGGCGGCTCGAAGGCGCCCGCGCCGGGCACATCCCGGCGGTGTGGGCCACGGTGGACGGCGCGTACGGCATCGCGGAGGACGACGGGGGCCTCCCGCTGGGCGTGCTGTCCGGGGGCGACTACCCCGTGACGACCCGGTCCCTCGCGCGGGCGGGCGCGTACGTCCTGCTCACCGACGGGGTGATCGAGGGGCCGTCGTTCCCGATCGAGAGGGGGCTCGGGCAGGTGGTCCGGGTGGTGCGGGACGGCGCGGCGGCCGATCCGGAGGAGTTGGCCGCCGAGGTGCTGCGGGTGGCCGACTCCACCGGGCACGCGGACGACGCGGCGGTCCTCGTCCTGCGGCACGACGCGCCACCGCACGGATAGCGCGTGTCAGGAACCCGCGCGGGGCCGGCGCCGTTGTCTCATACGTGGGATGAGCACCTCACTGCGTCAGGCGCTGTGGATTCTCGCGGTCGCCGCCGCCTACTACGTGACCGGTCGGCTGGGCCTGCTCCAGCGCCTGGTCGTCGAGGGGGCGCAGGTCACGCCGTTGTGGTTGCCGACCGGGATCGCCGTCGCCGCGCTGTTGTGGCGGGGGGTGGGGATCTGGCCCGGCATCGCCCTGGGCACGTACCTGGTCATGCGGACGCTCGGCCCGGTCGACCTGAGCGGGTCGGTCATCATCGCGGGCAACACCCTCGCCCCGCTGTGTGCCTACGCGATGCTCCGCCGGGCCCGGTTCCGCCCCGAGTTGGACCGGCTGCGCGACGGGCTGGCCCTGGTCTTCCTGGGCGGGCTGCTCCCGATGCTGCTCAGCGCGACCCTCGGCGCCGGGGTGCTGGCCCTCACCGGGAGCCTGCCGTGGGACGGGTTCTGGCCGGTGTGGGCGGCCTGGTGGGCCGGGGACGCCATGGGGGTGCTCGTGGGCACGCCCGTGCTGCTGGCCCTGCCGCACATGAGGCCGCCCCGCGACGTCTATCGGACGGCCGAGGCGGCGGCCCTGCTGGCCGTGGCCGTGCTGGTCACCCTGCTGGTGACGCGCAGTACGCTCTCGCTGCTCTTCCTGGTCTTCCCGCTGCTGATCTGGGCCGCCGTCCGCTTCCAGTTGCCGGGGGCGGCGCCGTGCGCGTTGCTGATCTCGGTCGTGGCGGTGTCGGCGGCCACCGGACGGGCGGGGCCGTTCGCGCACCACGGCGTCCTGGAGGTGATGGCCAACCTGATGGCCCTCAACGGCTCGGTGGCCCTGACCGCGCTGCTGCTGTCGGCGCTGGTCACCGAGCAGAACAACGTCCGCGTGAAGATCCAGCAGGCGTGCGAGGACCTGGCCGAGCTGGTGAACCGGCTCTCCCCGCGCGCCCGGGGCTGAACCCGGCCCGGGCGGCTGCTCGCCGCCCGCACGGCTACTCGCTGACCAGCACCGGGACGGTCAGGACGGCGCCGGCCGGGGTGCCGATGAGTTTGCCCGGCGACACGGTGAAGTCGATGCCGTCGCCCGCCGCGCGCGGCCCGTCGTGGTGTTCGGTGCCGTGCGCGTCCTCCCCCTCCTCCTGGTACTGGAACGCCCCGGTGCCCACGAGCCGGCCGGCGGCGTCGTAGTAGGCCACCGCCAGTTCGAGGGCCAGGGTGTCGCTGACGTCCGCCGTGATGGCCAGGTGCCCGGTGACGGCCTGCCGGTCGGTGAGGGTCAGCCGGTCCAGCCGTACGCGGTCGGTGAACGGCCCTTGCCCGACGCGTACTTCGCCCTCCCGGACGGGCTGCGCGAGTACGGCGGCCGGGGCGGGCGCGCTGCGCGGCGCGGGCAGCACCACGGGCGAGGCGGCGGCGACCGGCTCCCCGGCGGGGGCGGCGTGCGGCGCGCCGCCGGAGCAACCGGTGGCGAGGGCGAGCACGACCGCGGCCGGGACCAGCGTGGCCGCGGCGCGGCGCAGGGGGTGTCGGGGGTGTCTCATCGAACGCTCCTGAAAGGGGACGGGGCCGGGGGGAGTGCGCCCCCCGGCCCCGAGTGCGCGAGGGTCAGTGCTGCTGCTGGGGCGAACGGCCGAACAGCGAGCGGTACATCTTGGTGTAGAGCTCCGTGTTGTTCTGGCTCGCGGCGAACGCGCCGCCGTTCGGGCCGTAGGCGAAGATCGGCACGTCGGCGCCGGTGTGGTTGCCCGACAGGTAGGTCAGCCACAGGCTCGCCTCGGGGCTGCCGTCCTTCACGCCCGGCGCGTCGTCCGGGGTGCGGAACGTGGCCGGGGCGAAGTTCTTCGCGTCACCCGAGCCCGCGCCGTTGACGATGCCGGTCGAGCGGGTGGTGTCCTTGGCGCCCGAAGTGGCGCGCGACGGAGTGCTGTTGTTCGCCGGGTTGCCCGCGTCGGTGTTGGCCGGGGGCGCGACGGCCTCGGCGTTGGTGTAGGTGCCGTGCTCGATGATGTTGAAGCCGGCGCACTCGTGGTCGGCCGTGACGATCACCAGCGTGTGGCCGTCCTTCTTCGCGAAGTCGTACGCGGCCTTCACCGCGTCGTCGAACGCCTTGACCTCGCCGAGCGTCTGCGCGGCGTCGTTGGCGTGCGAGCGCTTGTCGATCTGGGCGCCCTCGATCTGGAGGAAGAAGCCCTTGCCCTTGCCGCGCTCCTGCTGCTTGCGGTCGGAGAGCAGCGAGATGGACTTGCGGGCCATGTCGGCCAGCGTCGGCTCCTGCTTCTGCGGGGCGTCGGCGGGCAGCCCGGCCTTGGCCTGCTCGACCGTCAGGTTGCCGCGGTTGAAGAGGCCGATGACCTTCTTGCCGTCGGCCTTGTCGAGGTCGGCCTTGGTGGCGACCTGCTGGCTGGCGGCGCTCTGGGCGGGCAGCTTGGCGTCGCCGAAGTTGCCGAGCACCTGGTAGCCCTGGGCCTGGAGGGCCTTCTGGTCGTCCGGCTCGAAGCGGGCGAGTCCGCCGCCGAAGACGACGTCCGCGGTGCCGTTGCGGGCGATCTGCTCGGCGATCGGCGTGATCAGCGTCTTGTCGGCGGGCGCGGCCTCGTACGTACCGTCCTCCTTCTTCGGGAGGCAGGCGGCGTCGGAGTACGTCGGGCCCTGGCAGCCGCGCAGCAGCGCGTGGCTGAACTGCGCCGCCGGGGTGGCGTCGGTGATCTCGGCCGTGGAGACGTTGCCCGTGGCGAAGCCGGCCGCCTTGGCCTGCTCCATCAGCGTGGCGACCTTCTTCTCGTACGAGTCCACGCCGATCGCGGCGTTGTACGTCTTGACGCCCGTCGACCAGGCGGTCGCGGAGCTGGCCGAGTCGGTGACCAGGGACGGCTTGGCGGTGCCCTTCTCGACGGCGTACGTGGCGACCGCGCCCGTGAAGGGGAGGGTCTCCATCGTGAGCTTCCCGCCGGCGCCGTAGTACCGGTCACGGGCGGCCGTGACGTGCGTGCGGCCCATTCCGTCACCGAGCAGGTAGATGACGTTCCGGATTTCCCTGCCCCGTCCGTCGTTCTGCGGCGCGGAGTTGGCGGTGGTCGCCGTCCCCGCGGCCACGGCCCCCGCGAGGGCCAGAACGGTCAACGTCTTCACTGGTCTGCGGCGCATGTGTTGGGAGATCCCCTCGGGAAGGACGACGCGGTCCCCTCGAAGCTATGAGCGCCACGTGAACGTTCCCTTCTCAACACGTAACCACCACCCGAACGCCGGAAACCGCGCCTTCGCCGGCCGGAACGGCGACCGCCGGATCACCCGCACCGCGCCGAGGTCGGCCCGGTGCGGACTCCGCACGCCTCGGCGTAACCGCCACTGATGCCACCCATCGAGAGGTCCGATGACACCCGGCGTCGGCGCCGGCCCGGCGCCCCAAGCCGCCTTGCGGGGAAAGCAGTGGCGACGGACCGCACCAGCCAAGCGAGCGCTGAGCTTCGTTCCGCTTATCGGTCGAAACACCTTCGGGCCATGGGTGTCATGGGTCACACTAGGCATCTGCGAAGCCAGGGGGGAACCATGACGAATCCATACATCAACGCGCCTATCCAGGCCCGCATGTACGCGAACACAGCGCACAAGGTGGTCTGGGTAGTCGCGGTCGTCGCGACGGCAGGCCTTCTGGCACCGCCTCTATTTTTCATCGCAGCCAAGAAGCGTGTCGTCAGTATGGCTGTGCCGGCGGTGTATGCGGCGACCGTCTACGGAACGGCATTTGTGGGCTCAATCCTCGGCAACCCGAAGAACTGGGTAGGCGGCGTTCTGTCGATCACGTTGATCGTTGCTGCCGTGCATGCCGCCATCCTCGATGTGGATTGGAAGCCAGGGCGGTAGCAACCGAGGCTGAAACGGTCCGGCGTAGGGCCGAACCGTCTCCCCTTGGTGTCACCTCGGCGCCAGGGCCCGTGGCTATTCGTGAACCCGCCCCACGGCCCTTTCTTGGCAGCCAGGGCAACCCAGTCAGGCAACCCCGAACGCCGATCCGAACGGCCGGCGTCTCTCCCGCCCCTCAGCCCCAGTGAGGACTTGGCGAGGAATCGACCTGGCTCCCGAGTCGTCGGGGTGATCGCCGAGGGGGTCGTACGCCGGCCTCGAAGGGGAGCGCCGGGTGGGACGTGAACTGGAACGCCTGTGCCCGCTCGGCTGGCGGGTGCTTCACGGGACGAGAAGGGCAACGGCGGCGGTATCAACCACCTGCTGATCGCCCTGGCGGCGTGTTCACCATCAACACCAAGAACAGTACTCGTCCAGCACCATCGGGCTGGAAGCGCTGACGATCCCGACCTCCGGCCACAGTTTCCGCGCTGTGGCGTACGCATGCCGCTCCCTGTACGGCTTGGTGGTCACCTAGGCAACGCGAAAGGCCCAGGTCGCTGACCTGGGCCTTCTTGCAAGAGCGGATGACGGGAATCGAACCCGCGCTATAAGCTTGGGAAGCTCATGTTCTACCATTAAACTACATCCGCATAGGTTTCCAGTTGCCTGGAACCTCAGCGTTGCCCACTCTACCTCATGATCGACCCCCGGTGAATCAGCCGCGGGGTCGTTGTCGTCAAGGGCCTGCAGGAGGGGTGCTGGGGGCGGGAGTTGGGGCGTAGCTTATGGTTCGGAGCGGCGGCCGGCGTGGGCCTGGGTCATCCCCTAATGTGGCGATTCGTCGCAGTACGGCTCGTTGGGGAAAGGGACTCGATGGAGCACACCGTCGTCCGTTGTGCCGAAGGGCACGTTTTCAGCACCGCTTCCTTCCCGTTGCGGCAGCTCGGTGCCGCCCGGATCGGTCCGGGGCGGTTGTTGCGGTGCCCGCGGTGCGCGCGGCTGAGGCACGCCGTGCCCGTGGGCGGCGTGAAGCGGTAGCCGTCGGAGCGCAGTGATCAGGGCGCGCGGGCGCCGCTCTCGATTGGGGGTGGCCCGCGCGCTCTGCGTATCCTCGGGACGTGCTTCTCTCTGACAAAGACATCCGGGCCGAGATCGACAGCGGACGGGTTCGCATCGACCCGTTCGACGAGTCGATGGTGCAGCCCTCCAGCATCGATGTGCGTCTCGACCGGTTCTTCCGGGTCTTCGAGAACCACCGTTACGCCCACATCGACCCCGCCACCGAGCAGCCGGACCTGACCCGGATGGTCGAGCCGGAGGGCGACGAGGCGTTCATCCTCCACCCGGGCGAGTTCGTCCTCGCCTCGACCTACGAGGTCATCTCGCTGCCCGAGGACATCGCCTCCCGGCTGGAGGGCAAGTCGAGCCTCGGCCGCCTGGGCCTGGTCACGCATTCGACCGCCGGCTTCATCGACCCGGGCTTCTCGGGCCACGTGACCCTGGAGCTGTCGAACCTCGCCACGCTCCCGATCAAGCTGTGGCCGGGGATGAAGATCGGCCAGCTGTGCCTGTTCCGGCTCAGCTCGCCCGCCGAGTTCCCGTACGGCAGCGAGCGCTACGGATCGCGCTACCAGGGCCAGCGCGGCCCGACGGCGTCGCGCTCCTTCCAGAACTTCCACCGCACCCAGGTGAGGCACGAGGCATGAGCGACGTACGCGAGAACCTGAACTACGACGGGTTCGGTCGCGCCGTGCGCGAGCTGGCGCAGACCATCGCCGACGACGGCTACGAGCCCGACATCATCCTGAGCATCGCCCGCGGTGGGGTCTTCGTCGCCGGCGGTCTGGCGTACGCGCTGGACTGCAAGAACATCCACCTCGTGAACGTGGAGTTCTACACGGGTGTCGGCACGACGCTGGAGATGCCGGTCATGCTGGCACCGGTCCCCGAGGCGATCGACTTCACCGACAAGAAGGTGCTGATCGCCGACGACGTCGCCGACACCGGCAAGACGCTCAAGCTGGTGCACGACTTCTGCCTGGGCACGGTGGCTGAGGTCCGCTCGGCCGTCATCTACGAGAAGTCGCACTCGCTCGTGAAGTGCGAGTACGTGTGGAAGAAGACCGACGAGTGGATCAACTTCCCGTGGTCGGTCGAGCCCCCCGTGGTCAAGCGTGAGGGCCAGGTCCTCGACGCCTGACGGCGAGGGCACGGAGAAGGGGACCGGCGCCGCATACGTGCGCCGGTCCCCTTCGTGTTCGGCCCCAGCGCTCAGATCGTGCCCAGCTTGATGATCGACAGCAGGGCGACCAGTTGGATCGCGGACGCGCCCAGCGCCTTCGGCCAGGGCAGGTCGTGCGACTTGCTCATCAGCGAGGTGAAGAGCGCGCCGGCGGCCAGCCAGGTGGCCCAGCCGAGGACCTGGACGACCATGTTGTCGCCGCCGAGGAAGATCGCGAACAGCAGACGGGGCGCGTCCGTGATCGACATGACCAGCATCGACAGACCCACGGTCGGCTGCCACGCGCCGTCGCCGCCCAGCTGACGGGCCAGGGTGTGGGTGACGCCGCCCAGGATCAGGCCGCAGATGACGAAGGCGACGCCGGTGCTGAGGACGATCGGGACGGCCTGGGAGAGGGTGGCCTTGATGGCGTCCTCGCGGGCCTTGTCGAAGCCGAAGACCGCGAGCATGCCGTAGAGGAACGTCACGATCAGCGCCGGGCCCCAGACGGGGTAGTCGCGCATGTGGAAGAACGTCGGGCCCGGCCGCATCACGATGCCGCGCAGGAGCTCCTTCCACGGCAGCCGGGGACCGGCCGGGGCGGTCGGGGCCGAACCGGCCTGGTACGTCGCGCCCTGGTAGGGCGCGGCCTGGCCGTACGGGTCCTCACCGATCGAGAACGCCTGGGTGTAGCCCGGGTTGTCGGCGTACGAGGGCTCGTGCCCGGGCTCTCGGTACGCCTGGGGGTGCGGTTGACCGTACGGGTCGAAGTACTCGGGCTCGCCGTGGTCCCGGGCGCCGCCGGTGGCCTGCTGGGGCCACTGCTGCTGCGGAGGGGGGCCGGCGGGAGGGTAGGGCTGACGGCCGTACGGCGCCTGCGGCGCGCCGGGCGCCTGCTGCTGACCGTACGGCTGCTGCCGCGGGGCTTGCGGGGGTTGTTGCGGGGTGCGGTTGTTGTCCCGGCCGCGTCCGATCCTGAATCCAGCCACGTGATCGAAAGTACCTGGTCCGGCGGGCGGGGGTGCGCGGGCGGCCGGAACCGGCGTCCTTTGCGGCTGAGCTGTGACATCCCCTAGGGGAAGCCCCGGGGGCCTCACGGGGGCCGGGCGGGAACGCGGAACGGCCGGCCCCCTGGTCGGGGACCGGCCGTTCCGATGCCGTTGTCGCGGCGTGGGCCTACGTGGGCCTACGTGGGCTTATACGGGCCTACGCGGCCCTACTTGGCGCCCTCCGGGGCGGTGTCGGCCTTGGCCTCGGCGGCGGGAGCGGGAGCGGGGGCTTCCGGCTCGGCGTCCGCGTCCGCGTCGGAGTCGGCCTTGGGCGCGGGCACCTCCGCCTTCGGCTCGGCGGCGGCCTCGGCCTCCGCCTCGGGAGCAGCCTCCGCTTCGGCCTTCGGCTCGGCCTTCGCCCCAGCGGCAGCCCCGGCTTCCGCCTTCGGCTCGGCCTCCGCAGCAGCCTCCGTCTCCGCCTTGGCCTTCGCTTCGGCCTCAGCCTTGACCTTCGCTTCGGCCTCCGCCTCAGCCTTGGCGTCCACCTCGGCCTCGGCCTTCGCCTTCGCGTCCGCTTCCGCCTCCGCCTTCGCCTTGGCAGCGGCCTCCGCGGCCTCCGCCTCGGCAGCCGCGGCCGCGGCCGCTTCCTCCGCCTCGGCCAGGGCCAGCGCCTCCGCGTCCGGGCCCGGGGTCTTCACCGACTCCAGCAGCAGCTGCGCCACGTCCACCACCTGGACGGACTCCTTGGCCTGGCCCTCGTTCTTCTTGCCGTTCACCGAGTCGGTCAGCATCACCAGGCAGAACGGGCACGCCGTCGACACGATGTCCGGGTTCAGGGACAGGGCCTCGTCGACGCGCTCGTTGTTGATGCGCTTGCCGATCCGCTCCTCCATCCACATCCGCGCGCCACCCGCGCCACAGCAGAAGCCCCGCTCCTTGTGGCGGTGCATCTCCTGCTGCCGCAGCCCCGGCACGGCCGACATGATCTCGCGCGGCGGCGTGTAGACCTTGTTGTGCCGACCCAGGTAGCACGGGTCGTGGTACGTGATCAGCCCGTCGACCGGCGTCACCGGCGTCAGCCGGCCCTCGTCGATCAGGTGCTGGAGCAGCTGCGTGTGGTGGATGACCTCGTACTCGCCGCCCAGCTGCGGGTACTCGTTCGCGATGGTGTTGAAGCAGTGCGGGCAGGTCGAGACGATCCGCTTCGCCGACTTCGGCTTGCGCGTCGCCGGGTCCTCGTCGTCCTCGCCGAAGGCCATGTTCAGCATGGCCACGTTCTCCTGCGCGAGCTGCTGGAACAGCGGCTCGTTGCCCAGGCGGCGCGGCGAGTCACCGGTGCACTTCTCGTCCCCGCCCATGATCGCGAACTTGACGCCGGCGATGTTCAGCAGCTCCGCGAACGCCTTCGTGGTCTTCTTCGCCCGGTCCTCCAGCGCGCCGGCGCAGCCGACCCAGTAGAGGTAGTCGAACTCGGAGAGGTCCTCCGCGTCCTTGCCGACGATCGGGACCTCGAAGTCGACCTCCTTGGTCCACTCCACCCGCTGCTTCTTGGCGAGGCCCCAGGGGTTGCCCTTCTTCTCCAGGTTCTTGAGCATCGTGCCCGCCTCCGACGGGAACGCGCTCTCGATCATCACCTGGTAGCGCCGCATGTCGACGATGTGGTCGATGTGCTCGATGTCGACCGGGCACTGCTCGACGCACGCGCCGCAGGTGGTGCAGGACCACAGCACGTCGGGGTCGATGACGCCGTTCTCCTCGACCGTGCCGATCAGCGGACGCTCCGCCTCGGCCAGCGCGGCGGCGGGCACGTCCTTCAACTGCTCGGCGGTCGCCTTCTCGTTGCCCTCCATGTCCTTGCCGCCGCCCGCGAGCAGGTACGGCGCCTTGGCGTGCGCGTGGTCGCGCAGCGACATGATCAGGAGCTTGGGGGAGAGCGGCTTGCCCGTGTTCCAGGCGGGGCACTGCGACTGGCAACGTCCGCACTCGGTGCAGGTGGAGAAGTCGAGGATGCCCTTCCAGGAGAACTGCTCGACCTGGGAGACGCCGAAGACGTCGTCCTCGCCGGGCTCCTCGAAGTCGATCTCCTTGCCGCCGCTGGTCATCGGCTGGAGCGCGCCCAGCGCGGTCGCGCCGTCCGCGTTCCGCTTGAACCAGATGTTCGGGAAGGCGAGGAAGCGGTGCCAGGCGACACCCATGTTGGTGTTGAGGCCGACCGTGATGGCCCACGTCATGGTGACACCGAGCTTGATCATGGCGGTCAGGTAGACCAGGTTCTGCAGGGTGCCGTAGCTCAGCCCCTTGAAGGCCGCCACCAGCGGGTACGAGGCCCAGTACGCGGCCTCGTAGTGGCCGACCCCGTGGATCGCGCCCTCCAGGCCGCGCAGGGTCATGATCGCGAGGCCGATGGTGAGGATGACGTACTCGACGAAGTACGCCTGGCCCATCTTCGAGCCCGCGAAGCGCGACTTGCGACCCGCCCGCGAGGGCAGGCTCGCCAGCCGGATGCCCATCAGGGTCAGGATGCCGAGGGTGGTGAACAGCGCGATGAACTCGGTGTAGAGCTCGTAGGGCAGCCAGCCGCCGAGGATCGGCAGCACCCAGTCGGCCTTGAACAGTTGGCCGTAGGCGGTGACGATCGTCAGGCCGAGGGTCAGGAAGCCGACGGCGACGAACCAGTGGGCGACGCCGATGACGCCCCACCGGTTCATCCGGGTGTGGCCGACGAACTCCTTGGCCAGCGTGATGCTGCGGGCCGTCGGGTCGTCCGTGCGGCTGCCCGCCGGAACCGGCTGGCCCAGCTTCACGAAGCGGTAGATCTGCGCCACGGCTCGGGCGATGAGCGCGACGCCGATCACGGTCAGGACCAGCGACACGATGATCGCGGCGAGTTGCATGGGACGGCTCCTCGGGCGGGACTTACTAAGCGGTAACTTATTGAGTCAAGGCTTGAGGTTACCCAGTTCCCGCGCCGCAATGTAGGTGGGCGTGCGGTGATCTGTGTCGCTCAGGCATGCCTCTGTCGGTAGGCGGCCCGGGGGGTCCGCGCGAGGATCGCCAGATCCATTCCCAGCCAGTGACTCTCCACATAGTGCCGGTCCAGCAGGGCCATCTCTTCCCAGGGCAGGTCGGAGCGGGCGCTCACTTGCCACAATCCGGTCATACCGGGCCGTACGTGCAGCCTATCGGCCCTGTCCACGCCCGCTTCGGGGCGCGGGCCCACCAGCGACATCTCGCCCCGCAGCACGTTGAGCAGCTGGGGCAGCGCGTCCAGCGCGCACCGTTCGACGAACTCGCCCGCCCGGCCGGCGTTCTCCGTCCGCAGCCGCCAGGTCCGGAACGGCCGCCCGCCCAGCCCGGCCGCCGGCTCCCGTACGAGGACCCGCGGGCCCGGCGTCCCGCGCCGCCCGGCCCCCGCCGCCCACCCGGCCGCGTAGAGCAGTCCGACGGCGGACAGGAGCGGGACGGCGACCACCACGGACAGCAGCAGCGCGCCGAGGAGGTCGAGCACCCGCTTGGCCGAGAGGTCCGGTCGTGGCGGCGACCAGGCGGGACGCCGGAGCGCGGGGAGGGTGCGGGGCGGCAGCGGCATGCAGGCACCGTGCCGCACGGCCCTTGCGGACCGGGGTCGGCGCGCGGCCGGCGTCGCCCGCTCGGCCCCCCGGCGCGGGGGCCGAACCCGCTGGTTGAGCGTAAGGCCGGCGTAAGAGTTGAGTCGACTCGGCTCACCTCTGTTGACGTGGCCGGCGGGTTCCTGCATCCTTGAGTCTGTTCCACTCAAGTCAGCTGGAGGAATCAAAATGGCACGTGCGGTCGGCATCGACCTGGGCACCACTAACTCCGTCGTCAGCGTTCTGGAAGGCGGCGAGCCCACCGTCATCACCAACGCCGAGGGCGCCAGGACCACGCCGTCCGTCGTCGCCTTCGCCAAGAACGGCGAGGTCCTCGTCGGCGAGGTCGCCAAGCGCCAGGCGGTCACGAACGTGGACCGTACGATCCGCTCGGTCAAGCGCCACATGGGCACCGACTGGAAGATCAACCTGGACGGCAAGGACTTCAACCCGCAGCAGATGAGCGCCTTCATCCTGCAGAAGCTGAAGCGCGACGCCGAGGCGTACCTGGGCGAGAAGGTCACGGACGCGGTCATCACCGTCCCGGCCTACTTCAACGACTCCGAGCGTCAGGCGACGAAGGAGGCCGGCGAGATCGCGGGCCTCAACGTCCTGCGCATCGTCAACGAGCCGACGGCCGCGGCCCTCGCCTACGGCCTCGACAAGGACGACCAGACCATCCTCGTCTTCGACCTCGGTGGCGGCACCTTCGACGTGTCGCTCCTGGAGATCGGTGACGGCGTCGTCGAGGTCAAGGCCACCAACGGTGACAACCACCTCGGTGGCGACGACTGGGACCAGCGCGTCGTCGACTACCTCGTGAAGCAGTTCGCCAACGGCCACGGCGTCGACCTGTCCAAGGACAAGATGGCGCTCCAGCGGCTGCGCGAGGCCGCCGAGAAGGCGAAGATCGAGCTGTCCTCCTCCACGGAGACCTCGATCAACCTGCCCTACATCACGGCTTCCGCCGAGGGCCCGCTGCACCTGGACGAGAAGCTCACCCGTGCCCAGTTCCAGCAGCTGACCGCGGACCTGCTCGACCGCTGCAAGACCCCGTTCCACAACGTCATCAAGGACGCCGGCATCCAGCTGTCCGAGATCGACCACGTGGTCCTGGTCGGCGGCTCCACCCGCATGCCGGCCGTCGCCGAGCTCGTGAAGGAGCTCACCGGCGGTCAGGACGCCAACAAGGGCGTCAACCCGGACGAGGTCGTCGCCATCGGCGCCACCCTCCAGGCCGGTGTGCTCAAGGGTGAGGTCAAGGACGTCCTGCTCCTCGACGTGACCCCGCTGTCCCTCGGCATCGAGACCAAGGGCGGCATCATGACCAAGCTGATCGAGCGCAACACGACCATCCCGACCAAGCGGTCGGAGATCTTCACGACGGCCGAGGACAATCAGCCGTCGGTGCAGATCCAGGTCTACCAGGGCGAGCGCGAGATCGCGGCGTACAACAAGAAGCTCGGCATGTTCGAGCTGACCGGTCTGCCGCCGGCCCCGCGCGGTGTCCCGCAGATCGAGGTCTCCTTCGACATCGACGCCAACGGCATCATGCACGTGACGGCGAAGGACCTCGGCACGGGCAAGGAGCAGAAGATGACCGTCACCGGCGGCTCTTCGCTCGGCAAGGACGAGGTCGACCGCATGCGCCAGGAGGCGGAGCAGTACGCGGACGAGGACCTGCGCCGCAAGGAGGCCGCGGAGACGCGCAACCAGGCCGAGCAGCTCGTGTACCAGACGGAGAAGTTCGTCAAGGACAACGAGGACAAGGTCCCGGGTGACGTCAAGTCCGAGGTCGAGGCGGCCGTCGCCGAGCTGAAGGAGAAGCTCAAGGGCGAGGACACGTCCGAGATCCGTACCGCCACGGAGAAGGTCGCGGCGGTCAGCCAGAAGCTCGGCCAGGCGATCTACGCGGACGCGCAGGCGGCCCAGGCCGCCGGCGGCGCGGCCGACGCCGGCCAGGCCAAGGCCGACGACGACGTGGTCGACGCCGAGATCGTGGACGACGAGAAGCCGAAGGGTGGCGCTGCCTGATGTCGGAGGAGACGCCGGGTTTCGACGAGAAGCCTGAAGTCCCCACCGGCGCCGGCGCGGACGACGCGGCAGCCGAGCCGAAGGCCGTCGACTCCTCCAAGGAGGACGAGGCGGCCCCGGCCGGGGACGCAGCAGCCGAGGCCCTCGGCAAGGAGACGGCCCTCGTGGCGCAGCTGGACCAGGCCCGTACCGCGCTCGGCGAGCGCACCGCGGACCTCCAGCGGCTCCAGGCGGAGTACCAGAACTACCGCCGGCGGGTGGAGCGGGACCGGATCGCCGTCAAGGAGATCGCGGTCGCGTCCCTGCTGACGGAACTGCTCCCGACGCTGGACGACATCGGCCGGGCGCGGGAGCACGGCGAACTGGTCGGCGGCTTCAAGTCGGTGGCCGAATCGCTGGAGACGGCCGCCGCCAAGATGGGGCTGCAGCAGTTCGGCAAGGAGGGCGAGCCCTTCGACCCGACGGTCCACGAGGCCCTGATGCACTCGTACGCGCCGGACGTCACCGAGACGACCTGCGTCGCGATCCTGCAGCCGGGCTACCGGATCGGCGAGCGCACCATCCGTCCCGCTCGGGTCGCGGTGGCCGAGCCCCAGCCGGGCGCGGCCCCCGCCGCGAAGGCCGAGTCCGCGGACGGCGACACGCCGTCTGACAAGGACACGGATGCCCCGGACAAGGGCTGACGTCGAACCTGTAGGTGCACGAGAGGAGGGCCACCGAGGATGAGCACGAAGGACTTCGTCGAGAAGGACTACTACAAGGTCCTCGGTGTCCCCAAGGACGCCACCGAGGCCGAGATCAAGAAGGCGTACCGGAAGCTCGCCCGCGAGTTCCACCCGGACGCCAACAAGGGCGACGCCTCGGCCGAGGAGCGCTTCAAGGAGATCTCCGAGGCGAACGACATCCTCGGGGACGCCAAGAAGCGCAAGGAGTACGACGACGCCCGCGCCCTGTTCGGCAACGGGGGCTTCCGCCCCGGTCCGGGCGGCGCCGGCGGCTCGTTCAACTTCGACCTCGGTGACCTCTTCGGCGGCGCCCAGCCGGGCGGCGGCGCGGGCGGCGGCTTCGGCGGCGGCCTCGGGGACGTCTTCGGCGGCCTGTTCAACCGCGGCGGCGCGGGCCCCGGTGCGGGCACCCGCACCCAGCCCCGCCGCGGCCAGGACATCGAGTCGGAGGTCACCCTCTCCTTCACGGAGGCGGTGGACGGGGCCACGGTCCCGCTCCGGATGTCCTCGCAGGCCCCCTGCAAGGCATGTTCGGGCACCGGCGACAAGAACGGCACCCCTCGGGTGTGCCCGACCTGTGTCGGTACCGGCCAGGTCTCGCGGGGCAGCGGCGGCGGCTTCTCGCTGACCGACCCCTGCGCGGACTGCAAGGGTCGCGGCCTGATCGCCGAGACCCCGTGTGACGTCTGCAAGGGCAGCGGCCGGGCCCGTAGTTCCCGCACCATGCAGGTCCGGATCCCGGCGGGCGTCTCCGACGGCCAGCGGATCCGGCTGCGCGGCAAGGGCGCCCCGGGCGAGCGCGGCGGTCCCGCCGGTGACCTGTACGTGGTCGTCCACGTCGGCAGCCACCCCGTGTTCGGTCGCAAGGACGACAACCTGACGGTGACCGTCCCGGTGACGTTCGCGGAGGCGGCCCTCGGCGCCGAGATCAAGGTGCCGACGTTGAACGGTCCTTCGGTCACCCTGAAACTGCCGCCGGGCACGCCGGGCGGCCGTACGATGCGTGCCCGGGGCAAGGGCGCGGTCCGCAAGGACGGCACCCGCGGTGATCTGCTGGTGACGGTCGAGGTGGCCGTCCCGGCGGAGCTGTCCGACAAGGCCCGCGAGGCGCTGGAGACGTACCGCGACGCGACCGGGTCCGAGGACCCGCGCGCCGCCCTGTTCGAGTCCGCGAAGGGAGCATGAGATGGACGGCCGCCGCAAGAACCCGTACCAACTGACCGATGAGACACCGGTCTACGTGATCTCGGTGGCCGCCCAGCTCTCGGGTCTGCATCCGCAGACCCTGCGTCAGTACGACCGTCTCGGCCTGGTCTCACCCGACCGGACGGCCGGGCGCGGGCGTCGATATTCGGCCAGAGACATCGAGCTGCTCCGTACGGTGCAGGCGCTGTCCCAGGACGAGGGCATCAACCTCGCGGGGATCAAACGGATCATCGAGCTGGAGAACCAGGTCGCGGCCTTGCAGCAGCGCGTGGCCGAACTGTCCACGGCTGTGGACGGGGCCGCCGCCACCCTGCGGGCGCGGGAGGCGCAGGTGCACGCCTCGTACCGGCGGGACCTGGTCCCGTACCAGCCGCCGCAGCCGGGCAGCGCGCTGGTCGTGTGGCGCCCCAAGCGCGCGAAGGACTGACCGGGAAACCGATCGCGGCATGACGTGTGGACCCCGCCGGGGCGACCGGGCGGGGTCCCGCGCGTCACGGCGTCGGACGCGCGGGCGACAGCGGCGGTGCCGCGCTGTGCAGGATGCCCGACTGCGCGATGAGGAAGCCGAGTTGCGCCCGGCTGCCACTGCCCAGCACGGTCGCCAGCTTCGCGATGTGCGCGCGGCAGGTGCGTACGTTCATCCCCAGCCGGCGCGCGATCGCCTCGTCCACATGCCCCTCGATGAGCAGTTGGGCGATGGAGCGCTGCACGCCGGAGATGCCGTCCGGGGTGTGCGTGTAGGGCACCTCGTCGCCCAAGGGGACGGCCCGGCGCCAGAGTTGTTCGAAGACCTTGATGAGGTAGTCGACGAGCCCGGGGTGGCGCAGCTCCAGCGCCACCCGGCGGTCGTCGCTCGCGGGGATGAACGCCACCGTGCGGTCGAAGATCATGAGCCGCTCGATGAGCTCCTCCAGCGTGCGGATCTCCACCTTGCCCGTGGAGACGCGGTCCACGTAGGCGAGCGTGCCCTGGCTGTGCCGCACGGTGTGCTGGTAGAGCGTACGGATGCTCACCCCGCGGTCGATGAGCGGCGCGGCGCGCTCCAAAGCCTCGCTGAGGATGAACGTGGGCCGGGCGCCGCCCGGCTGGACGGTCAGGGCCTCGGTGTGGCACTCGGCGGTGGCGAGGTCGAGGGCGGCGTTGATCTGGTCGATTCCCTCCAACACGGTGATGGCGTGGGTGTTGGCGGGGCTCTGGGCGCTGATGGCGAGGAACGGCTCGAATGCATCGGTGAGATCTACAGCAGTGCGTCTGCGGTCCTGGATCTCGCGTTCGATGGGGTGCAGCCGTTGGGCGAGCGCGACGGACGGGGGAACCGCGCGGAGCTGGTTCGCGTCATCCGGGTCGGGCCGCAGCAGAGCGAATTCGAGCAGGCAGGGGGCGTTCCGCACCTCGCCGCGGGCGACGCGGCCGGCGCTCAGGGCAGCCGCGTACAGCCGTGCTCCTTCGGCGCACATCTCCGTGACGGGGTGGGGATGTGTCGGGTTTGCCTCGCTTCTTGCCAAATCTCCACCCCCCAGGGTCCTGAACATGTAAGAACATGATGCATCGTCCCTGTGGCACTGACGTGCCTGAATAAGCCATCGTCTGTCACTGCGGGGGAGAGGATTCCATCAAGTGAGGACGAAGCCGACCATGTATAAGAGAATGCTTCGCTCGGCGCTTGCCGTTGTTTTCTCCGCCGTTGCGGTCTTCGGGGCAGTCGTCGCCGTCAACGGGGACGCGGGAAGCGTTCAGGCCAGTGCCGGTACGCCCGTCGAGTCGGTAGGCAAGCACGATCTCGGCTGGAACACGGCTCCCCTGGACCTAGGCTGGAACAGCGCGCCTGCGCAGGTCTCCCAGTGACCCCCGACGACCGGGACTTCCGACGCGAGATGGCTTCGGCGTACCGGTCGGGGTGGCAGTTCATCGATCTCGCCACGGCCATCCCCCACGCCGGCGATTCGCTGATGGTCACCCTGTTCGGCCAGCCGATCGTCGTCGTACGAGAAGAGGACGAAGACGTCCGGGCCTACCGCTGTCTGCGCCGCCCCCGGGGCGCACCGCAGCCCGTCCGCTGTGAGGTGCGGTACGGAATGGTCTTCGTCAACCTCGACCAGCGGGACCACCAGCTGTTCGAGCCTGAGATCACCGCCGCCACCCCCCGAAGTGCCTGAAGCGATTCCCCCTCGTTGCACATCGCTCAGGTGCTACCCCCACACAACGGCGCCATCGTGGACCTGACCACGATGGCGCCGTTGTGATGTCCGGGCGCGCGGGCGGCCCGGCCGTCGCCGGCCCGGCCGTCGTCGCCGGCCCGCGTGCGCGGTGGCGCGTCAGGCGCGGCCCATCGCCCGGTCCAGGGTGATCTCCAGGACGACCCGGTCCGGGTTGGGCGAGGGCGTCCGCCCGTACCGCCGCGCGTAGCGCTCCACCGCGTCGGCCACCGACGCCTCGTCCGTGCGGATCGTGGCGCGCCCCTCCAGGGTGGCCCAGCGCCGGCCCTCCATCTGGCACACCGCGACCCGTGCGACGCCGTCGGGCGCCGCCAGGACGTTGCGGACCTTCTTGCTGTGCTTGTTGCTGATCACCCGGGCCAGTCCCGCCTCGGGGTCGTACGTCACGCCCACCGGCACCACGTGCGGGCTGCCGTCCGGGCGGTGCGTGGTGAGGGTGCAGACGTGCCGTTCCCGCCAGAAGGCGAGGTATTCGGGCGTCGGGTGGAGTACGTCGTGGGCCATGGGCGAAGCGTACGTTCGGGGCCGGGCCGGGCCTCGGTCGGTCGGCCCTTGAAAACCACCTTGAGTGGAATAGACTCAACTTTGTGCACGCTATACCTGTCACACCGGATGTCATGTGGGACATGACGATCCGAACCTGACCACGGAGAGGAGAGCGGCGGTGGACGCCGAGCTGACGAACAAGAGCCGGGACGCGCTGAACGCGGCCACCACCAGGGCCGTGAAGGACGGCCACCCGGACCTGACCCCCGCGCACCTGCTGCTGGCCCTGCTCGCCGGTGAGGACAACGACAACCTCATCGACCTGCTCGCCGCGGCCGGGGCCGACCAGGCCGCCGTGCGCACCGGCGCCGAACGGCTGCTGGCCGCCCTGCCCAGCGTCACGGGCTCCACCGTCGCGCCCCCGCAGCCCACGCGTGAGCTGCTCGCCGTACTCGCCGAGGCCGACGCCGAGGCGGGCAGGCTCGGCGACGAGTACCTCTCCACCGAACACCTCCTCATCGCCCTCGCCGCCAAGGGCGGCGCGGCCGGCGAGGTCCTGACCGCCCAGGGGGCGACGGCGCGCGAGCTGCTGGACGCCTTCGAGAACGCACGAGGAGGGCGGCGGGTGACCACTCCCGACCCCGAGGGCCAGTACAAGGCCCTGGAGAAGTTCGGCACCGACTTCACGGCGGCCGCCCGCGAGGGCAAGCTCGACCCCGTCATCGGCCGCGACCACGAGATCCGCCGCGTCGTCCAGGTGCTCTCCCGCCGCACGAAGAACAACCCGGTGCTCATCGGCGAACCCGGCGTCGGCAAGACGGCCGTGGTCGAGGGCCTCGCCCAGCGCATCGTCAAGGGCGACGTACCCGAGTCCCTGAAGAACAAGCGGCTCGTCGCCCTCGACCTCGGCGCGATGGTCGCGGGCGCGAAGTACCGCGGCGAGTTCGAGGAACGGCTCAAGACCGTCCTCGCCGAGATCAAGTCCAGTGACGGTCAGATCATCACCTTCATCGACGAGCTGCACACGGTCGTCGGCGCGGGCGCCGGCGGGGATTCGGCCATGGACGCGGGCAACATGCTCAAGCCCATGCTCGCCCGCGGCGAACTGCGCATGGTCGGCGCGACCACGCTCGACGAGTACCGCGAGCGGATCGAGAAGGACCCGGCGCTGGAGCGCCGCTTCCAGCAGGTGCTGGTGGCGGAGCCGACCGTCGAGGACACCATCGCCATCCTGCGCGGCCTCAAGGGCCGCTACGAGGCCCACCACAAGGTCGTCATCAACGACAGCGCCCTCGTCGCCGCGGCCACCCTCTCGGACCGCTACATCACCTCCCGGTTCCTCCCGGACAAGGCCATCGACCTGGTGGACGAGGCCGCCTCGCGGCTCCGCATGGAGATCGACTCCTCGCCCGTCGAGATCGACGAGCTCCAGCGCTCCGTCGACCGGCTGCGCATGGAGGAGCTGGCGCTCAAGAACGAGTCCGACCCCGCCTCCATCGAGCGCCTGGAGAAGATCCGCAGGGACCTCGCGGACCGGGAGGAGGAGCTGCGCGGCCTGACCGCGCGCTGGGAGAAGGAGAAGCAGTCCCTCAACCGGGTCGGCGAGCTGAAGGAACGCCTGGACGACCTGCGCGGCCAGGCCGAGCGCGCCCAGCGCGACGGCGACTTCGACGCGGCGTCCAAGCTGCTCTACGGGGAGATCCCCGCCCTGGAGCGCGAGCTGGCCGAGGCCACGGAGGCCGAGGCCGAGGCGTCCCACGCCGGCCCGGCCAAGGACGCCATGGTCAAGGACGAGGTCGGCCCGGACGACATCGCGGACGTGGTGGGCGCCTGGACGGGCATCCCCTCGGGCCGGCTGCTCGAAGGCGAGACGCAGAAGCTGCTGCGCATGGAGGCCGAGCTGGGCCGCCGGCTGATCGGCCAGGAGGAGGCCGTACGGGCCGTCTCCGACGCCGTGCGCCGCACCCGGGCGGGCATCGCCGACCCGGACCGGCCGACGGGCTCGTTCCTCTTCCTGGGCCCGACGGGCGTGGGCAAGACCGAGCTGGCCAAGGCGCTCGCGGACTTCCTGTTCGACGACGAGCGGGCGATGGTCCGCATCGACATGTCCGAGTACGGCGAGAAGCACTCCGTGGCCCGGCTGGTCGGCGCGCCGCCCGGCTACGTCGGCTACGAGGAGGGCGGCCAGCTCACCGAGGCCGTGCGCCGGCGCCCCTACTCCGTCGTCCTGCTGGACGAGGTGGAGAAGGCCCACCCCGAGGTCTTCGACATCCTGCTCCAGGTCCTGGACGACGGCCGGCTCACGGACGGCCAGGGGCGCACGGTGGACTTCCGCAACACCATCCTGATCCTGACCTCGAACCTCGGGTCCCAGTTCCTGATGGACCCCCTGGCCACGCCGGAGGACAAGAAGACCAAGGTCCTCGACGTGGTGCGGGCCTCCTTCAAGCCGGAGTTCCTCAACCGACTGGACGACCTGGTGGTCTTCTCGGCGCTGAGCCGCGACGAGCTGGCCCACATCGCCGAGCTCCAGATCGGCCGGCTCGCCAAGCGGCTGGCCGACCGCCGGCTGACGCTGGACGTCACGCCGGAGGCCCTGGCCTGGCTGGCGGACAAGGGCAACGACCCGGCCTACGGTGCCCGACCGCTGCGCCGGCTGATCCAGACGGCCGTCGGCGACCGCCTCGCCAAGGAGATCCTGGCGGGCGAGGTCCGCGAGGGCGACACCGTGCGCGTGGACGTGGCGGGAGAGGACCTGCTGGTCGGCAAGGCGCTGTGACACCGGACGGGGCCCCGGGCGCGGGGCCCCGGTCCCTGCCCGTCCTTACCGGAGCCCTACTCGTGTCCGCCCGGAGCGGATCGGGCGTGCGGGGCTGGACACGGGGTGGGACCGATGGGGGAGGATGACACTATCCGCACGAAGGGAAGTACACGGTGAGCATCGACCCGGCCTCGATTCCGAACTTCGGAGGGCAGCAGCCCGATCCGCAGGCCACAGGACCGGCGGGCCCCGTCGTCCCCGACCAGGATCTGGTCAAGCAGCTGCTGGAGCAGATGGAGCTCAAGTACGTCGTCGACGACGAGGGTGACCTCGCGGCGCCGTGGGAGGAGTTCCGCACGTACTTCATGTTCCGCGGCGACGGCGAGCAGCAGGTCTTCTCGGTGCGGACCTTCTACGACCGTCCGCACGGCATCGAAGACAAGCCGCAGCTGCTGGAGACGATCGACGACTGGAACCGCCGCACCCTGTGGCCGAAGGTCTACAGCCACACGCACGACGACGGCTCCGTCCGCCTGATCGGCGAAGCGCAGATGCTGGTGGGTACCGGCGTCAACCTGGAGCACTTCGTGTCCTCCACCGTCAGCTGGGTCCGGGCCTCGATCGAGTTCGACAAGTGGCTCGTCGAGCAGCTCGGCCTGGAGCAGGACGCCGACTCCGCCGACGGCGGGGACGACAAGGGCGACGAGGAGAACTGACCCGTCACAGCGGTACCCGCGCCACCAGGAGCAGGTACACCCCATAGCCGTACGAGAGCCCGGCCAGCCCCGCGGTCACCACGACCGCGGTGCGGGGCCGGGCTTTGGCCATCACGGCGGCGGGCACCAGCAGCAGCGGGAACGCGGGCAGCAGGAAGCGCGGCTTCGACTCGAAGAAACCGCCCCCGCCGTAGGTGATCAGCATCAGTACGCCGGTGTACGCGAGCAGCGCCAGCGGGGCCCGGTCCAGCAGCAGCGGCACCGCCAGCAGCGCCGCCACCACCAGCACCGCGACGGTGAAGCTGGTCGCGAACGGTACGGGGCCGCCGGTCAGCACCTTCTCGGCGTCGCGCAGCGTGCCCACGCCGAAGTCGAATCGGGACCCCCAGCGCCGCTGGACGGTGAAGTACCCGTCGACGGGATGCCCGGTGCGCGCCCCCACCGCCAGGACGTACGCGGCCCAGCCCGCCGGGGCCAGCAGCGCGGCGGCCCACACTTCCGGCGCCCGCCGGCCGCGTACCGCGAGCGCGTGCAGGGCCGTGAGGGACACCGCGGCGGCGACGGCGATCCCGGTGGGCCGGGTCAGCCCGGCGAGGACCGCCAGCGCGGTCGCCCAGAGCCAGCGCTCCCGCAACACCGCGTACAGGGCCCAGGCGGCCAGCGCGGCCAGCAGCGCCTCGGTGTAACCGGCGCTCAGCACCACGGCGTGCGGCAGCACGGCCCACAGGGCGACCAGCAGCACCCCGCCCCGGGCCCCCAGCAGTCGCTCCCCGACCCGGTACACCCCGAGGGCGGCTCCGGCCGCGGCGGTCCACGCCACCGCCAGCGCGGCCAGGGCGCCGCCGCCCGCGAGGCGCACCAGGGCCGGGTAGAGCGGGAAGAAGGCGTAGTCGCTCTGGATGGAGCCGTCCGCCCACATCTGGGTCCGGCCGTACCCGTGGGCGGCGATGCCGAGGTACCAGACGGAGTCCCACGATCCGCCGAGGACCCGGGCCGGGTCCCGCCCGGCCCACCAGGCGCCGGCGGTGATGATCAGCACCCCGGCCCCGCGCACGGCGGCGAACACGCCGAGCGCGAGGAGGGCGGGCGACGGGCCGTCGGTGCGCGTCCGGGGCGGGTGCGGGTGCGGGTGCGGGGACAGCGTCGGACCCGTCGAAACCGCAGCCATGTCTCCCGGTCTTCCCGCCGGCGCTTCCGGCGCGTTCGCGTGCGTCAGCCTCGCTCCGGCGCCGATCACCCCGGAGCCCGCGGTGGAAGGGGCTCCCGGCCGGCCTCCCCACGACGGGCCAACCCTACGAGGCCGGCCCCCGCGCCGATTCCCGGCCGACACCCGCCCAAACCGCCGTTTCCCCAGGTGAAGCGCCCGAGCGGGGCTCCCGCGCGGAAGTCTTTCGGGGGACCCCGCCGCGCCCGTTCGGGTGCCTCCCCCCGCCGGCGCCCTACAGGCGGCCGAGCCGGGCGACGGCTTCCCGGAGGACTTCGGTGCGCTTGCAGAAGGCCCAGCGGACCTGGGTGGCGCCGGCGGACCGGTCGTCGTAGAAGACCTGGTTGGGGATGGCGACCACGCCGCAGCGCGTCGGCAGGGCGCGGCAGAAGGCGAGGCCGTCCTTCTCGCCGAGGGGGGTGATGTCGGTGGTGACGAAGTACGTGCCCTGCGGGCGGAACACCTCGAAGCCCGCCGCCGCGAGCCCGTCGGCGAGGAGGTCGCGCTTGGCGAGGTGGTCCGCGCGGAGGGTCTCGTAGAACGTGTCCGGCAGGGCCAGGGCCTCGGCGATCGCGTGCTGGAAGGGGCCCGAGGAGACGTACGTGAGGAACTGCTTCGTCGAGCGGACGGCGGCGACCAGCGCGGGCGGTGCGGTGACCCAGCCGACCTTCCAGCCGGTGAAGGAGAACGTCTTGCCGGCCGAGGAGATGGTCACCGTGCGCTCGCGCATGCCGGGCAGGGCGGCGAGGGGGGTGTGCGACCCCTCGAAGACGAGGTGTTCGTAGACCTCGTCGGTGACGACCAGCAGGTCCCGCTCGATCGCCAGTTCGGCGACGGCCGCCAGCTCCGCGGGGGTCAGGACCGTGCCCGTGGGGTTGTGCGGGGTGTTCAGCAGGAGCAGCCGGGTCCGGGGGGTGACGGCGGCGCGCAGGGCGTCCGCGTCGAGGCGGAAGTCGGGGGCGCGCAGTGTCAGCGGGACCCGGACGGCGCCGGCCATGGCGATGCAGGCGGCGTAGGAGTCGTAGTAGGGCTCCAGGGCGATGACCTCGTCACCCGGTTCGAGCAGGGCCAGCAGGGCGGCCGCGATGGCCTCCGTGGCGCCCGCCGTGACCAGGACCTCCGTGTCGGGGTCGTACGTCAGCCCGTAGAAGCGCCGCTGGTGCTCGGTGATCGCGACCCGCAGTTCCGGGACGCCGGGGCCCGGCGGGTACTGGTTGCCCCTGCCGTCCCGGATCGCGCGTACGGCCGCCTCGGCGATCTCCGCCGGACCGTCCGTGTCGGGGAAACCCTGGCCGAGGTTGATCGACCCCGTGGCGGTGGCCAGGGCCGACATCTCCGCGAAGATCGTGGTGCCGAAGTCCGCCAGCCGGCGGTTCAGGAAGGGGCGGCTGCCGCCCACGGGTGCGCTCATGGCGGCCATCCTGCGCGGAACCTCTGGAGTTGCTCAAGTGTGCTTTGGCGCGCGTGGCCGGCGGGCATCTCCCCCGCACACGGGACACGGGGGTCCCGTACCCCGGGGATCCGGGGGTTCGGAGAGGGGCGGGACATGGTTCTTGCCGTAGTGCTCTTGGGTGTCGTCTTCGTCGGGATCGTCGTCGCGGTGGCCGTCAAGGCCGCGGGCGGGGGAAGCGGCGGCAGCGGTGGCAGTGGAAGTGACAGCAGCTGGTGGGCCGCGAGCGGCTCCGACGGGTCCTCGGGCGGCTGCTCCGGCGGCTCGTCCTGCGGGTCCTCGTCGTCGTGCGGTTCCTCGGGTTCCTCCTGCGGTGGCGGCGGATGCGGATCCAGTTGAGGATCGGTACGGCCGGGACCGCGTAAACGGGACGCCCAGCGGGGACAACTTCCCTTGGGCGTCCCCTTGTTAGCACCTCGTCAACTCCTCGACAACGCCACGTCAACACCCTGCCGGTACCGCATTCGCCTCCGCGTTACGACGTACGGGCGGCATGTGGTTGAACACGTGAACCGGGTAGCCCCCGGGGGGATGTAAACCCAATCAAGTTGGGTAAAAACGCTGTGAGTGCCGTGCCTTTCATGATTCCCTCGGTTGAGTAGACCAGTCCTCGGACCTCCCTGGACTTCCTGTGGACCCGTGCCGGTGTCCCCCCACCCGTTGACCAACCGCTGGCGGTCCCCGGCCCACCTCCCTCGCGCGTTTGCGGAGCCGACTCATGCTCACGACCCTCCAGACCACCTACACCGACACGCGTGCCGCCGATCTCGCCTGGGCCCTGGGACGGGACCGGCTGCCCGCCCTCGCCGTACTCAACCTCCAGCTCGCGGGCGCGAAGGTGGAGTTGCGCCTGCTCGGCGCCTCCCACCAGGTGCTCATGGAGGAAGGCGACGTGCTCTGCTCGGAGACGGTCGCCTGCATGCCCGGCAGCAGCACCCCGCTGCCGCTGGGAGTGGCCGAGCGGGTGGGCGACTGGGAGTACGAGTTCGCCGCGCGCGTCGAGACGCTCTCGCGCGGCTCGTTCGCCGGGCGCGCCCAGGAGTTGCTCGCGCTGGTCGCGGATCACCCGAACGGACTCGCCGGGACCTTTCCCGGCAGCCCGCACGCCTTCACCGCCCTGCTGGCGCAGCGCCACGAGGGCCAGGTGCGGTGGCGGACCTGGCACGCGTACCCGCAGGAGGGCCAGTTGGTCGCCACCCGCACCCGGGTGGGGGTACGGACGGGCACGGACGCGGGAGCCTCCGAGGCGGTGGGCGTGGCGTCGCTGTGAGGGGGTGCGGAGCCGGCTCGCGATTACTCCGATCGGCTGAATCGACGCACCACTTACACCCATGTGAGTGACGGGGTGCGAGCGGTCGGTGACGTACGGTTCGCCTCATGATCGACCGTTCCGTACCGCGCCGGGTGCTGCCGGCTCCGGGGCCGCGGGGCGTGGCGACCGTCCCGGCCGCCCTGCCCGTACGGCCCCGGACCGGGCGACTCCTCGTGCTGGCCACCGTCTTCGTCTGCGCCGCCTGCGGTCTCGTCTACGAACTGGAACTGCTCGCGCTCGGCTCCTACCTCATCGGGGACTCCGTCACCCAGGCGTCGGTGGTGCTGTCCGTGATGGTCTTCGCCATGGGCGTCGGCTCCCTGCTCGCCAAACGGCTCCGCCGCCGGCCCGCGTTCGGCTTCGCCGCCGTCGAAGCGGCGCTCGCCCTGCTCGGCGGGCTGTCGGCGATGGCCCTGTACGCGAGTTTCGCCTGGCTGGGGGAGTCGAGGCCCGCGCTCGTCGCCTTCTCGTTCTCCATCGGCGTGCTCATCGGCGCCGAGATCCCGCTCCTGATGGTGCTGATCCAGCGCATCCACCGGCAGGACGCGGGCGGCGCGGTCGCGGACCTGTTCGCCGCCGACTACGTGGGCGCCCTGGTCGGCGGGCTCGCGTTCCCCTTCCTGCTCCTGCCGGTGCTCGGCCAGCTCGGCGGCGCGGTACTCACCGGTTCCGTCAACGCCACCGTCGGCGGCGGACTCGTCCTGTGGCTGTTCCGCCGCGACCTCAGCCGCCGCTGCCGCTGGCTGCTGATCGCCGCGAACGTGACCGTCCTCGCCGTCCTCGCCTCCGCGGCCCTCCTGGCCCACGACTTCGAGCGGATCGCGCGCGGCGCCGTCTACGGCGGCAACGTGCGGGTCGCCGTACAGACCGACGTACAGGAGCTGGTGCTGACCGGACCGGCCACCGGGTCACCGCGCTCGCTCGACCTGTACCTCGACGGCAGGCTGCGGGTCAGCGGCTACGACGAGTACCGCTACCACGAGGCCCTCGTCCACCCGGCGATGGCCGGCCCGCACGCCCGGGTCCTGGTCCTGGGCGGCGGGGACGGGCTCGCCGCCCGTGAGGTGCTGCGCTACCCCGACGTCACCTCCGTGACCGTCGTCGAGCTCGACCCGGGTGTGGTCCGGCTAGCCCGTACCGACCCGATGCTGTCCGAGCTGAACGGCGCGGTGTACGAGGACCCCCGCCTCGGCGTCGTCACTCAGGACGCCTTCAACTGGCTGCGGGGCCCGGCCGCCCGGGACCGCTTCGACGTCATCGTCTCCGACCTGCCCGATCCGGGCATCACGCCCAGCACGAAGCTGTACTCGCAGGAGTTCTACGGGCTGGCCGCCCGCGCCCTGCGCCCCGGCGGCCGGATCGCGGTGCACGCGGGGCCGCTGGCCACCCGGCCGCGCACCTACTGGACGGTCGACGCCACCCTGCGCGCGGCCGGTCTGCGGACCACGCCCTACAGCGCGGGCGGCCGGCTCTCCGGGTTCACCGCCGGCCCCGACCGCGCGCAGGGCGGCACCGGCGCCCGACCGCAGGACTGGGGCTTCGTGCTCGCCGCGCGGGACGCCGCGCCGCGGCTGCGGGTCGACCGCGACACGCCGGGGCTGCGCTCGGTGTCCACCCCGGCCCTCCAGGAGGCGGCCCGGGAGGCCGAGCGCACCCGGGTGCCGGGCCTGCCGCCCTCGACGCTCCCGCACCCGAGGTACACGTAGGGCCCGGGCCGGCGCAGGACCGGGTACAGGAACCGGTCTCGTCGGTAGGCTCGTCCGCATGGAGCATCAGGTGTTCGTTCCGGTACCCGCAGACGACCTTCGCGCCGTGCTGCGCGACCCCGCCCGGGTGGCCCGTTGCGTACCCGGGCTCCAGCAGGACGCCGACACGGCGTCCGGGCCCCTGGCGGGCCGGCTCAGGGTGCGGGTGGGCGGACACACCGTGACCTACCGGGGGGCGCTGGCCGTCACGGAGCGGGACCCGGGGCGCTTCGCCGTGGAGGGGGAGGGCGCCGAGGTGCGGGGCAGCGGGACCGTCAGGCTCGCGCTGACGCTGCGGCTCACCCCGCACGAGGGCGGCACCCGGCTGGAGATCTCCGGCGAGGGCTCCGCCGACGGGCGCGCCGCGGGCTTCGCGCCGGACGTCACCGCGGCGGCCGTGCAGCGGCTGCTGGACCGCACCGCCGCGAACCTCGCCGCTGCGGCGGCCGGGGTGGCGGAGCCGGACCCGGAGCGGGGTTTGGTGGCGGAGCCGGGGTCCGGGTCGGAGCCGCCGGCCGAGCCGGGAGCCGGGTCGGAGTCGCCGGCCGAGCCCGTCGCCGATCCCGTCGCGGACGCCGAGGAGGCGGAACTCGGCGCCGTCTCCGCCGCTGCCGACTCCGCCGGCGACGGTGAGGGGGACTCCGCCGGGAACGGTGAGGGGGACGGCATCACCGAGATCACCGAGTCGGTGTTCGACGCCGAGGTCCCGCCCCCGTCCCTCGACCCCTTCCTCGAAGGCGGCTTCGAGCACCTCGACCAAACCGGTGCGCTCGGCGGATCCGCGCGGCCCCCCGCCGAAGCCGCCCACGCCCGCCGCACGATGATCGGCCGCAGTGCCGAGGAAGTCGACCACGCGCCGCCGCGCGGTCGCTACGCCCCCGTTCCGGCCCCCTCCTCGGCCGCCGCCGGAGTCGGCCTGCGCTGGATCGCGCCGGCCGCCGCCCTGGCCGTCGCCTCGGCCGTCGTGGTCGGCCGCGTCCTGCGCCGGCGGCGCTGAAGGGCCCGCCGGGCGGCGCCGTTTCACGGGTACGACCTTGACCACGGGGACGGCCCCGGCCGTTTAGGGTCGGCCGTATGAGTACGCGACTGAGCGCCGGCGGCGCCGAGCTGACGATCGACCAGGAGAACGGCTGCCGGATCAGCAGTCTGCGCGTCGACGGGACCGAGCTGCTGCGGCAGGGCCCCAAGTACGGGGCGTTCCCCATGGTCCCGTGGTGCGGGCGCACCGCGAACGGGCGGTTCCGCGACGGGGCGGCCGTCCACCGGCTGCCGCTCAACCACCCCCCGCACGCCATCCACGGCTTCGGTCGCGAGGCCGCCTGGCGTCCGGCCCTGGGCACCGGCACCGAGGCCGTGTTCACGTACGACCTCGGCGACCCGTGGCCGTACCCGGGCCGGGTGACCCAGGTCTTCCGGCTGGACGAGGACGCGCTGACGCTCACGATGGGCGTGGAGACGTACGGGGACTCCTTCCCGGCCCAGGCCGGCTGGCACCCCTGGTTCCACCGCAGTCTCACGCCCGACGGCGCGGAGGCGAAGCTCGATTTCGCCCCGGCCTGGCAGGAGGAGCGCGGCCCCGACCACATCCCGACCGGCCGGCGGATCGACCCGAAACCGGGTCCGTGGGACGACTGCTTCGGGATGCCCGACGGGGTGGACGTCACCCTGACGTGGCCCGGCGCGCTGGAGCTGAGGATCACCAGTCGGGCCGAGTGGGTGGTCGTCTACGACGAGGAGCCGGAGGCGATCTGCGTCGAACCCCAGTCGGGGCCGCCGAACGGTCTGAACAGCCTGCCGCGGCTGGTCACCCCCGTGGACCCGCTGGAGGTCTCCACCACCTGGACCTGGCGCCGCCTGGCCTAGGGGCGTGCCAAGCGCCGTCGTCGAGGCGGGGGCCGGCCTCCCTTTAAGCTCAGAACCATGAGTGACGTACGCGATGAGCTTCTGCAGCAGATCAAGGACAAGGCCGTCGTGCACGGCAAGGTGACCCTGTCCTCCGGGCGGGAGGCCGACTACTACATCGACCTCCGCCGGATCACCCTGGACGGTCAGGCCGCCCCACTGGTCGGTCAAGTCATGCTCGACCTGACCGCCGACCTCGACTACGACTGCGTCGGCGGTCTGACCCTGGGCGCCGACCCGGTGGCGACCTCGATGCTGCACGCCTCCGCCGCGCGCGGCGGACGCCTGGACGCCTTCGTCGTCCGCAAGGCGCAGAAGGCGCACGGCATGCAGCGCCGGATCGAGGGCACCGACGTGAAGGGCAAGCGCTGCCTGGTGGTCGAGGACACCTCGACCACCGGTGGATCGCCGTTGACCGCTGTCGAGGCGGTCCGTGAGGCCGGCGGCGAGGTCGTGGCCGTGGCGACGATCGTGGACCGCGGCGCGGCCGACGCGATCGCCGAGGCGGGCCTGCCCTACCTGACCGGCTACCGGCTCTCGGACCTGGGCCTGTCCTAGGTCCTGTCCGACCCCGTCCGACCCTCTCGTCACGCGTGGGCGGAGGCCGGGCGTCCACGGGGCGAGACGCCCGGTGGAACCCGGCCTTCCGGGGCGGTGGCCGTTGACCTGCTGTTTTCCGTCCGCCCTCGGGCTCGGCCGGATGTTTCACGTGAAACGTCCACCGGGCCCGGGTAGAGGCGGGTAGCGAGTCTGGAAAGATAGGCGCGACGGCAACGTCGCCCCCAGGTCAGGGCCAGCAATCGCACACTCCCCGCACATCCAAGGAGCGGACAGATGCCCATCGCAACCCCCGAGGTCTACAACGAGATGCTGGACCGGGCGAAGGCAGGCAAGTTCGCCTACCCCGCCATCAACGTGACCTCGTCCCAGACCCTGCACGCTGCGCTTCGCGGCTTCGCGGAGGCCGAGAGCGACGGCATCATCCAGATCTCCACCGGTGGTGCCGAATTCCTGGGTGGCCAGTACAACAAGGACATGGTCACCGGCGCCGTCGCCCTGGCGGAGTTCGCGCACATCGTCGCCGCCAAGTACGACATCACGGTCGCGCTGCACACGGACCACTGCCCGAAGGACAAGCTGGACGGCTACGTACGTCCGCTCCTGGAGGTCTCTGCCGAGCGTGTGAGCCGCGGCCTGGACCCGCTCTTCCAGTCGCACATGTGGGACGGCTCCGCCGAGACCCTGGCCGACAACCTGGCCATCGGCCAGGAGCTGCTCGCCAAGGCCGCCGCCGCCAAGATCATCCTTGAGGTCGAGATCACCCCGACCGGTGGCGAGGAGGACGGCGTCAGCCACGAGATCAACGACGAGCTCTACACCACCGTCGAGGACGCGATCCGCACCGCCGAGGCCCTCGGCCTCGGGGAGAAGGGCCGCTACCTGCTGGCCGCCTCCTTCGGCAACGTGCACGGCGTCTACAAGCCGGGCAACGTCGTCCTGCGTCCGGAGCTCCTCAAGGACCTCCAGGCCGGTGTCGGTGAGAAGTACGGCAAGGCGTCCCCGTTCGACTTCGTCTTCCACGGCGGCTCGGGCTCCACGGCCGAGGAGATCGCCACCGCGCTGGAGAACGGCGTCGTGAAGATGAACCTCGACACCGACACCCAGTACGCCTTCACCCGCCCGGTCGTGGACCACATGTTCCGCAACTACGACGGCGTCCTGAAGGTCGACGGCGAGGTCGGCACGAAGTCCAAGTACGACCCCCGTACCTGGGGCAAGGCCGCCGAGGCGGGCATGGCCGCACGTGTCACCGAGGCGTGTGCGAACCTGCGCTCCACGGGCACCCGGCTGAAGTGACCCCTCCGTCACGGCGGCGTCCGTGACCGGCTCCACGACAGGGGCCCGGCCGTCCTCCAGGGGCGGGCGGGCCCCTGCCGCATGTCCGTTTCCTGGCGGGATGGCCGGAGGTGACATACGGCGGTGGACTGCTGCTCCGTGATGGTGTGCAATCACCTCACAAGAACGTACTCCCGGGCATGTAAATCCGGGGGTCAGGAGAGGTCCCCCCATGAGAACAGAGCGCCCGCCGGTGAAACAGGACCGGGCGGTACGCACCCGGCAGGCCATATTGCGGGCGGCCGCGACGGTGTTCGAGGAGTACGGGTACGACACCGCCAAGCTCTCCGACATCGTCAACATCGCCAAGGTCACCAAGGGCGCCCTGTACTTCCACTTCGGCTCGAAGGAAGCCCTGGCGCAGGCCGTCATCGACGCCCAGAACCAGGGGCAGCCCCCTGCCCTGCCGCAGGAGTACAAGGCGCAGGAGTTCCTGGACATGGGCATGGTCTTCTGCCACCAGTTGCGGCACGACGTGCTCATGCGCGCCGGCGTCCGGCTGACCCTCGACCGCGCCGGCCAGGCCCTCGACAAGGCGGCTCCCTACGAGATGTGGATCGCCCTGCACACCGAGGTGCTGGCGGAGGCCAAGCGGCGCGGCGAACTGCTGCCGGGCGTCGATCCGGTGGTCCCCTCGCAGCTGATCGTGGGCGCGTACGCCGGTCTCAACACCATGTCCCAGACGCTCGGTTTGGACATGGACCGGCAGGTCTCGGAGCTGTACGCGCACGTCATGCCGAGCGTGGTGGTCCCCGCCGTGGCGATCCGGTTGGACACCGCCCCGGGGCGGGGCGCGCGGGCGCTCTTCGGCGACCGGGGCACCCACGAGTGCCGGGAGGGCTGCGCCACGGGCGTGGCGCCGCGCGAGGACGACACGGTGGGCGACGACACGGCGGGGGACGACACGGTGGCGCGGCCCCGGGCGCAGGCGACGCGGTGACCGGACCGGGTGTCAACGCGGCGGCGACGCCGGGCGCCTGACGATCCCTTCCGTCCCACGGACCACTTCCCCTCGCCTTCTCCCCTTCCCAAAAAAATGCTTCCGGGTATTATTTTTCGGGGGCGCAGCCCCGGGCCAGGGGGAGAAGACTGTGGAGATTCAGCTGCTCGGCGAGCCGCGCGTCACCGAGAACGGCATTCTCATCACAGCGCCCACACCCGAGGCCAGACATCTCCTGGCGTCGCTCGCCGCCTCCCCCGACCGAGTCGTGCCGGAGACCGTCCTCGCTGACGAACTGGCGCACAGCACGTCCTCGCCCTACCACCACGCCGTCCTGCCCACCGCCGTACGCCGCCTGCGCGAACGGCTGGCGGAGGTGCTGGGGGCCGGTTCGGTACGTACTCCCGAGACCGTGCTGTCCGCGAGGCCCGGCGGGTACGTTCTCGACACCGGCGGCGGCCGGTCCGACGTGCGGGAGTTCGAGCGCGAGGCGGGCGCCGGCTACCGCGCGATGAGCCGCGGCGACTTCGAGCAGGCCGCCCGCCGGTTGCGCCGCGCCCTCGCGCTGTGGACCGGACCCGCCCTCGACGGCATCGAGGTGGGCCCCTGGCTCGGCGCCCGCGTCGCGCTGCTCGCCGCCGACCGGCGCTCGGTGCTGGAGCAGTGGGTCGAGGCCGAACTGGCGCTGGGCCGAGGCCGCGAGCTGCGGCTCGAACTGGCCGGCCTGCGCGGCGCCGGCGGCGGGGGACGGGTCGGTGGCGCCTTCCTGGAAGGCGTGCGCCGCGCCGAGGAACGCGTCGAGGCCCATCGCGTCACCCGCTCCCGGTCCGGTTCGCCCGTGGCGTGCGGCGCTTGACCCTCCGCCGCGCGGAACCTAGGTTCACGATCCGGGCTGAAAACGGCAGGTCGGACGGGGGAAGCGACATATGGGGGAGATCGGGACGCGGGACGGGGCCGCCGACGATGCCGCACTCGCCGTACTGGAACTGCTCGCGAACGAGGCACCGCAGAGCGCCTACGACGCCCTGCTGGAGGACGCCGGGCGCTCGGAAGCGGACCCCGCCCGGATCGCCGGGCTGACCCGTGCGGTGGCACTGGCCCGCTCCGTCCGCGCGAGCGCGAGCCGTCGCGAGCAGCGCGAGGCCGCGCTGACCGCGCTCGTCGACACCGCACACGACCTGACCTCCCCCTACGACATCGACGGCCTGCTGCGCCTGATCACCCGCCGGGCCCGGCGCCTGCTCGACTTCGACATGGCGTGGCTGTCGCTGAGCCGCCCGGACGGGTCCGCGTACGTACGCACTTCCGAGGGCGAGACCACCGCCCTCAACATCGGGCTCGAACTGCGCGCCGGAAGCGGACTCGGCAGCATCGCCCAGGAACGCCGCTCCCCCGTCTGGACCGCCGACTACCTGAACGACGACACGATCGCGCACGCGCCGGGCATCGACGCCGTGGTCCGGGCCGAGAGCCTGCACGCGATCATCGCGGTACCGCTGCGGCGCGGGGACTCCACGCTCGGCGCGCTCTACGGGGCCGACCGCCGCGTGCGCCGGTTCACCCCCGACGAGATCGGGCTGCTGCTCTCCCTCGCCGACCTGGCCGCCGTCGCCCTGGAGAAGGCGCGCCTGCTGGAGCAGACCCGCGAGGAGGTCACCGAACTGGCGGCCTTCGGCACACGGACCAACACCGCCCTCACCCGCGTCCGTCACCTGTGGGAGTGCCATGCCCGGCTGGCCGGGCTGGTCCTGGACGGCGCCGGGCTGGGGACCTTGGCCCACGCCACCGCCGACGCGTTGGACGGCGTGCTCCAAGTACGCGACCCCGGCGGCCGGGTGCTGGCCGTCACCGGTGAACTCCCCGAGCCGGACGAGGAGTCGGTGACCAAGGCGTCCCTTCAGGCGCTGACCGGGCGCAGACCCGTCCGACTGGCCGGGGAGGTGTGGCTGGCGCCGGTGCTGGCGGGCGCCGAGGACCTCGGGGTGCTGCTGCTGAGCGCGTCCGCGCCGCTCGCGGAGGAGGACGTACGGCTGCTCGGACTGGCGGCGCAGTCGGTGGCCTCGCTGATGCTGATCCAGCGGGGTACGGCGGCGGCGGAAGGGCCCGTGCACGACGAACTGCTGGCCGATCTGCTGGAGCGGCCCCACTCGTTCGACCTGCGCCTCTCGGACCGCACCCGGCGGCTCGGCGTCGACCTCGACCGGCCGCACGTGGTGGTCGTGGCCCGGCCGGAGGGCGGCGAACTGGGCCGCGCGGTGGCCTGGGCGTCCTCGTACGCGTACCGGATGGGCGGTCTCAAGGGCGTCCGCCGGGGCTGCATCGTGCTGCTGCTGCCCGGGACGGACGCCTCCGCCGCCGCGCACCGGGTCTCCGGGGAGTTGTCGCCGCTGCTGGGCCACGCGGTGTCGACGGGCGCCGCCGGGCCGGCGGAGGGGCCGGGGGAGGTGGCCCGGGTGTACGCGGAGGCGGTGCGCTGCCTGGACGCGCTCACCGCGCTCGACGGGGCGGGGGGCACCGCGTCGCTGCGCGAGTTGGGCTTCGTGGGGCTGCTGTTGTCGGCGGATCACGACGTGGAGGCGTACATCGCGTCCACGATCGGCCCGGTGCTGGAGTACGACGCGGACCGCCTGACCGACCTGACGCGGACAGTGGACGCGTACTTCGCCTCGGGCGGCAGCCCCACGCACGCGGCGGAGGCGTTGCACGTCCACCCGAACACGGTGTCGCGGAGGCTGGAGCGGATCACGGAACTCCTGGGGGAGGGTTGGCAGAAGCCCGGACGGGCCCTGGAGATCCAGATGGCGCTCCGGCTGCGCAAGACCCGCGCGGTCCTCCACGCCCGCCGTTCGACGGACCCGCGCGACCCGAACAGGCCTTGAGGCCGCCCCCCGCCGCTCCCGGCACAGCACCGCACCGGTCGCAGGGCCGGACGCGTCTTCACGGCCGGACGCGTCGCCCCCGGCCCCGCCGCCGGCCCCGCCGCGTCAGCGGTTGGCCAGGACCGCGAGGGGCCGGTGCGCCCGTACGCCCGGGTCGGGGTGCGGGGAGGCCGGCGGCAGCCCGCCGCCCAGCCACAGCCCGGCGTGCGCCACCGAGGCCAGCGTCACGTGTCGGTGCCACCCGGACAGGGACCGCCCCGCGAAGTCCCGTAGCCCCACCCGGTCCATGCTCGACCCGGCCGCCCGGGCCACCTTCCCGGCCTCCTTCGTCAGCCGCACCAACGCCCCCGGCGCCACCCGGGTCAGGTCCGTGACCCACATCGCACCCGGCAGCCGCCGCGCATCGGACCACTCCCCGAACAGCAGCATCTCCCGCCCCGCGAGCAACACCCGTACCGCCGCGACCAGCGAGCTGCGCCGCACCCCCGGCCGGTCAGGTTCCGCCCACTCCACCGGCATCCGCATCCCCCGCACGTTCTGCAGGATGTCCCGCGCCGCCATCGGCGACGCGCCGTGACCGGGCAGCCGTTGGTCCGCCACCCCCAGCCGCGCGCCGGGGCCGATCCGCGCCACCACCGGCACCCTGGCCGCCGCGAAACGGCTCAGCGTGGCCCGGGTCGCGATGTCGGGGACATCGAGCACGACCGGCCGTAAGCCCGCCTCGGACCGCCGCGCCAGCTCCGGCACCCCCGCGACCGCGCACGCCTCGTAGGAGTCGGGGAACTCCACCGGCCCCTCGCCGCCCAGGAACAGCCGCCACGCCACCGGTGTCGCCCCGCCGCCCGAGGTGAACCACGTGGCGAAGGCCTGCTGACCCCGGAACATCTGCCCCTGGTACGGGTCGAAGCGGTTGCCGACGCCCACCGAGTGCTCCCCGCCGCGCGGGATCGCCATCGGCCGCACCACCCACGCGCCGAGCGGCGCCGACCGGGCCAGGTAGCGCGCCAGCGCGGCCCGGATCGGCTCCCAGTCCCAGGTCGAACCGGCGATGAAGTGGTGCAGCGCCTGCTCCTCGGCCGCCCCGCCGGAGCCCGTCTGGAGCGCCATGTTGCGGATCGACTTGCGTCCCTCGGCGGCCAGCAGCCCCCGTACGTACTGGCGTCCCCGGTCGCGCTGGTCCCGGCGGCGCAGCGGCGCGAACACCGCGGCGCACAACTCCTCGACGACCTCCTCCACGCGGTCGGGCCGGCCGACCCCCGTGCCGGTGCCGGTGTTCACGCGCTACCCCCTCCGTCGACGACCTTCCCACGGTCCGTCCCCGGCCCGCCCCGCGGGGAGGTGCGCCGGGCACACCCCTGCCGCCCGCCGCGGTGGGGCGCCCACCACCGGGCGGCACGGACCCGGCCCGATACCCCAGACTGGGCGCATGTCGATTCACCAGAACCTGCTCGGGGGCCCCGCCCCCACCCATCTGCCCGACGAGCCCGCCCCGCGCGAGGCCCTCGCCGCCGGCACCCCGGCCGCCGAGGTGGCCGCGGCCCACCCGACGTCCTCGCTGGCCTGGGCCACCCTGGCCGACGAGGCCTTCGCGGCCGGCCGCACCGTCGAGTCGTACGCGTACGCCCGAACGGGCTACCACCGGGGTCTGGACGCCCTGCGCCGCGCCGGCTGGAAGGGCCACGGCCCGGTGCCGTGGGAGCACGAGCCGAACCGCGGCTTCCTGCGCGCCCTGCACGCCCTGGCCCGCGCCGCCGGGGCCATCGGCGAGAAGGAGGAGTACGAGCGCTGCTCGACCTTCCTGCGCGACTCCTCCGAGACGGCGGCGGACACGCTCGCATAACGCCCTGGCCTGCCGGCCTAGAGGGGCCCCGGAACTCCTGTTTATGATGCGAGCAGGGGACCGGGGCTCCACTTACCTCACCGGAAGGAGCGGACCGCTACCCGGAAGCACGTGTCGAGGAGACAGAGATGTCGCACGCCCTTGATGCCTCCGGAGCCGGTTCGGACACCCCGAACCTCGACTTCGCCGGCACCACCCCTTATGAGGACTATGTCCAGGCGGACGTCCTCACCCACCTCCAGCACCTTCGCTCGGACGACCCCGGCGAGATGGTCTTCCTGGTGACGACCCAGGTCATGGAGCTGTGGTTCACGGTGATCGTCCACGAGTGGGAGACGGCCGCGAAGGCCCTCCGCGAGGACCGGATCCCGGCCGCGATGGACGCGCTGAAACGTTCCCTCCGTGAGCTGGAGGCCCTGAACGCCTCGTGGCGCCCGCTGGCGCAGCTGACCCCCGCGCAGTTCAACTCGTACCGCTCCGCGCTCGGCGAGGGCTCCGGCTTCCAGTCGGCGATGTACCGCCGGATGGAGTTCCTGCTGGGCGACAAGTCCGCGTCGATGCTGGTGCCGCACCGGGGCGCCCCGCGCGTCCACGCGGAGCTGGAGAAGGCGCTCCACGAGCCCAGCCTCTACGACGAGGTGCTGCGGCTGCTCGCGCGCCGCGGCCTGCCGGTGCCCGCGTCCGTGCTGGACCGGGACCTGTCGCAGCGCTACGAGCCCTCGCCGCAGGTCGAGGCCGTGTGGACGGAGCTGTACGCCGACCCGGACGGGCAGCCCGACCTGCACCGGCTCGGCGAGGTGCTGACGGACGTGGCGGAACTGGTGTGGCGCTGGCGCAACGACCACCTGGTGGCCACCCGCCGGGCGATGGGCGCGAAGACCGGTACGGGCGGCTCCGCGGGCGTGACCTGGCTGGAGAAGCGCGCGCAGAAGAACGTGTTCCCCGAGCTGTGGACGGCGCGCAGCCATGTCTGAGCCGACGACGACCGAAACCCGGCCCGGCCCCGGGGAGCTCGCCGCCCGCGCCGCGGCGCTGGACGCCGCCGACGAGCTCGGCAAGCTCCGCGAGCGCTTCACCCTGCCCGAGGGCGTCGTCTACCTCGACGGCAACTCCCTGGGCGCGCTCCCGGCCGGTGTCGCCGCCGCCACGGCCGACGTGGTGAACCGCCAGTGGGGTGAACTGCTCATCCGCTCGTGGGACGAGTCCGGGTGGTGGACCGCCCCCGAGCGCATCGGGGACAAGATCGCCCCCCTGATCGGGGCGGCGCCCG
Source organism: Streptomyces sp. NPDC058279 (assembly GCF_042881255.1). NCBI lineage: Bacteria > Bacillati > Actinomycetota > Actinomycetes > Kitasatosporales > Streptomycetaceae > Streptomyces > Streptomyces sp. NPDC058279. The sequence continues at coordinate 94,271 of NZ_JBHVYA010000004.1, read as the reverse complement.
GCCAGGTGACCGTCGGCGACTCGACCAGCGTCAACCTGTTCAAGGCGCTGGTCGGCGCGGCCCGCCTGGCGGGCACGGACCCCGCACGCACCCGGCTGTTGGTCGACGCCTCCACCTTCCCCACCGACGGCTACATCGCCGCGTCGGCCGCCCGGATGACCGGCCTGACGGTCGTTCCGGTCGACCCGGCGCGGGCCGCCGCGGAGCTGGGGACGGACACCGCCGTCGTCCTGCTCAACCACGTCGACTACCGCACGGGGCGGCTGCACGACCTGCCGGCCCTCACCGCCGCGGCCCGCGCCGCCGGCGCGGTCGTCGTCTGGGACCTGTGCCACTCCGCCGGGGCGCTGCCCGTGGGCCTGGACGAGAACGCGGTCGACCTCGCGGTGGGCTGTACGTACAAGTACCTCAACGGCGGACCCGGTTCGCCCGCGTACCTGTACCTTGCCGAACGGCACCAGGCCGCCTTCGACTCCCCGCTCCCCGGTTGGAACGGGCACGCGGACCCGTTCGCGATGACGCCGGAGTACCTCCCGGCGGCGGGCGCGGCGCGGGCCCGGGTGGGCACCCCGGACATCCTGTCGATGCTGGCGCTGGAGTCGGCCCTCGACGCCTGGGACGGGGTGTCCGTCGAGGCGGTGCGCGCCAAGTCCCTCGCCCTGACGGACTTCTTCCTGGAGTGCGTGGCCGCCTACGTGCCGACGGGCACCGTGGAGTCGGTGACGCCCGACGAGCACGCCCGGCGCGGCAGCCAGGTCTCGTTGCGGACGGAGAACGCCCGCGCGGTCATGACGGAACTCATCGCGCGGGGCGTGATCGGGGACTTCCGGGCACCCGACGTCCTGCGTTTCGGCTTCACGCCGCTCTACGTCTCGTTCACCGACGCGGAGCGCGCGGCCCGGACGCTGGGTCACATCTTCGGGTGATCTGGCGGAGAAACGTCACATCGCGGGGCATGACACGGCGCGGGCGGAGCTTCGGCTCCGCCCGCGTCCCCATTGCCTCGGGGTGCCACGTAACGGCGTGTTCAAGCCTGATACGGTCCCGCTCTGCCGGAACACCGGAACACGTGCCCCCGACGTAACTCCCGCTGCTCATGTTCACCCTTGCCCCATGCGTTACCGAGAGGTTGAGCCGATGACGGACCCCGCAGTCGAACGGGACGCCGCCGAGTCCGCTTCGGCCTTCTCCCATCCGCCGATCGAGCCCGACGCGAGCGCCGGCTACGGGGAACACCCCGACCAGGTGGTCGACTTCTACGCCCCGCGCGTCGGCACCGCGTCCGGTGATGCGCGGGGTACGGCCCCGCTGGTCGTGCTCCTGCACGGTGGCGCCTGGCGTGCTCCGTACGACCGGCAGCACGTCACCCCGCTGGCGGACTTCCTGGCCCGACGGGGCTTCGCCGTCGCCAACGTCGAGTACCGGCGCGGGAGTTCGCTGCCGCACCAGGGCGGCGGCGATCCGGTCGCCGGACGCTGGCCGGAGACCTTCGACGATGTCGCCGCCGCCATGGACGCGCTGCCGGGGCTCGCGACCGAGGCGCTTCCGCAGGCCGATGTGCGGCGGATCGTGGTGACGGGTCACTCCGCCGGCGGTCACCTCGCCCTGTGGGCCGCGGCCCGGCACGTCCTGCCGGAGGGCAGCCCCTGGCGGCTGCCGGCCCCGCCGCCGCTGCGCGGTGTGGTGGCGTTGGCGCCGATCGCGGACTTCGCGGTGGCGGAGCGGCTGGGCGTCTGCGGGGGCGCGTCGGCGCAACTGCTGGGTGGCCGGCGGTACTGGGACGAGCGGCTGCCGTACGCGGACCCGGCCGCCCTGCTTCCGACGGGCATCGCGACGGCCGTGGTGCAGGGCCGGGACGACATCGTGGTCCCGGAGGAGGTGGCGGAGGCGTACGTCGCCGCGGCGGCCAAGGCGGGCGAGTTGGTCGGCCTGACCCTCCTGGACGGCGTCGGTCACTTCCCGCTCATCGACCCGGCCGCCGACGCCTGCGCGGTGGTGGCCGAGGAGATCTCACAACTCGCCTGGTAGCGAGGCCGAGAAGCGGGGCCGCAGGCGGCCCGAGGAGCGGGGCCGGGCGGGACAAAAGTGGCCCAAGGGGCTGGTTCTGGCCTTGTTGATCTTTCGGCGTGGCCGGTATCCGGCAGGTGGGTTGGCTGGTGATGCCCGCCTGGCTACGGTCGATCGAGGCGCGGGACGTCCCGCCGTTGCCCTCTGGACGGTCCCGGTTTCCCGTCCGGTCGAGCGAAGGGGAGCATGCATGGACGAGGACGAGCGGAAGCTCTGGCTTTCCGTCTACAGCACTGCGGGCGGCTGGCAGGCCGACCAGGTCTTCGCCGACCGGACGTGCGTGGCCGCGCCCACGATCGCGGTCAACGAGGGCAAGCTCTACTGCGCACACCGGGGCGCGCGCCGGCAGGACGGGGGGTACCGGCCGCTGCGGGTGACCACGTACGCGCCGGAACTGCTGGACGTCCTGCGGGGCGAGATCACGGAGGAACGGCTGCTCGGCGAGGCGGTCGAGACGCCGGCCCTGACCGCCCACGGGGGCGCACTCCATCTCGCGCACACCCTCGCCGAACCCTCGGGCCGCCGATGTATCGCCGTCACCCCGCTCGCCGGGGAGGTGCCGGAGGCGCCCGCCGTCGCCCTGGAGGACGGGATCGCCCCGGCGCTGGTCTCGTACCGGGACGCGCTGCACCTGTTCGCCGTCGCACCGCGGCACGGCAAGATCATCCACAGGACGGCGCGGTCGGCACGCGGACCGTGGGAGAAACCGATCGAGGGCGACAGCGCGTACGGCATGCTGCGCGTCTGGAACAAGAACGGCCCCTACCCGGCGAACCTGTCCGCCACCGTCCACGACGGCAGCGTCCACCTCGTCTACCGCTTCGGCACGGACGACGCCCGCCTGATGCACGCGGTCTACGACGGCGACACCTGGCACAAACCCGTCCCGCTGGGCGAGGGCCACACGAGCCGCCGCGGCGCGGCCGTGGCCTCGTACGACGGCAGGCTGCACGCGGTGTACCCGTCCTCCCGCGAGGACCGGCTGCGCCACGCGGTCTTCGACGGCAGGACCTGGGACGAGGGCACCGACCTCGACGAGCACGACAGCCGCAACACCCCGGCGCTGACCGCGGTCCACGACACGGTCACCGGCACCTACACCCTCCTCCTGATCCACCGTTCCACCTGATACGCCGAAGGGGCCGGGTGCGCGGTGGCACCCGACCCCCTCCGGCCGGCGGATCTCCTGCGGCAGGACCTACAGGAACGAGTTGATCTCGATCGTCTCGGTCCGGCCCGGGCCGACGCCGATCGCGGAGATCGGGGCGCCCGACATCTCCTCCAGCGCCTTGACGTACGCCTGGGCGTTCTTCGGGAGGTCCGCGAAGGTCTTCGCCTTGGTGATGTCCTCGGACCAGCCGGGAAGGTTTTCATAGATCGGCTTCGCGTGGTGGAAGTCCGACTGCGAGTACGGGAGCTCCTCGACGCGCTTGCCGTCGATCTCGTACGCGACGCAGACCGGGATCTGCTCCCAGCCGGTCAGCACGTCCAGCTTGGTGAGGAAGAAGTCCGTCAGGCCGTTCACGCGCGTGGCGTAGCGCGCGATCGGGGCGTCGAACCAGCCGCAGCGGCGGTCACGGCCGGTGGTCACACCGCGCTCGCCGCCGATCCGGCGCAGGTCCTCGCCGTCCTGGTCGAACAGCTCGGTCGGGAACGGGCCCGCGCCGACGCGCGTGGTGTACGCCTTGAGGATGCCGATGACCCGGCTGATCTTCGTCGGGCCGACACCGGTACCGGTGCAGGCGCCGCCCGCGGTCGGGTTCGACGAGGTCACGAAGGGATAGGTGCCGTGGTCGACGTCGAGCAGGGTGCCCTGGCCGCCTTCGAACAGCACGACCTTGTCCTCGTCCAGCGCGTCGTTGAGGATCAGGGTGGTGTCGGCGACGTAGGGCTTGATCTGCTCCGCGTACTGGAGCATCTCCTCCACGATCGCGGCGGCGTCGATCGCGCGGCGGTTGTAGAGCTTCGCGAGGAGCTGGTTCTTGCCCTCCAGCGCCGCTTCGACCTTCTGCTGGAGGATCGACTCGTCGTAGAGGTCCTGGACGCGGATGCCGATGCGGTTGATCTTGTCGGCGTACGTCGGGCCGATGCCGCGGCCGGTCGTGCCGATCTTGCGCTTGCCGAGGAAGCGCTCGCCCACCTTGTCGAGGGTGACGTTGTACGGGGTGATCAGGTGCGCGTTACCGCTGATCAGCAGCTTCGAGGTGTCGATGCCGCGCTCGTTGAGCCCGCGCAGCTCGGAGAGGAGTACGGCCGGGTCGACGACGACGCCGTTGCCGATGACCGGGGTGCATCCGGGGGAGAGGATGCCGGAAGGGAGAAGGTGCAGCGCGTACTTCTGGTCGCCTACGACGACCGTGTGGCCGGCGTTGTTGCCGCCCTGGTAGCGCACCACATAGTCAACGGATCCACCGAGCAGGTCGGTGGCCTTTCCCTTGCCCTCGTCACCCCACTGAGCTCCGAGCAGCACAAGAGCGGGCACAGGCGTACACCTCTTCCGGATGGGGCATGTCCAAGGTCAGGGGGCGTACGACGATGTACACCGCAGGCTGAGCCGTCGGACCGGTACCCCGGAATAGACGAAGGCCCTGGCGCAATAGCGCAAGGGCCTCTTGCACAAAGATGCTACCCGAGGAAGGACCGAGGTGTCGGCTCCAGAGCCCACCATGAGCCATGCGGGCGCGCCGGTAGGCGGCCTGCTCGTGCTCGTCGACCCGGTCGCCCGCCGTCTTGACGGCGAGTCCGTGCGGATCGCGAAAGATGTGTTGTGCGCCGGCGCGACGGCGAAAGTTTCTCTTCCCGACTCGCCGGAGGAGTTTGCGCGGGCGCTCGCCCGCCGGGGTCATCGGCGCCCGGTGATCGTGGGCGACGATCGGGCGTTGCTACGGACGGTGACCCTGCTGCACCGCTCGCGTGACCTGTCGGGGGAGCCCTTGTCGCTGATCCCGGTGGGGCCCGTCGGTTCGCTCGCGCTGGCGGGCTCGCTGGGCGTGCCGCTGTCGGCGGTGATGGCGGCGCGGGCGGCGCTGGACGGGGTGGTGCAGGTGCGTGACCTGCTGGTGGACGACAGCGACGGGGTGGTGCTGGGCGGTCTGCGGATTCCGCCGCCCGTGCGGAAGCAGGTTCCACCCGTACGGAGCTACCGCTCGTTGCTCCGGATGCTGCTGCCGAGCCCGCCGGCGGTCGGGCAGCCGGGCGTGGGCCCGGTGCACCGGCTGAGGGTGGAGGCGGACGGGGTGGTGCTGGCGGATGTGGACCACCCGGTGCAGGACGTCGCGCTGGTCACCCGGGAGCCGGGCGGCCCGGCGGAGGTGGTGGTCCGGCTGGCGGGATGCGCGGCGCTGACCCGGCGGGCCGTGACGGTGACGGTATCGGGCGCGGACTTCCGCTACCGCGCCGATCACGCGACGGTGACGGGCCCGCTGCGCCGCCGCACCTGGACGCTGCGGCCGGCTGCCTGGTCCCTCACCGTGCCGCGCTGACCCGGCGGGGGCGGCTCGGCGGCCGGGTATCCGGCCACAGCGCTAGAAGGTGACCAGCAGCTCCCGCAGACCCCGGATGACGTAGCCGTCCCGCCACCGGGGCTCCTCCACGAGCCGGAGCGGCGGGGCTCCGGGCGCCAGCAGGGCGCCGAAGGAAGCCCGGAGCTCCAGTCGGGCCAGCGGCGCCCCCAGGCAGTAGTGGATTCCCGCGCCGAAGGACAGGTGCGGATTGTCGGCGCGTACGAGGTCCAGCGTGTCCGGGTCCTCGAAGCGCGCCGGGTCCCGGTTGGCCGACCCGAAGAGCAACGCCACCTCCGCGCCGCGCGGGATCACGGAGTCCCCGATCCGGATCTCGTCCAGCACCCAGCGTTCGAACATTTGTAGGGGTGTGTCGTATCGCATCAGTTCATCCACAGCTGTGGACAACTTTTCGGGATGGCGTCGAAGGTCGTCCAATTGCCCCGGATTGCGGAACAATGCCCACCAGCCGTTGACGGTGGTGTTGACCGTCGCCTCGTGGCCCGCGTTGAGCAGCAGGACGCAAGTGGAGATCATCTCCTGCTCGCTGAGCCGGCCCTCCTCGTCATGCGCGGCGATCAGGCCGGAGATCAGATCGCTCCCGGGACGCCCCCGCCGCTCGGTGATCAGGGCGCGCAGGTAGTCGCTGAACTCGACGCTCGCCCGGACGGCCCGCCGCGCCGTCTCCTCGTCGGGGCGGAGCTCGAACATCCCGCAGATGTCCGCCGACCAGGGCCGCAGCAGCGCGCGGTCGGACTCCGGGATCCCGAGCAGTTCCGCGATCACCGCGACCGGGAGCGGCTCCGCGACGGCGGTCAGCAGGTCGCCGCCCCCGTCGGCCAGCAGGGCGCCCGCCAGTTCCCCGGCCAGCCGCCCGACGGCGGGCGCGAGCCCCTCCACGGTGCGCGGCGTGAACGCCTTCGCCACGAGCCGCCGCACCCGCGCATGCGCCGGGTCCTCCAAGTCCAACAGCCCGTTGCCGTTGAGGACGTGGAACGGCTCGTGCTCCGGCGGCGGGGCCTGCCGACCGAACTCCTCGTGCGTGAAACGGTGCAGGTACGTGCGCCCCAGCCGCCGGTCCCGCAGCAGCGCGCTGACATCGGCGTAGTGCGGCACCAACCACTGGCCGGTCGCCTCCGACCACACCGCCCGCCCCGACTCCCGCAACTCCCGGTAGGCGGGGTACGGGTCGGCTACGAACGCGGCATCCCACGGATCAAAGCGCATCCCCGCAGCCTAGATCGAGATCACGTTCCCGCACCCTCGCCGCCGCGACCGCCGGCCCCCTTCCCTCCGCCCGATCTCCCCTCAGCCCGGTGTCACCAGCCGGGTCTCGTACGCGAACACCGCCGCCTGGGTACGGTCCCGCAGACCCAACTTGACCAGGATCCGGCTCACATGGGTTTTGATCGTCGACTCCGCCACGACCAACCGGGCCGCTATCTCCGCGTTCGCCAGCCCTTGGGCGATGAGGATCAGCACCTCCGTCTCCCGTTCCGTCAGCTGGGCGACCCCCGCCGGATCCGCGAGCTTCGGTGACTCCGCGAGCTTCGAGAACTCGGAGATCAGCCGCTTGGTCACCGACGGCGCCAGCAGTGCCTCACCGCCCGCCACCACCCGCACCCCCTCGGCCAGCTGCCGCGCGGACGCGTCCTTCAGCAGGAACCCCGACGCCCCCGCCCGCAGCGCCTGGTACACGTACTCGTCGAGGTCGAAGGTCGTCAGGACCAACACCTTCGCGCCCGTGTCGGCGGCCACGATCCGGCGCGTCGCCTCCAGCCCGTTCATCTCCGGCATCCGGATGTCCATCAGCACCACATCCGGCCGCAGCGCGCTCACCCGCGCGACGGCCTGGAGGCCGTCGACCGCCTCGCCGACCACCTCGATACCCTCCATCGCGTTCAGCAGGACGGAGAAACCCTCGCGGACCATCATCTGGTCGTCGACGATCAGCACCTTGATCGTCATTCCGGTCGCTCCTGAGTCCGGGGCACCGGTATGAACACCGCCACCTCGTACCCGCCGGCCTCCGTCTCCCCGGCCGTCATCTCACCCTCCAGCATGGCCACCCGCTCTCGCATCCCTGTGATCCCGTGCCCCGCGCCCGGCGACCGCAGCACCTTCTCCGTCGACGGGCCGTTGACGACCCGTATCCCCAGGCCGCCGAGCACGTACGACACCTCCACCCCGGCCGCCGCGCCCGGGGCGTGCCGCAACGAGTTGCTCAGTGCCTCCTGGACGATCCGATACGCCGACAGCTCCACCCCCTGCGGCAGTTCCCGTACCGCTCCGGTGACCGTCTTCTCCACGCTCAGCCCGGCCTCCCGCACATTGGCCAGCAACCCGTCCAGCGAGGCCAGCGTCGGCTGCGGCGCGTCCGGCGCCTCGTAGTCCGAGGAGCGCACGACCCCCAGTACCCGCCGCAGTTCCGTCAGCGCCGCCACCGCGTTCTCCCGGATGGTGACGAACGCCGCCTCCAGCTCGGCCGGCGGATTCTTCACCCGGTACGGCGCGGCCTCCGCCTGGATCGCCACCACCGACATGTGGTGCGCGACCACGTCGTGCAGCTCGCGCGCGATGGTCGTACGCTCCTCCAACAAGGTGCGCCGGTCCCGCTCGACGGCCGTCACCTGCTGCTGCGCGGTGACCTCCCGCTGCGCCTGGCGGCGGGTGTTGCGGACGGTGACCGTGAGCAGGGTGAGAGCGGATACGAACGCCATGGGGCCCACGTTGACCGACTCGTAGGTGCTCGTGAGCACCGGCATCGCCGTCCCGAACAGGATGGTGATCACCCACAGCCAGCAGGCCACCCGCGGCCGGCTCCGCATGGCCACGACCGTCACCACCGCGAGGTAGGCGACGAAGCTCGCCGGCGACCACGGCCAGGTGATGTCGCGGTCCTGGACGACCGCGAGGACCGCCGTCGTGCCCAAGGCCACCCAGAACGCCCCCATGGGTCGCACCAGCGTCATCACGACCGGCACCGCCGCTATCAGACCTATGAAGAGGCGCAGGGCGTGTGGCACACCGTAGGTGTTGAAACTGCTGCTCAGCAGCACGACCACCACCACGAGCCCGACCAGGGCGTGCGGAAGGTACCCGGCCTTCGCGCGTATGCCCGCCGGGAGCAGCCGCAGCAGCGGGCCGTCCGTGCGCATAGGCGGCAGGGGCCGGTAGGCGAACGCGCCGCTGATCAGGTCTTGGCGCAGGATCTTCAGGAGTCCCGAAGCCATTGTCAGTTCCGGTGTCCGGGCTGTCCCCCCGGCGGTCGTCTCGGTCATGTACGAACCGTAGGTCCGCGTCCCCGTCATCAGCGTCGCCGCTGATGGGGATCTCCGGAGCTCCCTCTCAAGTACTACGGCGGTCTATCGGTAGCCCGCGGGACGGACCAGACCCGTCTCGTACGCGAACACCGCGGCCTGTGTCCGGTCGCGCAGGCCCAGCTTCACCAGGACGCGGCTCACATGCGTCTTGACGGTCTGCTCGGCCAGGACGAGATGCCGGGCGATCTCCGCGTTGGACAGGCCCTGCGCGATCAGTGAGAGCACCTCCGTCTCCCGCTCCGTCAGCTCGTCGATCCGCGCCCGGGACGGCGCCCGGGGTGCCCCCAGCCGGGAGAACTCGGTGATCAGCCGCTTGGTGATGTTCGGCGACAGCAGTGCCTCACCGGCCGCCACCACCCGTACCGCCTCCGCGAGCTGGTCCGCCGAGGCATCCTTGAGGAGGAACCCCGAGGCCCCGGCGCGCAGGGCCTCGTAGACGTATTCGTCCAGGTCGAAGGTGGTCAGGACGAGCACCTTCACGGCGGACGCGGAGTCGGCGGTGATGACGGACGTCGCCTCGATGCCGCCCATGCCGGGCATGCGGATGTCCATCAGCACCACGTCGGGGCCAAGCTCGGCGACCTTCGCCACCGCTTCGGCGCCGTCCACGGCCTGGCCGACGACCTCTATGTCGGGCTGGGCGTTCAACAGCACGGTGAAACCCTGCCGCACCATCATCTGGTCGTCGGCGATCATCACCTTGATCGGGGCGGTCATGAGGTGCTCTCCGTCTCGTCGGTCCCGGACGCGGCGCTCCCGGGCAGATCCATGGGCAGTACGGCGCTCACCTCGTACCCGCCGCCGGGACGCGGGCCGGCGGCCAGTTCACCGCCCAGCATGCCCGCCCGTTCGCGCATTCCCAGCAGCCCGTGTCCGGTCCCGGGGGACGGCGCGGCCGCGCGCGTCGGTGCGCTGTTGGCGACGCACAGGTGCAACTCGCGGGGCCCGTAGGCGATCCCCACCTCGACCCGGGAACCCGGTGCATGGCGCAGGCAGTTGCTCAACGCCTCCTGCACGATCCGGTACGCGGTGAGCTCGGTGCCCGGGGTCAGCGGCCGGCGTATGCCCGCTATCTCCGTGGTGACCTCCAACCCGGCAGCGCGCACGTTGTCCACGAGGGCGTCGAGTTCGGCGAGCGTGGGTTGCGGATGGTGCGGGTTCGCCGGATCGTCGGGGTGTTCCGAGCGCAGCACACCGAGCACGCGGCGCAGTTCGGTGAGGGCCTCCAGCGCGTTCTCCCGGATGCCCGCCAGGTTCTCCTTCAGCTCTTGCGACGGGTTTTCCACCAGGTGCGGTGCGACCTGCGCCTGGATGGAGATCACCGACATGTGATGGGCGACCACGTCGTGCAGCTCACGGGCGATGCGGCTGCGCTCCTCCAGCAGGGTGCGCCGCGCCCGCTCCTCCTCGGTCAGGGTCTCCTGTGCGACGAGTTGGCGACGGGCCAGCCGCGTCGCCCGGAGCGCGTAACCGAGGAGCGCGGCGAAACCGAAGACGAGGAGCGCCATGACGATGCTGCTCCGGCTGTGTTCCGGCTTGAAGAGGCCTTCGGCCACGATGGTGCAGGCGACGGAGACACCGGTGACCGCGATGGTCACGCGGGGCGGTACGCGCAGGGCGACCAGCAGGATCAGCGACGCCGAGGCGAACGGGCCGATGCCCGTCCAGGGCCAGGTCTGACCCTGTCCGACGTGGTCGCGGATCGTCCAGGCGATGAAACCGGCGCTGATCAGGCCCAGCCACCAGGCGGCGATGGGTCGGAACATGGCGATCACGATGGCGAAGCCGGTGAACAGTGACAGCAGGACGATGCTCGGGTCGTGGACGTCGTAGTGGTCCTGGAGCTGTGCCGAGGTGAGCGCGCCGAAGAACACCGCCACGTACACGACGAGGACGTGGGGCAACCGGGCCAGCCAACGGGGCCGCGCCATCGGTGGGAGCGGATCCTTCCGCAAGGTGAACAACTCCCGTGCCAGACCGTCCCGCGCACGGCCGGCCGTCGCGGGGGCCGGGCCCGAAGACTCGCTCTGCGCATTCACACCGGCCAGCCTAGGCATGGCTGACTTCCTTGATCGGACCCCCTCGGAGACCGCGGGAGACCGGCGGGGCTCCGACGACGGGGGCGCGGCGCCGGGACGCGCCCTGCTCGTACCGGTGGAACGCCAGCCGGCAGACGGCGAGCGCGGCGGCGAACAGCGGCAGCCACAGCAGCCGGCTCGCTATCCACTCCGGAGAGCCGGGCACGGTGTGCAGGCCGGGCAGGTCCGCCGAGACGAGAAGCCCGAGGGAGGTGACGGCCATCATCGCGGTCTGGTGCCAGAGGAAGACCGTCATGGCGGACAGGTTCAGCAAGGCCACCTTCGCCCACGCCCGGGGCCGTCGCATGGTCCGGGCGAGCGGCGCACGGACCAGCAGGGCCAGCCCGCACTGGGCCAGGCCGAAGCTCACGGCGGCGAGCGTGGGCGGGTTCAAATTGGAGATCGCGGCGCCCGGCACCCCCACCATCGACGCGGGATACCCACCCCACAGGACCAGTGCGGCCGTGGCCATGGAGCCTCCCGCGAGCAAGACCACGGCGGGGGCACGGCGGGAGAACGCGCCCCTGGACCAGGCGGCGCCCAGTGTGAAGGGAACCAGCCAGCCGGCGAGGACATTGACCCAGCCGATCCATTCGGGACTCCCGAAGCCGAACCGCCAGACATCCACCCCGGCGACCACGACCAAGGGCCACACCGGGTTGAGCCGCGCCACCAGCGGCGTCACGGCGGTGAGCGCCGCGAAGACCAGCAGGAACCACAGCGGGGACAAGACGAGCTTCAGCAGGGTGTGGAGGGTGTCCGGTGCCACCCCGCCGAGCAGCATCCCGACGGAGGCGACGCCCCACAGTGTGAGTACCGCGGCCACCGGCCGGAACAGCCGGCCCAGCCGCTGCCCTGCCCAGGTGCGGTACGGAATCCCACGCCCCCGGGCCGACGCGTACCCCCGGGCGGCGACATGGCCGCCGACGAGGAAGAACACGGCGAGGGTCTGGAACACCCAGGAGACCGGGGCCAGCCAGGGCATGCGCGTCAACGGGCTCGTGGTGCTCAGTCCCCCGTCGGCCGCGGTCAGCGCGGTGACGAGCCAGTGGCCCAGCACCACACCGAGGATGGCCAGGGCGCGCAACGCGTCCACGGAGCGGTCTCGGGAAGCGGGGGTCTCGGCATGAACGCGGTCCGCGAGCCGGGACCAACGTGCGTAGGCGTTACGCATGACGGACCTCCGGCATGGTGGCGGGCGTGGTCGCGTTCCCGGGGAGCGGGACTGCCGTGGGAGGCGGTCCCAGCACGATGCGGGCCAGGCTGTCGAGGGACGCGGTGCCCGGTTTCAGGTAGTCGCTGTGTCCCGCGTCCCCGGCGTTGAAGGAGCGGGCGCCGAAGGCCCGGTCGACGGGATCGGTGCCGAACCCGACGCCGCCGAGCCGCACATGCGGGACACGGCCGATCCAGTCGCGGCTGCCCCGCCCGCTCCACACCTGGGCCCGGGTGGGCAGCGCGGCGGCGGAATCGGCCCCGGTACCGGGACTGCCGTAGAGCACCAGGTCGGTGACCTTGGGGCCGGTACGCGTGCGGGCGCAGACCACGGAACCGTAGGAGTGACAGAGCAGGGATATCCGGGTGTCCGGGCGGCTGAGGGCCTCCATGTCCGACAGGAAGGGACCCAGTTGGGCGGCGGCCTCGTCGGCGCGGGAGGTCGTCAGGACCGTGGTGCTGACCGTGCCGGGGGTGTCGTACCCGAGCCAGGCGACCACGGCGGAGTTCGGGTGCTCGGCCTGGAGGCGCTGCTCAAGGGCGACCGCCCCGGCACGGAATCTCTGGTAGCTGTCCAGCGTGGTGTCGGACCCGGGTACCAGGACCGTGACGCGGTCGGCGCTCTCCAGATCGCCGAGCACCTCGACGGCCCGGCCCTTGCCCCGACCGTCGAAGGCGAGGAACCCGCCCCCGCCCGCACCCGCAGCCATGGCACGCAATTTCGCGGCCCGGCCGGTACGCCCCGCGCCTTGCGCCATCCGGGCCGCCACGGCGATGTTGTCGAGGTTCGCGGCGTACCGGGTGTGCGGGGTGGCCGTAGCGGTGAAGGGTGCGGGCTTCGGCGCCGGTACGTCGGGGGAGGCGGCGGCGGAGACGGGGAACACCACGGCCGCCGCGATGAGGCCGGCCGGCAGGGTGCGGCGCAGGCGGCTGACAGTGGTGTTCATGAGGGTGTCCTTCGGAGTCCGGAGAGCCTGGTGCTCTTCTCTGGTGCCGAAGTTAGGAACCGACCTGCCTCGTCGGCGTCCCGCTGTGGAGCGGCCTTCCCAGGTAGCTCTCAGGTATGAGACGGGCTACTTGCGAGCCATGTTGCGGACCGGTGACCTGCCTGGTGACGGCCCCTCAGCGTCGACCGACAGCACGGGACTTGGCTCGGCCGGTCCGGCGGCGGGTTACGAGGCCGCCGTCGCCACCCGGACGCCGAAGGCGATCAGGACCGCACCCGTCACCCGGTCCAGGGTCCTGCGGACACGCGGGCGCGCGAAGAAGTGCCGGGCGCGGGAGAGGACGTAGACGTACGTGCCCAGCCAGAGCAGGGTCAGCAGGACGTGGACCCCCACCAGCAGCGCCATGCCCGCCGCCGGGCGCAGACCGGCCGGGGCGAGCGTGGGCAGCAGGCCCGTGTAGAAGACGGCGATCTTCGGGTTGAGCGCGTTGCTGATCAGGCCCGTGCGCCAGGCGCTTCCGCCGCCCCCGTCAGCCCGCCCGCCGCCCGAGCGCCCGTCAGCCCGCCCGCCGCCCGAGCGCCCGCCGCCCGGCGCCGCCGCCTCGTCCGGTACGGGCAGTACGGCCGGCCCGCCGCCCGCGTGACGCAACGACTGGACGCCGAGGAAGCAGAGGTAGCCCGCACCCGCGAGCTTGACCACCAGGTACACCTCGGCGGAGGCGGCCAGCAGCGCCGCGAGCCCGGCGACGGTGAGGGCGCCCCACAGCAGCAGGCCGAGGGCGATCCCGCCGACCGTGCGCAGCCCGTCGGCGCGACCGCGCGAGACGGCCCGCTTCGTCACGATCGCCATGTCCGGCCCGGGCACGAGGGTCAAAAGGGCCAGTACGCCGGTAGCGGTGAGGAGCTGGGGGTACACCCGGCCAGTCTGGCACCTCCGACTCGACCGCGACTCGGCCCGGACCTCGACCTCCGAGCCGGCCCGTGGCGCGACCTCGACTCGGCCCGCCATGCCGACCGTGGCTCCGTCTTCGCGTCTCAGTCCGCCACCAATGGTTCGACGTACCCCGCCCGCCAGCGGGGCGCCGGGTCCTGTCCCGGGCTGGTCCAGTACTCCCGGGCCCCGACGACCTCCCCGTCCCGCACGGTCCACAGCGAGACGGCCCGGTAGACCACGTGGTCCTGAGGTATCTCCACCTCGGTGACGACGAGGTCCCCGTCGGCGAGGAGGCGCAGGACCTCCACGGCCACCCCGTCCCCGTCGTCGTCCCCGTCGTCGTCCTCGGCGAGGACGGCGATGAAGTTGGCCCGGCCCACGATGCGCTCACCGCTGACCGGCCATTCGATCACCGCGTCCTCGGCGACCAACTTGCCGATGCCGTCCCAGTCGCGTGCCTCGATCCGCTCCCACAGTCGTGCCACTACGTTCAACGGCTCCATGTGCGGCAGTCTGCGACGGGGTCCCGGCAGGCAACAAGCTTTGCCTGCAGGCTTATTGACTTCGACACAATAGGCGTCGGACTACTCCGGGGCGCCGCCCGCACCCCGTGCGCCCCGTGCGCCCCCGGCATCGAGTGCGTCGAGCACGTCGAGCGCGGCGGACAGCCGTTCCAAGGCGCGGACCGCCTCCGCGAAGGCGTCCTCGCCGAGTTGCTCGGCCAGCCGCCCGGCCAGCGCCGCGTGCCCGGGCGCGATACGGGCGATCGCCGCCCGCCCTTCCTCCGTGGGTCGCAGCAGCTTCGCGCGCCGGTGGGCGGGGTTCGGCACGTACTCGGCGAGCCCGTTCGTGGCGAGCAGGTCGGCGACGCGCTGGACGCTCTGGCGGGTGATGCCCATGACCCGCGCGATCCCGGCGACCGGCAGCGGTTCGCGGAGCACCGCGCCCAGCACCTGCCAGCGCGCCGCCGTCAGACCGGCCGGGCGCGCGAGATCCTCCGAAACGGCCAGGAACTGGCCGTTCAGCCGGAAGACGCCGAGGGCGGCGCGGCTCAGCAGGTCCTGCCGGCCCCGTACGGAAAGCTCCGGGGCGACCGGCGCGCCGACGTGCCCCGGCTCAGGCATCGGCGGAGTTCGCTTCCGTGGAGGCTGTGGAGGCCGTGGCGGCCATCAGGACCGGGAACGCACTGGCGTCCGAGTCGTGGAACAGTCGGTACCAGGCGTCCAGGGCCTCCGACGGGTACACCTCCAGCCGGGCGAAGACCTCGCGGGCGAATGCCACCGGCTCGGTCGGCCCCGCCGTGATCAGGTCGCCGTCCGTGACCGCGTCGGCCTCGACGTAGTGCGGGCCGCCCGCGTAACCGGGCTGCGGCGCCAGGTACGCCGCTGCCGCACTCGTGTGTCGACGCCCGTCCAGCAGGCCCTCGCGGGCGAGACCGGCCGTCGCTCCGCAGATCGCCGCGACGGGTACTCCCGCCGCCAGGAACTCGCGCGCCTTCGCGGCGAACGGCGCGAGGTCGTCCCCCGTGTCCCAGAGGTCGGCGCCCGTGAGGATCAGCAGAGAAGAGTCCTCGGGGCGCAGGTCCGCCAAGGGCAGGTCGGGCCGGATCCGGAGGCCGCCCATGGTGGTGACGGGCTGCCCGGCGGCGGGACCGACCGTCAGGACCCGGTGGCCGCGCCGGGCGAGGTGCGCGGTGGTGTGGCCGCTCTCCCAGTCGGCGTACGTGTCGTACACCGCCAGGTGGACCGGCTTGCGCGGGGTCCCGCGCGAGGTGTCGCTCATGGTGCTCGCCTCCTGGTGAGTGCGGCCCCGACTCCCCTGGGCCGCCACGCGCTGTGGCCGGGTGCTCGCATGCATCGGCCCCTCGCATGCACTGGCGCAAGGACCGGAAGGGACCGGAGCCCAGCCGATATGACAACATGCTGTCATCTTGGCAGGAAGCTGTCCATCCCCGCGCGCGACGCCGACAGACTGCCGAGGACGGACGGCCACCCCCATACAGTCCGCCGATGTACCGCCCTACCTGCGCACTTCTAGCGTGACCGCATGACCCCTCATGTCACCGGCGCGGCAGTCAAGGCCGCCGATCGCGCCCACGTCTTCCACTCCTGGTCCGCCCAGGCCCTGATCGACCCCCTGGCCGTCGCCGGCGCCGAGGGGTCGTACTTCTGGGACTACGACGGGAACCGCTACCTCGACTTCGCCTCCCAACTGGTCAACACCAACATCGGCCACCAGCACCCCAAGGTCGTCGCCGCGATCCAGGAGCAGGCCGCCCGGCTCTGCACCCTCGCCCCGGGCTTCGCCGTGGACGTCCGCTCCGAGGCCGCACGCCTCATCGCCGAGCGCACCCCCGGCGACCTCGACAAGATCTTCTTCACCAACGGTGGCGCCGAGGCCGTCGAGAATGCCGTCCGGATGGCCCGGCTGCACACCGGCCGGCAGAAGGTGCTCTCCACCTACCGCTCCTATCACGGCGCCACCGCCGCCGCGATCAACCTCACCGGTGACCCGCGCCGCTGGCCCTCCGACACGGCCGCCGCCGGTGTCGTGCACTTCTGGGGCCCCTACCTCTACCGCTCGCCCTTCCACGCGACGACCGAGGCCGAGGAGTGCGAGCGCGCCCTCGCCCACCTCGCCGACACCATCGTCTTCGAGGGACCGCAGACCATCGCGGCGATCATCCTGGAGACCGTTCCGGGCACGGCCGGGATCATGACCCCGCCGCCCGGCTACCTCGCGGGCGTGCGCGAGCTCTGCGACCGGTACGGGATCGTCTTCGTCCTGGACGAGGTCATGTCCGGCTTCGGCCGCACCGGCACCTGGTTCGCGGCCGAGCACTGGGGCGTCACCCCGGACCTGATCACCTTCGCCAAGGGCGTCAACAGCGGGTACGTGCCGCTCGGCGGCGTGGCCATCTCCGGCGCGATCGCCGAGACCTTCGCCACCCGCCCCTACCCGGGCGGCCTGACCTACTCCGGCCACCCCCTGGCCTGCGCCGCCGCCGTCGCGACGATCAACGCGATGGAGGAGGAGGGCATCGTCGAGAACGCCGCCCGCATCGGGGAGGACGTGATCGGCCCCGGGCTCGCCGCGATCGCCGAGCGGCACCCGTCGGTCGGGGAGGTCCGGGGCCTCGGTGCCTTCTGGGCCGTCGAACTCGTACGGGACCAGGCGACGCGCGAGCCGCTCGTCCCGTACAACGCGGCCGGCGCCGCGAACGCGCCGATGGCCGAGTTCGCGGCCGCCTGCAAGGCCACCGGTCTGTGGCCCTTCGTGAACATGAACCGGACGCATGTGGTCCCGCCCTGCACCGTCACGGAGACGGAGGCGAAGGAGGGTCTGGCCCTGCTGGACGCGGCGCTGGAGGTCGCCGACCGCCACACGACGGCCGGCTAGGCGACAGGACCCGGCGCACCCGGCCTGGCGCACGCGACCTTGCGCCCCCGCACACGCCCCCGCACACGCCCAGGCCCGGGCCCGGGCCCACCCCCGCGCCCCCGCCCGCGATCCGCGTGACATGGCGTCCGATGTTCGGGCGCTATGTCCGTTTATTGCCTGCCCACCGATCGGTTTCGGCCGGACCGGCCGGTCTAAGGTGTCCGAAGTCCCACGGAGGAGACGGACCCCTATGCCAGGCAGCGGAGCTGTCACCCGCAACACACTTCGTCAGCAGATAGCGGACGCGCTGCGCGACGAGGTGCTCGCGGCGCGCCTGCCTCCCGGCACCGAGTTCACGGTCAAGCAGATCGCCGAGAAGTACGAGGTCTCCGCCACCCCCGTGCGCGAGGCGCTGGTGGACCTCTCGGCCCAGGGCCTGCTGGAGTCGGTGCAGCACCGTGGGTTCCGGGTGCGCACCTACAGCGTCGAGGACTTCCGGGGCATGGTCGAGGCCCGGGTCCTGGTCGTCGACGGGATCTTCCGCCGGCTCGTCGAACGCGGCACCGCGGTCGGCTCCGCCGAGCCGCTGGTCTCCGTGCGCCGCCGCGCCGAGGAGGCCCGGCGGGCCGCGCGGAGCGGTTCGCTCGACATCCTGATCGGCTACGACCTGCGTTTCTGGCGGGAGCTGAGCGGGCTGGTCGGCAACACCTACATCACCGAGTTCCTGCACCGCATCCGCGTCCAGTGCTGGGTCTTCTCCGTGCCCCACCTCCAGAAGGCGACGGCGGCGGAGATGCGGCGGGCCCTGTGGGACGGCCACGGTGAGCTGGTGGACGCGGTGACGCGGTCGGACGCCCGGGAGGTACGCCGCATCGTGCACGCCTACAACCAGCACGGGCTGGACTGGGCCGCCGGGCTGTAACGGCGCCCACCCCGCCGACGCCCACCCCCGCCCTGCCCACGCCCCACGCACACCCCCGCACCCCCCACCCCGCCGGCCCGCCGTGGGCCGGTGCCCACCGACCCCTTCGCGGAGCGTGTTCGGCGCACTACGCTGGCCCGATCGGCGGCAACGACTGATCGGAGCCCGCGTGGCCTGTGACCTGTGGCTGGTCCCCCTTGTCGACGTGCTGTGCCACAGCCCCGACAACCCCTTCGCGGAAGAGATCGCTTCGTACGACAAGGCGCTGGGCGCGGCGGGCCTGCCGTCCGTCCCGGTGTTCGCCTACATGCCGGGCCTCAGCGGCGACGTCGCCCCGGTGGCCGGTTTCGACTACGACGCCCTGCACTTCCTGCGCCGGGCGTACCTGCTCCGGATCTGCGGGCTCCCGGTCACGCCGGTGGACGAGCTGGGCGGTGACTACGAGCAGCTGCTGGAGATGTTCGAGCCCACGGCCCAGCAGTCGCACCTCGTGTGGCACTACGACCACGCGGGGGCCTACGTGCCCGTGGACTTCCCCGCTCCGCTGGCCAACGAGGAGCTGCTGGCCGGGGGCGGACCGTTGGGCTCCGCCCAGGGGCTGCTGCGGGAGCTGGCCTTCGTGGCGCCCGCCATCGGGATAGACCCGGGCAATCCGCCGGCCGCGCCCGCGCCGCCGGGCCGTCCGACGTCCCTGGAGGAGCCCGCGGGACCGATGCCGTACGACGAGAGTCCCTTCGCCCGGGAACGGCACGTGTGGCTCGGACTGCACGCCGCGGCGACCCGGAGCCTGGGCCAGGGTTCGATGATCATCTTCAGCTGAGCGCGCCGGTCGTGCCCCCGGCCCGGCCTCAGCGGGGCTGTTCCGGGGGACGCTGGCGCGGCATGTTCGGGCGGGTGCCCGGGGGGAGGGCGAAACGCGCCGGGGGGATGCCCGGCTCCGGCCGGCCGGCCGCGGCGCCCAGGGACTGCATGACCAGCGGGGCCGGGCCGGCCCGGAACTCGACCATCCAGTCCGCGGTCTCGGAGCGCACCAGCTCCGTGATGTCCTCCGAGAAGCGGCGCAGGACGGTCAGGCAGCGCTCGGCCGCCTCGCTCGCCGTGCCCTCGGTCGGGCCCAGGACCTCCCGTACGTTCTCCGAGGCCCAGTCGAACTGGAGGGTCTGGAGCCGGCGCTGTACGGCCTGCGCCGTGGCCACGTCCCGCATCCAGCCCGAGGTCAGGCCGAAGAACCGGTCGCAGGCCAGGCAGGCCGCACCGAGCAGCAGGCACAGGTAGCCGTACGAGGCCGCCCCCGGCGCGGAGCCCGTCACCTCCAGCAGCGGCATCGAGGCGCCCGCGACGGCGCCCAGGGCCGCGCCCACCCGCAGGGTGCGCGCGCCGCGCCGCTTCCAGGTCCGATCCACCAGGTACCACTCGGCGGTGCGCAGGGCGTCGGCCTCGACCCGCCGGTAGAGCTCGTCGAGCCGCTCGGCGGGTTCGCCCCAGTCCCCGAGAGGAAACGGCCGGCCGGTCAGGTCGCCGTCCTCTGCGGGATCCCGGGGTGGGCCCTCGGGCTGCATCTCCGGCTGACTCACCGGCACTCCCTCTGCCTGCGCTGACGTGTGGTGGTGCGCGTGTGCGCAATGGTGCGCATGCACTTCCTACCTTCGAATGACGCGCGATGGACAACGAATCCCGCGATTTCCGCTCACAAGGAGGGCTCCAGCAGGTGCGCGCACCCCGGCTCTCTCACTCGAAAGAGTTGGTCCTCACGGCGTAGGGCGCTGCGCGCGGGGAGCACGTAGGCTCGGATTGACCGAGTGTTGAGAAGCATCCGTAGCTATGGAGTGAGTGCCCTGTGATTCCCGGTGGTGGCCAGCCCGACATGCAGAAGCTGCTCCAGCAGGCCCAGAAGATGCAGCAGGATCTCGCCGCGGCCCAGGAGGCACTGGCGCAGGCCGAGGTGGAGGGCCAGGCGGGCGGCGGCCTGGTGAGGGCCACGGTCACCGGCTCCGGTGAGCTGCGCGCCCTCGTCATCGACCCGAAGGCGGTGGACCCCGAGGACACCGAGACCCTCGCGGACCTGGTGGTCGCCGCGGTCCAGGCGGCCAACGAGAACGCGCAGGCCCTCCAGCAGGAGAAGCTGGGCCCCCTGGCCCAGGGCTTCGGCGGCGGTGGCATCCCCGGCCTTCCGTTCTGACGCCCTCAGCCCCTGTAACCCCTCAGGCCCTGTAACCCTCCAGCCCGTGTAAACGCAGACATCGAAGTAAACGCAAAGCCAGACATCGAAAGAAGGCAGTCCGTTGTACGAAGGCGTGGTCCAGGACCTCATCGACGAACTGGGCAGGCTGCCCGGCGTCGGTCCCAAGAGCGCGCAGCGGATCGCCTTCCACATCCTCCAGGCCGAGCCCACCGACGTCCGCCGGCTGGCGCACGCGCTGCTCGAAGTGAAGGACAAGGTCCGGTTCTGCGCGGTGTGCGGGAACGTGGCGCAGGAGGAGCGGTGCGCGATCTGCCGCGATCCGCGCCGCGACCCGTCGGTGATCTGCGTCGTGGAGGAGCCCAAGGACGTGGTCGCGATCGAGCGGACGCGCGAGTTCCGGGGGAAGTACCACGTCCTCGGCGGCGCGATCAGCCCGATCGAGGGCGTCGGCCCGGACGACCTGCGCATCCGCGAGCTGCTGGCGCGCCTCGCGGACGGCACGGTCACCGAGCTGATCCTCGCCACCGACCCGAACCTCGAGGGCGAGGCGACCGCCACCTACCTCGCCCGCATGATCAAGCCCATGGGCCTGAAGGTCACCCGCCTGGCCAGCGGACTCCCCGTCGGGGGAGATCTGGAGTACGCGGACGAGGTCACGCTCGGGCGGGCCTTTGAAGGAAGGCGACTTCTCGATGTCTGACGCAACGCTGCACGCTCTGGGCCAGGATCCGGACGACTTCGCCGTCCAGATCGCGGACCAGATCGACTCCTTCATCGTCGCGGTCACCGAGGTGGCCAAGGGCGAGGACCCGGACAGCGCGGTGCCCTTCCTCCTGCTGGAGGTCTCGCAGCTGCTGCTGGCGGGCGGCCGGCTGGGCGCGTACCAGGACGTCCTGCCGGACGAGCGGTACGAGCCCGACCTGGGCCCCGAGCCGGACGTGGACGAGCTGCGCGAGCGGTTCGCGTACATGCTCGACCCGGTCGACGTGTACTCGGAGGTCTTCGACCCCTACGAGCCGCGCAAGGCGCCGGTCGCGCACCGGATCTCCGACGACCTCGCCGATGTCGTGGCCGACCTGCGGCACGGGCTCGCGCACTACCGCGCGGGCCGGACCGCCGAGGCGCTGTGGTGGTGGCAGTTCTCCTACTTCTCCAACTGGGGCTCGACGGCCTCGGCCACCCTGCGCGCGCTCCAGTCGCTGGTCGCCCACGTGCGCCTCGACCAGCCGCTGGACGCCCTCGACGGCCTGGACACGGACGAGGACCTCGCCGAGGACGACCTCGCGGAGCAGGCCGGCGAGGTCATGGCGCAGGAACTGGGCGGCATCGGGCGCGCCTAGGGGGGCCTGACGGATCATGACCGGGCCGGGGCCACCGGGCCGGCCGCTTCCGGGTGGTCTCATGATGTGGTACGTGGCGGTCGGATTCCGGTCGCTCGTTAGACTGCGTGACTGACCGCAGTAATGGATTGAGCGAGGAGCGCACGTGGGCCTTGTCGTGCAGAAGTACGGAGGCTCCTCCGTAGCCGATGCCGAGGGCATCAAGCGTGTCGCCAAGCGGATCGTGGATGCCAAGAAGAACGGCCACCAGGTGGTCGTCGTGGTATCCGCGATGGGCGACACGACGGACGAGCTGATCGATCTCGCCGAGCAGGTATCCCCGATGCCTGCCGGTCGTGAGTTCGACATGCTGCTGACGGCGGGAGAGCGGATCTCCATGGCCCTGCTGGCCATGGCGATCAAAAACCTGGGCCACGAGGCCCAGTCGTTCACCGGCAGCCAGGCAGGTGTCATCACCGACTCGGTCCACAACAAAGCGCGCATCATCGATGTCACGCCGGGCCGTATCCGCACCGCGCTGGACGAGGGCAACATCGCCATCGTCGCCGGCTTCCAGGGTGTGTCGGCCGACAGCAAGGACATCACCACGCTGGGCCGCGGCGGTTCGGACACCACCGCCGTCGCGCTGGCCGCGGCGCTGGACGCCGAGGTCTGCGAGATCTACACCGATGTCGACGGCGTCTTCACCGCGGACCCCCGCGTCGTGAAGAAGGCCCGGAAGATCGACTGGATCTCCTCCGAGGACATGCTGGAGCTGGCGGCCTCCGGCTCCAAGGTGCTGCTGCACCGCTGCGTCGAGTACGCGCGCCGCTACAACATCCCGATCCACGTCCGCTCGTCCTTCTCCGGACTGCCGGGCACCTGGGTCAGCAACGAGAATCCGCAAGGGGACGAGCCGGTGGAGCACGCCATCATCTCCGGAGTCGCGCACGACGTCTCCGAAGCCAAGATCACGGTCGTGGGCGTCCCGGACAAGCCGGGCGAGGCCGCGGCGATCTTCCGCGCGATCGCGGACGCCGAGATCAACATCGACATGATCGTGCAGAACGTGTCGGCGGCCTCGACGGGGCTCACCGACATCTCCTTCACCCTCCCCAAGGCCGAGGGCCACAAGGCCATCGACGCCCTGGAGAAGGCGAAGGGCGCGATCGGCTTCGACTCGCTGCGCTACGACGACCAGATCGGCAAGATCTCCCTGGTCGGCGCGGGCATGAAGACGAACCCCGGCGTCACCGCCTCGTTCTTCCAGGCGCTGTCCGACGCGGGCGTCAACATCGAGCTGATCTCGACCTCCGAGATCCGGATCTCGGTCGTGACCCGCCAGGACGACGTCAACGAGGCCGTCCGCGCCGTGCACACGGCCTTCGGCCTCGACTCCGACAGCGACGAGGCCGTCGTCTACGGAGGCACCGGACGATGACCGGCACCCGGTCGGCCCCGGCCCCGGCGCTCGCCGTGGTCGGGGCGACCGGAGCGGTCGGCTCCGTCGTCCTGCGGATACTGTCCCAGCGCGCCGACGTCTGGGGCGACATCCGCCTGATCGCCTCGCCGCGCTCCGCCGGCCGGGTGCTGGCCGTGCGCGGCCGGGAGACCGAGGTGCTCGCGCTCAACGAGGACGCCTTCGACGGCCTCGGGACGGGCGATGTCGTGCTGTTCCTGACACCGGCCGGGGTGTCCGCGCAGTGGGCTCCCGCCGTGACGGCGCGCGGTGCCGTCGCCGTGGACCAGTCGGCTGCCTTCCGTGACGACCCCGATGTGCCGGTGGTGGTGCCCGAGGTGAACGGGCACGCCGTACGGGTCAGGCCGCGCGGCATCGTCGCGGGGCCCGACTGTGTGACCGCCACCATGATCGCCGCCGTGGGCGCGCTGCACGCCGACTACGGGCTGGTCGACCTGGCCGTCTCCTCGTACCAGGCCGCGAGCGCCGCCGGCCGGGCCGGTACGGAGGCACTGCGCCGCCAGCTCTCGCTGGTCGCCGGGACCTCGCTGGGGGAGCAACCCGGGGACGTGCGGCGCGTCGTGGGCGACGACACCGGGCCCTTCGCGGCGCCGCTCGCGCTGAACGTGGTGCCCTGGTCGGGTGAGTTGCGCGAGGGCGGCTGGTCCTCGCACGAGCTGGCCGTGCGGTCGCAGACCCGGCGCATCCTGGACCTGCCGGAGCTGCCGATCGCGGTGACCTGCGTACAGGTTCCCGTGCTGGAGGGGCATTCGCTGACCGTACGCGCCCGGTTCGAGCGCGAAGTGGACGCCGGGCAGGCCCGCAAGACGCTGGAAACGGCACCCGGGGTGGTCCTCGTGGACGATCCGGCGGCGGGGGAGTTCCCGACGCCGGTGGACGCGGCCGGGACCGATCCGGCCTGGGTGGGCCGGGTGCGGGCGTCGCTCGACGACAACCGTTCCCTGGAGTTCTTCGTCTGCGCCGACAACCTGCGCAAGGGCGCGGCGTTGAACGCGACGCAGATCTCGGAACTGATCGCGGGTGAATTCGCGTAAATCGCTTTGTAGGATCGGTGACGATCCCTTGATCAAGGTGATGGCCCGACTGCCGCCTGGATAAACGGGGCGAACGGGAAGATCAGGTGCGCATGAGGGCAACGGGGAATTGGCCGACCACCGCGCCCCGCGCGTACAACCCCCGGGGGGCCACGCGTGTCCAACGGGCGTGGCAGAGGCATTGCTCGACTTCACCGTCGCTCCGGCGCGCACCGCTCCCGCGCGACGTCGCTCCCCCGCACCCGGCGGCTTCCCGATGATCCTTCCCGTGCCGCCGACCGGCGTACCGGCGGCGGCGCTGCCGACCCGGGGCGGTCGGGTGCCCGCGCCCCGCGAGAGCGCGGAATCCGCCGGGAGCGCGACCGTGCGGGCCGCGGGAGAGACCGCCGGGTCGCCCGCCGGGAAAGCCGTCGTCGCGGGCACCACGGTCGACCACCTCACCGAGACCTATCAGGTCCACTACCGCTCCCTCCTCGGGCTCGCCGCGCTGCTCCTCGACGACACCGCGTCCTGCGAGGACGTGGTCCAGGAGGCGTTCATACGCGTCCATTCGGCCCGCAACCGGGTCCGCGACCGCGACAAGACGCTGGCGTACCTCCGCCAGACCGTCGTCAACCTGTCGCGCTCCGCGCTGCGCCGCCGCATCCTCGGCCTGAAGCTGCTCTCCAAGCCCATGCCGGACATGGCGAGCGCGGAGGAGGGCGCGTACGACCGGTTGGAGCGCGACGACCTGATCAAGGCGATGCGGGGACTCCAGCGACGGCAGCGCGAGGTACTGGTACTGCGGTACTTCGCGGACATGACCGAGGCCCAGGTCGCCGAGACGCTCGGCGTATCGCTCGGCTCGGTGAAGGCGTACGGTTCGCGGGGCATTGCCGCGCTGCGGGTGGCGATGGAGGCTGCGCAGTCATGACGGACGACCACACCAGCCGCCCGGCCGGCCCCGACGCCATGGCGGAGCGGCAACTGCGCGCCCTGCTGAGCGGCGCCGTAGGGGGCCTGGAGCCCTCCGAGCACGCGCTGGAGCGGCTGCGCCACGCGGTCCCCGCCCGCCGCGCCCGCAAGCGTCGCGCCCTCGTCGGCGCGGCCGCGGCCGTGCTGTTGGCCGGGGCCGCCGTCCCGACGGTCCTGCGCCTGACCGGTACCGCGGGCAGCGGCGCCGCCGGACACCCGGCCATGGCCGGGCACGGGCAGGCCCAGGGCGGCAAGACGGGCGGCTCCTCGGACCCGCACCAGAACGGCTCGGGGACGCACGCCTTCTCCAAGGCCCCCACCGGCGGCGATCGTGGGGCGGGCGACACCGGCGGCGGTCCCGCCCCGCACCCGAGCGGCTCCCCGACGGACCGCGCGGGCGCGGGCCCGACCGGCGGCGCCTCGGCCGGTACCACCGGCCACGAGAGCCGCAACTCCCAGCTGCCCCCGATCGGCGCGGTGCAGGGCGTTCCCGAGTGCACCGCCGCGCAGCTCGGGGTCCGGGGCGGCGCCCGCACGCCCGGGGCCGACGGCACGGTGTACGGCAGCTTCAAGGTCACCAACGTCTCGGACCGGGGCTGCCTGGCCTCCGGCCCGGACACGGTGACCGCCGCCCCCGCGACCACCCCCCGGCCGCCCGGGCGGAGCGCGGCGGTGGCCGTGGTCGACCACACCGCGGGCGACCCGGCGAGCGCGCTGCTGCCCGACCCGTCCGCGGAGTCCCCGGTGGTCGTGCTCCAGCCGAACGCGGCGTACGAGGTCCGGTTCGCCTGGGTGCCCTCGGAACGTTCCTGCCCGGCGGGGACCGCCGACCCGTCGGCGAAGCCCTCCGGGAGCGACGGCGGCGCGGCCGGTACCGCGGGCGCCGGTGCCCCGGCTTCCGACCCGCTGGGCGCGGGCCCCGACCCGGTACCGACCGGGGTGGAGGTGTCCCACACGCCGGCGGCGGGCGCCCCCACGACGCAGGCCACGATCCCGGCGGCCTGCGGCGGGACGGTCTACCGGACGGGCGTCATTCCCCTGCCGACGCCGTCGAAGCCGTAGCCGCCGGCCGGGGCCGCTCCGGCACCAGGCCGGCCTGCGCGTCCCGCAGGGTCTCCACCTCGCGCCGGTAGAAGCGGAACCACATGAACAGCACGAAGGCGGCGAAGACGAACCACTCCCCGGTGTAGCCGAGGTTCTGGAACGCCTTCAGGTCGAGCCCGGTGTTGTCCGGTGCCTTCGCGGGCACCGCGAGCATCCCGTCCGACGGGGTCCGCACGGTCAGCCAGGCGTCGTACAGCGGCTCCGGCACCAGGTTCACCAGCGTCGCCGCGCCGATCACCCCGAGCTGCCCGGCCGGCAGGCCGCCCTGCGCGTGGACGCCCTTCGTCCCCGAGTTCTCGGACGCCTGGAGCGCCCCGGTGACCTCCACCCGACCGCCCGGCGCGGCCGGCGCCTTCGCCGCGTCCGCGTCGCCCGGCAGCCAGCCCCGGACCACCGGGAGGGCCTTGCCGGAGTCGGTCTTGAGCAGGTTCAGGACGTAGAAGCCGTTCCTGCCGTCGAGATCGCGCTCGGGGACCAGCAGCTGTTCCCCGTACACCCCGGCCGCGGAAGCCAGCCGTCCGGAGGTCTTCTTGTCCACCGGGAGCAGCGAGTCCAGCGGCGCGGCGGCCTGCTCGTCGGGCCGCCGGTCGGTGGCCTCCCGGTGGTCGCCGACGCGGTCCTCGAAGCGGCCGAGCTGCCAGGTGCCCATGAACAGGCAGAAGGGGATGGCGAGCGCGACGAAGACGTTGATCCCCCACCAGCGCGGGGTCAGGAGAAACCGGTGCACCCCACCACCGTACGGGGGGCGCACCGGATCACCGGTGTCGGGTCAGGCGGGAAGGTGCTTGAGGGCGAACTCCAGATCCATCCGGACCTGCTTGATCCGCTCCTCCACCACGAGCGAGCCGTGCCCGGCGTCGTACCGGTACACCTCGTGCACCGCCCCGCGCGCCGCGAGCCGCTCCACGTAGTTGTCGATCTGCCGGATCGGGCAGCGCGGGTCGTTCACGCCCGCCGCGATGTGGACGGGCGCCGTCACCGCGTCCACGTAGGTCAGCGGCGAGGACGCCTCGAACCGCTCGGGGACCTCCTCGGGCGTGCCGCCGAAGAGGGTGCGGTCCAGGGACTTCAGGGCCTCCATCTCGTCGTGGTAGGCCGTCACGTAGTCCGCCACGGGTACGGCGGCCAGGCCCACCGCCCAGGCGTCCGGCTGCGTGCCCAGGCCCAGCAGGGTCAGGTACCCGCCCCACGAGCCGCCCGACAGCACGAGCCGGGCCGGGTCGGCGAGGCCGGAGTCGACGGCCCACTCGCGGACCGCCGCGATGTCCTCCAGCTCGATCAGCCCGACCCGGTGCTTGAGCGCGTCGGTCCACTCCCGCCCGTACCCGGTCGAGCCGCGGTAGTTGACCCGCACCACCGCGAAGCCGTGGTCGAGCCAGGCCGCCGGGGTGGCGGCGAAGGCGTCGCTGTCGTGCCAGGTGGGGCCGCCGTGGATCTCGAAGACCGTCGGGAAGGGCCCGTCGCCGTGGCCGACGGGCCGCTGCGCCAGCGCGTGGACGCGCCCGCCCGGGCCCTCCACCCACACGTCCTCCACCGGGACCGAGCCCGGCGGCCGGAAACCGGGCGGGTCGAGCACGATCCCGCCCGCGGTGGACCGGATCGTCGCCGGCTCGGCGGCCGAGGACCACTGGTACTCCACCGTCCCGTCCGGCCGGGCCGTCGCCCCCGAGACCGACCCCGGCGGGGTGTCCACGCGGACGAGTTCCCGTGCCGCCAGGTCGTACCGCCACAGCTCGCTGCGCGCCTCGAACCCGTGGTGGATCAGCAGCGCGGACCCGTCCGGGTACCACTCGGCGCCCACGTCGCCCGGCAGGTCGATCGCCAACTCCTCCTCGGTGCCGGTCGCCACGTCCCACACCATCGGCTCCCAGCGACCGCGCCGCTGGTGCGCGACGAGCAGCCGGGTGTCGCCCGCGACCGGTGCGAAGCCGAGCACGCCGAGGCCCAGCTCCTTGCTGCCGCCCGCGGAGTCGTCCAGCTCGGCGACGGTGGCGCCGTCGAGGGTGACCACCCGCACCGACGAGTGCATCGCGTCCCCGTGCTCGGTGTGCTCGATCGCGATCAGGGTGCCGTCCCGGGACAGGTCGCCGACGCCCGCCGATTCGCGGTGCCGGTAGATCAGGGTCGGCTCGCCCCCGCCGGGCCGCACGACGTGGAGGGTGGTGCCCTCCTCGTCCGTGGAACGGCCCACGACGGCCGTGCCGTCCCGGCCGATGGCCAGGCCGGCCGGGTACGAGGGCTCGAGGCCGGGGGTGGCCGGCTCGTCGGGGCCGCCCGCGAAGGGCTGGCGCACCCAGGTGCCGAACTCGTCGCCGTCGGTGTCGGAGAACCACCAGATCCACTCGCCGTCGGGGGAGAGGGTGCCGTCGGTGGTGCCGTTGGGGCGGTCCGTGGCCTGCCGCCGGGCGCCGGTGGCGCGATCCCACGCGTACAGCTCGTAGGTCCCCGTCACGTTGGAGACGAAGAGCGAGCGGTCCGGGGCGTCCTCGGCCCATTCGGGGAGCCCGACGCGCGGGGCCCGGAAGCGCTTCTCCCAATCGGGCATCTCGGGGGACGGTGCGCAGGTCACATCGGTGTCGCTGGTCATGGCCCCACCTTGCCGTACCGGGCGCCGGGATGCCGAGTAGGCCGAACGGGCGCATCGTGGCCGGCGCACGCGAGCGCCCCTACGCTGGCCTCATGCGGATGATCGTCCGGGGCGCCCGGCTGCTGAACGCACACGGCCTGTCCGACGTGGAGGTGTCCGAGGACGGACGGATCGCACGGGTCGTCCCGTACGACGATCAGAAGGAACCACCGGCGACCGGTGTGCTGATCGAGGCGCACGGCGGGCTGCTCACGCCCCCCTTCGTCGAACCGCACATCCACCTGGACACCGCCCTGACCGCCGGCGAGCCGCGGCCCAACGCGTCCGGCACCCTCTGGGAGGGCATCGCCTGCTGGAGCGAGCGCAAGAAGACCCTGACCCGCGAGGACGTGATCGCCCGCGCCACGGAGGTGCTGCGCTGGCAGGCGGCCCAGGGCGTGCTGCACGTGCGCACCCACTGCGACGTCACCGATCCGGCGCTGACCGCGCTGGACGCGCTGCTGGAGGTCCGCGACCGGGTGCGGGACGTGCTGACGCTCCAGATCGTGGCCTTCCCGCAGGAGGGCATCGTCTCCTTCCCGGACGGCGCGGCGCTGCTGCGCGAGGCGGTCCGGCGCGGCGCGGACGTGGTCGGCGCGATCCCGCACTTCGAGGACACCCGGGAGGACGGGATCGCCTCGCTGGCGACCGCCTTCGCGCTGGCCGAGGAGCACGGGCTGCGCGTCGACGCGCACTGCGACGAGATCGACGACGAGCAGTCCCGGTTCGTGGAGGTGCTGGCCACGCTCGCGCTGCGCTCGGGCCTGCGGGAGCGCGCGACGGCCTCCCACACGACGGCGATGGGTTCCTACGGCGGCGGGTACAGCTTCAAACTGCAACGGCTGCTGTCGCGTTCCGGGATCAACCTCGTCGCGAACCCCTTCGCCAACCTCAACCTCCAGGGCCGCTTCGACGGCTACCCCAAGCGGCGCGGCCTCACCCAGGTCAAGGAGATGCTGGCGGCGGGCGTGAACGTGGCCTTCGGCCACGACGACGTGATGGACCCGTGGAACGCCCTCGGGACCGCCAACCCGCTGCAGACCGCCCTGGTGGGCCTGTACGCGGCCCAGTTGACGGGCGCCGACGAGATCCCGGTGGCGTTCTCGATGGTGACGGACCGCGCGGCGCGGGTGCTCGGCCTGTCCGAGGCGGAGTACGGCATCGCGCCGGGCGCCGCGGCCTCGTTCCTGCTGCTCCCGGCCGAGTCGCCGCAGGAGGCGATCCGCCGCCAGGTCCGCCCCCGGTACGTCGTCGCGCGCGGCAGCGTCCTCGCCGAGAGCCCGCCCGCGGTGACGCGGCTGCTGTCCTGGCCGGGGGAGGAGGGGCCGGCGGAAGTGGACTTCACCCGGAAGTAGTAAGGGAGTTCGATGCCGGGGCCCTACGCTGCGCTCATGACCTGGACCTTTGACACCGATGCAGGGCGCGCCGCGCTGGAGATCGCGTCCGAGTACGCGGACGCGACCCTGCTGAACCATTCGATCCGCTCGTACGCCTTCGGTGCGTGGTACGCGCGGCAGCACGACCTGACCTACGACGCCGAGCTGTTCTACGTCGGCGCGCTGCTGCACGACCTGGGCCTGACCGCCCCGTTCGACAGCCACACGCTGCCGTTCGAGGAGGCGGGCGGCCATGTCGCGCGCGTCCTGACGGCGGGGTTGGGCTGGCCCGTCGCCCGGCGGGCGCGGGCGGAGGAAGTGATCGTCCTGCACATGCGGGACGACGTCACGGCCGCCCGGGACGTGGAGAGCCACCTCCTCCAGGTCGGGACGAGCGCGGACGTGTCGGGGCTGCGGGTGGGCGAGTTCCCCGAGTCGTTCCTCGCCGACCTCCTCGCGGAGTATCCGCGGCTCGACTTCGGCAAGGCGTTCCTGACGCTGGTCGAGGACCAGGCGGTGCGCAAGCCCGACTGCGCGGCGGCGGCCTACGTCGCGGGCGGCGCGGCGGCCCGGATCGCGGCGAACCCGCTGGACCACCGCGGCTGAGTCCGGCCGGGACTCAGATCCCCCGCTCGATCATGGCGATCACGTCCTGGCCGGCGGCGTGCGCCTGCTCCGGCGTCACCCCGCGCAGCGGTCCGTCGATGACCAGGACCGCCAGCCCGTGGACCGCCGACCAGGCGAGGAGCTCCGCCCCGGGCCGGCGCTCGGCCGGCAGGGCGCCCGTCTCCACGAGGGCGTCCAGCGTGGCTCCGAGCAGCTCGAACGGGGTCGGCCCGGCGACCCCGGCGGCCGTGGCGTCGGTGGCGTAGGTCATGTCTGCGGGGACGTGGAAGGCCGTACGGAACCAACCCGGCTCCGTGACGGCGAAGCGGACGTACCCCGTGCCCACGGCGCGGAAGCGGGCCCGGGCGCGGGCGACGGGGTCCTCGGCGGCCGGCAGGCCGTCGAGCTCGGCCTCCATCGCGAGGGCCACCCGCGCCATGGCTGCCTGCGACAGGGCGCGGACCAGGGCCCCTCGGTCGGCGAAGTGCCGGTAGGCGGCGTTGGGCGAGACCCCGGCGCGCCGGGTCACCTCGCGGAGCGACACGGCGTCGGGGCCGCCCCCGCGCGCGAGTTCGAGGGCCGCGTCGAGGAGGGCGTTGCGGAGGTTGCCGTGCCGGTAGGTGCTGCGTTTCCGCGGTGCTTCCGGCCGGGGCGGCCCGGTGTCGGGTGCCGACATGTGAGGCGTTGCCCCCTGGCGTGGGCGGTGATGTGGACGGCGTCTACTTCCGAGCAGCCTACAAAGGCATGTGGACGTCGTCCACATGCCGTCCGCGCGACGCCTCCCGGAGGTCACCCCGATCCCCTCTCGCGTCGGATAGCGTGCCCGCATGTCCTGGGACGAGAGCGGCCCGCCGCACCCCCTCGCGGAACGCCGCTCGGGCCACAGCGAGCAGGAACCCGACCGGCTGCCCGAGGTGCGGGAGCTGGAGGCGCTCGGCTGGGAGCCCGCGCCTGAGACGTACGCCTGGATCTTCCTCCCGTACGTATGGCCCCCAACCGCCCGCACCTGGGTCCCGGACCGCGGCACCCGCTGGGCGGTCGAAACCCGCCTGGACGGGCACGGCCACGTCGTGGAGGTGGAGTGCGCCCCGCTCGCGGGACCGGACCTCGACCTCCTCGAAGCCGAGGCCGCCGAGGTCATCGCCGCCCTGGGCCTCCCTCCCCGCCCACGCGGCCGCGTCTGGCTCCTGCGCCCGCCCGGCCCCTTCCCCTCGGTCGAAACGGTCCTCACCCATCTCACCGAACTCGCCCGCGCCCGCGGCGTGGACCCCGACCACCCCTCGCCCGACCTGCTCGCCCTGACCCGCGCGGAACTCGCCGCCCTCGCCGACCCGACGACCTGAGCCGCACCGACGACCTGAGCCGCCCCGGCCGATCAGCGGCGGGCGCGACGGGGATCGCGGCGGGCGGCGGCGTCAGTGACCCGCCGACAGTTCGCCGCTGAGCGTCCCGTGCAGCCGCGCGCTGCGCTCGTTCAGACCGGTGATCTCCACGGTCTTGCCGCGCTGTCGGTACTTGACCTCCACGGCGTCGAGGGCGGCGACGGACGAGGCGTCCCAGATGTGGGCGGACGACAGGTCGATGACGACCCGCTCCGGGTCTCCGGCGTAGTCGAACCGCCCCACGAGGTCGTTGGAGGAGGCGAAGAAGAGCTGGCCCGCCACGCGGTAGACGACCTCCCCGCCGTCGGGGTCCGTCACGGACGTGACGGTGGCCAGGTGCGCGACGCGTTTGGCGAAGATGACCATCGCGGTGATCGACCCGGCGACGACGCCGACCGCGAGGTTGTGGGTGGCGACGACACAGGCGACGGTGAGCACCATGACGGTGATCTCGCCCGCCGGCATCCGTTTGAGGGTCCTCGGGGCCACCGAGTGCCAGTCGAAGGTCGCGAAACAGACCATCACCATGACGGCGACCAGCGCGGCCATCGGGATCCGGGACACGACGGGCCCGCACAGGACGCAGAGGACCATCAGGAAGACGCCGGCGAGAAAGGTCGACAGCCGGGTGCGGGCGCCGGACACCTTCACGTTGATCATGGTCTGGCCGATCATCGCGCAGCCGCCCATACCGCCGAGGAAGCCGGTGACGATGTTCGCGACGCCCTGGCCGACGCACTCGCGCGTCTTGTCGGAGCGGGTGTCGGTGATCTCGTCGACCAGCTTCGCCGTCATCAGCGACTCCATCAGCCCGACCACCGCCATGGCGAGCGCGTACGGGGCAACGAGCGTCAGGGTGTCCAGGGTGAACGGCACGTCCGGCAGCCCCGGGACCGGCAGGGAGGTGGGCAGCGCGCCCATGTCCCCGACGGTGGGCACCGCGATGCCGGCGGCGACGGTGATCGCCGTGAGGATGACGATGGACACCAGCGGGGCCGGGACCACCTTGGTGACCCTCGGGAAGAACACCATCAGCGCGAGCCCGCCGGCGACCAGCGGATACACGGCCCACGGCACGTCACGCACCTGTGGGACCTGCGCCATGAAGACGAGGATGGCGAGGGAGTTGACGAAGCCGACCATCACCGAACGCGGTATGAAACGGATCAGCTTCGCCACCCCGAGCGCGCCGAGCACGATCTGGAAGACACCGGCCAGGATCACCGCGGCGATCAGATAGCCGAAGCCGTGCTCGCGGTTGAGCGGTGCGATCACGAGCGCGACGGCGCCCGTCGCGGCCGAGATCATCGCCGGCCGGCCGCCGACGATCGAGATCACCACCGCCATGGTGAACGAGGCGAACAGGCCGACGGCCGGGTCGACCCCGGCGATGATCGAGAAGGAGATCGCCTCGGGAACCAGCGCCAGCGCGACCACGAGCCCGCCGAGCACCTCGGTCCGCAGCACCGTCGGCGACATCCGGACGGGCCGCCACCCCGGCCGAAGGAGACCGGGCAGGCGCGAGCACACGGAGACGGCTGAGGAAGACAAGGACGACACGAACCTCGGGCTCGGGCGCACCCCACCGACGACCGGGCGCGCGAAGAAGAAGCGGAGACGCAGGAAGGGCTTGACCCGCGATGCGGATCAAGCCCTTGTCTGCTTACGAAGTCGGGGTGGCGGGATTTGAACCCACGACCTCTTCGTCCCGAACGAAGCGCGCTGCCAAGCTGCGCTACACCCCGATCGCCGCCTGTGCAGCGTGTGCTGTCCTGGCGACATCGATTACTTTAGCGGACCGTCGGCCGGAGACGAAATCCGGTTTTCGCGGGGCGCCCGGGCCCGCGGGGTGCCCCGCGCGATGGTCAGCCGGCTTGCCGCGCGGTCAGCGTCAGCAGGGTGGCCTCCGGCGGGCAGGCGAAGCGGACCGGGGTGAAGCGGTTGGTGCCGCAGCCGGCCGAGACGTGGAGGTAGGCGCGGTTGCCGTTCGCCGTGTGCGTGGACAGGCCCTTGACCCGGTCGGTGTCGAGGTCGCAGTTGGTCACCAGCGCCCCGTAGAACGGGACGCACAGCTGCCCGCCGTGCGTGTGGCCGGCCAGGATCAGCGGGTAGCGGTCGGCGGTGAACGCTTCGAGGACGCGCAGGTACGGGGCGTGGACCACCGCCATCGAGAAGTCGGCGTCCGCGTCCGGGCCGCCCGCGACCATCGCGTAGCGGTCCCGCTTGATGTGCGGGTCGTCCAGACCGGTGAAGGCGATCTCCAGTCCGTCCAGCTTCATCCGGGCCCGCGTGTTGGTCAGGTTCAGCCAGCCGGCCGCGTCGAAGGCGTCGCGCAGCTCCTCCCACGGGTTGTGGACGGCGCCGACAACCGGCTTGTTGCCGTTCAACCCGTGCCTGCCCTGGGCCTTCTCGATCAGATAGCGCCCGGGATTGCGCAGCCGCGGCCCGTAGTAGTCGTTCGAGCCGAAGACGTACACGCCGGGGAACGACATCAGCGGCCCGAGGGCGTCCAGCACCTCCGGCACGCCCTCGGTGTCGGACAGGTTGTCGCCCGTGTTCACCACGAAGTCCGGGCGCAGCCCGGCGAGCGACTGGAGCCAGGCGCGCTTCTTGCGCTGCCCGCCCACCATGTGGATGTCCGACACCTGCAGTATCCGCAGGGGTCGCATGCCGGTGGGGAGGACGGGAACCGTCACCCGGCGCAGCCGGAACGACCGTGCCTCGAATCCGGCCGCGTAGGCCACACCAGCGGCCCCCACCGCCGCGATCCCGGCACCGACCTTCAGGGGTACTCCGTAACGCGCGCGCATGACCCCATCGTCGCACCCCGCGTCCCCCCGGCGGAAAACCGGCGGGCGCCGACGCCGCCGCACCTGGCAGACTCGGTGCATGACCACGCTCAAGGCCAAGCTCCAGGAAGACCTCACCGCTGCCATCAAGGCGCGCGACGAGCTCAGCTCGTCCACGCTGCGACTGACCCTCGCCGCCATCACCAAGGAGGAGGTCGCGGGCAAGGAAGCACGGGTGCTGTCCGACGACGAAGTCCTCAAGGTGATCGCCAAGGAGGCGAAGAAGCGCCGCGAGGCCGCGGAGGCGTTCAGCCAGGGTGGTCGCGCCGAGTCGGCCGCGCGGGAGCTCGCGGAGGGCGAGTTCCTCGACAAGTACCTGCCCAAGCAGCTCACGGACGAGGAGCTCGGCGAGATCGTCGCGCAGGCCGTCGCCGAGGCGAAGGCGGCGGGGGCCGAGGGGCCGCGCGCGATGGGCGCCGTCATGAAGATCGTGAACCCGAAGGTCGCCGGCCTGGCGGACGGCGGCCGCGTCGCCGCCGCCGTCAAGCAGCGGCTCGTCTAGGTCGACAGGTCCCGGTCCCGCTCCAAGGAGCCGGGATTGGGGGTCCTGGATACGGAAAAGAGGCCCTCGCCGGAATCCGGCGGGGGCCTCTCCCTCTCTACGCGGGCTCCCCGCGCGGGCTACTGGACGTCGCCGCCGCCGCCGATCACGCCCGGCGGGATGGGGACGCCGGGGAAGGGGTCGGTGGGAAGGCCGCCCCCGGTGGCCCCGGCGACCGTCGCCCCGGGATCGCCGTCGCCCGGCTTGCCGTCACGGCCGGGCTTGCCCGGCTTCCGCGGCTTGGCCGGGGCGGGGTTGCTCGGCTGCGTCGGCTGGTTGCCGCGGGCGCCCCCGGACGGGGAGGCGGTGTCCCCGACGAACACCGTCTGGAAGCTCTGGTTCTCCCGGCCCGCCAGCGCGCCCGTCACCGCCTGCTTCCAGATCGGGCCGGGCAGCCCGCCACCGTAGACCTTGTCGTAGAACTCGCCGCCGATGGTGATGTTCTCCATCGACACCTGCTTGAGGCCCGCCGAGCCGACCCACGTCGCGCCGGACATGTTCGGGGTGTACCCGACGAACCAGGCGTTGTAGCGGTTCTCGGTCGTACCCGTCTTGCCCGCGCTCTGCCGGTCGGTGAGACCCGCCTGGGCACCGGTACCGGAGTCGACCACGCCGAGCAGCAGCGTGTTGATGGTGTCGGCGGTCTTCTCCGACATCACCCGCTCGCACTGCGACTTCGGGACGGAGAGCGCCTTGCCGTGCGCGTCGGTGATCGACTCGATGGCGATCGGGGTGCAGCGGACACCCCGGTTGGCGAAGGTCGCGTAGGCGTTGGCCATGGTCAGCGGGGACATGCCCTGGGTGCCGAGCGCGATGGCGGGCACCTCCGGCAGCTTGGCGCCGTCGGCCGGGACGACGCCGAGCTTCGTGGTCATCTCGGTGACCGGGCAGAGCCCGATGTCACTGATCATCTCGACGAAGTAGGTGTTGACCGACTTGGCCATCGCCTCCCTCATCCCGTACGGGCCGACCTCGGACTCCGACTCGTTCTCCACCCGGTCCTTGGGCTTGCTGTCGTTGACCCAGGGCTTGTCGCCGCAGGTCTGCACGCCGCTCGGGTACTCCATGTCGTGCGGGGAGGCGTACATCTTGGTCGGCGGCATGCCCTGCTCGATGGCCGCGGCCGCGACGAACGGCTTGAAGGTGGAGCCGGTCGGGAAGCCGAAGTTCGAGCCGCCCATCCGCTTGTCCACGGAGTAGTTGATCTGCGTCTCGTCCTTGCCGAAGCCGTACGGCTTGGACTGGCCCATCCCGAGCACCCGGCCGGTGCCGGGCTGGACGAGCGTGACGGCCGTTGCGACCTTGTCGTCCTGGTGGACGTGTTCCTTGATGGACTCGTTGACCGAGTCCTGCGACTGCGGGTCGAGCGTCGTACGGACCGTCAGACCGCCGCGGTTCCAGAGCTTGGCGCGCTCCTCGCGGGTCTTGCCGAACACCGGGTCGGTCAGGAACGTGTTGCGCACGTAGTCACAGAAGAAACCGGCGCCCTTCACGGCGGTGATGCAGCCGTTCTTGGGTCGGGTCACCTTCAGCGTGACCGGCTTCTGCTTCGCCTCGTCGGCCTCCGCCTGCGAGATGTCCTTCATGTCGGCCATCCGCTGGAGGACGACGTTGCGGCGCTTCATCGCCTCCTGCGAGTCGTTGACCGGGTCGAAGCGGGTCGGCGACTGCACCACGCCGGCCAGCAGCGCGGACTCCTCCAGGGTCAGGTCCTTGGCGGGTTTGCTGAAGTAGCGCTGGGAGGCGGATTCGATTCCGTACGCCTGCTGGCCGAAGTAGGTGATGTTGAGGTAGTTCTCGAGGATCTTCTTCTTCCCGAGTTCCTCCTCGACCTGGATCGAGTACTTCAGCTCGCGGATCTTTCGCCCGAGGCTCTTCTCCTGCGCCTCGCGCACCTTCGACTCGTCGTCACCGGCTTCCTCGACGAAGACGTTCTTCACGTACTGCTGCGTCAGCGTGGACGCGCCCTGGGCGGCGCCGCCCTCCTGCGCGTTGCGGTTGACCGCGCGCAGGATGCCCTTGAGGTCGACCGCGCCGTGCTCGTAGAAACGCGAGTCCTCGATGGCGACGATCGCCTTCTGCATGTACGGGGAGATGGCCGTCAGCGGGACGACCTGGCGGTCGCGCGAATAGACCGTGGCGATCAGGCCACCCTCGGCGTCCAGAATCGTGGTGCGCTGGCTCAACGGAGGTGTCTTGAGATTGGCCGGGATCTCGTCGAATCCCTCGACCGTCCCCTTGGCGGCGAGGCCCAGGGCGCCGGCGCCCGGGATCGCGATGCCGGCCAGTACGACTCCGGAGAGGACCGACACCCCGAGGAACTTGGCGGCCTGTTGCGGCCCCGTGAGCCCGCCGCCCGAGCGCTTCTTTCCCATGGAGGGCAGCCTACGTTCTCATTCACCGGACACGCGCGAATGCCTTGGCCTAAGCTGGCCCCAACTGTCACAGCAGTGCGGCGCGACATCAACCCCTCGGCTTGATTTTCACCCTTGCCGAATGCGGTGGACTGATGTCCGAATCCCGCCGTTCGCTCGGACGGCGCCCGGTGATGATTCCCCGATTTCACCCGGATCGCCGGAATGGTCGGGCATGTCGTCCGATCACTCCGTCGGGTGATCTGCCGCTTACCCATAGTCCGTTCGGACCATTCAAGATTGGGCCCGTCGGGGGTGTTGCGCTGTGCTCGCCTTCCGTAACGTCCTCAACTGGCAGCGGTGAATATGCCGCTACCGCCGTGGGGGAGCCTCGATTCGGGAGAGGACGGCGCCGGGATGGGCTGGGTTACCGACTGGAGTGCGCAGGCAGCCTGCCGCACTACCGATCCGGATGAACTGTTCGTTCAAGGAGCGGCACAGAACAGGGCCAAGGCGGTGTGCACCGGATGTCCGGTGCGGACCGAGTGCCTGGCCGACGCGCTCGACAACCGTGTCGAGTTCGGAGTATGGGGCGGAATGACCGAGCGGGAGCGTCGCGCGTTGCTGCGCCGGCGTCCCACCGTCACCTCGTGGCGACGGCTGCTCGAAACCGCCCGCACGGAGTACGAGCGCAGTACGGGCATCCTCACCATGGATGTCGACGCGGAGATCGACGTTCCGTACGAGACCTACGCGGCAGCCGGGTAAACCGCCCCAGCCGCACGTACGAACGCCTACGCTCCGGCCGGAACCCCGGTCGCGAGTCGCTCTCCGATGGCCCGTAGCCCGGCGAGGTCGTGCACATCGCCGGGCAGGGCGGCCACCTCGGCCACCGCCACCTCGGGGTGCAGTGAGGTGAAGCGGTCACGCGTGCGCTGTTCGCGCGCGATCACCTGCATCCGCTCGGCATGCAGACGCAGCAGTCCCGCGGTGATCTCGTCCACGTCGGCGTCGACGGCGCCGGGGGAGCACGTCTCGGGAGTGCCGGTGTCCGCGTCCGAGTCACGAAGTCCAGCTTTCCCGGACTCCTGATCCACAATGCCGGCGTCCTCAAGATTCTCTGCGGCGGCCAACGCCCTTTCCGCGGAGAGCTGTTCGGCCTCACTGCCGTGGACCCGGTTCAGTACCAGGCCGGCCAGCGGCATCCGTTCCGCCGCCAACCGCTCGACGAAGTACGCCGCCTCGCGCAGGGCGTCCGGCTCGGGCGCGGCGACCACGAGGAAGGCCGTGCCCGGGGCCTGGAGCAGCCGGAAGGTCGCGTCCGCGCGGGTGCGGAAGCCGCCGAACATCGTGTCCATCGCCGCCACGAAGGTCTGTACGTCTTTCAGCAGCGAAGCGCCCATCAGCTTGCTCAGCGTGCCGGTCATCAACGACATGCCGACGTTGAGGAACTTCATGCCGGCCCGGCCGCCGACCTTCGCCGGGGCCATCAGCACCCGGATGAACTTCCCGTCCAGGAACGACCCGAGCCGCTTCGGCGCGTCGAGGAAGTCCAGCGCGGACCGGCTCGGCGGGGTGTCGACCACGATCAGGTCCCAGTCGTCCCGGGCCCGCAACTGGCCCAGCTTCTCCATCGCCATGTACTCCTGCGTGCCCGCGAAACCGGCCGACAGGGACTGGTAGAAGGGGTTCGCCAGGATGGCCCGGGCCCGCTCGCCCTCCGCGTGCGCCTCGACGATCTCGTCGAAGGTGCGCTTCATGTCGAGCATCATGGCGTGCAGTTCACCGCCGTCGCCCGAAACGCCGGCGACCTTGCGCGGCGTGTTGTCCAGCGAGGCGATCCCCATCGACTGGGCCAGCCGGCGCGCCGGGTCGATGGTCAGCACGACCACCTTCCGGCCGCGTTCCGCCGCCCGTACGCCGAGAGCCGCCGCGGTGGTCGTCTTGCCGACTCCGCCGGACCCGCAGCACACGATGATCCGGGTGTCCGGGTCGTCCAGCAGGGCGTCGACCGCCAGCACGGGCGGAGTGTCCAGGCCCATCTCGTCAGCCACCAGCTTCTCGGTCGTGGGCGATTCGGTCATGGGCGATGCGGCCGTCCGCTCCTCCGCCGCCGTGTCGCGCTCGGTCATGCGTCGACCGCCTGCTTGCGCAGTTCCGTCGCCAGCTCGTACAGCCCGGCCAGGTCCATGCCCGAGCCGCCGAGCAGGGGTAGTTCGTACGTCGGCACGTCCAGCCCCTCCAGTACCGTCCGTTGCTCGCGCTCCAGCCGTACCCGGCTCGTGTGTTCGGCGGCCTGCGCGAGCAGCGGGTCCACCAGCCGCTCGGCCAGACCGCCCCGGCGCGCCCCGCCCAGGCCCGCGCGGGACAGGGCCTTCGCCACGTCGGCGCGGCGCTCGCCGGCCGCCGCGCCCAGGGATTCCTCGTCCAGGTGGTGCGGTCGGACCATGTTGACGACGACCCGGCCCACGGGAAGCCCGGCCGCCTCCAGTTCGGCGATCCCGTCCGCCGTCTCCTGGACCGGCATCTCCTCCAGCAGGGTGACCAGGTGGACGGCCGTCTCCGGCGACTTGAGGACCTTCATGACGGCCTGCGCCTGGTTGTGGATCGGCCCGAACCTGGCCAGCCCGGCCACCTCGTCGTTCACGTTCAGGAAGCGGGTGATCCGCCCGGTCGGCGGGGCGTCCATGACCACGTGGTCGTAGACGTACCGGCCGGCCTTGTCCTTGCGCCGGACCGCCTCGCACGCCTTGCCGGTCAGCAGGACGTCGCGCAAGCCGGGTGCGATGGTCGTCGCGAAGTCGATCGCGCCGAGCTTCTTGAGCGCGCGGCCGGCCGAGCCGAGCTTGTAGAACATCTGGAGGTAGTCCAGCAGCGCGCGTTCGGCGTCGATGGCGAGCGCGTACACCTCACCGCCACCGCCGGGCGCGACGGCGATCTTCCGCTCCTCGTACGGGAGCGGCTCCGCCCCGAAGAGTTGCGCGATGCCCTGCCTGCCCTCGACCTCCACCAACAGAGTCCGTCTGCCCTCGCGCGCGAGGGCGAGCGCGAGTGCGGCGGCGACCGTGGTCTTGCCGGTGCCGCCCTTGCCGCTGACCACCTGGAGCCTGCTCACAGCGTCCGAGCCTAACGAGTCGGCCGGACGGTTCGTGTTCCGGGCCGGGAACGAGGCCGCGCGAGAGGCCCCCGCGACAGGCACTACCCTCGCTCCCATGACCAAGAAGTTCGAATACGCGACGGTCCCGCTGCTGGTCCACGCCACCAAGCAGATCCTGGACACCTGGGGCGAGGACGGCTGGGAGCTCGTCCAGGTCGTGCCCGGGCCGAACAACCCCGAGCAGCTCGTGGCCTACCTGAAGCGGGAGAAGTCCGCATGAGCGGGACGGTCGAGGCGAAGCTGGCCGAACTCGGCCTGACCCTGCCGGACGTGGTGCCGCCGCTGGCCGCGTACCAGCCGGCCGTGCGGTCGGGCGCGTACGTGTACACCGCCGGACAGCTCCCGATGGTCAAGGGCAGCCTGCCGGTCACCGGCAAGGTCGGCGCCGAGGTCTCGGCGGAGCAGGCCAAGCAGCTGGCCGCGACCTGCGCGTTGAACGCGCTGGCGGCC
Organism: Streptomyces sp. NPDC058279; assembly: GCF_042881255.1. NCBI lineage: Bacteria > Bacillati > Actinomycetota > Actinomycetes > Kitasatosporales > Streptomycetaceae > Streptomyces > Streptomyces sp. NPDC058279. The sequence goes on along the minus strand of NZ_JBHVYA010000004.1, from coordinate 52,494 downwards.
GTCAAGTCGGTCATCGGCGACCTGGACAAGATCGCGCGGGTCGTGAAGGTCGTCGGCTTCGTGGCCTCCGCCCCCGACTTCACCGGGCAGCCGGGCGTGCTGAACGGTGCGAGCGAGCTGCTGGGCGAGGTGCTCGGTGAGCGCGGCGTACACGCCCGCAGCGCGGTCGGCGTGGCGGTGCTGCCGCTGGACGCCCCGGTCGAGGTCGAGATCCAGGTCGAACTGGTCGCCGGAGCCTGATCCCCGCCGCGCCCCCGGGCCCGGCCTTCCGACCCCGTGGGGCTGCCGGTCTCGGTCTTCCGAACGCCCGGCGGCCCCGGCCACGGGTTCCGCGCACCGCGCACCCGGGATATCCGGGTGCGCCGGCGCCGAGGCGCGGGCTCCCGGCGGAGTTCCGGGGGTCCGGGCGCAGCCCGGCCGCTCGCCTACTCGGCAACCCCGGTTCGGGCTCCGGCCGAGGGGCACTCGTAGCGCCCGCTCCCGAGGGAGCGCCCCCGCCCGGCGCCCGGGGCAGCCGCGCCGGGCGTTCCGGGGCGGGTGCCCCTCGAACATCGCCACGTATGGCCGTAGCATCCGGCCATGCCCAACGGTGAGCAGGGACAACAGCAGTCGCACCCGCAGGAGGCCACCCCGGTCGGGGGCCAGTGGTACCCCCCGGAGTGGCCCGACCGCATCCGCGCGCTCGCGGACGGCTCCCTCACCCCCGTCGAACCCAGACGCGCGGCCACCGTGATGCTGCTGCGGGACACCGACGCCGGTCCCGCCGTGCACATGTTGCGCCGCCGCACCTCCATGGCCTTCGCCGGGGGCGCCTACGCCTACCCCGGCGGCGGGGTCGATCCCCGCGACGAGGACCACCGCATCGGCTGGGCCGGACCGAGCCTCGCGGACTGGTCGGACCGGCTCGGCACGGACCCCCGTACCGCCCAGGCCATCATCTGCGGAGCCGTCCGGGAGACCTTCGAGGAAGCCGGCGTCCTGCTCGCCGGCGAAGCCCCCGACACCGTCGTCGGCGACACCACCGGTGACGACTGGGAGGCCGACCGGCTGGCCCTCGTCGCCCGGGAGCTGTCGTTCGCGGAGTTCCTGGACCGCCGCGGCCTCCTGCTGCGCTCGGACCTGCTCGGTGCCTGGGCCCGCTGGATCACCCCCGCGTTCGAGCCCCGCCGGTACGACACCTGGTTCTTCGTCGCCGCCCTCCCGGAGGGTCAGCGCACCCGCAACGCCTCCACCGAGGCCGACCGGACGGTGTGGATCCGCCCCGAGGAGGCGGCCGCCGGCTACGACAAGGGCGAGCTGCTGATGATGCCGCCCACCATCTCCACGCTGCGCTCCCTGGAGCCGTACGAGAGCGCCGCCCACGCCTTGGCCGGAGCGGTGGACCAGGACCTGACCCCGGTCCTCGCGCAGGCCGCCCTGGAGGGCGGGGATGTGGTGCTCAGCTGGCCGGGGCACGATGAGTTCACCAAGCGCGTCCGCCTCGGACGCCCCGGAGGTGCCACCGCATGACCGACGCCGCAGCCCTGCCCGGGCAGCCCCGAGGAGTGGTCTCCTCCGGGCCCGCCACCGCCCGCGCGGTCAACGTCCTGGCCCCCAACGCCTCCGCGATGACCCTGGACGGGACCAATACCTGGCTCGTCTCCGAGCCCGACTCCGACCTGGCCGTCGTCATCGACCCGGGCCCGCTGGACGAGGGGCACCTGCGGGCCGTCATCCGTACCGCGGAGGAGGCCGGCAAGCGCGTCGCCCTGACCCTGCTCACCCACGGCCACCCCGACCACGCGGAGGGCGCCGGCCGGTTCGCCGAACTCACCGGCACCAAGGTGCGCGCCCTGGACCCGGCGCTGCGGCTGGGCGACGAGGGCCTGTCGGCGGGCCAGGGCGTCCACGTCGGCGGCCTGGAGCTGCGCGTGGTCGCGACGCCCGGCCACACCTCCGACTCGCTCTCCTTCCACCTCCCCGCCGACCGGGCCGTCCTGACCGGGGACACCATCCTCGGGCGCGGTACGACGGTCGTCGCGCACCCCGACGGCCGGCTCGGCGACTACCTGGACTCCCTGCGCCGGCTGCGTTCCCTCACGGTCGACGACGGGGTCCACACGGTGCTCCCGGGCCACGGTCCGGTCCTGGACGACGCGCAGGGGGCCGTCGAGTTCTACCTGGCCCACCGCGCCCACCGGCTGGCCCAGGTCGAGACCGCGGTGGAGAACGGTTTCCTCACCCCCGAGGCGGTGGTGGCGTACGTCTACGCCGATGTGGACCGCTCACTCTGGCCGATAGCGGAGTGGTCCGTCCGGGCCCAGCTCGAGTACCTTCAAGATCACGGACTGATCCCGGGGGGACCCGAATGACCACGCTCTTCCTGCTGCTCGCACTGATCGCCACGGCCGCGTGGATCACCTCGACTGTGACCCTGCGGATGAAGGCCCTCGAACGCCGGGCGGACCGCCTGGAGCACCGCCTGGGCCTGGTGCTGGACCACTTCGGCATCGAGGAACCCGAGCCGGCGGGGATGGACGCGGTACGGGCCCTGGCCCGAGACGGCCGCACGATCGAGGCCATCCGCGCCCACCGCCGCGCCACCGGCTCCGGCCTCGCGGAGGCCAAGCAGGCGGTCGAGGCCCTCACGGACCGGCCGGCGTCCTAGCGCTGTGACCGGAAAGGTCCACCGGGTCGCGGCGCCCGGCACGGCACCTCCCTGCGTTGTCGGACCACGCAAAGTACCTCCGGTACGAGCCGCGGCCCTCCGCCTTGCGATGCACCGCACCTGGGGGCACCTCCCGGCGGTAGCCGGGGGAACCGCGATCCGGCACACCTTCCCGGCCACAGCACCAGCGACCCCCCTTGCCCCGGGCCGCTCAGAACCCGGCCGGACCCGAGCCCCCGCTCCGCCCCCGGCCCAGGTCCCGGGCCGGTCACGCCTCGGCCCCGGGCCGGTCACGCCTCGGCCCCGGGCGGGTCACGCCTCGGTCCGGCCGGTGATCCCGCCAACGACCCCGCCCCGCCGCGCACGGCGAACGACGGAAGGGCCCCGCCCCCTGGGGGCAGGACCCTTTCGCACCGGCTGTGGCGGGTGGCGTCAGCGCGAGCGCTTCGCCAGCCGCTCGACGTCGAGCAGGATCACCGCACGGGCCTCCAGCCGCAGCCAGCCGCGGCCGGCGAAGTCGGCCAGCGCCTTGTTCACGGTCTCGCGGGAGGCGCCGACGAGCTGGGCCAGCTCCTCCTGCGTGAGGTCGTGCACGACGTGGATGCCCTCTTCCGACTGCACGCCGAAGCGGCGCGACAGGTCCAGGAGGGCCCGGGCCACACGGCCCGGAACGTCGGAGAAGACCAAGTCGGACATCTGGTCGTTGGTCTTGCGCAGGCGCCGCGCCACGGCGCGCAGCAGCGCCGTCGCGACCTCGGGCCGGGCGTTCAGCCACGGCTGGAGGTCGCCGTGGCCCAGACCCAGCAGCTTGACCTCGGTCAGCGCGGTCGCGGTGGCGGTGCGCGGGCCCGGGTCGAACAGCGACAGCTCGCCGATCAGCTCGCCGGGACCGAGGACGGCCAGCATGTTCTCGCGGCCGTCGGGGGATGTGCGGTGCAGCTTCACCTTGCCCTCGGTGACGACGTACAGCCGGTCACCGGGGTCGCCCTCGTGGAACAGGGCGTCACCGCGTGCGAGGGTCACCTCGCCCATGGAGGCGCGGAGCTCCGCGGCCTGCTCGTCATCGAGCGCCGCGAAGAGCGGGGCGCGCCGCAGAACGTCGTCCACGAGTCTCTCTCCTATGTCGACCGGCTCAGGGGACCGCTCCCCATTTTGCCGGACGGCTGAAACAGTGCGATCAATCACAAGGATGCCGGACGTACGGGTGTGCTGTGTGGCGAGAGCCCCATCGGGGTGGTGTTACCAGAGGTCCGGGCGGCTGTCGGCGGCCGGCCTTAGGCTGGCCGGGTGTCCAATAAGCCGGTGAGAGCACAGGCCATGGGGTCCGCGGGAGTGACGGCGGCCCAGAATTCAGCCGTGGGCGAACAAGGCCCCGGAACGTCTCCCTCGGAGGTTCCTCCGAGCCCTGAGGGCAAAGGTTCGACCAAGAAACAAGCACCCGGGCGGGCCGCGAAGCCGGGCACACCGGCGAAGACGGCCAAGGCCGCCAAGGCGGTGAAGGCCGCGCCCGCGAAGGCCGTACCGGCGAAGGTCGCGTCCGCGAAGCCCGTCAGGGCCCCGAAGCCGGAATCCCGCCTCGCGATGATCCGCAGGGCCCGCCGGATCAACCGGGAACTGGCGGAGGTGTACCCGTACGCCCACCCGGAACTGGACTTCCGCAACCCGTTCGAGCTCCTGGTCGCCACCGTCCTCTCCGCGCAGACCACCGACCTGCGCGTGAACCAGACGACGCCCGCCCTCTTCGCCGCCTACCCGACGCCCGAGGCCATGGCGGCGGCGGCGCCGGAGGACCTGGAGGAGCTGATCCGGCCGACCGGTTTCTTCCGGGCGAAGTCGCGGTCCCTCCTCGGCCTGTCGCAGGCCCTGTGCGCGAACTTCGGCGGCGAGGTGCCGGGCCGGATCGAGGACCTGGTGACCCTGCCCGGTGTGGGCCGCAAGACGGCCAACGTGGTGCTCGGCAACGCCTTCGGCGTCCCGGGGATCACGGTCGACACCCACTTCGGCCGGCTGGTGCGCCGCTTCAAGTGGACCGAGCAGGAGGACCCGGAGAAGGTCGAGGAGGAGATCTGCGCGATCTTCCCCAAGAGCGAGTGGACGATGCTCTCGCACCGCGTCGTCTTCCACGGCCGTCGGATCTGCCACGCCCGCAAGCCCGCCTGCGGTGCCTGCCCGATCGCCCCGCTCTGCCCGTCGTACGGGGAGGGCGAGACCGACCCGGACAAGGCGCGGAAGCTGCTCAAGTACGAGAAGGGCGGCCAACCGGGCCAGCGGCTGAGCCCGCCGGCGGACTACCCGGGCCTGCCCGCGCCACCGCTGGGCGCCCCGGCGCCCTGAGTACGGTCGCGGGCGCCGCGGGGTGGCTCGCGGAGGAACGAAACCGGCGCCGGCCCGCGTTGAGCGGGTGTCACGGTCGCCGAGGTGGAGCACGGATGCGGATGGGATGCGGATGCGGGGAGCAGGGGTGCCTATGACGCGGGGTACGAGGGACGAGAGCGTGACGGGCGCGCCGGTGGGCGCGTCGGGGGTCCGGGGCCATGAGTCCTACGTCGGCCCCCGCGACGGCGTGACCCTGAGCACCCGGGGGCTTCCCGGCTGGTTGGATCCGGTGGTCGAGGCCGTGCGTACGGTACGGCCCCACCAGCTGAGCCGGTTCCTGCCCCCCGAGGACGGGCGGGGCCGCCAGTCCGCGGTGCTGATCCTCTTCGGCGAGGGTCCCCGGGGTCCGGAGCTGCTGCTCCAGGAACGCGCGGGGAGCCTGCGCTCGCACGCGGGCCAGCCGTCCTTCCCGGGCGGCGCGCTCGACCCCGAGGACGGCGATCCGCAGACCACGGGCCCGCTGCGCGCCGCCCTGCGGGAGGCCGAGGAGGAGACCGGCCTCGACCCCGCCGGGGTCCAGCTCTTCGGGGCGCTGCCCCGCCTCTACATCCCGGTCAGCGAGTTCGTCGTGACGCCGGTGCTCGGCTGGTGGCGGGTACCGACCCCGGTCGGCGCCGTGGACCCGGCGGAGACGGCCCGGGTCTTCACGGTGCCGGTCGCGGATCTCGCGGATCCGGCGCACCGCGTGACGGCCGTACATCCAAGCGGTCACCTGGGCCCGGCTTTCACGGTCGAATCGGCTCTGGTCTGGGGTTTCACCGCCGGGGTGATCGACCGGTTGCTGCACTTCGCGGGGTGGGAGCGCGAGTGGGACCGATCACGTGAGGTCACGATCGACTGGCGCGCATGAGACGGTGGCCCACGTGAACGTGCTGGACATCCTGTTGCTGGTCGCCGCCGTGTGGTTCGCGATCGTCGGCTACCGCCAAGGCTTCGTCGTCGGCATCCTGTCGGTGATCGGCTTCCTGGGCGGTGGTCTCATCGCCGTGTCCCTGCTGCCTCTGATCTGGGACCGGGTCACGGACAACGGCACCCAGGTGTCCACCACCGTCGTGGTGATCGCCGTCGTCGTGATCATCATCTGTGCCTCGATCGGCCAGGCCCTCACCACCCATCTGGGCAGCCGGCTCAGACGGCACATCACCTGGTCCCCGGCCCGCGCGATCGACGCGACGGGCGGGGCGCTGGTGAACGTCGTCGCGATGCTGCTGGTGGCCTGGCTGATCGGTTCCGCGCTCGCCGGGACCTCGCTGCCCACCCTGGGCAAGGAGGTCCGCAACTCCAAGGTGCTGCTCGGCGTGTCGCGGGTGATGCCGGCGCAGGCGAACACCTGGTTCTCGGATTTCAGTTCGACCCTGACGCGGAACGGTTTCCCGCAGGTCTTCACCCCGTTCGCCAACGAGCCGATCACCGATGTGAAGGCGCCCGACCCGGCGCTCGCCCGCAGCGGTGTCGCCGACCTGGCCAAGCGCTCGATCGTGAAGGTCGTGGGCACCGCCCCCAGTTGCAGCAAGGTGCTGGAGGGCACGGGCTTCGTGTTCGCTCCCGGCAAGGTGATGACCAACGCGCACGTCGTCGGCGGGGTCACCGAGCCGACCGTGCAGGTGGGCGGCGAAGGCAAGCTCTACGACGGCAAGGTGGTGCTCTACGACTGGGAGCGGGACATCGCCGTCCTGGACGTGCCCAAGCTGAAGGCGCCCGCGCTGGAGTTCACCGAGAAGGACGCGGCGAGCGGCAGCGACGCGATCGTCGCCGGCTTCCCGGAGAACGGCGCGTACGACATCCGTGCGGCGCGCGTCCGCGGCCGGATCGACGCCAACGGCCCGGACATCTACCACCGCGGCACGGTCCGACGCGACGTGTACTCCCTGTTCGCGACGGTTCGCCAGGGCAACTCCGGCGGGCCGCTACTGACGCCCGAGGGCAAGGTGTACGGGGTCGTCTTCGCCAAGTCACTGGACGACCCCAACACCGGTTACGCCCTGACGGCGGACGAGATCCGCGAGGACATCAAGAGTGGGAAGACCGCCGAACGGCGCGTCGACAGCCAGGGCTGCGCCCTGTAAGGGGTGTCGGTCCTGGCGGCAGCGCGGGGGCCTGGGGGGTTCTACATCCGCGGATGGCGCAGCCGGGCCGATACCCAGCGGGCCCGGCGGCGCAGGATGCGCGGAATCCCGAGTCGAGGGTCGTGGCCGTCGCGGCCTTCCCCCTCGTGGGTGCCCGGCGCGGTGGCCGAGCGGCGTTCGTATGCGGTGTCACGGTAGTCGTGCGTCCAGCCCATACTCCGAGCTGTGCCCGGGCCCCAAGGTCGGTAATCCCGTACTCGGCGGCCAATTGGCCTATGCGCCGGGCAATTGAACAACCATCACACGGTCGTATGAATGATCGACCGACTGTCGGGTCCGCCCGCGCAACAACCGCACAACGCCCGCGCGACGGCGCGCTCAGTGGTCCGCTCAGCGGTCCGGTTCGGGGTCCTTGAGCCAGTTCACCAGTTCCGCCGAGAAGGCCGCCGGGTCCTCCTCGTGCGGGAAGTGCCCCAGCCCGTCGAACAGCCGCCAACGGTACGGGGCTTCGACGTACTGCCCGCTGCCCGCCGCGCTCCGCGTACGCATCACCGGATCGAGCGAGCCGTGCAGGTGCAGCGTCGGCACCCGCACCGGTCGCTTCATGCGCCGGTTGAACTGGAGACCGTCGGGCCGGGCCATCGAGCGCATCATCCAGCGGTACGGCTCGATCGAGCAGTGCGCGGTGGACGGGATGCACATCGCGCGCCGGTACACCTCGACATCGGCGTCGTCGGGCGGCACCGGACCGGACCAGTCCCGGATCAGTCGGCCCACGAGCGCCCCGTCGTCGGCGACGAGCTGCCGTTCGGGGACGAACGGCCGCTGGAAGCCCCAGATGTGCGAACTCGCCCGGGTCTGCCCGAAGTCCGCGAGCATCGCCGCGCGCCAGCGGCGCGGGTGCGGCATCGAGGAGACCACCAGCCGGCGGACCAGCTTCGGCCGCATCACGGCGGCCGTCCAGGCGAGGTAGCCGCCCAGGTCGTGCCCGACGAGCGCGGCGTCCGGCTCGCCGAGGGACCGGATGACACCGGTGATGTCCAGCGCCAGGTTCGCCGGGTCGTAGCCGCGCGGTGTGCGGTCGCTGCCGCCCACCCCGCGCAGGTCCATCGCGACGGCGCGGTAACCGGCGTCGGCGAGTGCGGTCAGCTGGTGCCGCCAGGTCCACCAGAACTGCGGGAAGCCGTGCAACAGGAGCACCAACGGCCCGTCACCCAGCTCGGCGACGTGGAACCGCGCGCCGTTGGCGGCGACGTCCCGGTGCGTCACCTCTTTCCCGCCGGGGATGTCGAGCCGTACCGCCGAGGCGGCCGTGGGCGGGGTGCCGGAAGCCGGCGAGGGCGCTGTCATGAGGACGAGCGTGCCACACCCACAGCCGTGTCACTGACCGGTCGGGGATGCGGCTTGACGGTGCCGATGACCGCCGCCGTCTGCTTGACGGAGGCGATGGACCGCTCCGGCGGCTTGACCTTCTTGAACTTCGAGACGGCCAGCAGCGCGAGCACGCCGGCGAGCAGCAGGAACGCTCCGCCGACGATGAGGAAGGACCAGGCGAGCCCCAGCCCCAGGTTGTGGATCCCGTACGCCGCGGCGAAGCTCAACACCGGCAGGGAGAAGAGTGCGAACACTCCCGCGACGGAAATCGCGGCGCCGCCGATGCCCGCGCGCTTGACGTCCTGGCGCAGTTCCGCCTTGGCGAGGGCGATCTCGTCGTGCACCAGGGCGGACATCTCCGCGGTCGCCGAGGCGACCAGCCGGCCGAGTGTGCGCTCGGCTCCTTGCGCCCCTTGGTCCAACGCGCTCATCGCTCTCTCCCTACGTCGTCCGTCGTCGACGGCTGTCCTCCGTCAGTCAGATCATGCCGGACGGTCGCGCTCTGCGCTGGACCCGGCCGCGGCTTCGTCGTTCGCGAGCGTCGCGGCGGCTGCCGCGAGGCGGCGGTGTTCGGCCGCCTTCTCCTCGTAAATCCGTGCCATGCGCAGGTGGTACTCGGGGTTGTCCAGTTCGTAGATGTCCGGGATGCCGTCGCGGTCCTCGTCGCGGTCCTCGGCCTCCGTCAGCGCCCGGTACTTGCGGTCGCGGAGCTTGAGCAGCACGCCCGCGACGATCGCGGCGATGAGCGAGCCGATCAACACGGCCGCCTTGACCTCGTCGGTGAGGGTCTCGTCGCCCGCGAAGGCGAGTTCGCCGATGAGCAGGGACACCGTGAAGCCGATGCCGGCGAGCGAGGCGACCGCGAGGACGTCCGGCCAGGCGAGGTCCTCGTTCAGTTCGGCCTTGGTGAAGCGGGCCGCCATCCAGGTCCCGCCGAAGATGCCGATCGTCTTGCCGACGACCAGGCCGAGCACCACGCCGAGGGTCTCCGGCCGGGTGAAGACCTGGGTGATGGCCTCGTCGGATAGCGACACGCCGGCGGAGAGCAGGGCGAAGAGGGGGACGGCGAGGGCCGCGGACAGAGGGCGTACGAGGTGTTCGACGTGCTCCCCGGGAGAGGTGCTCTCGCCCTCCTTGCGGGTGCAGCGCAGCATCAGGCCCATCGCGACACCGGCGATGGTGGCGTGGACCCCGCTGTTGTACATCAGGCCCCAGATCACCAGGGCGAGCGGGACGTAGACGTACCAGCCGCGGACGCCGACGCGGAGCAGGAACCAGAAGAGCACCAGCCCCACCGCGGCGCCGCCGAGCGCCAGGAAGTCGATGTCGCTGGTGAAGAACACCGCGATGATCAGAATCGCGAACAGGTCGTCGACGACGGCGAGGGTCAGCAGGAAGGCGCGCAGGGCCGAGGGGAGGGAGGTGCCGATGACGGCGAGGACCGCGAGCGCGAAGGCGATGTCGGTGGCGGTCGGGACGGCCCAGCCGTCCGTCGAGCCGTTCCCGAGCAGGTTGACCAGTACGTAGACCAGCGCGGGCATCGCCATGCCGCAGATCGCGGCGATCACCGGGAGGGCGGCCGCCTTGGGGTCGCGCAGGTCACCCGCGACGAGTTCGCGCTTGAGCTCGATGCCGGCGACGAAGAAGAAGACGGCGAGCAGGCCGTCCGCCGCCCAGTGCTGGAGGGAGAGGTCGAGGCCGAGCGCGGCGGGGCCGAGATGGAAGGACCGGACGCTGTCGTAGCTGCTCGCGAGAGCGGGGATGTTGGCCCAGACGAGTGCGGCGATCGCGGCCGCCAGGAGGAGCACGCCACCGACGGTTTCGGTCCGCAGGGCGTCGGCGACGTAGCGGCGCTCGGGCAGCGAGAGCCGGCCGAGCAGCTTGCGGCTCTGGTGGTCGGTGGGGCTGGGCGCGGCCACGGGGGGACCTCCGGGTCGGTTGGACGGCATGGCGAAGCTCTTTGCCGACCAGACTTCCCGGCGCACCCTGAGTATTTCTTTACGTTCTCAATACTTTACAGGCGGTGCGCAAGGGCGTATCCGGCGATCTTCACTTTATGCGCGAAAGGGCCATCCGGCGCGTCGCGCCGAATGGCCCCCGGGGCCCGGATCGGACCCGTACCGCCCTGCTCAGTCCTCGCTGCCGGCGGCCGGCAGCCTGCTCTGGATCAGGTCCATGACGGAGGAGTCGGCCAGCGTGGTGACGTCTCCGACCGCCCGGTTCTCCGCCACGTCGCGCAGCAACCGGCGCATGATCTTGCCGGAGCGGGTCTTCGGCAGTTCCTGCACCGGCAGGATGCGCTTCGGCTTGGCGATCGGGCCGAGCGTGGCACCGACGTGGTCGCGCAGTTCGGCGACCAGTGTCTGCGTTTCGGACGCGCTGCCGCGCAGGATGACGAAGGCGACGATGGCCTGCCCGGTCGTCTCGTCGTTCGCGCCGACCACCGCCGCCTCGGCGACCGAGGGGTGGGAGACGAGCGCGGATTCGACCTCGGTGGTCGAGATGTTGTGGCCGGAGACCAGCATCACGTCGTCGACCCGGCCGAGCAGCCAGATGTCGCCGTCCTCGTCCTTCTTCGCGCCGTCGCCCGCGAAGTATTTGCCTTCGAAGCGCGACCAGTAGGTGTCGATGAACCGCTGGTCGTCACCCCAGATGGTGCGCAGCATCGACGGCCACGGCTCGGTGAGCACCAGGTAGCCGCCCCCGCCGTTCGGGACCTCGCGGCCCTCGTCGTCGACGACCGTGGCACTGATCCCGGGGAGCGCGCGCTGCGCCGAGCCCGGCTTCGTCTCGGTGACGCCCGGCAGCGGGGAGATCATCATCGCGCCGGTCTCGGTCTGCCACCAGGTGTCCACGATCGGGCAGCGGTCGCCGCCGATGTGCTTGCGGTACCAGATCCATGCCTCGGGGTTGATCGGCTCGCCGACCGAGCCGAGGATCCGCAGGCTCGACAGGTCGAACTTCGCGGGGATGTCTTCGCCCCACTTCATGAACGTCCGGATCGCGGTGGGGGCGGTGTAGAGGATGGTGACGCCGTACTTCTGCACGACCTCCCAGAACCGGCCCTGGTGCGGGGTGTCCGGGGTGCCCTCGTACATCACCTGGGTGGCGCCGTTGGCGAGCGGGCCGTAGACGATGTAGGAGTGCCCGGTCACCCAGCCGATGTCGGCGGTGCACCAGTAGACGTCCGTCTCCGGCTTGAGGTCGAACACCGCCTGGTGGGTGTAGGCGGCCTGCGTCAGGTAGCCGCCGGAGGTGTGCAGGATGCCCTTGGGCTTACCCGTGGTCCCCGAGGTGTAGAGGATGAACAGCGGGTGCTCGGCGTCGAACGCCTGCGGGGTGTGCTCCGCGGACTGGCGGTCGACGATGTCGTGCCACCAGACGTCCCGGCCCTCGGTGAAGGCGGTGTCCTGACCGGTGCGGCGCACCACGAGGACGTGCTCGACCTGCGGGCACTTGGCGACGGCCTCGTCGATGGCGGGCTTGAGCGCGCCGGGCTTGCCGCGGCGGTAGCCGCCGTCGGCGGTGATGACCAGCTTGGCGTCGGCGTCCTGGATGCGGGAGGCGACGGCGTCGGCGGAGAAACCGCCGAAGACCACCGAGTGCGCGGCGCCGACGCGGGCGCAGGCGAGCATCGCGACGACGGCCTCGGGGATCATCGGCAGGTACACCGCGACCCGGTCGCCCGCGCGCACGCCGAGCTCGGTCAGGGCGTTGGCGGCCTTGGAGACCTCGTCCTTCAGCTCGGCGTAGGTGATCGCGCGGCTGTCGCCGGGCTCGCCCTCGAAGTGGAGGGCGACGCGATCGCCGTTGCCGGCCTCCACGTGCCGGTCGACGCAGTTGTACGCGACGTTCAGCTTGCCGTCCGCGAACCACTTCGCGAAGGGCGGGTTGCTCCAGTCGAGCGTCTCGGTCGGCTCGGTGGCCCAGGTCAGCCGCCGGGCCTGCTCGGCCCAGAAGCCCAGCCGGTCCGCATCGGCCTGTGTGTACGCAGCCTGAGTCACATTGGCGGCGGCGGCCAGATCGGCGGGCGGTGCGAACCGCCGCTCCTCCTTGAGCAGATTGGCCAGGCTTTCGTTGCTCACGACATCTCCCTTTCCCAGGGTGTCCGTTGTGTCCCCGGGCATAGCTCATCAGTCAGCGGCCCAGGTGACAAGGGGTAGCCGCAAATTGGTTTAGACCTATAGCACGGCTGGGCCCATGCCAATGACCCCTCCCCGCTGCGGGCGCGGGAAGGGGCCACCGGGTGGCACGGATACGGGAGGTTATCGGTTCACGCGCACCATCGGTCCCCGCGTGGCCGGTTCCCTACCCCGCCGCCCGAAGTCAGGCGTGGCCTCCGACGCTGTCGAAGATGCGGCAGTCGAAGAAGTCGTCGCCCTCGGAGAGCAGGTACGCCTGGGCCTCGCCCACATGGAAGTACATCCCGTGCAGCTCCAGGGACCCCTCGGCCAGCCGGCGCGCCACCGATTCGTGCGCCCGCAGGTGTTCCAACTGCTGGACGACATTGGTCAGGCACAACTGCTCCACGGCGTCCGCCGGCAGTCGGCCGGAGATCCGGGCCCACGGGTGGTGCCGGCTGCGCATCCGCTCCAGGCTGGGCAGCCCATGCCGCAACCAGCGTCGCAGGGGGGTCATCGGTGCCTCCGGGTGTGAGTTCAGCAACGCCTGCATCGCGCCACAGCCGGAGTGCCCGCACACGGTGATGCTGTCCACCTGAAGCACGTCCACGGCGTACTCGATCGCCGCCGCGACCGAATCGTCCGTGGCCTCCGCTCCCGGCGGCGGGACCAGGTTGCCGACGTTGCGGACGGTGAACAGGTCGCCCGGACCGCTGGCGGTGATCATGCTGGTCACGAGCCGGGAATCGGCGCAGGTGAGGAACAGCTGGGAGGGCTGCTGCCCCTCGCGGGCGAGGCGGGCCAGCTCGTCCCGCACGAGCGGTGCGGTGTCGCGTTGGAAGGCGGTGATCCCGCTGGCCAGTTGCCCTGCCCCGCGCCGCCGCGGCTCGGCCGCGGTGGCCGCGGCCGCCGTCGGGCCGGGAAGCGTACCGTCCTCCCCGCGCCCGGTGGCGCGGTGGTCGCAGTGGTTCTTCCAAGGCGTCCAGGGGCGGCAGCAGTGGTGCGCCCCGCGCTGGGCCGGCCCACCGCCGTCGGCCCGGCCGCTCTCCGGAGTCCGGCTGCCGGCGCGGCCCGTCACCTCGACCGAACCACCGTGCGCGACATGCGAGTCCCGCCAGTCCTGGAGCGTCTCGAAGGCGGCGTGGTCCATGAACGAGCCGTCCAGCTCGATCACCGCCTGCGCGTCGTACGGGATCTGGTTCAGCACCCGGCTCAACCGCGGGACGGCGAGGAAGGTCAATTGGCCCCGGGCCCAGACACGGTGGACGCCGTTCAGCTCTTCCAGCGTGATCCTGGTGCGGGCGAGTCGGTGCAGCGCGACGGCCACGGCCACCGCGATGCCGATGGCGGCCCCTTCCAGGACCCCGCCGAGGACCACGGACACGATCGTCGTCAGGTAGACCAGGATCTCGCGGTGCCGGGTGACGGTGCGCACGTGCGTCGCGCTGACCATCTGCACCCCGACCACCATCACCAGCGCGGCGAGCGAGGCGAGCGGGATCAGGTCGAGTACGGGAACCAGCAGGCCGGCGGCGAGCATGATCCACAGGCCGTGCAGTATGGCCGCCCGGTGGCTGACGGCTCCGGCCCGCACGTTCGCCCCGCTGCGCACCGCCCCGCCCGCGACGGGCAGCCCGCCCAGTGCACCGGAGACGATGTTCGCCGCGCCCTGCCCCCGCAGCTCCCGATCGAGATCGGCGCGCGGCGGGCGGTTGTCCCGGCCCCGTCCGGTGGCGATCAGCTTGTCCGTGGCGACGGCGGACAGCAGCGACTCCACACTGCCGACCAGGGTGACCGTCAGAACGGCGGCGACGATGCCCAGCACCGGCCCCTCGGGCAGCTCGGGCAACGCGTGACTGTGCCAGGACGGCAGGTCCACCCGGGGCAGGCTGAGCCCCGCCAGGGTCGCCACCGCGGTGGCCGCGGAGACGGCGGCGAGCGCGGCCGGCACCCTGCGCAGGGCCCGGCCGGTCCGCCCGGGCAATCGGGGCCAGCCGAGCAGCACGACCAGCGTCAGGACGCTGATGCCGAGCGCGGCCGGATGCAGGTCGGCCAACTGGGCGGGCAGAGCGCGCACATTGGCCGGGGCGGAGCTCTGCGGGGTGCCGCCGAGCACGATGTGCAGTTGGGCCAGTGCGATGGTCACGCCGATGCCCGCGAGCATGCCGTGCACGACGGCCGGGCTCACCATGAGGGCCGACCGGGCGGTGCGCAGGAACGCGAGCCCGAGCTGGCAGCAGCCGGCGAGCACGGTGATGGCGCAGGTGGTGCGCCACCCGTAGCGCTGGATCAACTCGGCGGTGACCACCGTGAGTCCGGTGGCCGCCCCGCTGACCAGGAGCGGTGCGCCACCGAGCCGCCCGGCCACGATTCCGCCGGCCACCGCCGCCACCAGGCCGGCCTGTAGCGGCGCCCCGGTGGCCAACGCGATCCCGAGGGACAGTGGCAGGGCGATCAGGAAGACGGCGACGGAGGCGGAGAGATCGGCGGGAAGACCGTCAGGCAGGCGTCTGCCCGGCCGTCGGTCCGGGCGGCCGTCCCGATGGCCGTCCGAGCGGCTGGAAGGGCTGGTGGTGGGGAGGTGGGCGGCGGACGAAGGGGTGGCGGAGGTGGCTGTCATGGTTCCCGTCTCCTCTGAGGAGGGATGAAGCGGCGGGAGTCAACATTCGGTAAATGGATGGTAATGGAGAGTAAAGAATGAAGGGCGGGAATGGGGGCAAACAGCCTAGGAATTCCCCCTGAGGGGTGATTAAGCATTTTGTACGGCTTGTCACATCTTCTTCAAAGCAGACCGCGTGGGACGGTGCGCCCGGAAGTGCCACGTGGGAACTGCGAGGGAGAGGTGTGCGGATGATCGCCGCTACGAAGAAGATCGCCGGCGGCCTGGCCGCCACGGTCCTGGTCCTGGGCGCCGCCGGGTGTGGAAGCCCCGAACATGCCAAACCCCCCGCGCTCGGGGGTCCGAACGCCAAGAAGGACCCGGTGCCGGAGGCCGCTCCCGGTAGCGTCAACCGGCTGATCGGCGACGGGTCGACCGCGTACACCGGCCGGCAGCCGAACGTACAGCCACCCCAGAAGCTGAAGCCGGGTGAGAAGCCGCCGCAGTTCGTCGTCTTCTCCTGGGACGGCGCCGGCGAAGACAGCCAGAAGCTGTTCTCCCACTTCCGCGAAGTCGGCAAGGAATACAACGCGCGGATGACCTACTTCCTCAGCGGCCTGTACCTGCTGCCCGAGGAAAAACGTTCCCTCTACACCGCCCCGCAGCATGCGCCGGGCCGCTCGGACATCGGCTTCGGCGACCCCCAGAGCATCAAGGACACCGCCGCCCAGGTCCGCGCGGCGTGGCTGGAGGGCAACGAGATCGGCACCCACTTCAACGGTCACTTCTGCGGACCGGACGGCGGCGTGGGCACCTGGTCCGTCGAGGAGTGGAAGAGCGAGATCAACCAGGCGAAGACCTTCGTCAAGAGTTGGAAGACCAACTCGCCCGAACTCAAGGGCATGGAGGCGCTGCCCTTCGACTACGACAAGGAGCTCATCGGGGCCCGCACCCCCTGTCTCGAAGGCCAGAAGAACTTCATGCTGGCGGCCAAGGACATGGGCTTCCGGTACGACTCCAGCGGTATCAGCAAGCAGATCTGGCCGAAGAAGACCGACGGCCTCTGGGACATCCCGCTCCAGCTGGTGCCCATGCCGGGCCGGGCCTTCGAGACCCTGAGCATGGACTACAACTACATGGTCAACCAGTCCGGGACGACCACGCAGGGCGACCCCTCGCAGCACGCGTACTGGGGCGAGCAGATGCGCGACGGGCTGCAGAAGGCGTTCGACCGCGTCTACCAGGGCAATCGGGCGCCGCTGATCATCGGCAACCACTTCGAGTCCTGGAACGGCGGCACCTACATGAAGGCCGTCGAGGACTCCATCAAGTCGATGTGCACCCAGAAGGAGGTCCGCTGCGTTCCGTTCCGCGAGCTGGCCGACTGGCTGGACGCCCAGGACCCCAAGGTCCTGGAGTGGATGCGCCACCTCGACGTGGGCGAGACGCCCAAGGACGGCTGGACGAAGTTCCTGACGGCGGGGCCGCCGGCCAAGCCGGCCGCCCCGGCCGAGGTCAAGCCGGCTGCGGAGCCGGCCGAATCCGGTTCGGACGAGGGCTGACCGGCTGCTCCTGTGATCCGGCGGGGCGCGCCTCGTCGAGGACGAAGCCGGGGTCGACCTGTTCGGTGAGGTCGGCCCCGGTCTTGGCGTTGCCCCAGCTCTCGGCGTTCTTCACGTGGAAGTGGACCATCTGCCGGGTGTACCGGACCCAGTCGCGGTCCGCGTACGAGTCCTCGGCGGCGTCCTGGAGCACCTGGAGCGCGAGCCGGTTGGTCGCCTCCAGCAGCTCGAACGCGGCCGGACGGCCCCGCTCCATCGCCCGCACCCAGTCGGAGTGTCCGACGGTCACCAACAGGTCCTCGCCCACCTCGTCCTGGAGGAACTCGATGTCCTCGGGGCCCTGCACCTTGTTGCCGATCACCTTCAGGGCGATCCCGTAGTCGCGGGCGTACTCCTTGTACTGGCGGTAGACGGAGACGCCCTTGCGGGTCGGCTCGGCCACCAGGAAGGTCATGTCGAAACGGGTGAACATGCCCGAGGCGAAGGAGTCTGAGCCGGCGGTCATGTCGACGACGACGTACTCCTCGGGGCCGTCCACGAGGTGGTTCAGGCACAGTTCGACCGCGCCGACCTTGGAGTGGTAGCAGGCCACGCCCAGATCGGCCTCGGTGAACGGACCGGTGACCATGAGTCGTACGGGCCCTCCGTCGAGCAGCACGGTGCGCGCGCACGCGGCGTACACGGGGTTGTCCTCGGTGACCCGCAGCAGCCGTGAGCCGGTGCCGGGCGGTGTCGTCTTGATCATGGTGTCGGCGGATGCGATGCGCGGGTTCGAGCCGCGCAGGTAGTCCTTGATCAACGGCAGGTGGGCGCCCATGGCGGGCAGCGCCGCGGCCTCGTCCTCGTCGAGCCCGAGGGCGACGCCGAGGTGCTGGTTGATGTCGGCGTCCACCGCGACGACGGGGGCTTCATTGGCGGCGAGGTGGCGGATGAAGAGGGAGGACAGCGTGGTCTTCCCGCTGCCGCCCTTTCCCACGAAAGCGATCTTCATGTTCACCAAGCGTAGTGGATCGGTTGCTTTCCGTGCCTTGGGTGAGTGAAGAAGACCACTCCAAGGAGGGGTCGGTGCCAGGGGGCCGCAGTGCGTAGGCTCCTTACTTATGAGTAGCGCTGCTGACCCGCTGGCCCCACTGGCCGGGCTGCCGGGTGTCGCCGATTCCGTGGATTCCGTACGCAAGGCCGTGGACCGCGTCTACGGACACCGGGTGATGCGTCGGCGCGCCGCGGAGATCACCTCGGAGGCCGCCCTGCGCGGGGCCAGGGGGAGTGCGGCGCTGTCCGGGGCCGATTGGGCCCTGGAGGAGGTGCGCCGCCGGACCGACTTCGGCGCGGAGGAGCAGGCGCGCACCGTGGGTGCGGCCCTGCGTCTGACGGCCGAGGCCGGGCAACTGCTGAGCATCTGGCGGCAGTCGCCGCTACGGGTCCTCGCGCGCCTGCATCTGGTCGCCTCGGGTTCCAGCCCGGCGGCGGAGCCCGGTGTGGGGGGCTTGACGGAAGGTGGCGCGACGACGGCCGGTGGGCGCGGCGGAGACACGGTGGGTCGGCCCCGGCTGGCGGGCGAGCCCGTGGACGAGCCGTTGGTCGACGCCCCACTGCCCGACGCCGAGGAGGTCGCGGGAAGGCTGGACGGCCTGTCCCGCCTGGTCATCGCGGGAGGTTCGGCCCCGGCGCTGATCACGGCGGCGGTGGTGCACGGCGAGCTCCTGGCCCTGCGCCCGTTCGGCACGCACAACGGCCTGGTCGCGCGGGCGGCCGAGCGCATCGTGCTGATCAACAGCGGGCTCGACCCGAAGGCGATCTGCCCGGCGGAGGTCGGGCACGCCGAGCAGGGTCGGGAGGCGTACCTGGCGGCCTTCGAGGGCTACCTGTCCGGCACCCCGGAGGGCATGGCGGCCTGGATCGCCCACTGCGGTCGGGCGGTCGAACTGGGAGTGCGCGAGTCGACGGCGGTCTGCGAGGCGCTCCAGCGCGGCGCGGCGTGACTCACCCGGGGGCCAACGCGGCGCAGGCCGGGCAGGGTTGCGGCGACACCGTCTTGCTTTGGTGTCGCCGCTGGCATTCCCGCCGGGTTACCAAGCGTCCTCGATGTTGCCCATCAGGCCGGGAACTTTGCCCGTGGCCTGGTGCGGCTGGCCCGTAATCGACGGGTCGACGTCGCGTGGGTGCTCGGCGTTCCTGCTTCGGTCCGTGGGCCTTACTGCGTTTTAAAGATGATCCTCTCGGATGTTCTTTGGTCTCGCGGGCCGTTGACTCCTTTGTACTCCGCTTCCGAGAGGAGCGAAACCCCTGGCCTCACTTCTTTACCTTTCCTCGCATTTACGGATGATCCGGACATCCGATATCGGGACAGGGCGGGGTATTGCGTCGCGTCACCCGGGGGGTGGCGCCGGGGGCCGGGCCGGGGGCCGGGCCGGCGCATGGGTGGCGCCGACTCGGCGCCGCCGGCGCGGCGCGACCGGCTCAGGCGGCGGCGGTGGCCCGGCGGCGGCTGGCGTACCAGACCAAGCCCGCGGTGGCCGCCGCCGCTCCGACGGCCGCCGCGGCCACCCACGCCGGTCGCGAGGTCATCGAAAGCCCGGGCACCCGCTGCTTGAGCCGCACCGGCCGGTTGAACGTCAGCACCGGCCACTCCCGCGCCACCGCCTCGCGCCGCAGCGCCCGGTCGGGGTTCACGGCGTGCGGGTGTCCCACCGCCTCCAACATCGGAACGTCGGTGATCGAGTCGCTGTACGCGTAGCACCGGGCGAGGTCGTACCCCTCGGATTCCGCGAGCTCGCGGACGGCCTCGGCCTTCGTCGGGCCGTAGGCGTAGTAGTCGATCTCTCCGGTGAAGCAGCCGTCCTCGCCGACGACCATGCGGGTGGCCACGACGCGGTCGGCGCCGAGCATCTCGCCGATGGGCTCGACCACTTCGGCACCCGAAGAGGACACGATCACCACGTCACGGCCGGCGGTGTGGTGGGCTTCGATCAGCGACGCGGCCTCGTCGTAGATGATCGGGTCGATGAGGTCGTGCAGGGCTTCGGCGACGATCTCGCGCACCTGCTGGACGTTCCACCCCTTGCACAGGGCGGACAGGTACTCCCGCATCCGTTCCATCTGGTCGTGGTCGGCGCCGCCGGCCAGGAAGATGAACTGGGTGTACGCGGTGCGCAGGACGGCCCGCCGGTTGATCAGGCCGCCCCGGTAGAACGACTTGCTGAACGTCAAGGCGCTTGACTTCGCAATGACGGTCTTGTCGAGGTCGAAGAAGGCAGCGGTCCGAGGCGAGGAGTGCGGCAAGGGCTGATTTTCCACGCCCCGAGCATATGCGCCCACCATTCGGCGTAAGGTGTGGCGCGTGGGTTTGCCTGAGAAGGCTCTCGGGTACACCATGGAAGTCACGGATCGTTCGCGACCGTGCTAACCCGGTCTGGCTCCTCCCCCCCCGAGTCGGACCGTGGGGACGACCCCCGCTCTCCCCCCCGGCGGGGGTCGTCGCATGTCCGGACGCGGTTCGCGCCCCTTGCCTCCGGTCTCGGATCGACATCTTCCCGGCCCCTCCCGTTCGGTGGGCCCGCCTGAAGAAGGCCCTCACCTCTCCGAACTCGTCACTGTGTGTAGTAGTTCCGGCGCGCTCTGAACTCACCCGATGGGGTGGCGGGGATATCCACAAGCGTTTTCTTGTCCACAGATATCGAGCAAGATCCACTTCTTTTTCCCGATCGCCGCACTGTGATTCCGGCCGCGAAGTCCGCGGTTCACGGATTTGCAGTGAGAAGGGGGCGGAGATCGTGGCTGGATCGAAGTCGTGTGAAGTTCCGGAGTTCACGGTGGCGGGTGGGACGAGGGCGCCGAGCCGGGAGGGCGGCCCCGTGCCCGGTGGCGGGCGGCCCCTGATCATCACCGAGGATCCGCTGCTGCTCGATGACCTGCTGCGGTTGTGCGCCGCGGCGGGCGCCGAACCGCATGTGCACCACACGGTGCCCGAGCAAAGCGGAACGCCCGGTGACGTGAGTGCCCGGCGAGCCGGATGGGCCGTGAGTGGCACAAGTGGCGCAAGCGGCGAAAGCGGTCGGACTGACGAGGGCTCGAACGTCGTCAACAGCGCCGATGTCGGCGGTGAGGAGACGGGCCGCTCCAGCGGCGACACCGGGTGGGAATCGGCCCCCCTCGTCCTGGTCGGCGACGACGCCGCCCGACGGGTGCGTGGCGCGCCGCGGCGGGACGGGGTGTTCCTCGTCGGCCGGGATCTGGACGATCCCGGAGTGTGGCAGCGGGCGGTGGAGATCGGCGCCGAGGAAGTGCTGCGACTGCCCGATGCCGAGAGCAGGCTCGTCGACCGGATCGCCGATGTGGTGGAAGGGGCGGGCAGGCCCGCCCTCGCCGTGGGAGTGATCGGCGGCAGCGGGGGGGCCGGGGCGTCCACCCTGGCCTGCGCCCTCGCCGTCAGGGCCGCCCGGGCCGGTGAGCGGACCATCCTCATCGACGGTGATCCGCTCGGCGGGGGGATGGACGTGCTGCTGGGCGGCGAGGGCGCCGAGGGCTTGCGCTGGCCGGACTTCGCCGGTTCGCGGGGCCGGGTGGGCGCGGGGGCGCTGGAGGAGTCCCTGCCCGAGCTGCACGCCCTCAGGGTGCTGAGCTGGGACCGTGGGGACCGGGTCGTGGTGCCGCCCGCCGCCATGCGGTCGGTGGTGGCCGCTGCCCGGCGTCGCGGCGGGGTGGTGGTGGTCGACCTGCCCCGGAGGGTGGACGAAGCCGTCGCCGAGGTGTTGGCCCAGCTGGACCTGGTGCTGATGGTGGTGCCGGGAGAGCTGCGGGCCGTGGCAGCCGCGCGGCGGGTGGCAGCCGGGGTGCGGATGGTGGCCCGGGACGTCCGCGTCGTCGTACGGGGCCGCTGCCCCGACGGGCTCGACGCCGAAGTGGTGGCGGACCTGCTGGGGGCGCCGTTGGCGGGAGTGGTGCCGGTCGAGGTGGGGCTGCCGGGTCGGGTGGCCGAGGGCGAACCGCCGGGGGCGCGGGGGCGTAGCGCGCTCGCCCGGTTCTGCGACGGCTTCTGGCAGCGGGCGCTCGGTTCCGCGCAGGGGGTGCCGGCATGAGCGCGGTGTTGCTGGACGCGGTGCGCCGGCGGCTGGCGGAGAGCGGTGCGGAACCGACCCCGGCCAGGGTGGCGGCGGCGCTTCGGGCACAGGGTCGACTGCTCGGGGACGCGGAAGTCCTCGGTGTGGCCGCGGAGTTACGGTCCGAATTGGTCGGCGCGGGCCCGCTGGAGGCACTGCTCGCCGACCCGGAGGTCACCGACGTGCTGGTGGCGGCCCCGGACCGGGTGTGGGTGGACCGCGGCGGAGGGCTGGAACTGACCGGTGTGACCTTCGCCGACGCGGAGGCGGTGCGCCGTCTCGCCCAGCGGCTGGCGGCGGTCGCGGGACGGCGCCTGGACGATGCCCGGCCGTGGGTGGACGCCCGGTTGCCGGACGGCACCCGGTTGCATGCCGTGCTGCCCCCGGTGGCGGTCGGATCGGCGTGCCTGTCCCTGCGGGTGGTGCGGCCCAAGGCGTTCACGCTGGACGAGCTGGTGGCTGCCGGCACCCTGCCGCCGGGCGGGCAGACGCTGTTGGCGGCGATGGTGGAGGCCCGCCTCTCGTTCCTGGTCTCCGGAGGGACCGGGACGGGCAAGACCACCCTGCTCAGTGCCTTGCTCGGGTTGGTCGGCCCGGGAGAGCGGATCGTCCTCGCGGAAGACTCGGCCGAACTGCGTCCCGACCATCCGCATGTGGTGCGGCTGGAGAGCCGGCCCGCCAATCAGGAGGGGGCGGGGCTGGTCACCCTGGCGGACCTGGTCCGGCAGGCGCTGCGGATGCGCCCCGACCGGTTGGTGGTCGGCGAGGTCCGGGGAGCCGAGGTGGCGGACCTCCTGGCCGCCTTGAACACGGGCCACGAAGGTGGCTGTGGCACTGTCCACGCCAATGCCGCGGCACATGTACCGGCCCGGCTGGAGGCGCTCGGTACGGCGGCGGGGCTCGACAGGGCCGCTCTGCACAGTCAGTTGGCGGCCGCGTTGGCTCTCGTGGTGCACCTGGTCCGGGATCGCTCGGGTCGGCGCCGGGTTGCCGAGGTGCATGTGCTGGAGCGGGATCGGGCCGGTCTGGTGGTCACGGTGCCCGCGCTGCGTTGGGGCGAGCGGGGTTTCCTGCGGGAGCACGGCTGGGACCGGCTCGGCGCCTTGCTGGGCGGTACCCGGTGAGCGCCGGGGTGGCCGGGGTCGTGGGCTCGGTGCCGGTGTTCGCCGGGCTGTTGTGTGCCGGGGCCGCGGCGTGGCTGCTGGCCGGCGGTGACCAGGTGTCGCGGCGGGCCCGGTTGGTACTGGGAGGAGTCGGCCCGGTCGTGCCGGGCGGCCCGGTGCGCTGGGAGCGGCTGGTGATCGCGGTGCGGGTGAGGGCCGCACGTTGGCGGGAGTGGGCCGGTCTGGGGCTGGGCCTACTGGTCGCGTTGCTCGGCGGTTCGGTGATCCCCCTGGTGCTGGGTGCCGCCTCGGTGCCGGTGGTGCGGCGATGGCTGCGGATCCGGGGGCGGGAACGTGCCCGGGTCGGGCGGGCCGCCGATGTCGTGGCGCTGTGCGGGGCTGTCGTGGGGGAGCTGCGGGCGGGCGCACAGCCGGGGCAGGCCCTGACCGCGGCGATCCGGCGGACGGCGCCGGCGGAAGGCCGGGTCGGCGCGGCGGAAACCGGGGTGCTGGCCGCAGCGGCGTTCGGCGGCGATGTGACGGCGGCGCTGAGGGAGGCGGCGCGGGAGCCGGGTGCGGAGGGGCTGGCCGGGCTGGCGGCCTGCTGGCGGGTGTCGGTCGACGGTGGCGCGGGACTCGCCGCCGGACTGGAGCGACTGGAAGGGGCGTTGCGTGCCGAGCGGGACCGGGAGGAGTCGCTGCGGGCCCAGTTGGCGGGAGCCAGGTCGACCACGGTGGTGCTGGCGCTGTTGCCGCTGGTGGGACTGCTGATGGGCACGGCGCTCGGCGCCGATCCGCTGAAGGTCCTGCTGCACACGTCGATGGGGTGGGGGTGCCTGTTGGCCGGCGGGGTGTTGGAGGCGCTGGGACTGGTGTGGTGCCGGCGGATCGTCCGGATGGGGGAGCGGTGATGGGTGGGCCGGTGGTTCACCGGCTGGGGATGGCGGTCTGCCTCGGAGTGGCCGTGTTGTACCTGGGGTCGGTGGTGGCGGCGCGGATGCGGGAACGGGCCGCCCGCCGTCGGATCGTGGCGCTGCTGGCGGTGGCGGCGCCCCGGCCGGAGCCCGCGAGGGGTGCGCGGATACGTGCCGTTGCCGTCGAGTGGGCCGGGCCCGCCGGAGCGGTGGTGGCGTGCTGGGTGCTGGTCGGCGGGGTGACGGGGGCGTTGCTCGGCTGTGGCGCCGCGTTCGGTGTGCGACGGGTGCTGCGGCGCCGCCCGAAGGCCGGGATGGATCCGGCGGAGGCGGAACGGCAATTGCCGTTCGCGGCCGACCTGCTGGCCGCGTGCCTGGCGGCCGGGGCCGCCCCCGTGGAAGCGGCCGAGGTGGTGGGGGAGTCGCTGGGCGGCCCGGTCGGCGAGCGGCTGGCCCTGGCCGGGGCGGAGCTGCGGCTCGGCGGCGAACCGGGCTCGGCGTGGGGGAGGTTGGCGCAGATACCGGGTGCTCGCGCCCTGGCGGAGTGTCTGGAGCGGGCCGCCCGCACGGGGTCGCCGGCCGCGGAGCCGGTCTCCCGACTGGCGGCGGCCCTGAGGGCGGACCGGGCGCGGCAGGCCGGTGCCAGGGCGCAGCGGGCGGCGGTGCTCATCACCGCCCCGGTGGGGCTGTGTTTCCTCCCCGCGTTTCTTGCCCTGGGAGTGGCGCCCGTGGTGATCGGTATGGCTTCCGGTCTCCTTTCGGGCAGTTGAGATCACCGACAGAAAACAGATCAAGAACGTAATCAACAGGAGCATGTCATGAAGATCATGTGGATTCGGGTACGGGCGGCGCTGAGCGGTCGTCACCGTGATGCCGGGATGTCGACTTCCGAATACGCCATGGGCACGATCGCGGCCTGTGCGTTCGCCGCCGTTCTGTACAAGGTGGTGACGAGCGAGGTGGTTTCGACGGCGCTCCAGTCGACCATCGGGAAGGCTCTCGATGTGCCCTTCTGAGGAAAATCCGCGGCGATTCGGAGACCGCGGATATGTGACGGCGGAGGCGGCACTGGTGATCCCGGCGTTGGTGTTGTTCGCGGCGCTGCTGGTGTGGGCGCTGATGGCGGCGGCGGCGCAGATCCGGTGCGTGGACGCGGCGCGGGCCGGCGCCAGGGCCGCCGCCCGGTCGGAACCGGCGGACGTGGCGGTGGCGGCGGTCAAGGCCGCCGCCCCGCCGGGGGCGGAGGTGGGGTTGGAGCGGGAGGGCGACCTCTGGCGGGTCCGTGTGTCGGCGCCCGCTCCGGGACCGGGCGGGCTGCCGGTCCGGCTGGGGGCGCGGGCGGTGGCCTTGGCGGAGGACAGCGTGGGGCCGCCGCCGTGAGCCGGGACCGGGGCTCGGCCACCGTGTGGGCCGCGCTGGTGACCACCGTGCTGGGGGCGGTGTTCGGAGGTGTGCTGATGCTGGGGCAGGCGGTCGTGGCCCGCCACCGTGCGGCGGCCGCGGCGGATCTGGCGTCCCTCGCGGCGGCGACGGCGTGGGCGCACGGCCCGGAGGTCGCGTGCGGCGCGGCGGCCCGGGTGGCCCGGGCCCAGGGGGCGACGTTGGCGGGGTGCCGGCTGCGGGGGGAGGTGGTGGACGTCGAAGCCCGCGTCCCGATGGGCCCCTTCGCTCCCTCGGCCACCGCCCGTGCCGGGCCGCCGCTCCGGCCCGTCACCGCCCGTGCGGGGCCGCCTCTGACGCCGCAGGCCCTTGCGGACCGGCCGGGGGTGATGTGGGCCCGGCTCGGGGGGATCCCGTCGACGCGCGGGGGAGGTGGGGTTCCCGGCGGGTTCGGGTGGCTGAGCCTCCCTAACGGCCCGGCCGGCCCGGCTCAACCGGCTTCTGTGGCTCCTCCGGCCGGCCCGGCCCGCGTGGCTCCCGCGGCTCGCCGGGCGCGAGGGGGGCGGCCGGTTGGGGGGCTTCCGTCAGGAGGCGGGTGAGGAGACGGATCGCGCCGCGCTTGTGAAGGGGGTCGTTGCCGTTGCCGCACTTGGGGGACTGGATGCAGGAGGGGCAGCCGGCCGCGCATTCGCAGGCGGCGATGGCATCGCGGGTCGCCGTCAGCCAGGCGTGGGCCGTGTGGAAGGCCCGCTCCGCGAAGCCGGCGCCGCCGGGGTGGCCGTCGTAGACGAACACGGTCGGCAGCAGGGTGTCCGGATGCAGCGGGACGGAGACACCACCGATGTCCCAGCGGTCGCAGGTGGCGAACAGCGGGAGCAGCCCGATGGAGGCGTGCTCGGCGGCGTGCAGGGCGCCGCCGAGGATCTCCGGGTTGATCCGGGCCTCGTCGAGCTGGTCCTCGGTGACCGTCCACCACACGGCCCGGGTGCGCAGGGTGCGCGGCGGCAGGTCCAGCTTGGCCTCCCCGAGCACCTCGCCCGAGAGCAGCTTGCGCCGCAGGTAGGACACGACCTGGTTGGTGACCTCCACGGAGCCGAAGCACAGCCGTCCCCGCCCCCAGGGGACCTCGTGCTCGGTCTCCAGCACCGAGATGGAGGTCGTGTCCCGGGCGGTCGTCGAGAACGGCGGGCTGGCCTCCTCGACCAGGGCCACGGAGTCCTCCAGGTCCAGGTGCTTCACCAGATAGGTGCGGCCCTGGTGGAGGTGGACGGCCCCGTCGTGGACGGCGGTGTGGGAGGCGGACTCGTCGACCGTGCCGAGCAACCGACCCGTGGCGGCCTCCACGATCTGCACCGGGCGCCCGCCGCCGCCCCGGATGTCGGTCAGGTCCGCGGCGCGCTCCCGCCGGGTCCAGTGCCAGGCCGTCGCCCGCCGCCGGAGCAGCTTCGCCGCCTCCAGCTGGGGGAGCAGCTCGCCGGCGGAGGGGCCGAACAGGGTCAGGTCGGTTTCCGTCAGCGGAAGCTCCGCCGCGGCCGCGCACAGGTGCGGGGCCAGGACGTACGGGTTGTCGGGGTCCAGGACGGTGGCCTCCACCGGACGGCGGAACAGTGCCTCGGGGTGGTGGACCAGGTAGGTGTCCAGCGGGTCGTCCCGGGCCACCAGGACGGCCAGCGCCCCCTGCCCGGAACGGCCGGCGCGGCCCGCCTGCTGCCACAGGGAGGCGCGGGTGCCGGGGTAGCCGGTGATCAGGACGGCGTCGAGGCCCGACACGTCCACGCCCAGCTCCAGCGCGGTCGTCGCGGCCAGGCCCAGCAGCTCCCCGGAGTGCAGGGCACGCTCCAGGGCGCGCCGCTCCTCGGGCAGATACCCGCCCCGGTACGCGGCGACCCGCCCGGGCAGCGAACGGTCCACCGCCGCGAGCCGCTCCTGGGCGATCACCGCGATCAGCTCGGCGCCGCGCCGGGAGCGCACGAAGGCGACCGTACGCACCCCCTGGACCACCAGATCGGTCAGCAGGTCGGCGGTCTCGGCCGTGGCGGTGCGGCGGACGGGGGCTCCCCGCTCGCCCTTGAGGTCGGTCAGCGGCGGCTCCCACAGGGCGAAGACCACCTCGCCGCGCGGCGAGGCGTCGTCGGCGACCTCCGTGACCGCCACCCCGGTCAGCCTGGACGCCGCGCCCGCCGGGTCGCCGGCCGTCGCGGAGGCCAGCAGGAAGACGGGCTCGGAGCCGTAGCGCGCACACAATCGGCGCAACCGGCGCAGCACCTGCGCCACGTGCGAGCCGAATACTCCCCGGTAGGTGTGGCATTCGTCGATCACGACGTAGCGCAGCGCCTTGAGGAACGAAGACCAGCGCGGATGGGCGGGGAGGATGCCCCGGTGCAGCATGTCGGGGTTGGTGAGGACGTAGTTCGCGTACTGGCGGACCCATTCGCGTTCCTCGACCGGCGTGTCGCCGTCGTAGACGGCGGGGCGGATCGCGTTGCCCAGCGGCGCGGCCAGCTCCCGGACCGCCCGGCGCTGGTCGGCCGCCAGGGCCTTGGTCGGGGCCAGGTAGAGGGCCGTCGCCCCGCGACCGTTGGGCGCCTGCGCGCCGTCCGCGAGGGTGGACAGGACCGGGGCCAGGTACGCCAGCGATTTGCCGGAGGCGGTGCCGGTGGCCACGACCACGGAGGTGCCGTCGAGGGCGTGCTCGGCCGCTTCTGCCTGGTGGGCCCACGGATGGTGGATCCCGGCGGCCGTGATGGCCGCTACGACATCTGATCGAATACGGTCCGGCCAGACCGCATGACGACCCGCCCGAGGGGGCAAGTGCTCCGTATGGGTGATGCGCGCAGCCCGGGAAGGCCCCGCTGCCAGCCGGTCCAGGACCGTGCCGGGGGTGGGTCGTGTGTCCGCTTGAGCCGTGGGCCGACCGGGACCGTGAGTATTGGCCATTGGAACGAGTGTGTCACTGGCGTGCGGGACAATGGTCCCAAGGCGTCGTGCGCGCCTGCCGGTAAGTGATTGAATGCCATCGCGGCAGCCAATCCCTCCTCTACCTTCGGGTAAGGAGGCCCCTGGGGGGCGCCGCTCGATAGCAAGGTGCTGGAGGATCCGTGGACCTGTCCCTGTCGACTCGCACTGTCGGCGACCGCACGGTCGTAGAGGTCGGTGGCGAGATTGATGTGTATACCGCGCCCAAGCTGCGCGAGCAGTTGGTGGAGTTGGTGAACGACGGCAGCTACCACTTGGTTGTCGACATGGAGCGAGTGGACTTCCTCGACTCCACCGGCCTCGGTGTGCTCGTGGGAGGCCTCAAGCGCGTTCGCGCGCACGAGGGCTCGCTGCGTCTGGTCTGCAACCAGGAGCGCATCCTCAAGATCTTCCGTATCACCGGTCTGACGAAGGTGTTCCCGATCCACACCACTGTGGACGACGCCGTCAACGCCACCGACTGACGCTCCCTGACGGCGACCGGCCGTCAAGGAGCCGACGACGGGCGGGGGTGCCGGACCATGGGCGGTCCGGGCCCCTGTAAGGCACGCCCGGACGCCTGCTCGGCGTCCGAGCCCGCGCCCGTAGTTCGTGGTGCCGTAGTTCCTAGGCGCCCGTAGTCCGAGGGGGACGCGCATGGCCACCGTTGAACTCCGCTTCAGCGCCCAGCCCGAACACGTCCGGACGGCCCGCTTGGTCGCCGCGGCCGTGGCGCGCCGGGCCGGTGTGGAGGAGGCGGTCCTCGACGAGGTTCGCCTCGCCGTCGGAGAGGCGTGCTCGCGTGCCGTCGGGCTGCACCGCAGCAACGGGCTCACCGCGCCCGTCCGCGTCGTGCTGACCGAGGAGGAGAAGCTGTTCTCCATCGAGGTCGGCGACGAGGTGCCCGGGCCGGCCGGCGGACCGGCGGAAGCCGTGCCGGGGATCGAAGCCGTCCTGGACCCCGATATCGAGGGCGAGGACGAAATGGGCCTGGCCGTCATCAGCGGGTTGGTCGACGATGTCGAGGTGACCAGCGGCGAAGCGGGCGGGACCATTCGGATGACCTGGCCGGTGGCCCGTGTCTCCGCCCTGCCGTAGCGGTGCCGTAGCGCTGCCGTAGCCACGTCACGGCCCGGGCGCGGTCTTGGCGCCTGGCGCGCGCCTGCCGTCGCTCTGCCGCGCCCCGTCGCTTTGCCGCCGCGCGCCGTCGCTTTGCCGCGCTCTCAAGCGGCCGTGAAGCGGCTCCAAGCCCCCGTGAATCAGTTCCGGGCAGCGGTGAAACTGCCCCGTCGAAATCCCGTCGGGGGTCCCGAGCCCGCCGCGGCGGGTTCCGCGTCGCCCGGGCGGTGTCGGCCGTCTCCTCGTGATGCGGGTCTCGGCTCGCCGGGGCGGAGGTCGTGGGGTGATGGCGTTCGGCCTTGGGCTCCGGGGCGGGGGGTGCCGAGCTGCCGGGGTGGTGCCGGGCGCGCATGCCATCGTATCGTCTGATCTTTATCAAGGCCCTGCTGAGCAGGGCCTTTTCCGTTTTCCGGAGCGAGCCGTGCACGAGCCGTCGGCGAGGGTCTCGTGAATATCCGGCAGAATGATCAGATCGGCGATCGAATAATGATCAATCGTCAATGCCTTTGTCCCATTACTACTTTCGGGGGTAATGGAGTGACGCGATCTATTGGTGAGGAGCGAGAGCAGGCCAATTCCGTTTCCCGCCCACTGTTTTGATCAGGTCGCGCTCCCTACAATCCGTCCACATCTTGAGCTCATCACGTCAAGGAGGACGAATGACGGGGCTCTTCACCCCCAACGCGCCGATCGGCAAGCCCGATCTGGCAGCCGCAGTGCTCACCGATGACAATCGCCTCATCGTCATCGTGATCGCCGCGATCGCACTCGCCGCACTCGTCGTCGCGCAGATCCTGGTCCGCCAGGTGCTCGCCGCCGACGAGGGCACCGACAGCATGAAGAAGATCGCCGCCGCCATTCAGGAAGGCGCCAACGCCTACCTCGGCCGGCAGCTGCGCACGCTCGGCGTCTTCGCCGTCGTCGTCTTCTTCCTGCTCTTCCTGCTCCCCGCCGACGACTGGTCCCAGCGGGCCGGCCGGTCCGCCTTCTTCCTCGTCGGCGCCCTCTTCTCGGCCACCACCGGCTACATCGGCATGCGGCTGGCCGTCCGCGCCAACGTCCGCGTCGCCGCAGCCGCCCGCGAGGCCACCCCCGTCGAGGGCGGACCCGCCAAGGACCTGACCGAGGTCTCCCACAAGGCGATGCGGATCGCCTTCCGCACCGGCGGTGTGGTCGGCATGTTCACGGTCGGCCTCGGCCTGCTCGGCGCGTCGTGCGTGGTGCTCGTCTACGCCGCCGACGCGCCCAGGGTCTTGGAGGGCTTCGGCCTCGGCGCCGCCCTCATCGCGATGTTCATGCGCGTGGGCGGCGGCATCTTCACCAAGGCCGCCGACGTCGGCGCCGACCTGGTCGGCAAGGTCGAGCAGGGCATTCCGGAGGACGACCCGCGTAATGCCGCGACCATCGCCGACAATGTGGGCGACAACGTCGGCGACTGCGCCGGGATGGCGGCCGACCTCTTCGAGTCGTACGCCGTCACCCTCGTGGCCGCGCTCATCCTCGGCAAGGCCGCCTTCGGCGACCTGGGCCTGGCCTTCCCGCTGATCGTTCCCGCGATCGGCGTCGTCACCGCCATGATCGGCATCTTCGCGGTCTCCCCGCGCCGCTCCGACCGCAGCGGGATGGCCGCGATCAACCGCGGGTTCTTCATCTCCGCGGTGATCTCCCTGGCACTGGTCGCGGTCGCCGTCTACGTGTACCTGCCGGCCACCTACAAGGAGCTCGTCGGCGTGGAGAACGCGGCGATCACCAACCACAGCGGCGACCCACGGATCCTGGCCGTCGTCGCCGTCGCCATCGGCATCGTGCTCGCGGCCCTGATCCAGCAGCTGACCGGCTACTTCACCGAGACCACCCGCCGTCCCGTCCGGGACATCGGCAAGTCCTCCCTGACCGGCGCGGCCACCGTCGTCCTCGCCGGCATCTCGGTCGGCCTGGAATCCGCCGTCTACACCGCGCTGCTCATCGGCCTCGGCGTCTACGGGGCGTTCCTGCTCGGCGGCGCGTCGATCACGCTGGCGCTCTTCGCGGTGGCCCTGGCCGGTACCGGCCTGCTGACCACGGTCGGCGTCATCGTCGCCATGGACACCTTCGGACCGGTCTCCGACAACGCCCAGGGCATCGCCGAGATGTCGGGTGACGTGCAGGGCGCGGGCGCGCAGGTGCTCACCGACCTGGACGCCGTCGGCAACACCACCAAGGCCATCACCAAGGGCATCGCGATCGCCACGGCGGTCCTGGCGGCGGCAGCGCTGTTCGGCTCGTACAACGACGCCATCGCGACCGCCGTGAAGGAGGTCGGCGCCAAGGCCGGGGAGATGAACCTCAGCCTGGACATCGCCCAGCCCAACAACCTGGTCGGTCTGATCCTCGGCGCGGCCGTCGTGTTCCTGTTCTCCGGACTGGCCATCAACGCCGTCTCCCGCTCCGCCGGCGCCGTCGTCTACGAGGTGCGCCGACAGTTCCGCGAGCACCCCGGGATCATGGACTACTCGGAGAAGCCCGAGTACGGCCGCGTCGTCGACATCTGCACCAAGGACGCGCTGCGCGAACTCGCCACGCCCGGCCTGCTCGCGGTCCTCACCCCGATCGCGGTCGGGTTCTCGCTGGGCGTCGGCGCGCTCGGCTCGTTCCTCGCCGGCGCCATCGGCACGGGCACGCTGATGGCCGTCTTCCTCGCCAACTCCGGCGGCGCGTGGGACAACGCGAAGAAGCTGGTCGAGGACGGTCACCACGGCGGCAAGGGCAGCGAGGCGCACGCCGCGACCGTGATCGGCGACACCGTCGGCGACCCGTTCAAGGACACCGCCGGCCCGGCCATCAACCCGCTGCTCAAGGTCATGAACCTGGTGGCGCTGCTGATCGCACCCGCGGTCGTGCAGTTCAGCTACGGCGCGGACACCAGCGCGACGGTGCGGGCGATCGTCGCGGTCCTCGCCATCGCCGTCATCGTCACCGCGGTGTACGTCTCGAAGCGGCGCGGCATCGCGGTCGGCGACGACACGGACAGCGGCGCGGCGGAGCGGGTGGCGCAGCCGTCCGCGGACGCGGCGACGGTCTCCTGACGGAGCCTCACCGGCCCCTGGAGGGGGTCTGAGCGGCCCTCCTCGGCTGCGCTGACGGGCTGCGGGCCGACCGGCTCGAAGGTACGCCCGAACGGCGGACGGGCGGCGCGGACTGACGCGCCGTCCGTCCGCCTTTGCATGTCACCCGTTGGCCGGCGTGTATCTTCCGGGCCGAGAGCCTTCGAAGGGACCAATCCGGTGAACAAGAAGTTTGCGACCGCGGTGTCCGGCGGTGCGGTACTGATGCTCGTGCTGTCCGGGTGCGGCGGGGACGACGGCGACAAGAAGGCCGACGCGTGGGCCAAGAAGGTCTGTGACGCCTGGCAGCCCGAGCTCACGAAGATCGAGACCGCCAACGTCGACATCAAGCGGGTGGCCACGGAGAGCAGCAAGCCGGAGGAGGTCCAGAAGACCGACTCGGCCGCCTTCCAGGTCATGTCCGACTCGTACAAGTCGATGGGGGCCGCCCTGTCGGCGGCGGGGGTTCCGCCCGTCAAGAACGGCGCGGAGACCCAGACCACGGCGGTGAAGGGCTTCGAGTCGACGTCGAAGGGCTACGCCGACCTGAAGGTCAAGATGGACGCCCTCGACGTCAAGGACCAGACGAAGTTCGCCGACGGGCTCAAGGACGTCGCCGGTGGCCTGGAGACCGCGACGCAGGGCGGCAAGGAGGCGCTGGACCGGCTGAAGTCGGGCGGCCTGGACAAGGCGATGAACGGCCAGAAGGGCTGTCAGGTCCAGACGTCGGCGAGCGCGTCGGCGAAGTAGCGCCCGCGGGGCGGGGCCGGCGCGGTGGCGGCGGGTCCCCGGTTGTCCGTCGTACGTCGACCCGGTCGGCCGGGGTCGGAAGCGGCCCCCGGCCGCCCTCTTGGCCCTCGCCGCCCGTCCCGACCACGCCCGCCGGCCGACGACCGGTCCCGGCCGGCTGCTGCCGGGGACGGGCGGCCGGGTGCACGGGCCGGGTGTCGGGCGCACGGGCCGGGTGTCGGTCGCCTCGCGGGGCATGGGACCCACCACCGCGCCTCGGTGTGCCCCGGGGGCATCGGTGGGGCCGTCGTCCTCACCGCAGGCCGCTACACGGCCGCGCGGCACACGCATTGTCGGAGTCACCGGCCACAATGGGCGGGTGAGTACCACCAGCCTCCCTTCGCCCGACCGCGCCGCCGAGCTCCGCACCGCCCTGCTGGCCGCCGGCTTCACCGCCGACGGGCTGCTCGACCTGCTCGGCGCCCCCGCCTACGCCGCGCTGGCCCGCAGCGAGACGGTGCCGGCCCTGCGCGCCACCCGGGACCACGCCGAAGCCCCGCTCGCCACCTTGGTCCGGCTCTTCCTGCTCCAGCAGCCGGTGCCCGCGGCGCGGGCCGAAGCCGCGCTGCCCGTCGAGGCGGCCCTCGCCGACGGCTGGCTGCGGCCGGCGCGGGCCGCCGACGGCGAGGACACCGTCCGCGCCACCGTCGACGTGCGTCCGTACGGCGGGCCCGACGGGGAGGACTGGTTCATCGTCTCCGACCTGGGCTGCGCCGTGGGCGGCGCCGGCGGGATCGGCAGCCGCGAGGAGGGCGTGGTGCTCGGCGTGGGCGGCGCGTCCACCACCCTGGCCGGGATCACCGTCCGCATCCCTGTCGGGTCCGCCCTGGACCTCGGCACAGGATCGGGCATCCAGGCCCTGCACGCCGCCCAGCACGCGACGCGGGTCACCGCCACCGACGTCAACCCCAGGGCCCTGGAATTCACCCGGCTGACGCTGGCGCTCTCCGGGGCGCCGGAGGCCGAGCTGCTCGCGGGGTCGCTCTTCGAGCCGGTCGGGGACGCGACGTACGACCTGATCGTGTCGAACCCGCCCTTCGTGATCTCCCCGGGCGCGCGGTTGACGTACCGGGACGGCGGGATGGGCGGCGACGACCTGTGCCGGACCCTGGTCCAGGAGGCCGGCGCCCGGCTCAACCCGGGCGGGTACGCGCAGTTCCTCGGGAACTGGCAGCACGTGGAGGGCGAGGACTGGCGCGACCGGCTGCGGTCTTGGGTGCCGCGCGGCTGCGACGCGTGGATCGTGCAGCGGGACGTACAGGACGTGACGCAGTACGCGGAACTGTGGCTGCGGGACGCCGGCGACCACCGCACCGACCCCGCCGAGTACGCGCGACGGTACGAGGACTGGCTCGACGAGTTCGAGGCCCGAAAGACCAAGGCGGTCGGATTCGGCTGGATCACCCTGCGCCGGACGGACGCGGCCGAGCCCTCGATCGTCGTGGAGGAGTGGCCGCACTCCGTGGAGCAGCCGCTCGGCGATACGGTCCTGGCGCACTTCGCCCGCCAGGACTTCTTGCGCGAGCACGATGACGCGGCCCTGCTGGCGGGGTACTTCGCGCTGGCCGAGGAGGTCGTGCAGGAGCAGGTGGGCGCGCCCGGGGCGGAGGATCCGGAGCACGTGGTGCTGCGGCAGAACCGCGGGATGCGTCGGGCCACCAAGGTCGACACGGTCGGCGCGGGCTTCGCGGGGGTGTGTGACGGCTCACTCAGCGCCGGTCGGATCCTGGACGCGATCGCCCAGCTGATGCAGGAAGATCCGATCGTGCTGCGCGACCGTACTCCGGAGGCGATCCGGATGCTGGTGGAGCAGGGCTTCCTGGAGCCCGTCGCCGCCCCCGGACGGTAGCCGGACCGTGGCGGGACGGTAGTCGGGCGGCCGCGCGGAGCGTGCCGGGGGGGCGTGTGCCGAGTGCCGCGCGCCGGTGGTCCCGGCAGTGCGCCCCGGCCGGGCCGTGCCGGGGCGGCGCCGGTGCCCCGGCAGGGCCGTACGGCTGCTGTGGCGCGGTCACGGCGGCCTGGGCGGACTCGCCGGCACGACGGAACGCGCTGCCGCGGCCCGGGTGCGCCGTGTCGTGAACCACCCCGCGAACCGGCCGGTGACCGCCTTGTCAACCGGCCCGCGAACCGGCCCTCGAACCGCCCCTGAGCCGGCTCCTCGCGAGACATGGGGACAGGCCGTTGACCAGGGCACGGACGCCGGCGGCACACGGGTCGGGGGGTGCTCCCGGAGCGCGGCCAGACGGCCCCGGGGCCACTCGGCCCGGTGATCGCCAAAGGCCCGGCGCGGTATCCGGGCGGCAGAAGTGGCACTTGTCGGGTTACCGTTCGAGTGGCCGTTGCGGGCTTGTGCCGTTTGACACGGGGGCGGGTTGTACCGTCACACTCCGCAGCGTCGCCGTACCGCGACCGAGTGCCGACCGGAGAGAAGAGCCAAGTTGTCCCCGACTAGCGAGACCGCAAAGGGCGGCCGCCGACTCGTCATCGTCGAGTCCCCTGCCAAGGCGAAGACGATCAAGGGCTACCTCGGCCCGGGATACGTCGTCGAGGCGAGCGTCGGGCACATCCGCGACCTCCCCAGCGGCGCGGCCGAGGTTCCCGACAAGTACACCGGCGAGGTCCGCCGGCTCGGCGTCGACGTCGAGCACGATTTCCAGCCGATCTATGTCGTCAACGCGGACAAGAAGGCCCAGGTCAGGAAGCTCAAGGAGCTGCTGGCCGAGTCCGACGAACTCTTCCTCGCCACCGATGAGGACCGCGAGGGCGAAGCCATCGCGTGGCACCTGCAGGAAGTCCTCAAGCCCAAGGTCCCCGTCCACCGGATGGTCTTCCACGAGATCACCAAGGACGCGATCCGCGACGCCGTCGCCAACCCGCGCGAGCTGAACCAGCGCATGGTCGACGCGCAGGAGACCCGCCGCATCCTCGACCGCCTCTACGGCTACGAGGTCTCGCCGGTCCTGTGGAAGAAGGTCATGCCGAAGCTGTCGGCGGGCCGCGTCCAGTCGGTGGCCACCCGCCTCGTCGTCGAGCGGGAGCGCGAGCGCATCGCCTTCCGTTCCGCCGAGTACTGGGACCTGACCGGGACCTTCGGCACCGGCCGCGCCGGTGACCCGTCGGACCCCTCCACCCTGGTGGCCCGGCTGAACAGCGTCGACGGCAAGCGCGTCGCGCAGGGCCGTGACTTCGGCTCGAACGGGCAGCTCAAGAGCGAGGTCCTGCACCTCGACGAGGCGAACGCGCGGGCTCTGGCCGCCGCGCTCGCCGAGACGTCGTTCGCCGTCCGCTCGGTCGAGTCGAAGCCGTACCGCCGCTCCCCGTACGCCCCGTTCCGCACGACGACCCTCCAGCAGGAGGCGTCGCGCAAGCTCGGCTTCGGTGCGAAGGCGACCATGCAGGTGGCGCAGAAGCTGTACGAGAACGGCTTCATCACCTACATGCGTACGGACTCCACCACGCTCTCCGACACCGCCGTGTCGGCGGCGCGGGCGCAGGTCACGCAGCTGTACGGGGCCGACTACCTGCCGGAGA
This sequence comes from Streptomyces sp. NPDC058279, assembly GCF_042881255.1. Classification (NCBI taxonomy): domain Bacteria; kingdom Bacillati; phylum Actinomycetota; class Actinomycetes; order Kitasatosporales; family Streptomycetaceae; genus Streptomyces; species Streptomyces sp. NPDC058279. Next base: position 15,776 of record NZ_JBHVYA010000004.1, on the reverse strand, counting down.
AGCCGCGCGTCTACGCGGGCAAGGTCAAGAACGCCCAGGAGGCGCACGAGGCGATCCGACCTTCGGGTGATCGTTTCCGCACCCCTGCCGAGACGGGCCTGACCGGCGACCAGTTCCGCCTGTACGAGCTGATCTGGAAGCGGACCGTCGCCTCCCAGATGAAGGACGCGGTCGGCAACTCGGTGACCGTGAAGATCGGCGGACGGGCCGCGGACGGCCGGGACGCCGAGTTCAGCGCCTCCGGCAAGACGATCACCTTCCACGGCTTCATGAAGGCGTACGTCGAAGGCGCGGACGACCCGAACGCGGAGCTGGACGACCGCGAGAAGCGGCTCCCGCAGGTGGCCGAGGGCGACGCGCTGTCGGCCGAGGAGATCACGGTGGACGGCCACTCGACCAAGCCGCCCGCCCGTTACACCGAGGCGTCGCTGGTCAAGGAACTGGAAGAGCGGGAGATCGGCCGCCCGTCGACGTACGCGTCGATCATCGGCACGATCCTGGACCGCGGCTACGTCTTCAAGAAGGGCACGGCGCTCGTGCCGTCCTTCCTGTCGTTCGCCGTCGTCAACCTGCTGGAGACGCACTTCGGCCGGCTCGTCGACTACGACTTCACCGCGAAGATGGAGGACGACCTCGACCGCATCGCGCGGGGCGAGGCGCAGTCCGTGCCGTGGCTGAAGCGGTTCTACTTCGGTGCGGAGGACGCGTCGGAGGTCGTACCGGCCGACGGCGACCACCTCGGCGGTCTCAAGGAGCTGGTCACCGACCTGGGCGCGATCGACGCCCGGGAGATCTCCTCGTTCCCCGTGGGCGACGGCATCGTGCTGCGCGTCGGCCGCTACGGGCCGTACGTCGAGCGCGGTGAGAAGGACGCCGAGGGCCACCAGCGGGCGGACGTCCCCGACGACCTCGCCCCCGACGAGCTGACGACGGACTACGCGGAGGAGCTTTTCGCGAAGCCGAGCGGTGAGTTCGAGCTGGGTGCCGACCCGGTGAGCGGGAACCAGATCGTCGCGAAGGACGGTCGCTACGGGCCGTACGTGACGGAGATCCTGCCCGAGGGCACGCCGAAGACGGGCAAGAACGCGGTGAAGCCGCGGACGGCCTCGCTGTTCAAGTCGATGTCCCTGGACACGGTGACGCTGGACGACGCGCTGAAGCTGATGTCCCTGCCGCGGGTCGTCGGCGTGGACGCGGAGGGCGTGGAGATCACCGCGCAGAACGGGCGCTACGGGCCGTACCTGAAGAAGGGCACGGATTCCCGGTCGCTGGAGACCGAGGACCAGCTGTTCTCGATCACCCTGGACGAGGCCCTCGCGATCTACGCGCAGCCGAAGCAGCGTGGGCGGGCCGCGGCCAAGCCGCCGCTCAAGGAGCTGGGTACGGACCCGGTGAGCGAGAAGCCGGTGGTCGTCAAGGACGGCCGGTTCGGGCCGTACGTGACGGACGGCGAGACGAACGCGACGCTGCGGCGGGACGACGACGTCGAGACGATCACGCCGGAGCGGGGCTACGAGCTGCTCGCGGAGAAGCGGGCCAAGGGGCCGGCGAAGAAGACGGCCAAGAAGGCCCCGGCGAAGAAGGCACCGGCCAAGAAGGCGCCCGCGAAGAAGGCCGCGGCGACGAAGACTGCCGCGACCAAGACCGCCGCCGCCAAGAAGACGACGGCGGCGAAGAAGACGACCGCGGCTGCGAAGAAGGCCCCGGCGAAGAAGGCGGCCGTGACGGCGCCGGCGTCGACGGACGAGTAGCCTCCGGTCGCTCGGAGGAGTGTATGGACGGGCCCCGGCGCTGTGGCGCCGGGGTCCGGTCGTTTCTTCGGGCCGGTCGTTTCTCCGGTCCGGTCGTTTTCCGGGGGCCCGGTCGGTTCACCGAGGGCCCGGTCGGTTCACCGAGGGCCGGTCGGTTTCGCGGCACAGGGCGGCGCGGGCCGGGGCTTCAGGGGGTCGGTCGCGGGTTGTCCACAGGCCTCCGGCAGTCGCTCGGCGTTACGGATAGGCTGGGCGGATGACGCGAGCCGAGCAGCCACCGGTCGTGACCGCCCCCGAGGACCCCACCTACGACGAAGCCCTAGCAGCGGACTCCCGCGAGCGAGCGGTGCGCGCCCTGCTGCGCACCCCCCGGCTGCGCCGGCTGTGGAGCGCCCAGCTCGTGAGCGGCATCGGAGATGCCCTCGCCCTGCTGGTGCTCGTGTTGCTGACGCTCCAGGCGACCGTCTCCGAGGAGGCGTTCGGCGGCGGCTACCGAGGTGCCGCCTTCGCGGTCGCCGCCGTCTTCGGGGTCCGGATCCTGGCCACGCTGCTGTTCGGCGCCGTGCTCCTCGGCCCGCTGGCCAAGCTGACCGCCCCGGGCGGTGGGCTGGACCGCCGCTGGACGATGGTCGGCGCCGACGGGGTGCGGATAGCCCTGTTCGTCGTCGCCCCGCTCTGGCTGGACTGGATCGCGACGCAGGCCGTGACCGCGCTGCTGGCCACCGTCTTCGTCTCCGGTGTCGCCGAGCGGCTGTGGACGCTGGCGAAGGAGAGCGCCGCCCCCGGCCTGCTGCCCGCGCCGCCGCCGGAGGGTGCGACCGTACGGCCGCTGCCCGACCACCTCGACACGCTGCGGCGCCTGACGCTGCGTACGGGATTCGTCGCGATGCCCGCCGCCGCGGCCGTCCTGCTCGCCGCGACCCTGATAGGTCGGGCCCTCGGACTGGGCGTGGAGTGGTTCGCCGAGAACGAGTCGGCGCTGGCGTCGTACGTCGCCGCCGGCCTGTTCGCCGCCTCCGTGTCCCTGTTGCTGCCCCTGGTACTGCCCGATACGAAGACCCCGCGTCCGAGGTCGCCGCTGGAGGGCCTGCGGGCTCCCAAGGCGGGGGACCGGACCGAGAAGGGGCGTACGGGGGCCATCGCGCTGCTCGTCACGGCGTGCGCCGCCGTCGCCGCGGCCGTGGCCTGCGCCGCCTCCGTGGCGGTGCTGCACGCCTTCGACCTCGGCGGGGGCCCTTCCACGTACGCCCTGCTGGTCCTCGCCCTGGTCGGCGGGACCGGCCTCGGAATCCGGGCCGCGCAGGCCGGCAAGGTGCTGCCGGGGCTGTCGCGGCGCCGACTGCTGGCGCTCGCCATCGCGGTGACGGGGCTCGCGCTGCTGCTGACCGGGCTGGTCCCGGACACGGCGACCGTCCTGTTCCTTTCGCTGGCGGCCGGGCTGGCCGCCGGGGTGGCCGCGAGTACCGGCCACACCCTGCTCGACCAGGAGACCGAGGAGTTCCGCCGGGCCCGGGTCACCGAGCACCTCCAGGCCGTCGCCCGGGTGGCCGTCGCCGCCGGGGCCGTCGTGGCGCCCCTGCTCGCCGCGGCCATCGGGCCGCACCGGTTGGGCGGCGGCCGGGTGGTCTTCGCCCACGGCGGCGCCGCCTTCACCCTGATGCTGGTCGGCGCGTTGCTGCTGCCGGTCGCCGCGGTGGTCCTGGCCAAGGCCGACGACCGCCGGGGGGTGCCGCTGCGCCGTGACCTGCGCGAGGCGCTGCGGGGCGGCGAGCCGCTCCAGGCACCGGCGGCGACCGGGTTCTTCATCGCCTTGGAGGGCGGCGACGGCGCCGGCAAGTCCACCCAGGTCGAGGCGTTGGCCGACTGGATACGCGGCAAGGGCCACGAGGTCGTCGTGACGCGTGAGCCCGGCGCCACGCCGGTCGGCAAGCGGCTCCGTTCCATCCTGCTGGACGTCTCCTCCGCCGGGCTGTCGAACCGCGCCGAGGCGCTGCTGTACGCCGCCGACCGGGCGGAGCACGTGGACACGGTGGTCCGGCCCGCGCTGGAACGCGGCGCGGTGGTCATCACCGACCGCTACATCGACTCCTCGGTGGCCTATCAGGGCGCCGGCCGCGACCTGTCGCCGACCGAGATCGCCCGCATCTCCCGCTGGGCCACGAGCGGGCTGGTGCCGAACCTGACCGTGCTGCTCGACGTGTCGCCGGAGACGGCCCGGGAGCGGTTCACGGAGGCACCGGACCGGCTGGAGTCCGAGCCGACGGAGTTCCACCAGCGGGTGCGGGCGGGGTTCTTGACCTTGGCCGCCTCCGACCCGGGGCGCTACCTGGTGGTCGACGCCGGCCAGGACCCGGCTTCGGTGACCACGGTCGTCCGGCACCGGCTGGACCGCATGCTCCCGCTCTCCGAGGCCGAGATCGCCGCCCGGGCCGAGGCCCGGCGGCTCGCCGAGGAGGAGGCCAAGCGCAAGGCTGAGGAAGAGGCGGCGCGCAAGGCCGAGGAGGCCCGGCTGCGGGCCGAGGAAGAGGCCCGCCTGGCCCGCGAGGCCGAGGCCGCCCGGATCAAGGCCGAGGCCGAGGCCGCCCGCAAGGCGGAGGAGGAGCGGCTGCGCGCCGAGGAGGAGGCCCGTGTCCGGGCCGAGGCCGCGCGGCTGCGGGCGGAAGCCGAGGAGAAGGCGCGCGCCGTGGAGGCGGAGCGGCTGCGCAAGCAGGCGGAGGAGGAGGCCCGGCTGCGGGCCGAGGCGGAGGCGCGTCGGCTGGAGAAGCAGCGACGGGCGGAGGAAGCGCTGCTGCGGGCCGAGGAGGCCCGTCGGCTCGCGGAGGCATCGGCCGCCGCGGCTGCCGCCGAAGCCGCCGCGCGGGCGGCCGTCGAGCCGGCGCCGCGACCGGACCCGGCCCCCGCTCCGGCCCCCGAGGCGCCTGCGGTGTCCATGCGCAAGGAGCCGGAGCAGCCGCGCTCCCCCCGGCCGCATCCGGACGACGCCGTCACGATCGAGACGCCGGTGGTCAAGCGGGTCGTCCAGCCGGACGACGTCACGCAGACGGTTCCGGTGCCGAAGGTCGACCCCACGGCCGAGACCTCCGTCCTGCCGCCGGTCCGTCCCGAGGACCCGCGGCAAGGCGCCGAGGACCCGCGTCCGAACCGGTCCGCCGGACGGGGACGGGCCCCGTCGGGTCCGGCGGCTGCCTCGGCCCCCTCTGTCCCGTCGGCCCCCTCGGCGTCGCGTCCCACGGCCCGTCACTCGCAGGAGAGCCCGGCCGACCGGGTGCCGCCGGGCATGTTCCGGGACGCCGGGAACGACGTGACGCGCGAGCTCCCCGCCCTGGACGAGCACGGCCGGCCGCGCCGGCAGCCCGCCGACTGGGCGGAGACCACCCCGCTGGACGATCTGCCGACCTTGGCCGACGAACTGCTGGGACCGCGTCCGGACGACGAGGACGACGACCGCCCGCGCCGCCGGCGCTGAGCGGGGCCTGTCGAGGCCGGTCCGGCTGGGTCCGGTCCGGGCCGGTCCGGGCCGAATTGTCAGTGGCGACCGCCACAATGTGAAGCACGTACGCACACACGGACAGGGAAGGGTGGTGGGCGGGATGCCCGTTTGGGACGACCTGGTGGGACAGGATCGGGTGCAGGCGCAGCTCGCCGCCGCCGCCCGTGACGCGGACACCCTGGTCACGGCCGTCTCGGACGGAGTGCCGCCACCGGCCGCGTCCAAGATGACCCACGCCTGGCTGTTCACCGGCCCGCCCGGCTCCGGCCGGTCCACCGCCGCCCGCGCCTTCGCGGCCGCACTCCAGTGCACCAGCCCCGACCGCGCCCTCGGGGGAGAGCCGGGCTGTGGCTTCTGCGACGGCTGCCACACCAGCCTCGTCGGTACGCACGCCGACGTGGAGGTCGTCCGCACCGACCTGCTGTCCATCGGTGTGAAGGAGACCCGGGAACTGGTGCGCCGGGCCCAGCTGTCGCCCGCCGTCGGGCGCTGGCAGGTCATCGTCCTGGAGGATGCCGATCGGCTCACCGAGGGCGCGGGGAACGTCCTGCTCAAGGCCGTCGAGGAGCCCGCCCCGCGGACGGTGTGGCTGCTGTGCGCGCCCTCCCTGGAGGACGTGCTGCCCACCATCCGGTCCCGCTGTCGGCATCTGACGCTGCGCACCCCGCCGGTGTCCGCCGTCGCCGACGTACTGGTGCGGCGCGACGGCGTCGAACCGGCCGTCGCCGCGGCCGCCGCCCGGGCGACCCAGGGGCACATCGGCCGGGCCCGCCGGCTGGCGACCGACGAAGCCGCCCGGTCGCGTCGCGCCGCCGTGCTGCGCCTCCCGCTGCGCGTGGACGATGTGGGCGGCTGCCTGAAAGCGGCCCAGGAACTCGTCGACGCCGCCGCCGAGGACGCCAAGCAGATGGCGGAGGAGGTCGACACCAAGGAGACCGAGGAGCTGCGGGCGGCGCTCGGCGCCGGAGCGGGCGCGGGCAGCCGGATGCCGCGCGGCACGGCGGGCGTGATGAAGGAACTGGAGGACCGGCAGAAGCGCCGTCGCACCCGCACCCAGCGCGACAGCCTCGACCTGGCGCTCATCGACCTCACCGGCTTCTACCGGGACGTGTTGGCCCTGCAACTCGGCTCGGGCCTGGCCATCGCGAACGAGGAGATACGGGCGGACCTGGACCGGATCGCCCGCGCCTCGGGACCCGAGCGCACGCTGCGGCGCATCGAGGCGATCATCGCGTGCCGGGACGCCCTCGACCGGAACGTCGCTCCGCTCCTCGCGGTGGAGGCCATGACGATGGCGCTGCGGGCGGGCTGAGCACGCCGACCCGGTTGCGTGTTCACCCGTACGAGGGGTCCGGCCGCCCCCGTCGGCGGGTCCCCTTCCCCCTGGGAGGCGGGGCGGTCGGCGGGCCCGGCCGGCCGTGAGCGCCCCGGCCGGGCCGTCCGGGGCGCCCGACAGGTCGTAGGCTCGCCGCATGGACACCAGTCGCCTGCTGCGTACCACCGGAACCGTGATCGCAGCTGCCGGGCTGCTGCTCTCCGGGTGCACCTCCGGCGGACTGGGCGAGCCGCGGGCTTCCGCGTCCCCCGCCGAACCGGCCCCCGTACCGGCGGCGCTGCGTCCGTACTACGAGCAGAAGCCGAGCTGGCGCGACTGCGGTGTGCCCGGTTTCCAGTGCGCCACGATGAAGGCCCCGTTGGACTACGCGGACCCGGGAACTCCCGACTCGGCTCGGGCGATCGACCTGGCGGTGTCCCGCCGGGTGGCGACGGGCCCCGGCAAGCGGCTCGGTTCGCTCGTGGTCAACCCGGGCGGCCCCGGCGGTTCGGGCATCGGGTACCTCCAGGCGTACGCGGGCATCGGCTACCCGGCGGCGGTGCGCGCCCAGTACGACATGGTGTCCTTCGATCCGCGCGGGGTGGACCGCAGCACGCCCGTCGAGTGCCTGACCGGACCGGCGATGGACAAGTTCACTCAGGTGGACCAGACGCCGGACGACAAGGGGGAGCAGGCGCTGCTGGTGGCGGCGTTCAAGGAGTTCGCGGCGGGCTGCGAGGCGCGCTCGCCGCGCATCCTGCCGCACGTCTCCACCGTCGACGCGGCCCGGGACATGGACATGCTGCGGGCGGTGCTGGGTGATCAGAAGCTGACGTATGTCGGAGCCTCGTACGGCACCTTCCTGGGCGCGACCTACGCGAACCTGTTCCCCGGTCGTGTGGGCCGAATGGTCCTGGACGGTGCGATGGACCCCTCCCGGTCCGCGCTGGAGATGAACCGGGACCAGACGGCGGGCTTCGAAACGGCCTTCCGCTCCTTCGCGAAGGACTGCGCGAAGCACCCCGACTGCCCCCTCGGCCAAGGCGCCCCGGACGCGGTGGCCGAGCGGCTGAAGGAGTTCTTCCGCAAGGTCGACGCCCAGCCGCTGCCCACGGGCGACGCGAAGCGGCCGCTCGGGGAGGCGCTGGCGACGACCGGGGTGATCGCGGCGCTGTACGACGAGAGCGCGTGGCCGCAGCTGCGCGAGGCGCTCGCGGCGGCGCTGGCCGGTGACGGCTCGGGCCTGCTGACGCTGGCGGACAGCTACTACGAGCGGGAGCCGGACGGCAGGTACGCGAACCTGATGTTCGCGAACGCCGCCGTGAACTGCCTGGACCAGCCCCCGGCCTTCGACGGCCCGGCGGCGGTCGAGGCCGCGCTGCCGTCCTTCGAGAAGGCATCGCCGGTCTTCGGGACGGGCCTGGCCTGGGCTTCGCTGAACTGCGCGTACTGGCCGGTCAAGGCCACCGGTACGGCGGGCCGACTGACCGCGAAGGGCGCCGCGCCGATCGTGGTCGTCGGCACCACCCGTGACCCCGCGACCCCGTACAAGTGGGCCCAGGGCCTCGCGCAGCAGCTCGACTCGGGCACCCTGCTGACCTACGACGGCGACGGGCACACGGCGTACGGGCGCGGCAGCGACTGCGTCGACACGGCGATCAACCGCTACCTCCTGGACGGCACCCCGCCACCCCCTGCCAAGCGCTGCTGACCCCCTCCACCCGCCCCCGCCCCCCTCCGCGGAACCCGGTTCGGGGCACCCCGTTCAACCCTGTAGACTTGGCGCCGCTGCTGATGAGAGCACCTCTCCGGGGGGATTCTTGTCGAACCAGCGGTGCCGCCTTAGCTCAGTTGGCCAGAGCAACGCACTCGTAATGCGTAGGTCTCGGGTTCGAATCCCGAAGGCGGCTCTGTGGAAGCCCCAGGACTCACTCGCCGTGACCTGGGGCTTTTGCTTGTCTTGGGGTGGGGGCGGTGAAGCCGGCGGGGGTGGCCGCCGGGGTTCACCGGGGTGGGTCAGGACGTGCGGGCGCGTTGGGTGACCACGATGCAGGTCAGGACGATGGCGGCCGTGAGGGGTACGGCGGGGGTGATGTGTTCGCCGAGCAGGAGGACCGCCCAGACCAGCGTCAGCAGGGGCTGGGCCAGTTGGAGCTGGCTGGCCCGGGCCACGCCGATGAGGCCCATGCCCTTGTACCAGACGACGAACCCGCCGAACTGTGAGATGCCGGCGATGTAGGCCATGCCGATCAGGGCCTTCGCGGTGAGGTGCACGGGTTCGTGCGGGAGCGCCCAGAGGGACACGGCGATGTTGACCGGGGCGGCGAGCACCACGCCCCAGGCGATGACGCGCCAGCCCGGCATGCCGGCCGCGGAGAGCCGGCCGCCGAAGGCGTAGCCGGCCGCGCAGACCAGCAGGGCGCCGAAGAGGTAGAGGTCCGCGACGGTCGGCCGGCCGTGGTTCTGCGACAGCGTGAAGACGATGACGGTCGCGGCTCCGACTCCGGCCGCGGCCCAGAAGACCTTCGAAGGACTGCGCCGGGTGATGACGGCGGAGAACACCGCCGTGGCCATCGGCAGCGCACCGATCACGACGGCCGAGTTCGCGGTGGACGAAGTCTGCAGCGCGAGCGTCGTGAGCAGCGGGAAGCCGACCGCGCAGCCGCCCGCGACGACGGCGAGCGCGGGCCAGTCCCGGCGCGCCGGGAGGGGAGCGCGGGTGACGAGGAGCGCGGTGACCGCGATGACGGCGGCCAGGACGCCGCGTACGCCGATGGCGCTCCACGGTCCGAACCCGTCGAGGGCCCATACCGTGCCGGGGAAGCTGAACGAGAAGCTGAGCACGCCGAGCGCGGCGAACACCGTGCCGCTGGAGACCGCCGGTGCGGTGACGGGGGCGAGGGAACCCTGTTGTGCGGTCATGACTGTCCGTTCTTGCGGTGGTGGGCGATTTCTTCGAGCCGGGCGGAGATGACCTGCGCGAACCGGGTGGCGGAGGGTTCCGAGAACGGCATGCTGAGCGAAGGCTCGCAGAGCTCCAGTTCGAGGACCAGGGGCTGTCCGTCGTCGTCGCGGATGAGGTCGACGCGGCTGTAGAGCAGCGGTTCGCGCAGCTCAAGGTGGGCGGTGGCGGCGTCCAGCGCGGCGGCGGCGACCGCGCGTTCGTCCTCGGCGGCGTCCCGCGCGGTGCGGGCCTCCTGCGTCGGCTCGTCGACCGTGCCGTCCGACAGGAGCAGCGCGCGCTTGCGGATGGCGTGGCTGTAGACGCCGCCGAAGTGGATGAGGTCGGTCTCACCGTGCCGGTCGATCGAGTCCAGGTAGGGCTGCAGGATGACGTGGGAACCCTGGTCGAGCAGCTTGGCGACGTAGGCGGCGGCCTCGGCCCGCGACGACCGGGAGAAGCGCTGCACGTCGCGGGAGTAGGCGCCGATGGTGGGCTTCACCACGATCTCGCGGGCCCCCGCGTGCCGGTCGAGGAAGGAGCGCAGGGCGGCCTCCGGGTCGGTGCCGGGGGCCACGAAGCCGCTGGGGACGACGGGGACGCCGGCCTCGGCCAGATCGGCGAGGTAGTGCTTGTCGAGGTTCCACCGCACCACCGGGAGCGGGTTGAAGAGGTACGTCACGTCGGTGACGTACTCGCACCACTCCACGAACTCCTTGAGGCTCTCCACGTAGCTCCACGGGGAGCGCAGCAGGACGGCGTCGAAGCGGTCCCAGGCGATGTCCGGGTCGCGCCAGGAACATATCTCGGCCCGGATGCCGGCGGCTTGGCAGGCTTCGAGCAGCAGTGGCATGTCGTAGTCGATGACGAGGCTGGTCTCGTCGGTGACCAGGGCCAGATGGTTGCCCATCGGGTGACTCCAATACGGGTGGGGGAGGAGGGGAGCACGGTGGGAAGGGGGCGGCCGGGGCGGCTACCAGGGGACGGTCCGGCCGTCGTGGGTGTAGGTGCCGGTCGGGCCGTCGGCGTCGAGCAGGGCCATGGCCACGCTGGTCCGGGCGCCGTCCGTGACGTCGAGGTCGCCCGCCCCGTCGTTCATCGCGGTCCTGGTGTAGCCCGGGTGCACGGCGTTCACCTTGATCGGCGTCCCGCGCAGTTCGTAGGCCAGGTGCACGGTCCAGGAGTTGACCGCGCTCTTGGAGGCGCTGTAGGCCGGGAGGGACTTGAACATGGGGGTGTACGCGTACGAGTCCGGGTCGCTGTGCGTGGTCAGCGAGCCGAGCAGACTGGACACGTTGACGATGCGCCCGGCCGCCGACCTGCCGATGAGCGGGAGGAAGGCCGTGGTCACCTCGACCACGCCGAAGAGGTTCGTGTCGAAGGTCTCGCGCCACTGCCGCATGGGCTGCTCGGACGGCTGCTTCCCGTACTCCTCGACCCGGACGGCGGCGTTGTTGACGAGGATGTCGAGACGACCGTGGCGGCGCTCGACCTCCGCGGCGGCGGCCCGGATGGTCGGTGGGTCCGTGACGTCGAGTACGAGGGGTTCGGCGGCGAGGCCGTCGGCGCACAGCTTCTCCGCGGCCTCGCCGATCGCCGCGTGGTCGCGGCCGGCGATGAGCACGTGGACGCCGGTGGAGGCGAGTTGGCGTGCGGTCTCGAAGCCGATGCCCCGGTTGGCGCCGGTGACGAGGGCGATGCTGGAGGAGGGGTCGGACATGCGGTCTCCAAGGCACGAGAAGGGGAGGGAGGAGGGATACGGAGGGAGGGAGAGGGGCACGGTGGACGGGTGGCTAGAGCGTGGTCAGGAACTTCGCGACGGGCGCTCCGAAACGGACGGTGTCGATCAGGAAGGCGTCGTGGCCCTCGGGTGAGTCCATGGCCAGGAACGTGACGTCGGTGCCGCCGGCGGCGAGGCCGTCGGCTATCTGCCGCTGCTGGCGCAGGGGGAAGAGGATGTCCGTCTCCACACCGATGACCAGCGCCTTCTCCAGACGGATACGGGCCAGGGCCGCCTCGGTGCTGCCACCGCGGGACTCGCCGAGGTCGAACCGGTCCATGCAGCGGCTGAGGCAGAGGTAGCTGTTGGGGTCGAACCGGCGCGCGAAGCGGCGGGCGTGGCGCTCCAGGTAGTCCTCGACCTGGAATTCGTGACCGAAGGGGTCACGGGGGAGGGGCGCATCTCCGTCCCGGTAGTCCCCGTGGTTCCCGTGGTTCCCGTGGTTCTGGTGGTCTTCGCGGTGCCCGTTGTTCCCGCCGGTCCCGCCGTCCTGCGGGGCGATGCGGGCCCGGCCGAACCGGCCGTCCCATTCCAGGGCGGACCGGTACGTCATCATCCCCAGCTTGCGCGCGGTGAACATGCCGCGCTGCGGGTAGTTTCCGTCGTCGTACCGGCCTCCGTTCCAGTGCGGGTCGCACCGGATGGCCTCGCGTTGCAGGGAGCGGATCGCTATCGAGAACGGCAGCGCGCTCGCCGCGCCGCAGATGTTGATGTGACCGCGGGCCAGGCCGGGGTGGCGGTCCAGCAGGGACAGGGAACTCATGCCGCCCATGGAGGTGCCGATCACGCAGGCCAACCGTTCGACGCCCAGGGCGCCGACCGCGTGGGCGGCGGCGTCGGCGATGTCCTCCATCGACAACTCCGGGAAGCCGGGTCCGTACGGCTCGCCGGTGGTGGGGTCGGGGGAGGCGGGGCCGGTGGAGCCCTTGCAACTGCCCAGCGAGTTCAGGCAGATCACGTACCAGCGATCGGTGTCGACGGGCTTGCCGGGCCCCACCATCGCCTCCCACCAACCGGGGTCGGTGTCCGCCGGATGGGAGGCGGCGTGGGCGTCGGGCGAGAGGCCGGTGAGGATCAGGACCGCGTTGTCGCGCTCCGGGGTGAGCCGTCCGACGGTCTCGTACGCGATGCGCGCGCCGGCCAGTTCTCCGCCGCGCCGCATGGCGAAGGGGCTGGGGAGGGCGATGAAACGGGCCGCGGGCGGGATGAATTCCCTCATGGATCTGGTTCCTGCCAGGTGAAGGTGTGCCGCGTGGTGACGGTGTGCCGCGTGGGGCGGTGTTGCCCGTGGTGGTGGATGCCGAGTCGTCCGCCGGCTCAGGCCACGCTGTCGGCCGGCTCCCGGTCCGTGTGCGTCTCCGTGTCCAGGGAGGCGAGCCACTCGTCGTCCGATCCCTCGACCATCCCCTCCATGAGGAACGTGGACAGGTAGCGCTCGCCGGTGTCCGGGAGCATGGCGAGGAGTACGGAACCGGCCGGCGCGGTCTCCGCGACGCGCAGCGTGGTCGCCAGGGTGGCGCCGGCCGAGATGCCGGTGAAGATGCCCTCCTCGGCGGCGAGCCGGCGCGCGGTGTCGCGCCCTTCGACCTCGTCGATGGTCACCAGGTCGTCGATGACGCTCGCGTCCATCACGCCCGGTACGAAGTTGGGGGCCCAGCCTTGGATCCGGTGGACGTTCCACTCCTGTCCGGCGAGGACGGCGGCGTTGTCCGGCTCGGCGGCGACGATCCGGACCTCGGGGCGGGCCGTCTTCAGCATCTGCCCGACACCGGTGAGGGTGCCGCTGGTGCCGAAGCCGGTGACGAAGTAGTCGAGCCGCTTGCCTGCGAAGTCGCCGAGGATCTCCGAGGCGGTGGTCTCGCGGTGGTACGCGGGGTTGGCCGGGTTGTCGAACTGGTTGGCCCGGAACCAGCCGTGCTTCGCGGCGAGTTCGTCCGCGATCCGGTTGCCGCCGCTGCTGCCGAGGTGGCCCGGGAAGAGGAGCACCTTGCCGCCGTAGGCGCGGATCAGCTTGCGCCGTTCCGCCGAGTACGTGTCGCCCATCACCGCCACGAACCGGTAGCCGCGGGCCGCGGCCACCATCGCCAGGGCGATCCCGACGTTCCCCGAGGTGCACTCGACGATGGTGTCGCCGGGCTTGAGGAGGCCCTTCGCCTCGGCGTCGAGGACGACGGAGAGCGCGAGACGGTCCTTCACCGATCCGCCGGGGTTGAACGACTCCACCTTCACGTAGACCGTGGTGTGCGCGGGAGCCATGCGGTTCAGTCTGACGATCGGGGTGCGGCCGATGGTGTCGAGGATGCTGTGGTGGAGGGGCATCGGAGAGTCTCCTTGGCAGGCGGAGCCGCGGTGCTGTCCGCGGGGATCGGTGGAGTGCGGGTCCGGTGGGGCGGGTCCGGTGGGGCGGGTTCGACGGAGCGGGTTTCGACGGGCGGCTCCGACAGGGCGGGTGCGACGGGCGGGCCGGCCGCAGGGGTCAGGCGACCGGCCGCGCCCGTCGTGCGCGTTCCGAACGAGACGGCCTACGCGGCCGGGGTCTTCTCGAAGGCGGGGGCGACCATGTCGAGGATCGTTTCGACCGCCCGCGCGCTGAGTTCGTCGTCCAAGGGGGCGTTGAACTCGGCCAGTTCCACCCCGCGGAGCTGCTCGGCCGGAATCGCGTCGAAGATCGCCCGGATCTGCTCGGGGAGCAGGCCGTCCGGCACCGTGTAGTCGGCCGGCACGTGTCCCGGTTCGAGTACGTCCCAGTCGATGTGCACCCACACCGGGGAGTCGCCGATGGCGGCCAGGATGTTCTCCGCCGTGGTCTGCGCCGGGGGGATGACCCGGACGCCGTGCTTCGCGATCAGCTCGGCCTCGGCCTCGTCGATGTCCCGGGAGCCGACCAGGACGGCCCGGTCGGGGCGCAGGCCGGAGCCGTGGCCGCTGTCCCAGAGTCCGCACGCGCCGGCGAGGACCATGCCGCCCAGGTAGCCGGTGCCCGTCGTCTCGGGCGTGTTGAAGTCGCCGTGTCCGTCGATGTAGAGCACCACGGCGTCCGGGTGTTCCTCGGCCACCACCGGCAGGGTGCCGAGGCTCGCCGAGCAGGTGTTGGAGATCATGACCGTCCGGCTGCCGTTCGCGATGCTGTCGGTGACCGCTCGGCGCAGCCCCGTCAGTGTCTCCCGGGCCTGCGGAAGGCTGACGCTCCAGTCGTCGTCGGCGGGGGGCGCGGGCTCGCCGATGAAGCGGGCGGTGAGGCCGTAGCGCTCCTCCAGCGCCCGCGCGATGCGGGCGGCGCCCTCGATCATCCGGGGCTCCCGGTCGGCCACCCGACCCTGGGACACGATGAGCTCGATCATTTGGTCAGCATCTCCTGTTCGTTTTCACAAGCCGGTTGGGGCCGGAAAGGGCAGATTCCCTTTCGCTCGGCGTTCTCCTCGATGAGTCCGTACTGGAGCCATTCGAGTGCTCCGACGCCGTAGGAACCCAATTGTGGCGAGTGCTTCATTCCGTCGTAGCGGTGTATTCGGTTGCGGATGTTCGCACGGACCTTCCGGCCGCTCGGCGTCTCGCCGGCGAACACGTCGAAGCGTTCCCGCGGATTGATGACGATGGTGAAATGCTCGCCGAGATTTCTGCTGCGGCGGTTCCGGTGTGCGGGATTGCTCATGTTGCAGAACAAGGGCATTCCGTTGAAGCACATGGACCACGATGCGGAATCCGGGTCCTGCCCTACGTCGGCCGGCCAGGGCGCGGGATCGAGGTGGTGCAGTTCCTGGAGCACCCGCCAGCCGAAGGCGTGGTACTCCTCGACGGTGCGTGCGGTGACGGCGTCCTTCGAGAACAGCACGAGCAGCGGATACGCGGTGTCGAGCTGGCCGTCCCAGTCGCGGGAGAGCTCGACGTACTCGGTGAGGGCGGCCGCCAGGTGCCGGAAGCCCGCACCGTCGGCGCTCTCCACGAAGGCGAACCTCAGGAGCTGCTTGCGGAACGCGTTCCGGGAGAAGACGCAGGGAAAGTCCGGACCGGCGAGCCGTGCCGCGATCTCGTCGAAGGCGGCGCGGTGCCATCCCCCTCCGCCTTCGGAGACTTGGGTCTGGGAGATCAGCTTCGTGGTCTGCTGCAACCTTTCCACCTGAGCATCCATTTCTACGGTCCCTGCCGTTTCGAATGAGGGGAGTGAGAGGGTCGGTGCCCATTTCCGGGGGCGTGCCGCGCACTCCGGCACATTCGCGGAGGCAGAGATTCCGGTGCGGGTGTCGGTCATGTCCCCACCGTGGCCTCCGGATTCGTTTCACCGGGCCGCGGCATCGCCATCGTGTCGCAGGAATTCGAGATTCCGCAACGCCTTGCCACCAAGGGCTCAGTGAGGGTGTACTCCGTGTACGCCGATGGTTGTATGGCGATGCGCCGGAAGCCATTCCTAAGGGTTGTCCCGAAACTGCTGATCACGGGTGAGATGATCTTGGTGTGGCTGGTGTGATCACGGCGTCGGAGCCGTCCTGGATAGCCCCGTT
>NZ_JBHVYA010000003.1:441180-485499 GCF_042881255.1 Streptomyces sp. NPDC058279 | reverse complement strand
AGCGTTAGGGAAACGCCCGGTTACATTCCGAACCCGGAAGCTAAGCCTTTCAGCGCCGATGGTACTGCAGGGGGGACCCTGTGGGAGAGTAGGACACCGCCGAACAATCTTTCAAAGGACCCTTGGTCCAGCGTTCAACGCTGGACCAAGGGTCCTTTTTGTTTTTGTATCTCTTTACGCCGAAGCGCGGCCATGGGTTGGTTGCGCGAGAATGACTAGCGGTACCCCGAAGACAGGAGTCACACCCATGTCCAACTCTCCCGACGATCGTCCGGAGCGCGAGCCTCGTCGCAATGACGGCGGTGACAGGGGCGGCTACCGCGGGGGCCGTGACGACCGTGGCGGTGACCGTGGTGGTTTCCGTCGCGACGACCGCGGTGGCCGTCCGACCGGTGGTGGTGGCGGCGGCTTCCGCCGTGACGACCGCGGTGGCCGTCCCGCCGGTGGCGGTGACCGGCCCTCCGGCGGTGGCTACGCCCGCCGTGATGACCGTGGCGGCGACCGCCCCAGCTACCCGCGTCGTGACGACCGTGGTGACCGTCCCTCCGGTGGTGGCTTCCAGCGTCGTGACGACCGTGGCGGCGACCGTCCGAGCTACCCGCGTCGTGACGACCGCGGTGACCGTCCCACGGGTGGTGGCTTCCAGCGTCGTGACGACCGTGGCGCGGACCGTCCTACCGGTGGTGGCTACCCGCGCCGAGACGACCGTGGTGGCGACCGCCCCTCGTTCCGTCGTGACGACCGCGGTGACCGCCCCAGCTACCCGCGTCGCGATGACCGCGGGGACCGTCCGAGCTACCCGCGTCGCGATGACCGTGGTGACCGTCCCTCCGGTGGTGGTTTCCAGCGTCGTGACGACCGTGGCGGCGACCGTCCGAGCTACCCCCGTCGTGATGACGACCGGGGCGGGCGTCCCAGCTACCCGCGTCGTGACGATGACCGTGGTGGTTTCCGCGGTGGCCGTGACGACCGTGGCGGGGACCGTCCGAGCTACCCGCGTCGCGATGACCGCGGTGACCGTCCCTCCGGTGGTGGCTTCCAGCGTCGCGATGACCGTGGTGGCGACCGCCCGAGCTACCCGCGTCGCGATGACCGTGGTGACCGTCCCACGGGTGGTGGCTTCCAGCGTCGCGACGACCGTGGCGGCGACCGCCCGAGCTACCCGCGTCGCGATGACCGCGGTGACCGTCCCTCCGGTGGTGGCTTCCAGCGTCGTGACGACCGTGGCGGCGACCGTCCGAGCTACCCGCGTCGTGACGACCGGGGCGACCGCCCCAGCTACCCCCGTCGTGACGACCGCGGCGACCGCCCCAGCTACCCCCGTCGCGATGACAGGGGTGACCGTCCCACGGGTGGTGGCTTCCAGCGTCGCGACGACCGTGGCGGCGACCGTCCCAGCTACCCGCGTCGTGACGACCGCGGTGACCGCGGCGGCGACCGTGGTGGCTACCGTGGCCGCGACGACCGTGGTGGCGACCGCGACTTCCGCGCCGACCGCGACCCGGTCAAGCGGCTTCCGATCGACGAGGACATCACCGGTCACGAGATCGACGCCGATGTGCGCCAGGAGCTCCTGAGCCTGCCCAAGGGTCTGGCCGAGGAGGTCTCGCGCAACCTGGTCATGGTGGCCCGGCTGATCGACGAGGACCCCGAGCAGGCGTACGCGTACGCCCGTATCGCCCTGCGCCTCGCCTCCCGTGTCGCCGCCGTCCGTGAGGCCGCCGGTTTCGCCGCGTACGCCACGCAGAAGTACAGCGAGGCGCTCGCGGAGTTCCGTGCCGCCAAGCGCATGACCGGTTCCGTCGAGCTGTGGCCCGTCATGGCCGACTGCGAGCGCGGTCTCGGCCGTCCGGAGCGGGCGCTGGCGATGGCCGGTGAGCCCGAGGTGCAGAAGCTGGACAAGGCCGGTCAGGTCGAGATGCGTCTCGTGGCCGCGGGTGCCCGGCGGGACATGGGCGAGCTGGACGCCGCGATCGTGACCCTGCAGAGCCCCGAGCTGGCGTCGAACTCCGTGCAGCCGTGGACCGCGCGTCTGCGGTACGCCTACGCCGACGCCCTGCTGGCGGCCGGTCGTGAGGACGAGGCCCGCGAGTGGTTCGCCAAGACCGCCGAGGCCGACAAGGACCAGGCGACGGACGCCTCGGACCGGCTCGCCGAGCTCGACGGGGTCGAGTTCGTCGACGCCGCCGTGCCGGACGACGAGGACGGCGACCTCGAAGACCTCGCGGACGACGACGTCGAACAGGACGACGAGGACGACGAGGACGTGGACGACGCCGAGGTGGCGGCTGCCGAGCGCGCCGCCGACCAGGCCGAGTACTACGACGAGGACGACGAGGAGTACGAGCCCGTCGACGCCGCCGCCGACGCGGAGCGCGCCGAGGGCCGCGACAAGGCCTGACGACTGAACTGAAAGGGCGGTACCCCTTCCCGGGGTACCGCCCTTTCGCATGTCCGGGGCCGGTGGCGCCGCGGGCGGGGTCAGTCCAGGCTGCGCAGCACCAGGCCCGTCGCCGGCTTGGGGCCGAAGGACGTGGACTTGCGGGGCATGGTGACGCCTTGGCGGGCCAGGTCGCGGACCACGTCTTCCCGTACGGGGTGCAGCAGTACCGCCGTGCCGCCGTGGCGTTCGGCCATCTCGACGGTGGCGGCGGCGTCGTGGATGTAGGAGATGTGCTCCGGCTCGTCGGGGATCCGCCACAGCGTGTCGAGGAGGGCGGCGTGCAGGACCGTCGCGTCCAGTCGACGCCAGGCCTCGGGGCGGTCGTGGCGGACGGTGCGTTCGATGAGGGCCGGGTCCGGGTCGGTGACCAGGTGGAAGGTGCCGTCGCCGGTGAGCAGGAAGGCGTTGCCGCGTTCCGACGCGTCGGTGAGGGCCTCCAGGGCGAGCGGGAGCGGGCCCTCGATCGGGCGGACGCGGAACGATCCGTCGAGCGCGGCCAGCGCCCGCGGCTTCGGCAGCCGGCGCAGCATCCGGTGGATGGCGCGGACCTGGAGCGGGTAGCGGGCGGTGTCCACGAGCAGTACGAGGCCGAAGTCCCAGGCGGTGGGCGACGGGTGCTCCTGTTGGAGGCGCAGGTACGTCGCCCAGCGGTGGTGTCCGTCGGCGATGAGGGCCTGGCGGTGGCCGAGGTCGGCGGTGACGGCGGCCAGGTCGGCGGGGTCGGTGATGGCCCACAGGCTGTGCCGGAACCCGTCTTCGGTGACCGTGGACAGCAGCGCCTCGCGCTCCGCGGTGCGTTCGATGACCGCGGCCGCACCCGTCGCGGGGTCGCCGCCGCGGTAGGTGAGGAGGAGGGGTTCGAGGTTCGCGGAGGTGGCGCGCATCAGGCCGGCGCGGTCCGTGACCACGTGCGGCATGACGTCCTCGTGGGGGAGCACGATCCCGTCGTCGGCGGTGGTCAGGGCCAGGGCGCCGATGACGCCGCGCTGGAGTACGCCGGGCTTGCGCTGCTCGTAGACGTACAGGGCGGGCTCGGGGTCGGCGCTGAGGACGCCTTCGGCGAGCCAGTGGCGCAGGGTGCGCGCGGCCTGTTCGTTGCGGGCGGCGGGGGTGTCGGCCTGGGGGAGGATCAGGCGGACGATGTTGTGCGGGTCGGCGGATTCGAGGTAGTCGACTCCGTCGGGTCGTACGACCACGTCGTAGGGCGGTGACGTGACGGCGGCCAGGCTGCCGACGCGCTCGGGGTCATAGCGCAGTCCGTGGAAGGGGATCAGGCGCAGTCCTCGGCCCGCGTTACCAGGTGTGGTCATTGGTGCATGGTAAGACGCGTCTCACGGTGCGGGATGATCGGGGGAGTGCCTGGGCAGGGCACATGCAGACGGATTCGATCGAGGATCGAGTGGACGAGGGAGCGGACACGATGACCCGGCAGAGCAGGACCAGTCCCGCGGGCAGTGAGCGGAGTCTGCACCAGGCGTACGACACGGCCCTGCTGGACCTGGACGGGGTGGTGTACGCGGGCGGTCGGGCCATCGCGCACGCGGTGGAGTCGCTGGGCACCGCCCGCGCGGAGGGCATGCACCTCGCCTACGTCACCAACAACGCGCTGCGGACCCCGGACGCCGTCGCCGAGCACCTGTGCGAGCTGGGCATCCCGACCGAGGCGGGCGAGGTGATCACCTCGGCGCAGGCGGTGGCCCGGCTGATCGCCGATCAGGTGGCGCCGGGGTCGAAGGTGCTGGTGGTCGGCGGCGAGGGGCTGCGGGTCGCGCTGCGCGAGCGCGGGCTGGTGCCGGTGGAGTCCGCCGACGAGGAGGGATTGGCGGCGGTCGTGCAGGGGTACGGCGGCCCGGACCTGGCGTGGGGGCGGTTCGCGGAGGCGGCGTACGCGGTCAACCGCGGGGTGCCCTGGTACGCGTCGAACACCGACCTGACGATCCCGGGGGCGCGCGGGATCGCGCCGGGCAACGGGGCGGCCGTGGAGGTGGTGCGGATCGCGACGGGCGCGGAGCCGCAGGTGGCGGGCAAGCCGCTGCCCCCGATGCACCGGGAGACGGTGCTGCGGACCGGGGCCGAGCGTCCCCTGGTGGTGGGGGACCGGCTGGACACCGACATCGAGGGCGCGTTCAACGGGGACGTGGACTCGCTGTTGGTGCTGACCGGGGTGACGGACGCGGCGCAGTTGCTGCGGGCCGAGCCCAGGCACCGGCCGACGTACGTGGACCGGGACCTGCGCGGGTTGCTGACCGGGCAGCCGGAGGTGGTGTCGGCCGGGGACGGGTTCCGCTGCGGTGCTTGGACGGCGGTCGCGTCGGACGGCGTACTCACCCTGCGCGGGGAGGACGGTGACCCGCTGGACGGGCTCCGGGCGCTGTGTGCGGCGGCCTGGACGGAGGCCGGGGAGGGCTCTTCGACGCTGGACGCGGGGAAGGCGCTGGCGCGGCTCGGGCTGTAGGCGCTACCGGGGGGACTCAGCCGGTGCAGGGTAGGCTAACCTAACTTGCGTGTTGGTCGAGAGTCCCCCCGAACCGAGTGCCGCGCCCGTCGCCGCCTCCCGCGCCCGCCATGGCGCCCGCGCGGCCGGTCTGTCGGCCGCGCTCGCGGCGCTGGCGCTGGTCGCGGTCGCGAGCATCACCGTCGGCGCCAAGCAGATGCCCCTCGACCAGGTCTGGCACGGCCTGTTCCACTACGCGGGGACCCCGAGCGACGTGGTGGTGCGCGACCTGCGGGTCCCGCGGACCCTCCTCGGGGTGCTGGTGGGCCTCGCCCTCGGGCTGTCCGGCGCGGTGATGCAGGCGTTGACCCGCAACCCGCTCGCGGAACCCGGCATCCTCGGCGTCAACGCGGGCGCCGCCGCCGCCGTCGTCTCGGCGATCAGCTTCCTCGGTGCCTCCTCGCTCAGCGCGTTCGTGTGGTGGGCCTTCCTCGGGGCGGCCGTCGTCTCGGTCGTCGTGTACGTGCTCGGCGGCAGCCGCGGCGCGACCCCGGTACGCCTCGCGCTCGCCGGTACCGCGGCCAGCGCCGCCCTCGTCGGCTACATCAACGCCGTGCAGCTGATGGACAGCAAGGCCCTGGACAAGCTCCGCTTCTGGACGGTCGGTTCGCTGGCGTCGGCCACCATGGACACCGTCCGCTCGGTCGCCCCGTTCCTGCTGGTCGGGGCGGTGCTCGCGCTGTCGCTCGGCCGGTCGCTCAACGCCATGGCGATGGGCGACGACACCGCCCGGGCGCTCGGCGCGAACCTGACGCGGACCCGGATCGGGGCCATGGTCGCCATCACCCTGCTGTGCGGGGCGGCGACCGCCGCCTGCGGGCCGATCGTCTTCATCGGGCTGATGATCCCGCACCTGGTACGGCTGTTCACCGGCCCGGACATGCGCTGGGTGCTCGCCTATTCCGCCGTGCTGTCACCCGTACTGCTGTTGGGCGCCGACGTCATCGGACGGATCGTCACCCGCCCCGCCGAGTTGCAGGTCGGCATCGTCACCGCGCTCGTCGGCGGCCCGGTCTTCATCCACCTCGTCCGGCGCAAGAGGATGGCCCAACTGTGACGCGGACGACGGTGACGAAGGCCGAGAAGTCCCCGCGGAGCCGGTCGCGGGTGCTGCGCGGACCCGGCGGGACGGCCCTGCGCGTGCAGCCGCGGGCCCTGGCGGCCGGGCTGCTCTTGGCGGCCGTGGCGCTGGTCATGGCGGTCGTATTGATCGGCACCGGCGACTTCCAGATCGCGCCCTGGGACGTGGTACGGACGCTGCTGGGCCGGGGCAGTCCCGCCGACGACTTCATCGTCAACGACCTGCGGCTGCCACGGGTGTCGGTCGCGTTGCTCGTCGGGGCGTCGCTCGGGATGGCCGGCGCCGTCTTCCAGTCCGTGTCCCGCAACCCGTTGGGCTCCCCGGACCTGCTGGGTTTCGGCTACGGGTCGGCGGTCGGCGCGCTCACCGCCATCATCGTCTTCCACGGCGGCTCCACCGCGGTGGCGGCGGGGGCGGTGGTCGGCGGCCTGCTGACGGGCGCCGCCGTCTACCTCCTGGCATACAAGCAGGGCATTCACGGCTACCGGCTCGTGCTGGTCGGCATCGGCGCCTCCGCGATGCTCATCGCCCTCATCCAGTACCTGCTGACCAAGGCGAAACTCGTCGAGGCGACCCGGGCGATGGTCTGGCTGACCGGCTCGCTGGCCGGCCGGGACTGGTCGCAGGTGTGGCCGCTGCTGGCGACCTGCGCGGTGGTGTTCCCGCTCGTCCTCGGGCAGGGCAGGGCGCTGCGGATGATGGAGATGGGCGACGACGCCGCGCACGCCCTGGGCGTCAGGGTGGAACGGAGCCGGCTGCTCTTGATGGCGGCGGCGATCGTACTGACCACGGCCGCGGCCGCCGCGGCCGGCCCGATCAGCTTCGTCGCGCTCGCCGCGCCCCAGTTGGCCCGGCGCCTGACCCGCTCGCCGGGGCCGAACCTGCTCACCGGCGCGCTGATGGGGGCCGTGGTGCTGCTGGTGTCGGACTGGGCCTCGCAGCGGGCCTTCGGGGCGGACCGGTTGCCGGTGGGCGTGGTGACCGGGCTGGTCGGCGGTGTGTACCTGCTCTGGCTGCTCGTCACCGAGCGCAAGGCGGGACGTGTATGAGCGACGCAAGGAGTGGGCAAGTGCAGCAACGGCTGACCGCGCGGAACGTGACCCTCGGCTACGACCGGAGGGTCATCGCCGAGGACCTCTCGGTGGAGATCCCCGACAATTCCTTCACGGTGATCGTCGGGCCCAACGCCTGCGGCAAGTCCACGTTGCTGCGCGCCCTGGCCCGGATGCTGAAGCCGTCGGCCGGGCAGGTCCTGTTGGACGGCCAGGCCATCGCCTCGCTGCCGGCGAAGCAGGTGGCCAAGACCCTCGGCCTGCTCCCGCAGTCCTCGATCGCGCCCGACGGGATCACCGTCGCCGACCTCGTCTCCCGCGGCCGCCACCCCCACCAGGGGCTGCTGCGGCAGTGGTCGCGGCAGGACGAGCGGATCGTCGCCGAGTCGATGGCCGCGACCGGGGTCGCGGAACTGGCCGGCCGGGCCGTGGACGAGCTGTCGGGCGGCCAGCGCCAGCGCGTGTGGATCGCGATGGCGCTGGCCCAGCAGACCCCGCTGCTGCTGCTCGACGAGCCGACCACGTACCTGGACATCCAGCACCAGCTCGACGTGCTCGACCTGTGCGCCGAACTGCACGAGAACCAGGGGCGGACGCTGGTCGCGGTGCTGCACGACCTCAACCACGCCGCCCGCTACGCCACGCACCTGATCGCGCTGCGCGGCGGGGCCGTCGTGGCCGAGGGGCCGCCGACCGAGGTGGTCACGGCCGAGCTGGTGGAGGAGGTGTTCGGGCTGCGCTGCCAGATCATCGAGGACCCGGAGACCGGTACGCCCCTGGTGATCCCGGCCGCCCGGAAGGCGCGGGCGCGGCAGTCGGCCTGAAACGGGGTCCGGGGCGGCGCCGGGCCCGGACGGGGAGCGGGGCTCGGGCCGACCCGGCCCCGGGGCTCAGAGCAGGCTCTTGAGGCGGAGCAGGTCACGGAAGCCGGCCTCCAGCCTGATCCGGCCCGAGGCCCAGGCACGGGCGAACCTCAGCTCGCCCGCGACCATCGCGACCAGGTCGTCGCCCGTCATCGCGAGCCGGATCTCCGCCTTGCCGGCGGGCGGCCCCGGGGTGAGCGCGTCGACCCGGATCCGGCCGCCTTCGAGCCGGCCCGTGAACGTCTGGTCCAGGTCGGTGATGTGGCAGCTGAGCGAGCGGTCGAGCGCGACCGCGCCGCGCACGTCGCCGTCGGCGCCGGCCAGGTTGTCTGAGAGTCGGTCGAGTGCTTCGCGGCACTCCTCGGTGGTAGCCATCGTGATCACGACCGTACCGCAGAGCCATACGTGGTCGCGGGGCGCTTCGCGGTAGCGTCGGAGCATGACCGACGAAGCACCGGAAGCCGCCGCGGACGCCCCCGAGGCCCCCGCCGAGCCCGCGCCGCTGGGCGTCGAACGCACCGCCACCGGCCACGCCGGGGTCGACGGTCTCCTGGAGCGGCTGGCGGCCGTCGACCACCTGACGGCGGACGGACACGTCGAGGTGTACGAGGATGTGCACAGGGGGTTGCGCGACGCGCTGACCGCGCTGGACGCACCGCCCGTCCCCGGACCGTACGAAAACAGGAGCTGAACCGAACGTGGCAGGAGTGGCACGCCGCCGCCTGGACGCCGAACTGGTACGCCGCAGCATGGCACGCTCTCGGGAGCACGCGGCCCAGCTGATCGCCGCGGGCCGGGTGACCGTGGGCGGCACCACCGCCACCAAGGCGGCCACCCAGGTCGAGACCAGCGCGGCCCTCGTCGTCCTCAAGGACGACAGCGACCCCGACTACGTCTCCCGGGGCGGCCACAAACTGGCCGGCGCCCTCGCGGCGTTCCAACCACGGGGCCTGGTCGTCGAAGGCCGCCGGGCGCTGGACGCCGGCGCCTCCACCGGCGGTTTCACCGACGTGCTGCTGCGCGCCGGAGTCGCCCACGTGATGGCCGTGGACGTCGGCTACGGGCAGCTCGCCTGGTCCCTGCAGAGCGACGACCGGGTCACCGTCAAGGACCGCACCAACGTCCGCGAGCTGACCGTCGAACTGCTCGACGGCGCCGCGGTGGACCTCGTCGTCGGCGACCTGTCCTTCATCTCCATCGGCCTGGTGCTGCCCGCGCTCGTACGGTGCTGCGCGCCCGGCGCGGACCTGGTGCTGATGGTCAAGCCGCAGTTCGAGGTCGGCAAGGACCGGCTGGGCAGCGGCGGGGTGGTGCGCAGCCCCGAGCTGCGCGCCGAGGCCGTACGGGACGTCGCGGCGCAGGCGTGGAAGCTGGGGCTGGGGGTGCTCGGGGTGACCGCGAGCCCGCTGCCCGGGCCGTCCGGCAACGTCGAGTACTTTCTGTGGCTGCGGGCGGGGGCACCGGCACTCGACCCGGGGGATGTCGATCGTGCAGTGGCGGAGGGGCCGCAGTGACCGATGCAGCGGGAACGTCAGAAGCGGGTACGTCGGGAGCGGGCGGGACGGGTTCGACGGCGGGGCGCACCGTCTTCCTCGTCGCGCACACCGGGCGGCCGGCGGCCATCCGCAGCGCCGAGCTGGTGGTGCAGGGGCTGCTGAAATCGGGGCTGGGGGTACGGGTCCTCGCCGACGAGGCGGTGGACCTGCCGCTGCCGCCCGAGGTGGAGCTGGTGCCCGAAGGGACGCCCGGGGCCCTGGAGGGGTGTGAGCTGCTCATCGTGCTGGGCGGCGACGGGACCCTGCTGCGCGGTGCGGAGTTCGCGCGCGGCTCGGGGGTGCCGATGCTCGGCGTCAACCTGGGCCGGGTGGGATTCCTCGCCGAGGCCGAGCGGGACGACCTGGACAAGGTCGTGGACCGGGTGGTGACCTGCGCCTACGAGGTCGAGGAGCGGATGACCCTCGACGTGCTCGTGCGGACCAACGGCGACGTGGTCCACCGGGACTGGGCGCTGAACGAGGCCGCCGTCCAGAAGGTGTCGCCGGAGCGGATGCTGGAGGTGGTCCTGGAGATCGACGGGCGTCCGGTGTCCGGCTTCGGCTGCGACGGGATCGTCTGCGCGACGCCGACGGGCTCGACGGCGTACGCCTTCTCGGCGGGCGGGCCGGTGGTCTGGCCGGAGGTGGAGGCGCTGTTGATGGTGCCGATCAGCGCGCACGCGCTGTTCGCGAAGCCGTTGGTGACCTCGCCGAACTCGGTGCTGGCGGTGGAGGTGCAGACCGGCACCCCGCACGGGGTGCTGTGGTGTGACGGACGGCGCACCCTGGAGCTGCCGGCCGGGGCGCGGGTGGAGGTCCGGCGCGGGACGGTCCCGGTGCGGCTCGCCCGGCTGCACCACGCGTCCTTCACCGACCGGCTGGTGGCCAAGTTCGCCCTGCCCGTGTCGGGCTGGCGCGGGGCGCCGCATTAGCCCGTCATTAGCACATCCGTTCGGGGAACTCTCGGAGGGTGACGTCACATGGCACCGATGAAACCTCGGTATCGTCGTCCCGTGCTTGAGGAGATGCGGATACGGTCGCTCGGGGTCATCGACGACGCGGTGGTCGAGCTGTCGCCCGGTTTCACCGCGGTGACCGGCGAGACCGGCGCGGGCAAGACGATGGTCGTCACCAGCCTCGGGCTGCTGCTCGGCGGTCGCGCCGACCCGGCCCTGGTGCGGATCGGGTCCAAGGCGGCCGTGGTCGAGGGTCGCGTCGTGCTGCCGCCGGGCGCCCCCGCCGCCCTGCGGGCCGAGGAGGCCGGGGCGGAACTCGACGACGGCGCACTGCTGATCAGCCGGACCGTCTCCGCGGAGGGCCGCTCGCGCGCCCACGTCGGAGGACGCTCCGTGCCCGTGGGCCTGCTCGCCGAACTCGCCGATGACCTCGTCGCCGTCCACGGACAGACCGACCAACAGGGACTGCTGCGCCCGGCCCGGCAGCGCCAGGCGCTCGACCGGTACGCCGGGGACGCCGTCGCCGTCCCCCTGGAGAAGTACACCGGTGCCTACCGGCGGCTGCGCGCGGTCGCCGTCGAGCTGGAGGAGATCACCACCCGGGCCCGGGAACGCGCCCAGGAGGCGGACCTGCTGCGGTTCGGTCTGGACGAGATCGCGGCCGTCGAACCGCTGCCCGGCGAGGATGCCGAACTGGCGGCGGAGGCCGAGCGGCTGGGCCACGCCGAGTCGCTGGCCTCGGCCGCGCAGGCCGCGCACGCCGCCCTCGCCGGCAACCCCGAGGACCCCGAGGGCATCGACGCCAACACGCTGGTCGCGGGCGCGCACCGGGCGCTGGAGTCCGTACGGGCCCACGACCCGGCGCTCGGCGCGCTCGCGGAACGCATCGGTGAGCTGGGCATCCTGCTGGCCGATGTGGCCGGGGAACTCGCGGGGTACGCCGACGACCTCGACGCCGACCCGCTGCGGCTGGCCGCGGTGGAGGAACGCCGGGCGGCCCTCACCCAGCTCACCCGCAAGTACGGGGACTCCGTCGACTCCGTTCTCCAGTGGGCCCAGCAGGGCTCCGCGCGGCTGCTGGAACTGGACGGCGACGACGAGCGGATCGCGGAGCTGACCGCCGAGCGGGACGGCCTGCGGACCGAACTCTCCCAGCTCGCACAGGCGCTGACGGACGCCCGGGTGGAGGCCGCCTCGCGGTTCGCCTCCGACGTCACGGCCGAGCTGGCCTCGCTGGCGATGCCGCACGCCCGGGTCACCTTCGACATCCGCCAGACCGAGGACCCCGAGGGGGTCGAGGTCGACGGGCGGTCCGTCGCGTACGGGCCGTCGGGCGCGGACGAGGTGGAGCTGCTGCTGGCCCCGCACCCCGGCGCGCAGCCCAGGCCGATCGCCAAGGGCGCCTCGGGCGGTGAGCTGTCGCGGGTCATGCTGGCGGTGGAGGTCGTCTTCGCCGGGTCCGACCCGGTGCCGACGTACCTCTTCGACGAGGTCGACGCGGGCGTCGGCGGCAAGGCGGCCGTGGAGGTCGGGCGGCGGCTCGCGAAGCTGGCCCGCTCGGCGCAGGTCGTCGTGGTCACCCACCTGCCGCAGGTGGCGGCCTTCGCCGACCGGCAGCTGCTGGTGGAGAAGACCGTCGACGGATCGGTGACGCGCAGTGGGGTCACCGTCCTGGAGGGCGAGGACCGGATCCGCGAACTCTCGCGGATGCTGGCCGGCCAGGAGGACTCCGAGACGGCGCGCGCGCACGCCGAGGAACTGCTGGCGGCTGCCCGCGCGGACGGCCAGGGGGTGTCCGGCCCGTCACGGGCGTAGCCCGTGTGGGTGAGGCTGGGGGGCGTACGGCGGTATCTCCGGCGGGATCCGCACCCGTATGGTCCCGGAACGCGCGTGCGGACTGGCATTCTGGGCGACGTCTCTGACTCCCTCACCCTGGAGCTTCGGCCCGTGAGCAGCTCCCCGGTTTCGCCACCCGCCCCCGCGCAGCCGTACGGGCGGGAACCGCTGCGTACCGTCCAGGTCCTCGGCGGCGCGGGCGCGGGGAGCTGTGCGCACGTGCGTTCCCTCGCGACCGGGCTCGCCGCCCGGGGCGTACGGGTGACGGTGTGCGCCCCCGTCGAGGCGGAGGGCACGTTCGACTTCACGGGCGCCGGGGCCGAGTTCACGCCCGACGCGGCAGCCGCCCTGCGAGCCGCCTGCGCGGGGGCCGACCTGGTGCACGCGCACGGGGTGCGGGCCGGGATGCGGGCCGCGCTGGCGCTGCGCGGGGACCGGCGGGGGCGACGGGTACCGCTGGTGGTGACCTGGCACGGCGGCGCCCCCGAGCCGGCGGGCCCGCTCGGGCGGGTGAGCCGGCTGCTGGAACGGCACGTGGCGCGGGCGGCGTCGGTGGTGCTGGGCGCCTCCTCCGACCAGGTGGACCTGGCGCGGTCGCGCGGGGCGCGGGACGCACGGCTGGCGGCGGTGGCCGTACCGGCGGCGGCGGGGCCGGAACCGGTGGAGCCCGAGAAGATCCGGGCGGAACTGGGCGCGGTGGAGCGGCCGTTACTGATCGCGGTGGGCAGCCTGGTGGCGCGGCGCGGGTACGGGTTGTTGCTGGAGGCGGCGCGGGAGTGGCGGGCGCTGGACCCGGTACCGCTGCTGGTGATCGCGGGGGAGGGGCCGTTACGGGCGGAACTGTCCCGGCGCATCGAGGCGGAGGCCCTCCCGGTGCGGCTGCTGGGGCGGCGTCGGGACGCCGACCGGCTGCTGGCGGCGGCGGATGTCGCGGTGCTCCCGAGCCGCTGGGAGGGCCGGTCGCTGCTGGCGCAGGAGGCCCTGCGGGCCGGGGTGGCACTGGTGGCGACGCGGGTCGGGGGAGTCCCGGAACTGGTGGGCGACGCGGCGGTGCTGGTGCCGTTCGGGGACGCGGGGGCGCTGGCGGACGCGGTGACGGGCCTCCTCGCCGACCCGGGCCGCCGGGCGGGGCTCGCCGAGGCGGGGCGGGTCCAGGCGGCGACGTGGCCGTCCGAGGACGAGACGGTGGCGCAGGTCCTGTCGGTGTACGACGAGCTGATGGACCGCCGGCGGCCCTAGCCGGCCGGTGCGGGTGCGGGTGCCCTGCGGGGCTGTCCCCTACCCGCCCTTCCACCGTTCCCCGGGGCTCCGCCCCGGACCCCGCGCCTCAAACGCCGGCGAGGCTGAAATGGCGCCCCCGCCGGACGGAGTCCCGCGCCTCAAACGCCGGCGAGGCTGGAATGGCGCCCCCGCCGGACGGAGTTCGGGTCACGAAGGCGCGGGGGCGCGTCAGGAAGAGGCCGGCGTGGCCACATGGCGGCGGGCGCGGAGGGCGAGGCTGAGGGAGAGGACGGTTTCGGGGTCGTCCAGGTCCGTGCCCAGGAGCTCCGAGATGCGCGCCAGACGGTTGTAGAGCGTCTGACGGTTCAGGTGGAGCTCGCGCGCCGTCTCCGCCTTGCGGCCCGCGTGGGCCAGGTACGTCTCCAGCGTCGGCAGCAGCGGCGGGCGGGAGGCCGCGTCGTGGACCCGCAGCGCCCCGATCGCGCGGTCCACGAACGCCGCCAGGTCGGGGTGTTCCCGCAGCCGCCACAGCAGCAGGTCGATGTCCAGGCGGCGGGCGTCGTACCAGGGTCGGGCCGGCAGGCCGTGGGCGGCCGTGGCCGTCTCCGCCGCGTGCCGCAGGCCCGCCGAGGCCGCGGTCCAACCGCCGGGCACGCCGACGACCACCGCCGGCGGCGCCCCCGCCCGGTCCAGGCCCGCGCGTTCCACGCCCGCCCGCAGCGCGGCCGCCACCCGGTCGGCGACCGCCGTGCGCTCCGACTCGGCCCGCAGGGACACCAGCAGCGGCACCCGGCCCTCCACCGGCCGCACCCCCAGCAGCACCGGCACGCCGACCGCCGACAGCTCCTCCAGCACCGCCCGGGCCAGCACCGCCCAGTTCCCCGACGGGCCCAGGTCGGAGGAGAGCCGCATGACCACCGGCAGGAGCGGCCCCGCCCCGGGCTTGAACCCGAGGACGCGGGCCTGGGCCGGGGCGTCCTCCGCCGAGATCCGCCCCTCGGCCAGGTCGGTCAGGAAGTCGCCCCGGCCGCGCGCGGCCAGCTCGTCCTCCTGACGGGCCTGCATCAGGACCACCGCCAGCACGCCCGCCGTCCGCTCCGCCGCCATCCGGTGCACCGGCAGCAGCGGCGACGAGACGCCCAGCAGGACGACCCGCGCCCGCACCGAGCCCGTGCCGGGGCCGCCGCCCGGGACGTCGACGACCACCGTGTTGGCGGACGGCTGCGCCTCGCGCTGACCGCGCAGGCCCTCCCACACCTGGAGCGGGTCCGCGGCGGCGTCGCCGCCCGCCGGACCGGCCGCGTACAGCAACTGCCCGTCCGGGGTCTCCAGGAAGACGGGGTTGGCCGTGAAATCGGCCAGGATGCGCAGCACCTGGGGGATCCCGCCACCGCCCAGCAGCGCCTCCGTACATCGCCGGTGGACTTCCTCGGCGCGCTGGAGCAGGGCGTAGTGGCCGTTGACGATCTCGGTGTGGACCTCCTCCGTCACCGTCACGAAGGGGACTTCCCGGTGGAGCTGGACGAGCGGCAGACCGGCGACGCGGGCGGTCTCGACGATCGTCGCGGGCAGCCGGCTGAACCGCGGTCCCAGCTCGACGACGAGCGCGGCGATCCCCCGGTCCGCGAGGCGCCGTACGAAGGCGCGCTGCTCGGCGGGCCGGGTACCCAGGCCCAGGCCGGTGGTCAGCAGCAGTTCCCCGCCCTTGAGCAGGGACGCGATGTTGGGGACCTCGCCCGCGTGCACCCAGCGCACCGTACGGCCCAGGCGGTCGGCGCAGGCCACGACCTCCGGCAGTCCGCTGCGCAGTCCCGGCAGTTCCAGCGCCCGCTGAACCGTGATGCCGCCCTGATTGTCCATATCGCGGGACGGTACCGCCCGCCGCGTTCCGGGCACATCACCGGGCGGTTTCGAAGCCCGATCTGTCCCCTTCCGGCCCGACAACTCGTATGACACGCAAGGAGATTATCGGACCGCTTGCCGATTGTGGTGTGCGTCACTCGCCGACAGAGTGGCGCCCCACCCGACAGGAACGAGGACGGCATGAGCAAAGACCTCACCGGCACCCCATCCACGGCCGCCGCGGCACCCCAGGTCCAAAGACTGAAGGCCAACTCCGTCGGCTTGGTCGGGGTGGTCTTCATGGCCGTCGCCACCGCCGCGCCGATCACCGCGATGACCGGCAACCTCCCCATCGCGGTCGGCTTCGGCAACGGCACCGGAGCCCCCGCCGGCTACCTCTTCGCGACCGCCGTGCTCACCGTCTTCGCCGTCGGCTACGTCGCCATGGCCAAGCGGATCACCGCCGCCGGCGCGTTCTACGGGTACATCTCGCACGGCCTCGGCCGGATCGCCGGGATGGCCTCGGGCATGCTCGCGGTCCTCGCCTACATCGTCTTCGAGGCGTCGATCGTCGGGGTGTTCTCCTACTTCGCCAAGACGACCGTCCACGACCAACTCGGCGTCGACCTGCCCTGGGTCCTCTACGCCGCCGCGATGCTCGCCGTCACCGCCGCCCTCGCGCACTTCGACATCAACCTCACCGCGAAAGCCCTCGGGGTGATGCTGGTCGCCGAGATCGCCGTGCTCTTCGCCGTCGCCACCGCCGTCCTGCTCGCGGGCGGCGGCCCCGACGGCATCCCCGTCGAGCCGGTCAACCCGAAGAACGCCTTCACCGGAGCCTCGGCCGGCCTGGGCCTCTTCTTCGCCTTCTGGTCCTGGGTCGGCTTCGAGTCCACCGCGATGTACGGGGAGGAGTCCCGCGACCCGAAGCGGGTGATCCCCAAGGCGACGCTGATCTCCGTCGTCGGCGTCGGCCTCTTCTACATCTACGTCTCCTGGATGACCATCGCCGGCAACGGCCTGGCCAAGTCGGTGGAACTCTCCGCCTCCGCGAGCCCGCTGGACCTGTTCTTCGCGCCCACCGAGACCTTCATCGGCGGCTGGGCCGTCAGCGCCTTCCAGTGGCTGCTGCTGACCGGCTCGTTCGCCTGCGGCATGGCGTTCCACCAATGCGCCGCCCGCTACCTCTACGCCATCGGCCGTGAGGGCTTCCTGCACCCCGCCCTCGGCCGTACGCACGTCAAGCACGGCTCGCCCTACATCTCCTCGGTCGTGCAGACCGCCATCGCCACCGCGTTGGTCGCGCTGTTCTGGCTCACCGGCCAGGACCCGTACATCCACCTCTACACGCTGCTCGCCATCCTCGGCACGATGGCGATCCTCATCGTCCAGACGCTGTGTTCCTTCGCCGTGATCGGCTACTTCCGCAAGAACCACCCCGAGGACCGGCACTGGTTCAAGACGTTCACGGCGCCGCTGATCGGCGGGATCGCGATGGCCGCCGTGGTGGTCCTGCTGGTGGTCAACATGGAGACCGCCGCCGGGCTCGCCGCCGACTCGTTCTTCTTCACCCTGATCCCGTGGATCGTCGGCGTCGTCTTCTTCGGCGGCCTGGGCCTGGGCCTGTGGCTGAAGATCAAGGCCCCCGAGCGCTACGAGATCATCGGCCGCGTCGTGCTGGAGGACGCCGCCGAACGCGCCGAAGAGGCCGCCCCCGCCGCGGTGACCGTCCGCTGACCGAAAGCGTCGCCCACCCCAGCGCGCCCCACCGACAAGGAGCCCCCGCCATGGCCCGTACGCCCCAGATGCACGCGCTCCGCCGGCTCGCCGCCGAGCACGCGGCCGCCCGCCGCCTCGCCCTCCCGGTCGAGGAGGTCCGCGGCCTCGGCCGCCGCGAACTGCTCGGCCGCGCCGCCGCCCTCGGCCTCGGAACCGTCCTCGCCTCCTCCGCCGGCGCGTACGCCGCCGAGTCCGCCCCCGCCCCGAAGCCGCCCGTCTCACCGGCCCGCGTCGCCGTCGTCGGCGCCGGCATCTCGGGCCTCACCGCGGCCCTGACCCTCCAGGACGCGGGCGTGGCCTGCACCCTCTACGAAGCCAACCCGAGCCGGGTCGGCGGCCGCATGTACAGCCAGCGCACGCACTGGGCGTACGGCCAGACCTCCGAGATCGGCGGCGAGCTGATCGACACCAGCCACAAGAAGATCCTGGAGCTCTGTCGACGCTTCGACCTGCCCGTCGAGGACTTCCTCGGCGGCGGACCGAACGGCGCCGAGGAGATCCTCTGGCTGAACGGCACCTACTACCCGCGGACCCAGGCCGACGAGGACTTCAAGGCCGTCTACCAGGCGCTGCACCGCGACCTCCAGGACGCCGGCGAGGTGTCCTGGAACTCCGCGACCCCCGCCGGCGTCGCCCTCGACGACATGACCCTCTACGACTGGATCGAGTCCCGCGTCCCCGGCGGCCACTCCTCGCAACTCGGCCGTTTCATCGACGTCGCCTACAACGTCGAGTACGGGGCCGACACCACCCGGCAGTCCGCCCTCGCCCTGGTCCTGCTGATGGGGTACCAGTCCAACCCGGGCAACTTCAACGTCTGGGGCCTGTCCAACGAGCGCTACCACATCATCGGCGGCAACGACCGGCTCCCCAACGCCATCGCCCAGGCCCTGCCCGCCGGTTCGCTCGTGATGGGGCGCGAACTGCTCGCCGTGAAGGTGGCGGCCGACGGCACCCAAACGCTGACCTTCAACGACTCGGGGTCCGTCCGCACGGTCGTCGCCGACCACACCATCCTGTGCGTGCCCCTGCCGATCCTCCAGCGCGTCGACCTGTCCGCGGCGGGCTTCGACCCGCTGATGAAGAACCTGCTGCGCGACGCCCGCATGGGCTACTGCACGAAGCTGAACATGCAGTTCACCGCCCGGCCCTGGCGCGGCACCGGCCCCTGGCCCGGCGTCTCGGCCGGCGACTGCTTCACCGACTCGCCCGTCCAGCAGGTCTGGGACACCACCAAGGTCCAGCCGGGCACGGGCGGCATCCTGCTCCAGTACGGCGGCGGCAGCCTCGCCGGGGCGCTCACCCCCGGCTCGCCGTTCGCCACCGAGACCGACCCGTACGTGCGCGATCTCGCGGGCCGGGTCCTGACCGGCGTCGACGCCTTCTTCCCCGGGACCAAGGCCGTGTGGAACGGGCGCGCCCAATTGTCGGCCTGGCACAAGAACCCGTACTCGCTGGGCGCCTACTCGTACTGGCCGACGAGCTACCTGCACCGGTACGCCAAGTACGAGGGCACGGCGCAGGGCCGCGTCCACATCGGCGGCGAGCACTGCAGCTACGACTTCCAGGGGTTTATGGAGGGCGGCGCCACCGAGGGCGAGCGGGCCGCGCGGGAGGTGATCACCGCCCTGTCGTAGCGACTTCGCACGGGCCCCTAGGTCGGCCTGATGTTGTGGTTGAAGCGGAAGACGTTGTCCGGGTCGTACTCCCGCTTCACCGCACCCAGTCGGGCCAGGTTTTCCGCGCCGAGGCCCGCCGCCACCCGCTCGGGACCCTCGTCGCCGGTGAAGTTGAGGTACACCGCGCCGGTGCTCCACGGCCGGGCCCCGGCGCGGACGTCCTCGACCCACTGCCGGCACCGCTCGTCGTCGGCCGGGTCCTCCCAGATGCCGAAGGGGTGCACGGCCCAGGGCGCGTCGCGGTACGGCACCGGCCAGTCCCGCGGGCCGGAGGCGACGGCGCCGCCCTGCGGCAGGACCAGGTGCTGACTGCCCGTCGGCACCGGCATGGACTCCCCGGCGGCGCAGAAGACGTCCACGAACTCGTCCGGCAGCCCGGTCAGGTACTCCGCCGACCAGTAGTTCCGCATGCCGGGGGGATCGTCGATCATGCACTGGAGATCGGCGTACGGGATGGCCGTCACCATCTCGACCTCGTGCGGGATCGCGAGCAGCGGTTCGGCGAGCTTGCGGACCTCGTCCTCGGGTCCGGTGTAGGTCACCAGCGCGCCCGCCAGCAGTTGCCCGACCAGGTGCGGCGGTACGAACTCCGCGGGCGGCCCGGTCAGGTAGACCGCCGCCCCGCTCACCTCGGGGGGCCCGGCCTCGACGACGTCGCGGAACGCGCGGAGCACCGCGTTCCCGTGCTCGGGCAGGTAGAGCAGGAACGCCATGGACATGACCGGCAGGTCGTGCAGGCGCAGGGTCAGCGAGGTGGCGACGCCGAAGTTCCCGCCGCCGCCGTGCAGCGCCCAGAACAGCTCGGGGTTCTCGTCGGCGGTGGCCTCCACCACGCTGCCGTCCGCCGTGACCAGTTCCGCGCCCAGCAGGTTGTCCACGGCCAGCCCGAACTTCCGGTCCAGCCAACCGCTCCCGCCGCCCAGGACGAAGCCGCCCACCCCGGTCGTGGAGGCCCGGCCACCGGTGGTCGCCAGGTCGTACGGCGCACAGGCCCGGTCCAGGTGGCTCATCGTGGCCCCGCCCTCGACCCGTACGGCCTTCGCCGCCGGGTGGACGGTCACCTCGTGCATCCGGCGCAGGTCGATGACCACACCGCCGTCGTTGACGGACATCCCGGCGACGCTGTGACCGCCGCCGCGCACCGCGACGTGCAGGTCCAGGTCCCGCGCGAAACGCACGGCGGTGACGACGTCCGAGACGCTCTCGCACCGGGCGATGACCGCCGGCCGCCGGTCGATCATCGCGTTGAAGACGATGCGGGCCTCGTCGTAGCCCGGATCGCCCGGGGCGAAGACCTCCCCGGCCAGATCCTCGCGGAGTGCGGCGAGCGCGTCGGCCGCCTTGGAGAAGGGTGCCATGACCCACCCCTCCTTCCCTGGAGGGCGAAGAGGGCGAAGAACGCTTCCAGCCTAGGCGGGGGCCATCGTCCCGGCGCGGCGGAGCGCGCCGGTACGGACGGAGCGCGCCGGGCCGGGCGTCAGCCCCCGTAGGCGCCGCTGGCCGTCAGCCGCAGCGCCGTGTCGATCAGCGGGACGTGGCTGAACGCCTGGGGGAAGTTGCCCACCTGCCGCTGGAGCTTGGGGTCCCACTCCTCGGCCAGCAGACCCAGGTCGTTGCGCAGCGACAGCAGCTTCTCGAAGAGCCGGCGGGCCTCGTCGACCCGGCCGATCATCGCGAGGTCGTCCGCCATCCAGAACGAGCAGGCCAAGAACGCCCCCTCGTCGCCCTCCAGGCCGTCGACGCCGGCGTCCTCGCCGGCCGTCGGGTAGCGCAGGATGAAACCGTCGGGGGTGGACAGCTCGCGCTGGATCGCCTCGATGGTGCCGATGACCCGCTTGTCGTCGGGCGGCAGGAAGCCCATCTGCGGGATCAGCAGCAGGGAGGCGTCCAGTTCCTTCGACCCGTAGGACTGGGTGAAGGTGTTGCGCTCCTTGTCGTAGCCCTTCTCGCACACGTCGGCGTGGATCTCGTCGCGCAGCTCGCGCCAACGCTCCAAGGGGCCGTCCACGTCCCCGCTCTCGATGAGTTTGACCGTGCGGTCCACCGCGACCCATGCCATCACCTTGGAGTGCACGAAGTGGCGGCGCGGGCCGCGCACCTCCCAGATGCCCTCGTCCGGCTCGTTCCAGTGCGTCTCCAGGTAGCGGATCAGCTTCAACTGGAGCACCGACGCGTAGTCGTTGCGGGCCAGGCCCGTCATGTGGCCGAGGTGCAGGGCCTCGGTGACCTCGCCGTACACGTCGAGCTGCAGCTGGTGGGCGGCGCCGTTGCCGACGCGCACCGGGCGGGAGTTCTCGTAGCCCGGCAGCCAGTCCAGCTCGGTCTCGCCGAGCTCCCGCTCGCCCGCGATCCCGTACATGATCTGCAGGTTCTCCGGGTCGCCGGCGACCGCGCGCAGCAGCCAGTCCCGCCAGGCGGAGGCCTCGTCGCGGTAGCCGGTGCGCAGCAGCGAGGAGAGGGTGATCGCCGCGTCCCGCAGCCAGGTGTAGCGGTAGTCCCAGTTGCGGACGCCGCCGATCTCCTCCGGGAGGGAGGTGGTCGGCGCGGCGACGATCCCGCCCGTGGGGCCGTACGTCAGCGCCTTGAGGGTGATCAGGGAGCGGACCACCGCTTCCCGGTAGGGGCCGTGGTAGGTGCAGTGTTCGACCCAGTCCCGCCAGAAGTCGGTAGTGGCCTCCAGGGCCGCCTCGGCGTCGGGACACTCGGGCGCGCCCTTGTGGGAGGGCTGCCAGCTGATGGCGAAGGTCACCCGGTCGCCCGGGCCGACGGTGAAGTCGGAGTACGTCGTGAGGTCCTTGCCGTAGGTCTGCGCCTCGGTGTCCAGCCAGACCGAGTCCGGGCCGGCGACGGCCACGGTGCGCCCGTCCACCTTGTGCACCCAGGGCACGATCCGCCCGTAGGAGAAGCGCATCCGCAGGGCGGAGCGCATCGGGACACGGCCGCTGACCCCCTCGACGATGCGGATCAGCTGCGGGGCGTGGTCCTCGCGGGGCGGCATGAAGTCGATGACGCGGACGGTCCCCCGCGGCGTGTCCCACTCCGATTCCAGCACCAGGGAGTCACCGCGATAGCGCCGGCGGTTGGCCCGGGGGGCCGGGGTGCCGGACGGGACCGCGGGGCCGACCCGCCAGAACCCGTGTTCCTCGGTGCCGAGAATGCTCGCGAAGACAGCATGGGAGTCGAAGCGTGGCAGGCATGCCCAGTCCACGGCCCCGTCCCGGCAGACCAGAGCCGCGGTCTGCATGTCGCCGATCAGTGCGTAATCCTCGATGCGCCCGGACACGTTGCATCTCCAGTCGAACAGCCACGTCCGCCCCTGAGGGCGCTTGCAATGCGCGGATGCGCGGTCTCTTGTGTGTAGGGATCCCCGCGTCGAGCCTAGATTGCCGGATGTGGCGTGGTTACACCGTAGGCCGGACTGCTCGGCGGCGATGTGCAGCGATATTCGAGCAGGATATGTCGGCAGACTAGTGATCTCCTTAAGCCCCGGGACAATACGACTCGGCCGAATGGGTGACCAGGGCGGATACCCCGGTCGGGCGGGTCCCAACCGGGGGCGGCGAGGGGTCGGCGGGCGTCGCCGGAGGCGGACCGGTCCGGGCGCTGATAGGCTGGTACCCCGTGGACCGGTGGTCTGCCTGTGCGAACCAGGAGCCCCGAAACCGCAGCTTCGGCGCCCCCTGAGAACCTTCCGGATCTCCGCGGGACGGCGCCGGACGCACCTCACCTCGCGACCACGGGAGCCCCCTCTTGGCTATGCCGCCCGCTGCTTTTCGAAACAGCACAGCCATGACGACCAAGCACATCTTCGTCACCGGGGGTGTCGCTTCGTCCCTCGGCAAGGGCCTGACGGCCTCCAGCCTGGGTGCGCTGCTGAAGGCGCGCGGCCTGCGGGTCACGATGCAGAAGCTCGACCCGTACCTGAACGTCGACCCGGGCACGATGAACCCCTTCCAGCACGGCGAGGTGTTCGTCACCAACGACGGCGCCGAGACCGACCTGGACATCGGCCACTACGAGCGTTTCCTCGACGTCGACCTCGACGGCTCGGCCAACGTCACCACCGGCCAGGTCTACTCGCAGGTCATCGCCAAGGAGCGGCGCGGCGAGTACCTCGGTGACACCGTGCAGGTCATCCCGCACATCACCAACGAGATCAAGCACCGCATCCGGCGGATGGCGACCGACGACGTCGACGTCGTCATCACCGAGGTCGGCGGCACCGTCGGCGACATCGAGTCGCTGCCGTTCCTGGAGACCGTCCGGCAGGTCCGCCACGAGGTCGGCCGCGACAACGTCTTCGTCGTGCACATCTCGCTGCTCCCCTACATCGGCCCGTCCGGCGAGCTGAAGACCAAGCCGACCCAGCACTCGGTCGCGGCGCTGCGCAACATCGGCATCCAGCCCGACGCGATCGTGCTGCGCGCCGACCGCGAGGTCCCGACGTCCATCAAGCGCAAGATCTCGCTGATGTGCGACGTCGACGAGGCCGCGGTCGTCGCCGCGATCGACGCCAAGTCGATCTACGACATCCCGAAGGTGCTGCACACCGAGGGCCTGGACGCCTATGTCGTCCGCAAGCTCGACCTGCCCTTCCGCGACGTCGACTGGACGGTGTGGGAGGACCTGCTGGACCGGGTCCACAACCCCGACCACGAGGTCAAGGTCGCGCTCGTCGGCAAGTACATCGACCTGCCCGACGCCTACCTGTCGGTGACCGAGGCGCTGCGCGCCGGCGGCTTCGCCAACCGGGCCCGCGTCCAGATCAAGTGGGTCACCTCCGACGACTGCAAGACGCCGGAGGACGCCGCCGCGCAGCTCGGCGACGTCGACGCGATCTGCGTGCCCGGCGGCTTCGGCGACCGGGGCGTCAACGGCAAGGTCGGAGCGATCACCTACGCCCGCGAGAACAAGATCCCGCTGCTGGGCCTGTGCCTGGGCCTGCAGTGCGTGGTCATCGAGGCCGCGCGCAACCTGGCGGGCATCGAGGAGGCGAACTCCACCGAGTTCGACGCCTCCACCCCGCACCCGGTCATCTCGACCATGGAGGAGCAGCTGGCCTTCGTCGAGGGCGCGGGCGACCTGGGCGGCACGATGCGCCTGGGCATGTACCCGGCCAAGCTCGCCGAGGGCTCGATCGTGCGCGAGGTCTACGGCGACCAGGCGTACGTGGACGAGCGCCACCGCCACCGCTACGAGGTGAACAACGCCTACCGCGGCGAGCTGGAGAAGAAGGCCGGCCTCGTCTTCTCCGGAACCTCCCCGGACAACAAGCTCGTCGAGTACGTCGAGTACCCGCGTGAGGTCCACCCCTACCTGGTGGCCACCCAGGCCCACCCGGAGCTCCGCTCCCGCCCGACCCGGCCGCACCCGCTGTTCGCGGGCCTGGTGAAGGCCGCGGTGGAGCGACAGCAGTCGGCGAAGTGATCGCTTGAGCGCATAACGTAGGCAGCCGGGGCACGCGATCGTGCCCCGGCTGTCGCGTTTCTGCGGAAGGTACTGGGCATGGGAACGACCATGGGCAACGACAACGGCATCGGCACCGGCATCGACATCGCGGACACACCGGAGTCCTGGGAGGTCGTCGCCTCGCGGACCCCGTTCCAGGGCGCGAAGACGGCGGTCCGCTCGGAGCAGGTGCGGATGCCGGACCGGGCGGTGGTCCGCCGCGACTACCAGGTGCACCCCGGCTCCGTGTGCGTCCTCGCCGTCGACGAGGAGCAGCGCGTCCTGATCCTCAGGCAGTACCGGCACCCGGTGCGGCACAAGCTGTGGGAACTGCCCGCGGGACTGCTGGACGTGCCCGGCGAGAACCCGCTGCGCGCGGCGCAGCGGGAACTGTACGAGGAGGCGCACGTCGAGGCCCGGGACTGGCGGGTGCTGGTCGACTTCTTCTCCAGCCCCGGCGGCTCCGACGAGGCGATCCGGATCTTCCTCGCCCGGGACCTCACGCAGTCCGCGGGGGAACGCTTCGAGGTGTCCGAGGAGGAGGCCGACATGGAGTTGGCCCGGGTCCCGCTGGAGGAGCTGGTGGACCGGGTACTCGCGGGCGAACTCGGCAACCCCGGCCTGGTGAGCGGGGTCCTCGCCCTCTCCGCCGCCCTCGCCCGAGACGGCGGGATCGACGCGCTGCGCCCCGCCCTCGCGCCCTGGCCGGCCCGCCCGTTCCAGGCGTAGGAAGCGGTCGCTGGGCCGGATGGGCCGCTGATGTGACGATCGGCTGATCCGATCGGGCGATCCACCCGCCGCGCTCCACACGGACCGTCGCTCTGCGTGAACTACGCTCGGCAACCCTAGGGCAGGGAGAGGAGCGGATCCGTGACGGATTTCGTCGGGCGGCGGCGTGAGCTCAAGGAGCTGCGCGAGGACATCGCGCGGACCGGACTCGACACCCTCTCGGGCCGCAAGGCCAAGGCCCCGCGCGCGCGGGTGCTCCTGATCGCCGGACGCCCGGGTTCGGGACGCACGGCGTTGGCCGAGGAGCTGGTACGGGAGGTCCGCGACCAATACCCCGACGGACTGCTGAAGGTACGGCTCACCCTGCCCGGCGGCGGCACCGTCGCCACCGAACGGGCGGTGCGGACCCTGCTGGAAGGGCTGGGGCGGCCCACCCCGCCCGGAGCCGGCGAGGACGACCTCAGCTCCGCCCTGCGCACCGCGCTCAAGGGCAAGCGGGCCGTCCTGCTCGTCGACGACGCCGCCGATCCGCACCAGGTCGACGCGCTGCTGCCCGACACCCCCGAGTGCCTGGTCGTCGTCACCGCCCAGGGGCCCCTCACCGGAATTCCGGATGTCCGCCCCTGCACTCTCGGAGGGCTCGACACCCCCTCGGCGGTCAAGATGCTCGCCGGTGGCATCCGGGACACCCGGATCACCGTCGATCCGCTCGCCGCCGAGGCCCTCGCCCAGGAGTGCGGCGGTCAGCCCGCCGCGCTGAAGCTGGCCGGCGGCTGGCTGGCCGCGCATCCGCAGGCATCCGTCGCCGACGTGGCCAAGCAGCTCCACGACATGCCGCCCGGCACCGACGGACAGCTCGGCCGGGCCTTCCGGCTCGTCTACGAGTCCCTGCCGCAGCCCGCCCAGCGCACCCTGCGGCTGCTTCCGCTCGCGCCCGCCGGGATCATCGACTCGCACACCGCCTCGGCCCTCGCCGGCTGCTCCGTCGCCGCCGCCCAGTCCACGCTGGAGGACTTCGCCGGGCTGGGGCTCGTACGGCACGCCCAGGACGGACTGTTCCTGCTGCCCGGTTGCCTGGCGCCGCTGCTGCGGGCGCTGCTGGAGACCAAGGAGCGTCCGGCCGAGGTGCAGCTGGCCCGGGCCCGGATGCTGGAGCGGACCGTACGGTTGCTGGGCTCCTGCCGGGCGATGGCCGCGGACGACGAGGACCACCTGCGGGAGCGGCTGGACGGGCTGCCCCGTGCGCTGCGCTTCCCCGACCGGCGGGCGGCGGCCACCTGGCTGGACACCCGGCTGCCCGCCCTGGTCGCCTCGGCCTCCCTCGCGGTGGCCGACGGAGAGCTGGACACCCTCGCCCGGCGGCTGGTCGCCGCCCTCGTGCGGGCCCTGGCCGAGCACCGCGGCACGGCCGCCGCCGCGCCCGAGCTGTACGGGCTGCACCGCCTGGTCCTGGGCGTCGCCGAGCGGCGCGGCCTGCACCGGGAGCGGGCCGCGGCGCTGCTGAACCTGGCCGATCTGGACGCCGAGACGGGCCGCACCCAGGAGGCCCTGGAGCGGTATCGGGCCGCGCTGGACGCCGGAAAGGCGGCGAACGACCCCTACGCGACGGGCCGCGCGATGGAATCCGTAGGGGGTGCCTACCAGGAGCTGGCGGACTGGCACCGGGCCTGCGACTGGTTCGGCCGGGCCCTGTCCCAGGCACTCGCCCGGGGGGAGCGCGCGGACGAGGCGAGGCTGTACGGCCGGCTGGGCAACGTACACACCTACGCGGGCCGGTACGGGGACGCGCTGCGCAGTTGGCGGGCGGCCGCGGCGGGGTACCGGAAGCTGGCCGATGTCCCGGGCCAGGCAAAGGCGTTGAGCGAGATGGCGCGCATTCAGGAGTACGCCGGCCGGCCCGCGGAATCGCTGCACACCTGCCGTGCGGCGGTGGAGCTGGCGCGCAAGGCGGGAGACCTGCGACTCCAGGCCGCGCTCCAGGTCCGGCTGGCCGACACGCTCGACCGGCTCGGCGACCCGGCCGCCGCCCGACTGCACAGGTCCGCGGCTGACAGATTGCTGGGAGACGACCCCGCAGCCTGCGAAATCCGCAGTGATTCCGACTAAGATTATTTGTTTGCAAGGCTAGACAGCGCCTCATCCTTCATTAGACTGGCTTCACCACGTCATCTCGTGGTGCATCCCGTTGCGCGTTCTTGTGGGCGGGTATGTATGGAAGTGCCCGGTAATATCCCCTGAGTCAAGGACCGTGATCGACGATGAAGGTCGGCATCCCCCGCGAGGTCAAGAACAACGAGTTCCGGGTCGCCATCACGCCCGCCGGCGTGCATGAGCTGGTCCGTAACGGCCACCAGGTCTTCGTCGAGCAGAACGCCGGTGTCGGCT
The DNA here is from genome assembly GCF_042881255.1 of Streptomyces sp. NPDC058279. NCBI lineage: Bacteria > Bacillati > Actinomycetota > Actinomycetes > Kitasatosporales > Streptomycetaceae > Streptomyces > Streptomyces sp. NPDC058279. The sequence continues at coordinate 458,156 of NZ_JBHVYA010000003.1, read as the reverse complement.
CCTCGATCACGGACGCCGAGTACGTCGCCGCGGGCGCCGAGATCCTCGGTACCGCCGACGAGGTCTGGCAGACCGCCGACCTGCTGCTGAAGGTCAAGGAGCCGATCGCCGAGGAGTACCACCGCCTCCGCAAGGACCAGACCCTCTTCACGTACCTGCACCTGGCGGCCTCCCGCGAGTGCACGGACGCCCTGCTGGAGTCCGGCACCACCGCCATCGCGTACGAGACGGTCGAGCTCGCGAACCGCGCGCTCCCGCTGCTCGCCCCGATGTCCGAGGTCGCGGGCCGGCTGGCCCCGCAGGTCGGCGCCTACCACCTGATGCGCTCGGCCGGCGGCCGCGGCGTGCTCCCCGGTGGTGTCCCCGGCACCCACGCCGGCGAGTGCGTGGTCATCGGCGGTGGCGTCTCCGGCTGGAACGCCGCGCAGATCGCCATCGGCATGGGCTTCCACGTGACCCTGCTCGACAAGGACATCAACAAGCTCCGCGAGGCCGACAAGATCTTCGGCACGAAGATCAAGACGATCGTCTCCAACGCCTACGAGCTGGAGAAGGCCGTCATCGAGGCCGACCTCGTCATCGGCGCGGTGCTGATCCCGGGTGCGAAGGCCCCCAAGCTGGTCACCAACGAGCTCGTCGCCAAGATGAAGCCCGGAAGTGTCCTTGTCGACATTGCGATCGACCAGGGCGGCTGCTTCGAGGACTCCCGTCCGACCACCCACGCCGAGCCGACCTTCCAGGTCCACAACTCGGTCTTCTACTGCGTCGCCAACATGCCGGGCGCCGTGCCGAACACCTCCACCTACGCCCTCACGAACGCGACGCTGCCCTACATCGTGCAGCTCGCGAACCTCGGCTGGGTCGAGGCGCTGCGTCGTGACCCGGCGCTCGCGCTGGGCCTCAACACCCATGACGGCAAGGTCGTTTACGGCCCGGTCGCCGAGGCCCACGGCCTGGAGATCCTGCCGCTGCACACGCTGCTCGGCTGACCCGTCAACGACTGACGTCAATCTCACGTCTCCGGCCGGACCTTGCCCGCAAGGTCCGGCCGGACGCGTTTGCGCGGTGTGCGGGGACGCCGTTCAACTCGCCTCGAACGTAACCCTTTAACCCTTTCGCGCACCCGCGAAACTTCGTAGTGACAGCTCGTACGCCCTTGACAGAGTGGTGTTCGGTTGCCGACACAACGCGGCGGGTCCGGCGGATTGTGTTGCCGCTGAGTGGTGACACGCCATAGAGTCGCCAACCGTCGGCATGGTGCCACGCTGACCTATCGATAAGTGTCCTGGTCACGTCCGAGGAGGTAAGACGACTTGTGAATGAGTCGACATTTGCTCCTGGGGGTGGTCGAGCAGGAACGCCAGAGCGGGGCCGAGGTTCCGCCGGGACCGAGGCTGTCGGCTCGGTCGCAGTCCGCACCTTCGCAAACCACCAGCACATGACGACGCCCCGAAAGAGCATGGACGGCCTAGACGTGAACTCCAGGGCCGGCGACCCGAGCGGCGAACAGCCCGTGGGATTCGCCGACTACGACCAGGTGCCCGAAGGGCACTTCTACGACCCCGACGCGGAGTACGAGCCCGACCCCGAGTACGCGGCCACTCTCGCCCCCGACGCTGCCCGCCAGCGCCGCGAGCGGATCGGCCCGACCGGACGGCCGCTGCCGTACTTCCCGATCCCGGGCCCGCTGACCGACCACGGTCCCGCGACGATCATCGCGATGTGCAACCAGAAGGGCGGCGTCGGCAAGACCACGTCGACCATCAACCTGGGCGCCGCGCTCGCCGAATACGGGCGCCGCGTGCTGCTCGTCGACTTCGACCCGCAGGGCGCGCTGTCCGTGGGCCTCGGCGTCAACCCGATGGAACTCGACCTGACGGTCTACAACCTGCTCATGGAGCGGGGCATGTCGGCCGACGAGGTGCTGCTCAAGACGGCCGTTCCCAACATGGACCTGCTGCCGAGCAACATCGACCTGTCCGCCGCCGAAGTGCAGTTGGTCAGCGAGGTCGCGCGCGAGTCCACGCTCCAGCGCGCGCTCAAGCCGCTGATGCAGGACTACGACTACATCGTGATCGACTGTCAGCCGTCGCTCGGCCTGCTGACCGTGAACGCCCTGACGGCGGCTCACAAGGTCATCGTGCCGCTGGAATGCGAGTTCTTCGCGCTGCGCGGTGTGGCGCTGCTGACCGAGACGATCGAGAAGGTGCAGGAGCGGCTCAACCCCGAGTTGGAGCTCGACGGCATCCTCGCCACGATGTACGACTCCCGTACGGTGCACAGCCGTGAGGTGCTGGCGCGGGTCGTCGAGGCGTTCGACGACCACGTCTACCACACGGTCATCGGTCGCACGGTGCGCTTCCCGGAGACCACGGTCGCCGGTGAGCCGATCACCACGTACGCCTCCAACTCCGTCGGCGCCGCCGCCTACCGCCAGCTGGCCAGGGAGGTGCTCGCCCGGTGTCCCGCCGAGTGAGTCTGCCCGGAGCCGACGAACTGTTCCGTACGACCGGGGGGATGGCGCTCCAGTCGTCCTCGCCGAGGCGGGGTGTGGAGGAGCCGGCGACGACGGGTTCACCTTCGCCTTCGTCTTCGCCCTCGCCGGAGCACACGGCGGGCGAGGGCCGGGGCGGCCGGGAGGCCGGGGAACCCGCGGTGGGCCCGCAGCGGCGGGCGCAGGAAGGTTCTGCCACCGCCGCCGGGGCGTCCTCGCCCCGGGCCGGCAAGGGGCAGGGCCGGGGCGCGAACCGGCGCCCCAGCGGGCGTGAGCGGCACGACGAGAAGATCACGGTCTACGTCTCCGCCGAGGAGCTGATGGACCTGGAGCACGCGCGGCTGGTGCTGCGCGGGGAGCACGGCCTGGCGGTCGACCGCGGGCGCATCGTCCGCGAGGCGGTGGCGGTGGTCCTGGCCGACCTGGAGTCCCGCGGCGACGCCAGCATCCTGGTCCGCCGCCTCCGCGGTCGCTGAGCCGACCTTCGCGGGGCGTCGGCCCCTGACCGTGGCGGGCCGCCGCGTGCCGCTCTGACGTCGGCGAGACGGCCCCGAGCCCCACACCCGGCCAGCCGGCTGGCGCCCTTCGCCGCTGCTCCGCTTGCTGCGGCTGCCCGGCCCGGGGCGTGGACGACCGGCTCCGGTCTCCTCGGTGTCGGCGGTTGCTGCCCCGGTTCGGCCGAGGGCGTCGTCTGTGTCGGTCCGTCGCGATGCCTGGACGGCATCCGTGGCGGTGGCGCGGCCACGTGCTCGCCGGCCGCGGCCGGGCGGCCCTGCTTGGCCAGGACCGTTGGGGGCCGGCACCCGGTCTGCCTTCACGCGCGGGCGCTGCCGCCCGTCTGGCGTCCGTGCCGCCCTCCGGGGCCGGCCGGCGGCCGCCCGGGCGTTCGGGCGCCGGGCCCCCTGGGGCCCGCGTGGCGGAGCGTGACCGCTCCGGCCGGGGTGCGGCGGTTTCCGCGGGTCCGGGCGGTGCCCGGATCTCGCTGCGGCCGGGGCCTCGTCGTGAGCCGGTCCGCTGTGGCCCGTACGGCGTCCACGTTCCGGGGCGGCGGCTTGCCGCGCCGACGTAGCCGGCAGCGGGCCGCGCTTCGTACGCGGCGCCGTTCAAGGCCCCGCCGCGGCGCCGAGGCGCCCGGACACGGACCGGCCGGTCGCCGGGGTGGGGGCGGGGCGGTGGCTAGGCTGCTGGCACGCTCGTCACCGCACCACCGCGAACCTGGATCCCGATGCCCTCTCCCGCCGAACCCGGCCGCCCGGCCCGCCGCCACTTGGGGCGCGGACCCGATGATCCGGAGACGGGCGGTACGGAGCCGCCCGAGGCCCCGGACGCGGGCCCGTACGGCACGGCAGTCGCGCCCGGCCGGGAGCCCGGCCCTCGTGGCGCCGAAGCCCCCACCCGGCCCGGGGCCGAGGCGCCGGACGACCTCCACCGCCTCGGGCCCTCCCGCCCGGCGGGCGCGCGCCGCACGGGCGCCGAGCCGCCCGGCCCCGGGGTGCCCGCCGCCCCGGTGGCGCGGGAAGACGGAGCCGGCCGGCCGGAGCCCATCGCGACGGACGGCGCGGAGGAGCGGCGGTTCACCCTGAGGTTGGCGAACTTCGAGGGGCCGTTCGACCTGCTGCTCCAGCTGATCTCCCGGCACAAACTAGATGTGACCGAAGTCGCCCTCTCCCAGGTCACCGACGAATTCATGGCGTACATCCGCGCCATGGGCCCCGACTGGGACCTCGACCAGACCAGCGAGTTCCTCGTCGTCGCCGCGACCCTCCTCGACCTCAAGGCCGCCCGCCTGCTCCCCGCCGCCGAGGTCGAGGACGAGGCCGACCTCGCCCTGCTCGAAGCCCGGGACCTGCTCTTCGCGCGGCTGCTCCAGTACCGCGCGTACAAACAGGTCGCCGCGCTCTTCCAGGACTGGTCGCGGCAGGAGGGCAAGCGGTACCCCCGTACCGTGGGCCTGGAGCCCCACCACGCCGAGCTGCTGCCCGAGGTCGTCATCGGCATCGGCGCCGACGGGTTCGCCCGGCTCGCCGTCCAGGCCATGCGGCCCCGCGCCGAGCCCCAGGTGTACGTCGAGCACATCCACGCCCCGCTCGTCAGTGTGCGCGAGCAGGCCGGCCTGGTCGTCGCCCTGCTCAAGGCGCGCGGCGAGGCCACCTTCCAGGAGCTCACCGAGGGCGCGGCGGACACCCTCACCGTCGTCGCGCGCTTCCTGGCCCTCCTGGAGCTCTACCGGGAGAAGGCCGTCGTCCTCGACCAGGACGAGGCCCTCGGGGCGCTCACGGTGCGCTGGAGCGGCGGGGACGGAGACGGCATGCCGAGGGTGACGGACGAGTTCGATCAGATCGTGGAGGCGCAGGAATGACCGAGCCGGTCCGGGAGGCGGGGGTGGCGGGGCTCGCCCTCAAGGGCGCCCTGGAGGCCGTCCTCATGGTCGTGGACGAGCCCGCGACCGAGGAGCACCTCGCCAAGGTGCTGGAACGCGGCCGGCGCGAGGTGGCGGACGCGCTGCGCGAGCTCGCCGACGACTACACCGTCCAGGGGCGCGGATTCGAGCTGCGGCCCGTCGCCGGCGGCTGGCGGTTCTACAGCCGCGCCGAGTACGCCCCGGCGGTCGAGGCGTTCGTCCTGGACGGGCAGCAGGCCCGCCTCACCCAGGCGGCCCTGGAGACCCTGGCGATCGTCGCGTACCGCCAGCCGGTGAGCCGGTCGCGGGTCTCGGCGGTCCGCGGGGTCAACTGCGACGGGGTCATGCGGACCCTGCTCCAGCGCGGTCTGGTGGCCGAGGCGGGGACGGAACCCGAAACAGGTGCGATCCTGTACAGGACGACGAACTACTTTCTGGAGCGGATGGGCCTGCGCGGCCTGGACGAGCTCCCGGAGCTCGCGCCCTTCCTCCCCGAGGCGGACGCGATCGAAGCCGAGACGCAAGAGGGTGTTCCGTCGTTCGATCCGGATGCACCGGATACCGATGAAGACGACAAGACGACGGAACTTTGATGCGAAGCAGCGGTAACGGCAACGGCGGCGGCAACAGGAACAGCGGCGGCGGTGGTGGCGGACGCGGGAACTCCCGCGGCGGCAGCTCCGGCGCGGGCGGTGGCTACCGCGGCGGCGGCTCGGGTGGCAGCGGTAGCGGCGCGGGCGGTGGCTACCGCGGCGGCGCCGGCTCCGGTTCGAGCGCGGGCGGCTTCCGCGACCGTGACCGGGACCAGGCCCCCCAGCGTCCGCGCAACCCCCGTCCCGAGGAGCGGCGCTACGACGTCGGCCCCGAGGGTGAGCGGTCGGGCCGCAGCGGCCCGAAGGCGGGCGGCGGCGGTGCCCGCGGCGCCTCCGACGGCGGCCGGGGCGGTGCGCGCGGCACGGCCGCGCGCGGCGGCGCCAAGGGCGGCCCCAAGACCTCCAAGACCCCGGGTATCGGCGGGGCCGGCGGTCCGCGCCGCGGTCCCGGCAGCCGCAGCGGCCAGTCGCGCCCCCGCGAGCTGGACGCGCGGATCGAGGAGCGCGTGCGCGACCGGTACGCCGACAAGCCCGTGATCAAGACCCCGAAGACCTTCCCGGGCGCCGAGGAGGAGGGCGAGCGTCTGCAGAAGGTGCTCGCCCGCGCCGGCATGGGCTCGCGCCGCGCGTGCGAGGAGCTCATCGAGCAGGCGCGCGTCGAGGTCAACGGCGAGATCGTGACGGAGCAGGGCAAGCGCGTCCAGCCGAAGGACGAGATCAAGGTGGACGGCCTGACCGTCGCCACCCAGTCGTACCTGTTCTTTGCGCTGAACAAGCCCGCCGGTGTCGTCTCCACCATGGAGGACCCGGACGGCCGCCAGTGCCTGGGCGATTACGTCACCAACCGCGAGACGCGGCTGTTCCACGTGGGTCGGCTCGACACCGAGACCGAGGGCATCATCCTGCTCACCAACCACGGTGAGCTGGCCCACCGCCTCACGCACCCCAAGTACGGCGTGCAGAAGACGTACGTCGCCGCGATCACCGGCTCCCTGCCCCGGGACATCGGCAAGCGCCTCAAGGAGGGCATCGAGCTGGAGGACGGCTACGCCCGCGCCGACAACTTCCGCGTCCTGGACCAGGTCGGCAAGAACTACATGGTCGAGGTGACCCTGCACGAGGGCCGCAAGCACATCGTCCGCCGCATGCTGGCGGAGGCCGGCTTCCCGGTCGACAAGCTCGTGCGCACCTCCTTCGGGCCGATCGAGCTCGGCGACCAGAAGTCCGGCTGGCTGCGCCGTCTGACCAACACCGAGGTCGGCATGCTGATGCGCGAGGTCGGCCTGTAGTCCGTCGTCGTCCCGCACGGCAGTCCGTCCCGGACGGCCGTCGGCCACATCTTCGAGAGAACCCGCGGTGCCTTCGGGCGCCGCGGGTTCTCTCGTTCGCGGCTGTCCGCCGCGGCTTTTCCCTTGCCCGCCGACGCCCCGATGTTTATAGTCATCATGACCATAAAGGGAGTGGGGCTGTCATGGGCTGGAACACGAGCTGGACCGAGATCCTCGGGTCGGCCACAGGTGCCGCGTGCGTCTGGCTGGTGGCCCGGCAGCACATCGCCAACTGGCCGCTCGGCATAGCCAACAACGTCTTCTTCATCGTGCTGTTCGCCGGCAGCGGCCTCTACGCCGACGCCGGCCTGCAGTTCGTCTTCATCGCCCTCGCCGCGTACGGCTGGTGGTCCTGGACCCACGGGGGTGGACCAGGAACCGCCGGGGCCCTGCCGGTGCGCCGCACCACGCGCGCCGAATGGGCCGTGCTCGCCGCGGCGGGGGCGGTGGGGGTGCTCGGTCTGACGCTGCTGCTCGGCCGGGTCACCGACTCCACCGTGCCTTTCTGGGACGCGCTGACCACCGTGCTGTCCCTGATGGCCACCTACGGACAGTGCCGCAAGCTGCTGGAGTCCTGGTGGCTGTGGATCGCCGCCGACCTCGTCTACATCCCGCTGTACGTCTACAAGGGGCTCTACCTGACCTCCGTCCTCTACGGCGGCTTCCTCCTCCTGTGCGTGGCCGGGCTGGCGGGCTGGCGCCGCGAATCGGTGACCGGCCCTGGCGCCCGTACGGCGGCGGAGGCGACGGCGTGAGCGGCGGAAAGCGGTACGGGCACGGGCTGGTGCTGGGCAAGTTCTACCCGCCGCACGCCGGCCATCACCACCTGGTGCGCACCGCCCAGGACCAGTGCGAGCGGCTGACCGTCCTGGTCTGCGCGGCCTCCGTGGAGTCGGTGCCGCTGGCGGACCGGGTGGCCTGGATGCGCGAGGAACACCCGGGCGCCCAAGTGGTCGGCGCGGTCGACGACATCCCCGTCGACCTGCACGACCCGAAGGTCTGGGACGCCCACATGGCGATCTTCCGGGCCGCGGTGCCCCGGCGCGTGGACGCCGTCTTCACCTCGGAGGCGTACGGGAGCGAACTCGCCCGGCGCTTCGGCGCGCACGAGGTCCTGGTGGACCCGGAGCGGACGCTGTTCCCGGTCTCGGGTACGGCCGTACGCGCCGACCCGGCCGGCTGCTGGGAGTTCCTCGGGCCGGGCGTACGGGCCGCCCTGACCCGGCGGGTCGTCGTCCTGGGCGCGGAGTCCACGGGCACGACGACGCTGTCCCGGGACCTGGCGGCCCACTACCGGCGCCGCGGCGGGGTGTGGTCGAAGACCGGCTGGGTCGCCGAGTACGGGCGCCGGTACAGCGAGGAGAAGCTCGCCGCGGCGCGGGCCGCGCACCCGGACGCCTCCTGGGCGGACGTGACGTTCGCCTCCCGGGAGTTCCCCGTGATCGCCCGACGCCAGGACGCGGAGGAGGAACGGGCCGCGCGACTCGGCTCGCCGGTGCTCTTCTGCGACACCGACTCCTTCGCCACCGGGATCTGGCACGAGCGGTACCTGGGCGAGCGCGACGAGGAGGTCGAGAAGATCGCCGCCCTGACCCGGCGCGACCTGTACCTGCTCACGGACGACGCGGACGTGCCGTTCGAGGACGACGGCCTGCGCGACGGGGAACACCTGCGGCCGTGGATGACGGGCTGGTTCCGGGCGGAACTGGAGCGGACCGGCAGACGTTTCCTCGTCATGCGCGGCGACCGCGACGCGCGGCTGGCGGCGGCCGTCCAGGCGGTGGACGAACTGCTCGCGGAAGGCTGGTACTTCGCGGACCCGCTGCCCGAGAACGTCCGGCCGGCCGCGAACGTACGGCGGCCCGACGGCGTGGGTGCGGAGGACCGGTGACCGCGGCCTACGACCCGTACGCCTTCGAGCCGTTCGCCGTGACGGTCGACCTCGCCGTCCTCACCGTGCGCGGCGGCGCCCTGCACGTCCTGCTGATCCGGCGCGGCCGGGAACCGTACGCCGGTGCCTGGGCGCTGCCCGGTGGCTTCATACTGCCCCGCGAGTCGGCGGAGACGGCCGCCCGCCGGGAACTCGCCGAGGAAACCGGCCTCCCGCCCGACCTGGTGGCGGCCCTGCACCTCGAACAGCTCCGCACCTACAGCGAGCCGGACCGCGACCCGCGCATGCGGGTCGTCTCGGTGGCGTTCACCGCGCTGGTCCCCGACATGCCCGAGCCCGCGGCCGACGGCGGCGGGGACGCCGACGGCGCCCGCTGGGTGCCCGTGGACGAGGCGGTCGGTCTCGCGTTCGACCACGCGGTGATCCTCGCGGACGCCCGCTCCCGGGTGGGCGCGAAGCTGGAGTACACCTGTCTGGCCACCGCCTTCTGCCCGCCCGAGTTCACCCTCGGTGAGCTCCGGGCCGTCTACGAAACGGTCTGGGGCACCGCCCTGGACCGCCCCAACTTCCGCCGCAAGGTCCTGGCGACGCCCGGCTTCGTCGAGGCCGTCCCCGGAGCCGCCCGACTGACCGGCGGCCGGGGCAAACCGGCCGCGCTCTACCGCCCCGGGCCGGCGACGAACCTGCACCCGCCCCTGCTCCGCCCCACGGAAGGACCCCAGCGATGACGCAGACGACGACCGCGACGCCGGCCAAGGCCCCGGCGACGAAGCGTGCCGCGACCGGCGCCCTGATCGGCCTGGCCCTGGGTGACGCCCTGGGCTTCCCGACGGAGTTCCACGACGTGCCCTCGATCCTCGCGAAGAGCGGCCCCTGGCGGGAGATGGCGCTGCCCCGCCCGGCGCTCGTCACGGACGACACCCAGATGACGCTGGCGCTGGCGCGCGGCATCCGGACGGCGACGGACCGCGGCCCGATCGGCCCGCTGCGGCTGACGCGCCCGGTCCGGGAGGAGTTCGTCGACTGGTACCACTCCCCGGAGAACAACCGCGCCCCCGGCAACACCTGCCTGCGGGCCTGCCGGCTGCTGGACGAGCCGGAGCGGGACTGGCGCGACGCGAGCCAGATCGGCTCCAAGGGCTGCGGGGCGAACATGCGGGTCGCCCCCGTGGGCCTGGTGCCCGGCTGGACGGCCGAGGAGCGGGCGGGCGCCGCCCAGCTCCAGTCGGCCCTCACGCACGGCCACCCGACGGCGCTGGCCGCCTCCGACCTGACGGCGCACGCCGTCCACCTGCTGGCGCGGGGCGCCGAGCCCACGGGACTGGTCGGCCTGCTGCGTTCCTACGCCCTGGACAACCGCACCCGCTACCACGAGCGCTGGCTGGGCGACCTGTGGATGCGCACCGCCTCGGACGCCGGCCCGGAGTCCTTCATGGCGCGGGGCTGGGACGAGTGCCTCGCCGTCCTCGACCGCCTCGCCGCGGCCCTGCGCGACCCGTCGCCCGAAACGGATCCCTGCCTCACCACGGGCGACGGCTGGATCGCCGAGGAAGCCCTGGCGACGGCCCTGCAGTGCTTCCTCCTCTTCCCCGACGCCCCGCTCCTGGCCCTGCGCCGCGCCGCCTGCACGCAGGGCGACTCGGACTCCCTCGCCTGCCTCGCCGGCGCCTTCGCGGGCGCCCACCTCGGCGCTTCGGCGTGGCCCGCCGACTGGCAGGACCGGATCGAACACCGGGACGAACTCTTGGAGTTCGGCGCGCTCTGGGACGCCTGAGCGGCGCTACCCCACCGACGCGCGGCGGGCACGGTGCAGGAAGTCCGCCACCCGGGCGGTGTCCGGCTCGGCCGGAAGCGGGCTGGTGGCCAGGGCGGACTCGCACTCCTGCGTGAGGCGGGACATCCAGGCATCGGTCTCGGCCCAGCTGAGCTCGCCGCGCTTGACCGCGAGGAGCCGGTCGCGGTGCGGGCCCGCGTCGATGGTCAGCCGGCCCGTGCGCAGCAGGTCGCGGCAGGACAGGAGCAGGCGCAGCAGGTGCATGGCGTGCTTCCGGCGCGGGACGCCGTGGACGCGGACGTCCGCGAGGAGCTTGCGGTGCTGACCCGCGGCATAGCGGGTGAAGCTGGTGTGGGCCCGGCGGGAGAGGAAGGCCGGGCGCAGGGACAGCAGTTCCTCGCCCACCGGGGAGAGCCGCTCCACCAGCGGGGAGTGCAGGCACTCCAGGACGTTCGGATTGGCCCGCAGGGCCAGTTCGCAGAAACGTTCCAGCTCCCAGGAGAACTCCTCGTCCCGGGGCCCCTCCACATGGCTGGGCGGCTTCTCGAAGCGCCAGAACAGCGGCGTCGGGGCGAGGTAGACGCCGCGCCGGTCGGTGTCGCTCGCCTCCGTCGCCAGGCCGAACGCCCGGGAGCCCATGACGCACGCGTACACGGTGTGGTCGCGTACGAGGGCGAGACGGGTCTCCTCGGGCGTGGTCGGCTCGTTCATCCCCGGAGCGTAGGCGGGGGCGGGCCCCCTACGCGAGGGAGATATTGCCGTCCGGGGCCACGGTGATCTTCTGTTCGGGGAGCGGTCGGGTCGCCGGGCCGTGGGCCACCGCCCCGTCGGCGATCTCGAACTTGCTGCCGTGGCACGGGCAGTCGATGGTGCCGTTCGCCACCGTGCCCACGATGCAGCCCTGGTGCGTGCACACCGCGGAGAAGCAGCGGAAGGAGCCCGCCGTCGGCTGGGTGACCACCAGCTTCTCGGCCTTCAGGATGGTCCCGCCTCCGACGGGGACGGCCGAGGACTTCAGCAGGGGCTTGGCGGTGCCTCCCGAGGAGGGCGCGGGCGAGGCGGCGCCGTCGCCGGCCGGGGAGCTGCCGGTCTGTTCCTTCGGCTTGTCCTCACTGCCGCAGGCGGCCAACGCGCCGCCGGCCAGGACCACTGCCCCCGCCGCCAGAACGGTGCGCCGGGCGGTGGGTGTGGGGTCGCTCATGAACGTTCTCCTCGCTTCGTGGCCGCTGGGCGAGCAGCATCCTGGCGTGTGCCGGCCCCCAGGAGAAGCCCGCCGCGCCATGCTGTCCGCCCCGCCCTCAGGTTCCCGGTCGCCATGGGGCCAGTGAGGCGGGACGGCCTGGTGTGCGTACGACTTCCCACACGCGGCCCACCGCGTCCCGGTTCAACGGTCCGTGGACGTGCGGATAGCGGCCGCCGGATTCACCCGCACGGCGGACCTCCGGGAGCAGCGCGCCCTCGTCGAGCTCCACGGCCAACAGCGTCCCGGGCGTCTCCCGGTAGTGGGAATCGACGATCGCGAGGGCGGTCGCCCGGTCCGCGGAGCAGTGCACGAACCCCTCCGAGGCGAGCGAGGGCGGGGCGTACGGCACGTCGGGAGCGGCGGTCCAGTCGGCCAGCGGGACGATGTGGAAGATCATGCCGCCCGTTCTACCGCAGCGGGCGGCGGGTCCCGTCCCGCCGGGGCCGGCTACCCTGAGTCAGGCCCGCCGTCACGCGATCACCCTGGAGCACCCGTGAGAACCGCCGTCGTCATCGGAACCGGACTGATCGGGACCTCCGCGGCGCTCGCCCTGACCGCCCGGGGTATCACCGTCCACCTCGTCGACCACGACCCGGCACAGGCCCGGACGGCCGCGGCCCTGGGCGCGGGCACCGACGAGCCCCTCGAAGGCACGGTCGACCTCGCGATCGTGGCCGTGCCGCCCGCGCACGTCGCGGCGGCGCTCGCCGACGCGATCGGACGCGGCCTCGCCCGGGCCTACGTCGACGTCGCCAGCGTCAAGGGCGGCCCGCGACGGGAGCTGGCGGCGCTCGGCGCGGACGTGTCGGCGTACATCGGTACCCACCCGATGGCCGGCAAGGAGCGCTCGGGTCCCCTCGCGGCGACCGCCGACCTGTTCGAGGGCCGGCCCTGGGTGCTCACCCCGACCCGGGACACCGACCACGAGGTGCTGAACCTGGCGCTGGAACTGGTGGCCCTGTGCCGGGCCGTCCCGGTGGTGATGGACGCGGACGCGCACGACCGGGCGGTGGCCCTGGTCTCGCACACCCCGCAACTGGTGTCGAGCATGGTGGCGGCGCGGCTGGAGGAGGCGGACGAGACGGCGGTCCGGCTGTGCGGACAGGGCATCCGGGACGTGACGCGCATCGCGGCCTCCGACCCCCGGATGTGGGTGGAGATCCTCTCCGCGAACCCGGGGCCGGTCGCCGACGTACTGGCCGGGATCGCCGCCGACCTGGAGGAGACCGTCGAGGCCCTGCGCGGACTCCAGTCCGGCGACGAGGCCAAGCGGCGCGGCGGCGCGGCCGGCATCGAGGACGTCCTCAAGCGCGGCAACGCCGGCCGGGTCCGGGTCCCGGGCAAGCACGGGGCCGCGCCCATGGCCTACGAGACGGTCGGGGTGTTCATCAGCGACCGCCCGGGCGAGCTGGCCCGCATCTTCGCCGACGCCGGCCGGGCCGGGGTCAACATCGAGGACGTACGGATCGAGCACGCGACGGGCCAGCAGGCGGGCCTCGTGCAGCTCATGGTCGAGCCGCGGGCCGTGCCCGTCCTGGAGGCCGAGCTGCGCGAGCGCGGCTGGGCCCTGCGCCAGCAGTAGCGCACGGGTCGGCCGCGACCCACGGGGACCGTGGGGCGCCGTCCCCGCGGGGCGGCCCCCGGCCGGGCGGTGGGGGCGCGGGAAATGCCCGGTAACCTGGGGGAGGGGCGCTCTTGGCGCGCCCGGACACGTACGCGCAACCAGGAAGGTGCCCGCACCGTGGAAACCGCAGCTCCGGCCGCCGTGATCGTCGCCATCGACGGTCCCTCCGGCACGGGCAAGTCCAGCACGTCCAAGGCCGTGGCCGCCAAGCTCGGGCTGCGCTACCTGGACACCGGTGCCCAGTACCGGGCCATCACCTGGTGGATGATCACCAACGGCGTCGACACCGACGACCCGCACGCGATCGCCCTCGCGGCCGGCAAACCGGCCATAGTCTCCGGTACGGACCCCGGCGCGCCCACCATCACCGTCGACGGCCTCGACGCCTCCGGCCCGATCCGCACCCAGGAGGTCACCTCCAAGGTCAGCGCGGTGAGCGCGGTACCCGAGGTGCGCGCCCTGATCACCGACCTCCAGCGCGCCATCGCGGCCGAGGCGGCCCGCGACGCCGACGGCATCGTCGTCGAGGGCCGGGACATCGGGACCACCGTCCTGCCCGACGCCGACATCAAGGTGTTCCTCACCGCCTCCGCCGAGGCCCGCGCCGCCCGCCGCAACGGCGAGCTGCGCGGCAAGGAGGCCGCCGACCTCGCGGCGACCAGGGAAGCCCTGATCAAGCGGGACGCGGCCGACTCCGGACGCAAGACCTCCCCGCTGGCCAAGGCCGCCGACGCCGTCGAGGTGGACACCACCGAGCTGACGCTGGCGCAGGTCATCGAGTGCGTGGTCACCCTGGTGGAAGAGAAGCGGGCGGTACGCAGGTGAGCGATACGCCCTCCCTCAAGGGTGCGGCGATCGGGCGGCGGATCGGCATCGGCCTGATGTACGGGCTGTGGAAGCCGCGCGTACTGGGCGCCTGGCGGGTGCCCGCCACGGGCCCCGTGATCCTCGCCGTGAATCACTCCCACAACATAGACGGGCCCATGGTCATGGGCACCGCGCCGCGACCCCTGCATTTCCTGATCAAGAAGGAAGCGTATGTCGGCCCCCTCGGCCCCTTCCTGGACGGGATCGGGCAGGTGAAGGTGGACCGGAGCGGAACCGACCGGACCGCCGTCGGCCGCGCCCTTGGCGTCCTGGAGAACGGCGGCGCGCTCGGGATCTTCCCCGAGGGCACCCGCGGCGACGGCGACTTCGCCTCCCTCCGCGCCGGACTCGCGTACTTCGCGGTCCGCAGCGGCGCGCCCATCGTGCCCGTCGCCGTCCTCGGCAGCACCGAGAGCCGCGGCAGGCTCGTGAAGGGACTCCCCGCCCTCAAGAGCCGGGTGGACGTCGTCTTCGGCTCCGCCTTCGACGCCGGGGACGGCACCGGCCGCCGCACCCGCACCGCGCTGGACGGGGCCACCGTACGCATCCAGGACCGGCTGACCGCCCACCTGGCCGACGCCAAGCGCCTCACCGGGCGCTGAGCGAGACTTGACCTAGTAGTGGAACCGCGCTGCGCGGTTGCCACCGACCACCACGGACGACGAGGAACGGACTTCATGAACGACCAGCACGACCACGGAGCACTTGGCGACGCCGAGTACGCGGAGTTCATGGAGCTCGCCGCGGAGGAAGGCTTCGACCTCGAAGACGTCGAAGGCGCGATCGAGGAGGCCGGCCACGGCCCGCTCCCCGTCCTCGCCGTCGTCGGCCGCCCGAACGTCGGCAAGTCGACCCTGGTGAACCGCATCATCGGCCGCCGCGAGGCGGTCGTCGAGGACAAGCCGGGCGTCACCCGCGACCGCGTCACCTACGAAGCCGAATGGGCCGGGCGCCGGTTCAAGGTCGTCGACACCGGCGGCTGGGAGCAGGACGTCCTCGGCATCGACGCGGCCGTCGCCGCCCAGGCCGAGTACGCCATCGAGACCGCCGACGCGGTCGTCTTCGTCGTCGACGCCAAGGTCGGCGCCACCGACAGCGACGAGGCCGTCGTCAAGCTGCTGCGCCGGGCCGGCAAGCCCGTCGTGCTGTGCGCCAACAAGGTCGACGGCCTGAGCGGCGAATCCGACGCCGCCTCCCTTTGGTCCCTCGGCCTCGGCCTGCCGCACCCGGTGTCCTCCCTGCACGGTCGCGGCACGGGCGACATGCTCGACGCCGTCCTCGACGCGCTGCCCGAGGCGCCCGCCCAGACCTTCGGCGCCGCCCCGCTCGGCGGGCCGCGCCGCATCGCGCTGATCGGCCGCCCCAACGTCGGCAAGTCCTCGCTCCTGAACAAGGTCGCGAAGGAGGACCGCGTCGTCGTCAACGAGCTGGCCGGCACCACCCGTGACCCGGTCGACGAGCTGATCCAGCTCGGCGGCGTGACCTGGAAGTTCGTCGACACCGCAGGCATCCGCAAGAAGGTCCACCTCCAGCAGGGCGCCGACTACTACGCCTCCCTGCGCACGGCCGCCGCCGTCGAGAAGGCGGAGGTCGCGGTCATCCTGATCGACTCGACCGAGACCATCAGCGTCCAGGACCAGCGCATCATCACCATGGCCGTCGAGGCGGGCCGCGCCATCGTGATCGCGTACAACAAGTGGGACGAGCTCGACGAGGAGCGCCGTTACTACCTGGAACGCGAGATCGAGACGGAGATGCAGCAGGTCTCCTGGGCGCCCCGGGTGAACGTCTCGGCGCTCACCGGTCGCCACATGGAGAAGCTGGTCCCGGCGATCGAGACGGCCCTCGCGGGCTGGGAGACGCGCGTCCCCACCGGCCGGTTGAACGCCTTCCTCGGCGAGGTCGTCGCGGCGCACCCGCACCCGATCCGCGGCGGCAAGCAGCCCCGCATCCTGTTCGGCACCCAGGCGGGCAGCAAGCCGCCGCGGTTCGTCCTCTTCGCCTCCGGCTTCCTGGAGCACGGCTACCGCCGCTTCATCGAGCGCCGGCTGCGCGAGGAGTTCGGCTTCGAGGGCACCCCGATCCACATCTCGGTCCGGGTGCGCGAGAAGCGCGGTGCGCAGTACAAGAAGAAGTAGGCGTACGCGATGACGTGCCGCCGGGGTCAGTAGCCCCGGCGCGGAGCGGGCGGCAGGGCCGCCGGGATGTGGTGCATCCCGGTCTGGTACTGCCGCCCGCCGCCGTTCGCCTCGTAGCCGCCGGAGCCCGAGCCGCCGTCGCTCCCGGCGTACGCGTACGAGGGCTGGGGCAGCGGCTGGGGGGCCGGGGCGTACGCGGGCTGCCAGCCGTCCGCCGGCTGCCAGGAGGAACGGGTCCAGCCGCTGCCGTACAAACCGCCGCCGGCGCCGCCGGAGTACGAGGCGCCGGTGGAGGTGCCGCCGTAGCAGAACGAGGTGAAGCCCAGGTCCTCCTCGCCCGACCGATCGCCCGGCAGGGCCCGGAAGGCGCGCAGGTACTCCGAGTACAGCAGGTCGTAGATCGGGGTGTGCGAGGCGGCCGGAGCGGCGTCCGGGTCCCGGGACGGGCGCATCGGGGGGACGCTGCTCGAAAAGGACGGGGCGCGGGAGGGGTCGTATGAATGCACGTATCAGCCAACGAACCCGAAGCCCTGCGGATGCGGGCTGACCGGGGCGAATACGCGGCTCGCCGGTGGGGTGCCCCTACGCCGCAACGGCCGCCCGGCCCCTGGGGAGAGGGGCCG
>NZ_JBHVYA010000003.1:296664-441170 GCF_042881255.1 Streptomyces sp. NPDC058279 | reverse complement strand
CCCCGGCCCCCGCGGCCGGGGGGGCGGGGGGGGGGGCGCGGGTGGGGCCGGGGCGCGGGGAGCGCGGGCGTCAGGCGCCGGGCGTACCGGCCAGGGGCATCGACGCGGCGACCAGCTGGCCGTCGGCCGCGGCCTTGTCGAGGGCGTCGCGGAGCAGGTCCTCGCGGGGCTGCTGACCGATGGAGCCGACCGGGGCGGCGTAGATCAGGACGCGCTGCGTCTTGTTGACGGCGGCCCTCCAGCCGTCGGTCACCGACAGCGCCTGGTGCGCCTGCCACCAGTGGATGGGACTGCCGCCCTGCGGGCCGGGCTGGAGCACGGCGTGCAGCTGACCGGCGGCGAGCAGCACCGACCAGCCGTGCAGCGGGGAGGGCAGCTCGCCGGTGTCGGTGACGGGGATGAAGCCCTGCTCGATCAGGAGCGGCAGGAAGTCGTCGCCGGGGCCGGTCGAGCCGGGACGGGCGATCGGCGCGGTCGGCTCGACGACCAGCGCGGGGTGCAGTTCGCCGCCGATCAGGATCAGGCCGCTGGTGATGCCGAGGACGGCCTGGCCGCCGGGCACGGCCTGGGGGGCCTCACCGGCCGCGGGCGCGGCCGCCGGCGCCGGGCTGTCGCCCGTGATGGAACGGACGGCGCCCTGGAGCTGCTCCTCGGAGACGGAGACGACCTGCGAGGGGATGCAGTTGGCGTGCGCGAAGGCGAGGACGGCGGTCTCCTCGCCGACGAACAGCACCGTGCTGGTGGGTTCGCGCTCGGGGTCGCCGGGCGTGCGGCAGGAGGTGCAGTCGTAACTGCCCGGCGCGTCGTCGCCGACGAGCAGCCTGTCGGCTTCTTCGTCACCGATTTCGGCACGTACCTCATCACTGACGTCGAGCATGCGCGGCACGGGGTGACTCCTCGGACTAGGCGAGCGGGCGCCGGGGGGTTCCCGGCTCGCCGGGCACAACGCGGGAGCGGTGCGCGGGGTCACGCCGTTTGAGGGAACGGAATCGAACCGGCCACCCGGGAGGGTGAACGGCCCCGAGAGCACTTCGCATTTGTGGCAACTGTCGCTCGGTCGAGTCCAGTTGGTGGTCGAAGTCGGCCGTTTCGCGGGGCGGGTGGCGGGTCCGCCGTCCGGGTGGGGCGCGGCGGCGCGCCGCGTGGCGGGGCCGGGCCGTGACAGGGGCGTGCGTAGCGTGACCCGATGCCCGACCTCCGCACCCGGTTGGCCGCGTCGGCGGCCGTGACCGCCGCCGCGCTGGTGTTCGTACTCCCCTCCCGCGCGACCTCGGTCCCGCCGCCGCCGGCGCCCGGGCCCGCGGGGGCGGCGCAGCCCGGGTCGCCCGGGGTGATCGGGCAGGGGCCGGGGGACTGCGGGCCGGGCGGGGAGTGGCCCTGGGACTGCGTGGCCGACTGCGAGAGCAGCGGGCGCTGGGCGGTCAACACCGGCAACGGGTTCTACGGGGGGCTGCAGTTCCGGCAGCCGACCTGGGAGGAGTACGGGGGCCTGGGCTTCGCGCCGCGGGCCGATCTGGCGCGTCGGGAGCAGCAGATCAGGGTGGGGGAGGAAGTGCTGGGCACGCAGGGGTGGGAGGCGTGGCCGGTGTGCTCGAAGCGGTACGGGTTGGCGGGGCGGATGCACGTGGTGCGGGAGGGGGAGTCGTTGGACTCGATCGCGCGACGGCGGAAGGTGGCGGGGGGTTGGCGGGCGCTGTACGAGGTGAACCGGGGGGTGATCGGGGGGAAGCCGGAGGCGGTGGCGGTGGGGACGATGCTGGTGTTGCCGGTTGCTCCGCCGGTTGCTCCGCCGGTGGCTTCGCCGGTGCCGGTGCCGGTGCCTTCGGCGAGTGGGGCGGTACCGGCGGGGGCGGCCCCGCGCTGACGCCCCGCCCGGGCCCCTCCCGGACCCGCGCCTCAAACGCCGGCGGGGCTTGCTCGGGGCTCCGCCCCGGACCCCGCGCCTCAAACGCCGGCGGGGGTGGGGTGTGCGGCGGGGCTGGGTGGTGCTGCGGGGGTGGGGTGTGCGGCGGGGCGCGGGGGTGGCCCCGGTGGTGGGGTGGCGGTCGGGCTGACGGCAGACTTCGGGGATGCTTGAGACCTCCGCGCGGTTGTTGCGTCTGTTGTCGTTGTTGCAGGCCCATCGGGAGTGGACCGGGGCCGCCTTGGCCGAGCGGCTCGGGGTGACACCGAGGACCGTGCGGCGGGACGTGGACCGGCTGCGGGAGCTGGGGTATCCCGTCAACGCCAGCCCCGGCACCGGCGGGGGCTACCAGTTGGGGGCGGGCGCGGAGTTGCCGCCGCTGTTGCTCGACGACGACGAGGCCGTCGCGGTGGCCGTGGGCCTGCGTACCGCCGCCGGGAACGGCGTCGAGGGGATCGGCGAGGCATCCGTACGGGCCCTCGCCAAGCTGGAGCAGGTGTTGCCGTCCCGGCTGCGCCGGAGGGTCTCGGCGCTCAACGAGTTCACGGTCCCCATGCTGCGGGGCCCGCAGGGCCCCACCGTCGACCCCGCCGTGCTCACCGGGCTCGCCGCCACCTGCCGGGACAGCGAGCGGCTGCGCTTCGACTACCGCGACCACGACGGCGCGGCCACCCGCCGCACCGTCGAACCGCACCGGCTGGTCTGCACCGAGCGGCGTTGGTACCTCGTCGCCTGGGACCTCGACCGGGAGGACTGGCGGACCTTCCGCGCCGACCGGATCGAGCCCCGACCCCCGCACGGCCCCCGCTTCACCCCCCGCCCGCCCCCGGCCGCGGACCTCGCCGCGTACGTCTCCCGGGGCGTGTCCCAGCGCGCGTACGCCGCGCGGGCGCTGGTGCGGCTCAAAGTGTCGGCGGAGGAGGCCGCCCGGACCGTGGGGCCGAGCGACGGGACCCTGGAACCGGTCGACGCGCGGAGCTGTCTGCTGCGCACGGGCGCGGTGAACCTCGACGTCCTGGTGATCCACCTCATGATGCTCGGCTGTGAGTTCGAAGTGGTCGAGCCGGCGGAGCTGACCGAGCGGATCCGGGGTCTGCGGGACCTTCTCGACCGGTCGGTGAAGGAGTTGTAAGGAAACTGAGGGGGGCTCAGCCGGCGACGCGCGGTGCAATTCCCCCCGGGTAATAGGCCGGTTCGGGGGGCGGCGGAGGGAATTCCGAAGGCGCCTTCCGAAGCCGTGGGAATCGTCTTCCGCGCCGCTCTTTTCCCGGGCCCGGTCGCGATGCCGCGGCGAACGGCTTCGGCGAGGAACTGTCGACAATTCGTGACCCAAGCGTGACCCGGTACGGAGGAACGTCCCGGCGTCGGGCTGACGGGCTGGGCATATCAACGACAGACGGCGGGCCGGTTCGGTGAACCGGCCCGCCGTCGCGGAGCCGTGGCGCGGGGTGGCGGTGCGTACCGTCCCGCGGGGACCGGGCGGCTCAGCCGCCCGCGACCGGCCGGGCCGCCGTGCTGCGGGCGGCCGCCCGTTCGGTGTGCGCCGGGCGGCGGCTGCCGACCGGGGTGACCGGGGTGCGCTCGGACCGTATGACGTGCGGCCGGGCCGCGCCGTGCGAGACGACGGGGGGCCGTGCCGCCGGGGCGTGGCCGGCGGACGCCCCGGCCGGGGCCGGCACGTCCTCGGCCCGCCGCAGCCGCCACTTGCCGCCCGCGGCGACCAGGGGGACGAGCGCGGCGGCGACCGGCTCGGCGACCTGCCCCTCCTCCAGCCGGCTGCGCAGCCGCTCCCGCACCTCGAAGACGTACGCCTCGGACCGGGCGATCAACGGCTCGAACCACGGCAGGGCCAGCAGCACCAGCAGGCCGGCGGTCCAACCGAGCAGGACGTCGCTGACCCAGTGGGTGCCGAGGTACACGGTGGTGGCGCCGACGCTCAGCGAGACGATCGCCGAGACCAGCGACAGCACCCGGCGGGTGACCACGGTGGAGGCCAGGTAGGCCAGGATTCCCCAGGTCACGACGGCGTTGGCGGTGTGGCCGGAAGGGAATATATCGCCGCCGGCGAAGAGCTCGGCGGAGCCGATCTGGGTGGCGTAGTGCGGACCGAGCCGCCCGAGGCCGAGCTTCACGGAGCCCACGGTGACGTTCAACAGCAGCAGCGCCACGCCGAGCGTGATCAGCGGGCGGAGCGTGTGCTGGCGCCAGGACCGCCAACCGAGCCAGGCCGCCACCATGACGGCGGTGGGCCCGCGCTGGCCCAGGACCACCAGGTAGTCGAGGAAGGCGTGCAGTTGCGGCCACTGCTCGTAGGGCCGGAAGAACATGATCTGCCAGTCGAGCCGAACCAGCCAGGACGTGGTCAGTACCGCCACCACGATCGCGATGTAGAAGGCGAGGGTCGACGCGAGGAGCACGACGCGATGCCGGCTCATCCGCGGAGTTTGCAGATGGGCCGGTCGCTCTGGTTCCCGGTCCAGCCGGGCGAAGACCCGCTCCAGACGGGTCAGGATTTGGTCGGTACGCACTCAATCGACGTTACCGCGCGTCGAAGGGCGGCCCGGGCGAATCGCGGGCTTTGTGATGACCATGTGATGTGGAGTTGGTCTCACGCGGGCTTAATTACCGTTATTCAGGCTGCGGTTGGAACTCTCGCCCGGCAATTATCCGCACACTTACTCGTCGTTTATCGCCGCAGCTCAATCACTTTGCTCAAACATGGATCGGAATGATCCATTCCGTGATCACCTGTCTCCCTGATCACCCGTCGGCCGGCGGCACTCACGGGGGCCCCGACCCGTTCAGCCAGAAGGCCCCGTACACCGCCGACACCAGGACCAAGGCTCCCAGGACGCCGGCCGTCCGGCCCGTCCGCCACTTGGCCAGCGCCACCGCCACGGGCAGCAGCAGGGGGAACGCGGGCAACAGCAGCCGCGGCTTCGAGCCGAAGTACCCGGACGCGCACAGCGCCAGCGCCACCACGACCCCGCAGTACACCAGCAGCGGCGCCGGCTGTCGCTGCCGCAGGCACAGCCCGTACAGCCACAGCACCAGCAGCACCCCGGCGATCAGCCCCAGCCCGGCCGCGAACGCCGAAGACGCCAGCCGGCCCCCGATGAACCGGGCGAAGGCCAAGCCGCCGTCGAATCCGTTGCCCCAGCCGGCCTGCACGTCCAGGTAGCCGAGCAGCCCGGTTCCCGTGCGCGCGCCGACCCACAGGACGTACGCCGCCGCGCCCATCGGCGCCAGCAGCGCCCCGGCCGCCATCCGCCACGACCGCTCGCCGCGCCGCAGGGCCAGTACGGCCGCCACCCACACCGCCGCGACCACCGCGGCCCCGACCGGGCGGGTCAGCCCCGCCCCCGCCGCGAGCAGCCCGGCCGTCAGCCACCGCCCGCGCAGCACCGCGTACAGGGCCCAGGCGGCCAGCGCGGTGAACAGCGACTCGCTGTACGCCATGGACTGCACCACCGCGACGGGCAGCGCCGCCCACAGCGCCACGGCGATCACCCCGGCCCGGCGACCGTGGAGGAGGGCGGCGACGGCGAAGATCCCCCAGGCCGCCGCGAACCCCGCCACCAGCGACACCACCAGGCCGGCGGAGCCGTACGACAATCCGGTGGGCGCGGCGACGAGCCGCTCCAGCCAGGGCAGCAGCGGGAAGAACGCCAGGTTCGAGTGAACGCCGCCGTTCGGCAGGATCACCTCGTACCCGTACCCCTCGGCGGCGATCCGGGCGTACCAGAGGGAATCCCAGCGGGCCGAGAGCAAGGTGTGCGGGCTGCTGCCGACCGCCGCCCCCCACCCGGCGAGCGCGGCCAGCCCGAGCAGGCGTATCGCGGCGAAGGCGGTCAGCGCGGGCGCGACCCGCCGCAGTACGAGATGGTTCACGGGCACGATTATCGACGCCGCCGACCCCCGGCCACGGACCGGAACCAGCGGCGGCGGCCGTACGCCCGGCGAGGGGGAAAGGGGAGTGGCGCACACCACAAGGGGGCCGTCACCGTGATGAGAGCTTGACCACGTGTCGGGCAGACGAACTCGCGTACGCTGACCCTTCACTCGCGCGAGTCGATGCCGGACCCCGCAGGACGCCGCAAGCGCACCACCCTCCGCGGCTCCGCAAGACGCTGGTCCGCCGAGTGCGAGGGATCACCTGGGAGGTACATGCATGTCGGGGACGAACACGACCGGCGACGGTGAGCGCTCTCCGGTTCCCCCCGCGTCTCCCCGGCAACGGATCAGCGCCGGCACCGGCGGCACCAACCGCTGGCTGGCGCTGGGCGTGCTCTGCGTGAGCCTCGTCCTGGTCGCGCTCGACGCGACGATCCTGCACGTCGCCGTCCCCTCCGTCACCGAGGACCTGCGCCCCGGCGCGATCGAACTCCTGTGGATCGTCGACGCCTACCCGCTGGTGTGCGCGGCGCTGCTGATCCTCTTCGGCACCCTCGGCGACCGGGTGGGGCGCCGCCGGATACTCCTGCTCGGCTACGGCCTCTTCGGTGTCGCCTCCGCGGTCGCCGCCCTCGCCGACAACGCGCAGGTCCTGATCGCCGCGCGCGCCCTGCTCGGCGTGGGCGGGGCGATGATCATGCCCGCCACGCTGTCGATCCTGCGCCAGGTCTTCCCCGACCGGCGCGAGCGGGCGCTCGCCATCGGGATATGGACCGCGGTCGCCGCGGTCGGCGCGGCGAGCGGGCCGGTGCTCGGCGGGTTCCTCGTCCAGCACTTCTGGTGGGGTTCGGTCTTCCTCATCAACATCCCGCTGATGGCACTGATCCTTCCCGTCGGCCACCGGCTGCTGCCCGAGTCGAAGGGCTCCGCCGACGGGCCCTGGGACGTAGTCGGCGCGCTGATGGCGGCCGGCGGGGTGCTGGCGGCGGTGCTCGGGGTCAAGCGGTTCGGCGCGGAGCGGCAGCTCGCCGACGCGCAGGCGCTGCTGCCGCTGCTGCTCGGCGTGGCGCTGCTCGTGCTGTTCGTGCGGCGCCAGAAGCGGCGGACACATCCGCTGATCGACATGCGGATGTTCTCCCGCGCCGCCTTCTCGACGTCCGTCGGCTGCATCGTGCTCGCCATGCTCGCGCTGGTCGGGCTGGAGCTGATCGCCGTCCAGTACCTCCAACTGGTGCTGCACCTCACCCCGCTCCAGACGGGGTTGCGGCTGCTGCCGCTGACCTTCGCGGCGATGGCCGCGGGCGCCACCGGCTCGTACACCCTCCAGCGGGTCGGGCCGCGCACGATGGTCTCGCTGGGCTTCGTGCTGACCGCCTGCGCGGTGCTGCTGCTGACGCTGATGGGACAGCAGGACCGGCCGGTGCTGCTGACCGTCGGATTCGTGCTGCTCGGCTTCGGGCTGCAGACGACGCTGTTCGCGGCGTACGAGTCCATGCTGAGCGAGGTGCCGGCGACCAAGGCGGGCGGGGCGGCCTCGATAGGGGAGACCTCGTACCAGCTCGGGGCCGGCATGGGCATCGCGCTGCTGGGGAGCGTGATGAACGCGGCGTACGCGCCCGGGCTGGAGCACGTTCCCGGAGTGTCCGCGACCGACTCGGGGAACGCGGCGCATTCGCTGGGCGAGGCGTACCGGATCGCGGCGCGGCTGGGCGGGCCGGCGGGGGAGGCGCTCCACGCCGCGGCGGGGCACGCGTTCGTGCACGGGTTGCACGTGACGCTGGTGGTCAGCGCGGGGTTGTTGTTCGCGGGGGCGGGGATGGCCTTGCGGCTGCCGAGGGTGATGGAGTGCGGGGACGCGGTGGGAGACGAGTCGGAGGCCGGCCGGGCGCCGGTGCCGGCGCAGGGACGGTCCGGTGGTGCGCGGGCGGAGCGTGACGCGGTGGTGCGGCGGGGCTGATCCGGCCCGCCGGCGCCTCCGGCCGGTGGGGCTGGAAAAGAGGGCGTTGGGAGGAGAAACTTGCGGCGCTAGGTTTCTTCCAGGCCGCCGGGAGGCCACGTGTCCTTCGTACCCACCGATCCGCTCGGGCTCGACGATCTGCTGAGCTCCGAGGACCTCGCCGTCCGCGACGCCGTACGCCGCTGGGCCGCGGACCGGGTGCTGCCGGATATCGCCGACTGGTACGAGCGCGGCGAGCTGCCCGGCATCCGGGAGCTGGCCCGCGAACTCGGCGCCATCGGGGCGCTCGGGATGTCCCTCCGGGGCTACGGGTGCGCGGGGGCCAGTGCCGTGCAGTACGGGTTGGCCTGCCTGGAACTGGAGGCCGCCGACTCCGGCATCCGGTCGCTGGTCTCCGTACAGGGCTCGCTCGCGATGTACGCGATCTGGAAGTACGGCTCCGAGGAGCAGAAGCAGCGCTGGCTCCCCGGCATGGCGGCC
Source organism: Streptomyces sp. NPDC058279 (assembly GCF_042881255.1). Classification (NCBI taxonomy): domain Bacteria; kingdom Bacillati; phylum Actinomycetota; class Actinomycetes; order Kitasatosporales; family Streptomycetaceae; genus Streptomyces; species Streptomyces sp. NPDC058279. The sequence continues at coordinate 432,936 of NZ_JBHVYA010000003.1, read as the reverse complement.
GGCGAGCTGATCGGCTGCTTCGGGCTGACCGAGCCGGACGTCGGCTCGGACCCGGCCGCGATGCGCACCTATGCCAAGCGCGACGGCACCGACTGGGTGCTGAACGGCCGCAAGATGTGGATCACCAACGGCAGCGTCGCGTCCGTCGCCGTGGTCTGGGCGCAGACCGACGAGGGGATCCGCGGCTTCGCCGTCCCCACCGACAGCGCCGGTTTCTCCGCGCCGGAGATCAAGCACAAGTGGTCGCTGCGCGCGTCGGTGACGAGCGAGCTGGTGATGGACGACGTACGGCTGCCCGCGGACGCGGTGCTTCCGGGCGTCACCGGGCTCAAGGGACCGCTGGGCTGCCTCAGCCACGCGCGGTACGGGATCATCTGGGGTGCCATGGGCGCGGCCCGCGCCAGTTTCGAGGCCGCGCTCGACTACGCGAAGACGCGGGAGCAGTTCGGCAAGCCGATCGGCGGCTTCCAGCTCACCCAGGCCAAGCTCGCGGACATGGCACTGGAACTCCACAAGGGCATCCTGCTCGCCCACCACCTGGGCCGGCGCATGGACGCGGGCACCCTGCGGCCGGAGCAGATCAGTTTCGGCAAGCTCAACAACGTCCGCGAGGCCATCGACATCTGCCGCACCGCGCGGACCATCCTCGGTGCCAACGGGATCTCGCTCGAATACCCCGTCATGCGGCACGCCACCAACCTCGAATCGGTCCTCACTTACGAGGGAACCGTCGAAATGCACCAGTTGGTGCTGGGCAAGGCGCTCACCGGGCTCGACGCGTTCCGGTAGGCCGTGGGCCGGTGATGGCCCTGCTCAGCTCTGGTTGAAGAAGTCGCGGGCACGGCCGCCCGCCTCGCCGCTGACGATCTGGGTGTCGGCCGGGGTCAACAGGAAGACCCTGGTCGCCACCCGCTCGATCGAGCCGCGGAGTCCGAAGGTCAGACCGGCGGCGAAGTCGACCACGCGCTTCGCGTCGGCCGGTTCCATGGACGACAGGTTCACGATCACCGGGACGCCCTCGCGGAACAGCTCGCCGATCCCCCGCGCGTCACGGAAACCGTCGGGCGTCACGGTCGCGATCCGCCGGCCCTGCTCGACCGCGGACTCGGAGGCCACCTTGACGCGCGGGTCGGTGACCCACTGGTCCCCGGGGCCGGACACCGAACCGCCGTGCTGCCGCTCCACGGCCTCCGCGTAGTCGTCGTCGTAGTACCGCTCGTCGTCGTTGTCCTCCACGAGACCCAACCAGGCACTCGCCTTGCGCACCGAACCCATGGACGCCTCCTTTCACCGCGGTCAGTTGTCTTCTCTTCCGCTGCCCCTATGGTCGTCCATGATGCTGACAACGCGCCAAGTGGATAGTCGGCGCGCACGGGTTTCGTGACGGTACTGGTGCAGAACATCCGTTGCACCGTCAAGCTTCCGAGCGCCTGCCACTGCTGACTGAGTGAAAATACGACTGCGGGCGCCGTCCGGGTGAGGGCTGCGGGCGTACGGGTGAACGAGCGGGCTCGATACCATGCCCGCCTGGCACACGTATGACACGGGGGAAGCGCACTTGTTCGGCATCGTCAGACCTTGCACGCACCGGCTCGGGGAGCGGTTCAAGACCGAGTGGATGGCTCATCTGTGCGGGCTGTGCCTGGCACTTCGCGGCGACCACGGGCAGTTCGCCAGGATCGTCACCAACTACGACGGGTTGCTGGTCTCCGTTCTGACGGAGGCTCAGTCGGGGCCCGCCGCCGGCTCGCGGCGCACCGCCGGGCCGTGCCCGCTGCGCGGCATGCGGACGGCCGCGGTGGCCGACGGGCAGGGTGCCCGCCTCGCCGCCGCCGTCTCCCTGGTGCTGGCCTCCGCGAAGGTCCGGGACCACGTGGCCGACCGCGACGGGCTGTTGGCGCGCGCCCCGATCGCGGCCGCCGCGCGCAAGGTCGCCCGGGGCTGGGACCGGGCCGGCGCCCGTACCGGGGCCTCGCTCGGCTTCGACACGGCGGTGCTCGTGGACGCCGTCGACCGGCAGGGCGGCATCGAGGCCCTGGCCGGTCCGGGCACACCGGTGCTGGTGGTCACCGAGCCGACGGAGACCGCGACGGCGGCGGCCTTCGCCCATACCGCGGTCCTCGCCGGTCGGCCCGGCAACGCCGCCGCGCTCGCCGAGGCGGGCCGCTACTTCGGCCGGCTCGCGCACCTGCTGGACGCCGTGGAGGACCGGGCCGCCGACGCCGCTGCGGGCGCCTGGAACCCCCTCACGGCCACCGGCACCCCGCTCGCCGAGGCCCGACGGCTGTGCGACGACGCCCTCCACGGCATCCGGCTCGCCCTGCGCGAGGTGGAGTTCGCCGACGCGGGCCTGGCCCACCGGCTGCTGGTGCACGAGCTGCGCACCTCCGTGGACCGCGCCTTCGGAACCGGTGGCTGCCGCCATGCCGGGACGGACTCCGCCGGGCAGGGCGGCTTCGGGGCGCCCCCGCAGGGTTACGGCGCCCCGGGCGCGGGCGGAGTCCCGTACGGGAGCGGAGGCCCCTACGGGAGCGGCGGCCCGTACGCCCCGTACCCGCCGGGCGGGCCGGGCGCGGCCCCGCCGATGGGTCCGGGTGGCCCCGGGGGGCCCGGCGGGCCCGGCTGGGGCGGTGGGGGCGGGCTGCCCCCGCGGAAGCCGCGCCGCGGGCTGCTCGCGGGCTGCGCGGTCGCCGTGGGCCTGTTCTGCACGTGCCGACTGTGCTGCACCGACCACGAGGGCCCCTGGTCGCGCGAGAAGCGCGACGCGTGGTGCGACGACTGCGACTGCGGCGACTGCAGCGGTTGTGACTGCGGCGGCTGTGACGGGTGCGACTGCTGCTGTCCCTGCGACGGCTGCTGACCTCCTGTCAGGTGACCCGAGCGCCCGGACGGAGTACCGGGCGGTTCCCCCCACCGCCCGTGTGGAAGGGCTGATGGCCATGAGCGATCACGAAGCGGGCGGTCACGCGGCGGACGACCCGGACACCGCCTGGAAGCAGTGGCACGAGCGCCGGCTGGCCACCGTGTCCGCCCCTTACGGACCCCTCTCGCTGACCGGCACCCACTGGCTCGCCGACTTCCCGGACGGTCGAATTCCGGCCGTTCCGGGGCGCTGGCGCGTCACCGAAGGCGGGGTGGCCCTGCGGGCCGGACCCGAGGACGGCCTCAGCCTCGACGGTGAGCCCTTCACGGGGGACGTCGTAGTCGCCGCCGACGAAGGCCCGGCCTCGCACGCGCGGGTCACGGCCGGGGACGTACGCCTCGTGGTCATCCTGCGCGAGGGGGAGTGGGCGGTCCGCGTCTTCGACCCGACCGCCGGGGCGCGGCGCGCCTTCGGCGGTATCGAGGCGGGCCCCTACGATCCCGACTTCGTGCTCGCGGGCCACTTCCGCCCCTACGGCGAGGACCAGACCGTCCAGGTCGAGAACGTCGACGGGCGGGTCCGGGGGCTCGGTCTCGGCGGTGAGCTGTCCTTCGTCCACGGGGGCGTGGAGCACACCCTCCAGGTCGCGGTGGACGGCGAGGACGGCAGTCTCTGGGCCGTCTTCGCCGACGCCACCAGCGGCACGACCAGTTACCGGTTCCGTTTCCTGCGGCCCGGTACCCCCGCCGCGGACCGCTCCGTCACCGTCGACTTCAACCGGGCGCTGCTGCCGCCCTGTGCCTTCGCCGATCACTTCATCTGTCCCTTCCCGCCGCCCGGCAACACCCTGCCGTTCGCGGTGGCGGCGGGTGAGCGACGGCTGAAACGCGCCCTTGTTCCGACAATCTGACGCCAGGACACTCCCGTCAGCGTCTCTCCAGGGACTTGTCAGGGGCACGGCGAACGTCGAGGCGTCCGCCGTGCTCCCGGCCGCTCCCTCACAGGCACCGGCACCCCCACAGCCGCCGGGCCCCGATCCCTTACCGGGAGGACGAAGTGAGGACCAAGATCACCCGTACCAGGCTGCTCGCGGCCGCCGTCGGCGCGGCTGCCGTCGCCGCGCTCGCGCTGCCGACCGCCGCCAGCGCGGACACCGCGGACACCAAGGACAGCGGCTTCAGCGCCGCCCGGCTGGCCTCGGCCGAAGCCTCCGTCCTGCGGGCCGACGTCGCCGGCACTGCCTGGAACACCGACCCCGCCACCGGGACCCTCGTGGTCACCGCCGACTCCACCGTCACGGCGGCCGACATCGCGAGGATCCGCCGCGAGGCCGGGGCCGACGCCGCGGCCCTGCGGATCGAGCGCACCTCCGGCAAACTGCGCAAGCTGCTCTCCGGCGGCGACGCCATCTACGCGTCGAGCTGGCGCTGCTCGCTCGGCTTCAACGTCCGGAGCGGGTCCAACTACTACATCCTGACCGCCGGGCACTGCACCGACGGCGCGGGTACCTGGTGGACCAACTCCTCCCACAGCAGCACCATCGGAAGCACCGTCGGTTCCAGTTTCCCCACCAATGACTACGGCCTGATCAAGTACGCGAGCAACTCGCCCACGCCGCCCGGCACCGTCGGCAGCCAGGACATCACCAGCGCCGCCGACGCCACCACCGGCATGTCCGTCACCCGCCGCGGCTCCACGACGGGCGTCCACGGCGGCACGGTCACCGGCCTCAACGCCACCGTCAACTACGGCAACGGCGACATCGTCTACGGCATGATCAAGACCAACGTCTGCGCGGAGCCCGGCGACAGCGGCGGCCCGCTCTACTCCGGCAGCCGCGCGATCGGCCTCACCTCCGGCGGCAGCGGCAACTGTTCCTCCGGCGGGACCACCTTCTTCCAGCCGGTCGTGGAAGCCCTCAACGCCTATGGCGTCAGCGTGTACTGAGCCACCCGCGCCCTTCGTACCCCTGGACGTCCTCCCGCCTTCTGGGAGGATGTCCAGGGCGTGCGTGTTTCCGGGGGGAGGCAGGTTTCCGTATGAAACGCATCGGGGTGACCGGGCACCGGTCGATTCCCGTCGAGGCGCTCGCCGACGTCAGGCAGGGCCTGCGGGGCGTCCTGTGCGGCCGCGAGGGGCCGTTGGAGGTGCTCTCCAGCCTCGCGGAGGGCGCGGACCAACTCTTCGCCGGCATCGCCCTGGAGTGCGGCGCGGACCTCACCGTGGTGATTCCCAGCGAGGACTACGAGGACGACTTCGCGGACGCCGAAGCCCTGGCCCGCTACCGCCGGCTCAGGCGGCGGGCCGCCCAGGAAGTGCGGATGGGCTTCGCCCGCTCCACCGACGAGGCGTACTACGCCGCCGGTACCTACATCGCCGAATCCTGCGACCGCCTGGTCGCCGTCTGGGACGGGCTGCCGGCCCGGGGGCACGGCGGCACCGGCGAGATCGTCGCCTACGCCCGGGCGCTCGGCAAACCCGTCACGGTCCTCTGGCGCGAGGGCGTGACCCGGGAATGAGCCACGCCCCGGCCGGGACCGCGGTCAACTGCTGTGCCGCGCCAGCCAGTCCGTGTGCTGCGGAGAGACGTACCGCTCCGTCTCGTACACCGCGGACGGCCACTGCGACTCGGTGATCGTCGTCTGCATCACGACCATCATCGCCGACAGGTCCTGCTCGATCAGCGTGTGCGCCTCGATCAGCGGATGGTGGCGCCGCACCTCGTTCCAGGCGATCGCCGCCGCCGCGGCCGCGCTCAGCAGCGCCGTGAGCGCCGGACCCGGCCCCGAGCCGAACGCGCCGAGCACCGCGAACAACAGGGCCACGCAGGTCAGCAGCACGATCGTCCACGACCACAGCGCCGTGGCCCGCCGGGACGCCTCCGTCTTGCGCTGGTACCAGTTGCGCTGCTCGATCAGCCGGTCCCGTACGTACGTCTCCCGGCGCACCTGGTAGCCCAGTCCGCGCAGCCGCTGCATCGCCCCGGTGATCTCCCCGCCCTCCGGCACGAGGCCCGCGGTCCGGGGGTCCTCCCAGCCCATCTTGCGCAGCTCGTCCAGCCCGGCCTCCAGCCGCGTCCGGTACGTCGCCTCCGGGGCGCCGACGTCACTGCCGAACGGCGCCCCGTGCACCGCGTAGCGCCAGGCCAGCGACTTGATGAACTCCGCCGCGCTCCGGTTGAGCTGCCACTGCGGCCGGGCCCGGCGCCGGGTCGCCCGTACGCCCACCGCCAGCACCCCCGCGTAGGCCAGGGCGCTCAGCGCGCCGAACAGGTGCAGCGGGCCCGCGGCGGGCGCGGCGGGCAGGGTCGCGGCGGCCGCCGCCGCGACGAGCAGCATCAGCTGCCGGCGCGTGGCCCGGGTGGACTCCCGCTGTCGGGAGATCGCCGCCTGGTCGGTGTGGTGGAAGAGGGCCGGCAGGTCCTCGTTCCGGAACGTCATGCTGTCGCTCACAGCAACCCCCCAGGTCTGCTGTAGGGGCGGAGGGCGGCCCGTGCGGGGGCCGCCCTCCGTCGGATCACACGGCGAGCGGCTCCAGGTCCCGGTGGACCCGTCGCTCGTCGCGGGCGTAGCGGGTCAGGCCGTGGTCCTCGCCGAGCAGCCGAGTCAGCTCGGCCACCGTCTCCGTCCGGACCCGGGCCGCCTCCTCCTTGCGGCCCATCATGTCCAGGCTGACCGCCATGTTCGAGGCGGCCGCCAGGGTCTCCGGGTGGTGCGTCCCGAGCGCCTCGCGCAGCCGCAGCACCACCAACCGCTCCAGCTCCAGCGCGCCCTCCGGGTCCCCGAGGTCGGCGAGGGCGTTGGCGAGGTTCAGGTTGCCGAAGATGGTGTGCGGGTGGTTGTCGCCCAGCACCTCGCGCATGTGCCGGATCGTTTGGCGCAGCATCGGCTCCGCCGTGTCCGCGGCGCCCGTGCCCCAGTGGAACACCGCCAGGTTGTTGACGGCGGCCAGGGTGTACGGGTGCCGCTCGCCCGGCACCTTCACGTACTCGTCCACCACCTCCTGGGCCAGGTCGCGCGCCGCGCCCGGGTCACCGGTCGCGAACAGGTCCGCCGCCAGGTTCAGTTCACAGGCCAGCAGGTCCGGGTTGACCGAGGTGTACTTGGCGCGGTAGCGGTTGCGGGTCGCGGTGGTCAGCCGCAGCGCGTCCTCCACGTCGCCCGCCCGGCGCAGCGACACCGCCAGGTTCTTCGCCGCGGACAGGGTGCCCGGGAAGGCCCGGCCGAGCGTCCGCTTGTAGATGTCGTAGGTCCGGCTCAGCAACTGCACCGAATCGTCGTACCGGCCCACCTCGCGCAGGTCCCGGGCCAGGTTCTGCGCCGAGGACAGGGTGTACGGGTGGTCCGGGCCCAGCACCTCGGTGCGCCGGTCGAACACCTCCTGGTCGATCTCCCGCGCCCGGGAGTACTGCCCGACCATGCGCAGGTTCAGGGCCAGGTTGTTCGCGGCGGCCAGGGTGCGCGGGTGCGCCTCGTGGAAGATCTGCCCGAAGCCCTCGTGCGCGGCCGTCGCCAGCTCCATCGCCTCGCCGTAGCGGCCCAGCGCCCCCAGGTCCATCGCCAGGCCGCTGGTGGTCATGTACGTGTGCGGGTGCGAGGGGCCGAGCGCCGTCCGCTGCCGCTCCAGGGTGACCTCGTCCAGCTCCTTCGCCTCCACGAAGCGGCCCTGCGAACGCAGGATGTTCGACAGGTGGAAGCGCAGGTACAGGTACTGCAGATCGCTGTCGCCGAGCATCTCCTTCCACACCTCGCGCAGCTCCTCGCCGAGCTGGTACGCGGCCTTGAAGTCGCCCCGCTTCCACAGGTACCGGACCCGGTCGATCAACAGCCGGCGGGTTTCCGGCTCCTTGCAGAACCGGGCCTCGGAGGGCGTCAGGTGCGGCCAGATGGTGTTGAACCGGGGCCAGGTGGCCGGGTTGTCTATCGGCTCGTCGTCATCGGGCCGGGCACCCGCCAGGATGCGGTGCACGGCGTGCCGCGCCTCGCGCTGCTCCTCCTCCGACAACTGCGCCCGGATCACGGCCTGGACGAGGCGGTGGACCTGGATGCTGTTGCCGACCTGGTCGACCTTGGCCATCGCGAACCGGCCGATCTCCCGGATCACCCGGCCCAGCATCAACTTCTCCTGGAGCGAGGAGTCGTACGGCTTGAGGGCGTTGATCATCTCCTTGCTGTAGAGCAGGTTCGCGGATATCGGCTCCGGTGCGAAGAAGGCGCACAACTGCAACAGCCGTACGGCGGCCGGGGAGCGCGACTGGAGCCGCTCGATGGAGACGTTCCAGGTCGCCGCGACCGGCTCCGGGTAACCGGCCGGCTGGTTCAGCCCGAGCACGCTCGCGGCCTGCTGCGCCAACTGCTCCAGGTATGCCGACACGGGCGTGGCGGTCTCCGCGATCCAGGCACCCGCCTGCTCGACGGCGAGCGGCAGGTCACCCACCGCTATGGCCACCTGCTCGGCGTCCTCGTGGGAGAGTCCCGGCGCCCGCCGCTGGAGGTGCTCGACGGACTCCTCGCGCAGGAACACGTCCACCGGCAGCGCGTCCCCGTACTGCGACCAGGACTGGTTGCGGGAGGTGACCAGGACGTGCCCCGGGCCGCCCGGCGGGAAGAACCGCTTGAGCGTCTCGGGATCGTCGGCGTTGTCGAAGACCAGCAGCCAGCGCGAGGTGGGCACACCGCGCCGCAGCAGGTCGATCGCCTCCTGGGAGGCGGCCGCCATGTCCTCGCCCGTCTGCGCGCCCAGCCGGACCGCCAGCTCGGCGAGGGCCGCGACCACGTCGTCGGTCTGCTCCGAGGAGATCCACCAGACCAGGTCGTAGTCCGCCATGAACCGGTGGACGTACTCCAGCGCCACCTGGGTCTTGCCGACGCCGCCGAGCCCGTACAGGGTCTGCGGCTGCGGCAGCACCACGGTCATGCCGCCGCCGAGCTGGTTGCGCATCCGCTCCAGTACGATGCTGCGCCCGGTGAAACCGGTGTTGCGGGGCGGCGCGTTCCAGATCTTGGGTACGGTCCCGGGGAAGCGGGGACCGGGCTGGGAGGCACTGTTGACCGTGTCGTTCAGGGCCATGGGCCGCTCCACCGCCCGCAGCAGGGCGGTCGTCGCGTGCACCTCGTCGAGGCGGAAGAGGTCCACCGGATTGCGGTCGATGTACGGGGTCGCGAGCCGTACGTCGCCCACCCGCAGCGGCACCAACTGACGCCGGCCGCCCGTCGGGTCCTCGGCGGCGGCCCGGTTCCACACCTCCACGGCGCGCGCGGACTTGAGGAAGGCGCTGGAGAGCAGCACGACCGTGCGGGCGGCGTTGTCGACGCCGATGCCCGCACCGCCGAGCGTGTCCCCGGACCCGGACCCGGACCCGGACCCGGACGTCGGGGCGGGGGCCACTTCCGCCGACACGTCCTTGGGCACCACGCGGAAACCGGCCCGGGTGAGCACCGACTCGATCCAGTCGGCCCACATCCGGTTCTCGGCGACGTAGCAGAGGAACAGGTCCGCGGGCAGGGCCGGCCGGCGCCGGGTGAAGGCGTCCCGGATGCGCATCCGGACGTCCTCGGCGATGGCCGGCATCGAGGTGATCTCGCCCTCGGTGACCACGGCGGTGAGCCGCTCGAACGCCGAGAGCAGGGAGTTGGTGAGCCCGGCCTCGTCGCCGAAGGTGGCCAGGGTCTCCTCGTAGGCGTAGTAGGGCCGGTACGGGATCTCCACCGCGCCCCAGTAGGACGTCAGGTCGTCCCCGACCAGGCCGCCCGGGAACCGGTCGAACTTGATCCGCGCCAGTGCCCGGCCCGCGTCCGCCTTCTCCTTCTCGCCCTCGTCGATGCGCATCGGCACCGGGTAGATCTTGATCCCGCGGTCGTTGAACCGCTCGTCGATCTGCCGGGCCACGGAGGCGGCGCCGTCGATGGACTGGTCGGAGAGGGTGAAGCAGTCGACCAGGACGTCCGGCAGGTGCACGGTGCAGATGTCGGCGATGTCGGAGAGACCGGTACGGCTGTCGATCAGCACGTAGTCGTAGTTCCGCTTCATGTCGGCGCGTAACGCGTCGAAGAAGAGGCCGCCGCCGAGGCGGTCGTAGAAGTTGTCCCAGTCGAACGTGGACACGGTCGCCGAGTACTCGCGGTTCTGCCGGCCCGCCGAGACGAAGTCGAGCGTGCCGCCGTCGGGGAACTCCCAGCCCAGCGTCTCCGGGGTGAGGGACACCGCGTGCGGCTGTATCCGCGCGTAGTCCCTGTGCCAGTCGTCGGCCCGCTGCACCGGGCTGGTGGCGGCCCAGGCGTACTCGCTGATCAGGTCGATGACCCCGGTGGTGGCCCCGAGCGTGGAAGGGTCCAGGAAGGGGTGGAAGAAGCGGTGCAGGCCCGGCGCCTCCAGGTCCCAGTCCACGGCCAGCACCCGCTTGCCGTTGGCCGCCAGGATCCAGGCGGTGTTCGCCAGCGCCATGGTGCGGCCCGTTCCGCCCTTGTACGAATAGAAGGTGACGATGCGTCCGCCACGGCTGTCACGACCGGCTGTCATCCGTGTCCCCCCGCTCTGTGTCGCTGACGTCGTTGGTGTCGGTCCCGCCCGGTGCGTTCCCGCCCGCCTCGGTGTCGGGCGGGAACGGAACGCGCGGCGGCGGCAGCGGCGGCTCGTCCATCCCCATCGGCCCGATCAGCCGCGGCCGTTCGGTGTGGGTGCCGCCCGCCGGCGGGTACACCTGGGCGTGTCTGAGGAACTGCTGGGCGGCGGCCTCGACCACCTGGGGCAGGATCTGCCCGAGCATCTCCATGTTGGCGACGCCGTTCGCGGCCGCCCGGCAGGCGGCCCGGCCCTGGCTCATCTTGACCGGCATCGTCCCCTCCAGCCGGTCCGCCAGCTCGCCCTCCTTCGCCCGGCTCTGGTGGTCGTACCGGTTCCAGGGCACGACCACGTTGATCCACGGCCGGTGTTCCTGGTCGAAGGCGGCCAGGCGCTGCCGGCGCTGCTCGTCCTCCACCGCCCAGCGGTCGACGATCAGGATCTCCGGCCGGGTCGGCGGCTGCTTGCTGTCGAAGTGCCCGGCCTCGTCGTCGAACGAGCCGAGGCTGGTCTGGTAGTTGAGGTTGCGGATCACGTCCTCGGCGACGTAGGCGATGGGCCGCTGCGCCACCGGGTGGTACGGGTTCCACTCCAGGGCGTTGTCCCCGTAGTACTCGGGGCTGCGGCCCTCCGGCAGGTCGTGCCGGGAGGCGGCGGCCACCGTGATGTGCAGGGTGCGGGCCGGGTTGCCGCCGTTGCCGCCGAACGCGCTCGGCACCACCCGGTAGTCCAGCGGCTTGATCGGGTCGATCCGCACCGTCTCGGCCACGTGCACGATGCGTTTGGCGAGTTCGTACACGGCCGCCTCGTACTGCTCGGCGTAGCTTCGGAGTTTGATCAGGCCGTACAGGCCGTCGGTGACGTAGCGCTCGCCGAAGGTGTTGTGGTTGAACTGCAACCGCGAGGCGGGACCCGGCATGTGGGTGGCGGGCACCGGCACCCACAGGGCCGGCACGATGGCCTCCGGCGGCGGCTCGTTGTGGCGCGCCCCGTGCTGGATCGCCCGCTGCGCGAAGGCGAACCACTCCTTGCCGCACATCTCGCTGGCGAAGTAGCGCGGCGAGAACAGGGGGACGAAGACCCGGCAGGTGGCGAGCGCCGCCGCGAGCCGTTCCGACCAGCCCTCGCCACTGCGTATCTCGCGGTCCATGAAGCCGGCCTCGGAACCGGCGGGGAGATCGGTCAGCGCCATCACGTGGTTGCAGAGATCACGGAAGAGCCGCTCGACCCACATGTCGGGGTCGGGCCCCCCGGCCCCGAATCTCGGCGTATGCGCATAACTCAGAAAGAAGTACGGCTGCACTGATGCGGGCACACGACCCCCGTCCCGAAGATGCGAGCGAAGAAACATCATTCCGGAGCTGCTTCGCCACATCCCCTCATCGTTCAGTCAATCAGCGTCTGTTTTCGGTCATCCAGTCGATTGCGTGTCCCACGGCGTCGGGAATCGAGAAGAGCACGGCCCGTGCCCCTCCCAGCCGACCCCTGCGCAACCGTGAATCCGGGAACGCGTCGCCGATCTCCGCGAAATCACTGTCGTCCAGCGCGACGTCCTCGTACGTCGTCCACCCCTCCCCCCGCCGTCCCCCCGGAAGGTTCACCTTCACCACACAGTCGTACATGCGCAAGGGGGGCTTCGGAATTCGGTACTCCGCCAGATGGAAAGCGGTGCAGACCGAAAATCCCACATTGATCATGAGTACCTGGCCGCCCTCCCCGCACATTTTTCCCAGGGGCGACTCCTCGCCCAGGTGGCATTCGAGGCGGTGACCGGCGCACAGCCGCCGCGCGGCCTTTCCCAGCGCCGCGAAGGAGGTCTGCGGGTGCCCGCTGCGTGCGGCGCCCGGGGAGGTACGGACCGTCTCGGCGAAACGCCCCACGCCCTGGCTCGGGGTCCGCCGCGGGTCGAACGCCGGCATCCGGGCCCGGAACTCCCGCACCTGCGGCTCGGTGAGACCCGCGATCCGCTCCAAGTGCGCCGTGGAGGTACGGGAGTTCTCCGACGTGAAGGCGGGCACGACCAAGGTGCCGTCCCGCCCCAGCACTCCCCTCAGCGCGTCGCGCAGCGACTCGGTCCGCAGACCGGTGCCGCCGAGCGCGGCGTGCACCAGCAGCGACGCCCCGGGGCGCACCCCGAGCCGGCGTAACTCCCCGGCCAGCGCGAGGGTGCCCGGGCCGCCGGGCGACGTCACGCGTCGACCGCCTTCGACTCCCACCGCAGCTCCGCCACCAGCCGCTTGCCGGTACTGGTCAGCTCGGCCGCACCGGCCAGCCGGTCCAGGGCCCGCTGGATCCGGTCCGACGCCCCGGGCTCGGGGGCCGCCGTCGCCCGCCGGTACGCCGCCACCGCCACCCGCTCGTGCACGTCGGCCAGCAGCCGGGACACCGGCACCGGGCGCTCCCGCCAGGGCGAGGGGTGCTGCCACTGCCCGTCCAGCGCGTACAGGTCGGCCACCTCGGTCAGCGCCCGCAGCCGCGCCCGACGCCGCCCCGTCAGCAGCGCCAGGGCCGTCTCCCGGACCCCGGCGCCGTACGGCACCCCGAGCGCCCCGGGCCCGTGCCGCCCGGCCTCGCCCCAGCCGGGGGCCCGGGGACCACCTGCGAGCGGGGTCAGCGTCGTCAGCCCGGCCGCGGCCGCCCGGGCGAACTCCGGGACGGCGGTGTGCAGCAGCGCCCAGGCCGCGTCGAGCCTGCCCCGCCACTCGTCGGCCTCCCCGGCGCCCAGCCGCAGCCGGGGCGGGCGGGCGAAGCAGTTGCGGTACGGGTCGAGGTCCTCCAGCGCCACCGGGGCGGCGTCCGGCCCCGGCGGCGACCAGCTCCGTACGGGCAGCCAGCGCGCGTCCCCCGCCGCCGGGCCGAAGCGGTGCTCGGCGCGGCCGTCGCGCACCGCGTACCCCGTCCCGGTGGCCCGCAGCGCGGCCCGCCCCCGGGTGCCGGGCTCGCCCAACCGCAGCAGTCCCAGTGTCGGCAGGTACACCTCGCCGTCCCGGTAGGGCACTTCGGCCGGCAGGTCGAGGCCGCCGCGCAGCACGGCCGCGGCGGCGAGCGCGGCCAGCCTGCGCGCCGCGCCCTCGCCGTCGGGGCGGCCGTCCCGCCCGGCGTCCAGGGCCTCCAGGACCCACGTGCGGGTGAAGGGGTGGTCCAGTACGGCGCCCAGCGCGTTCGCGCCCGATTCCCCGGAACGCTCCACCCGGGCCAGCAGCTCCCAGGACCGCGCCCAGTCGGGATCACCCGTACGGTCGGCGTTCAGGCGGGCGAGCAGGACCCGGGTCAGCCGCTCCTGCGAGCGGGCCAGTTCGGCCGGGTCGGTGAGTTCCGGCGCGGTCTGCCGGGACGCGGTGCGGCCCTCGACCCCGTCGATCAGCTCGCGCAGGTCGGTGCAGTACACGGAGGGGTGGTCGAAGCCGCCCCCGCCGGCCGGGTCGGCCCGGTAGCGGTGGGTGTAGAGGCCGCCGCCGCACGAACGTACGACGGGGCACCGGCGGCACGTGGCACTGACCCCGGCCAGACCCAGCTGACGGGCCCGCACCCCCGGGTGGGCGGCGACCTCGTCGAAGGAGTGGCCGAAGACGTCGAATCCGGTGGCGGCGGCGCCCTCGTAGGCGCTCTTGAGGGAGTCGACCTGCTCCAGCGTCCCGTCGGTCTCCACGACGACCAGGTCGGTCGGCGCGAGCCCCAGCGACTCGGTCAGGCTCGGTCCGCCGCGCAGGGTGGACAGCAGGGACTCGAAGAGCCGTACGGAGACCGGTCGCCCCAGGCGCTCCCAGTGGTCGAAGACCCGCAGCAGCCAGCGCGCGTACGCGTCGGGGGCGCCGTCGGGGCGGACCGGCGGGGTTTCCCAGGTGGCGTGCGGCAGCAGGAAGTCCACCCGGGGCGGTGCCAGCTCCACGAGGGCGTCGAGCACCGCGACGGGGTCGTTGGCGACGTCCACGGTGCAGAGCAGACCCTGGTAGAGGGGGCGGTACGGCTCCGAACGGAGCAGGGCGACGGCGGCCAGGACCAGGGGGTGGCTGGTGCGTCCGTCGGCGAACCGGCGGTGGCGGTCGTTCGCGGCGCGGTCCCCGTCGAGGGAGATGCCCACGCGGACGCCGAACTCGGCGAAGAGGTCTAGGTAACGGCGGCTGAGCTGGAGCCCGTTGGTGTGGATCCGCAGATCCAACGCGGCGATGCCGGCGAGCGCTCGGGTGAACTCCTCGCACACCAGGCGTAGTCGGGCGGGGCCCGCCAACAGGGGTTCCCCTCCGTGGAGAATCACCGTGACGGAGGGGAGTGCATGGTCACGGGCATGTTCGGCGAGCCGCGCCGCGGTCTGTGAAATGACCTCGGGGGAGATCACTTTCGGCCGGGCTCGCCAGCTCTGATCAGCGTGTTCGTAGACATAGCAATGATCACAAGCGAGATCGCATCTGCTGTGAACCTTGAGGACGATCTCGCGAAATGCGATCAGGCCGGTCATTTGGCCAGTCTAGGGCGCCGGCTCCGGTGTCAGAGCGCGGAGTTGAAGATCGGTGCCTGAACGTGACGGCCGTTTTCCGAGGGCAGGACGCGTCCGAGCGTCTCGGCCGCCGAGGCGCTGTGGACGTCGATCCGGTCGAGCGGAACCAGGGGGGTCTTGACCGTGCTGGTCGCGGGGGTTGCGGAAGTGTTCACGACACCGTCCTCGGGGGAGGCCATGCGAAATGGGCAGGGGAGGGGCACCAGCGGACCCGCTGGTGTCAAGCGTGGACTTTACTCGTCCACACCTTATTGGCAACCGAGACATGACGCCTGGTCAAGCGTTCTATGGAAAGGCTGCCGCAGTTCTCGAGGTGCGGTAATCGGCCGTTTGCCGTACCGCAAGATCCTTTCTCCCTGACGCCCGGTCACCGCTGATGTGGATCACCCGGTCCGTTGCGTTTAGCATGTCCACGCCACCCCCCTGACCTGCCGTTCGGCCGAAAGCACCCTCATGCGCCTCCAGCGGACCCTTGCCGCGACCGCCGCCCTGATCGCCCTCCCCGCCCTCGCCGCCTGCAAGGGTGACCCCGCGCCGCCCGCCGGCCGGGCGGGCGCGAGTCCCTCCCCGTCCGCCGCGGGACCGTCCGCCGGCGGCTCGATCATCGAAGCACAGCAGTACGTACGGCAGTTCACCGCCTGCGAGGACCTCAGCGGCGAACCGAACGACCCCCGGCTGCCGTTGACCGAGTTCACCCGCGTCGGGCAGTGGTCCGTGACCCAGCGGGGGGTGTGCAGCGACCGCCCCGTGCACGGTGAACTCGTCTTCTACGTCACCTCCGACATGAAGGAGTTCCAGGAGCGCTACAAGCAGAAGGTCATGGACGCGATCAAGGGTGGTGACGGGGCCTCCGGCCTCAACAGCCGGGTCTTCGTCGGCAAGGGCTACGTCGTCACCCCGACGCAGACCAAGTCGGCCCTCGCCCTCGCCCGGTCCGACCTGCGCATCCTCACCTGCAACCCGACCTTCGCCGTACCCAAGGGATACAAGAAGGAGAAGGCGCTGGTGGAGGGCTGCGTCCTCAGCGACTTCGTCAACAGCTCGGACGGCTCCGGGAGTCCGAACCTGGAAACCCCGCAGGACCCGGGCGGCGAAAAGCCGGGACAGCCGGCCCAGGGCAGCCTCGGTCTGGCCCGGGCCGGCAGCATGGCCGAGCTGAAGAAGCTGGTGGCGTCGAGCGTGGACTGCTCGCACTTCTCCACCGACCCCGACGCGGTGGCGATCCGGTCGATCGACTACGCGCCCGTGGTCGACGGCAACCCGCTCGACTGGGGCGTGAACGGTCGGGCCCTGTGCGGCGAGCCGGCGGGTGCCCGGCGCGCCCACGACCTCAACTGGCTCGACACGGTGGGCGACATGAAGAAGCTCCAGACCAAGGCGAAGTCCGCGCAACTGGCCGACCTCAAGGACGACGGGAAGCTCAAGGCCACCGCGAGCCTGCTGCTCGTCGGCGACGGCGTCGCGGTGGAGACGAACGATCCGAGCGCCCGGTTCGGTCTGTACCAGCAGCAGTTCCTCTACCTGAACTGCACGCCCGGCTTCTCCGCCCCGACCGGGTACCGCATGGAGCGGTCCCAGGTCGACGGGTGCGTCCTGACCAACTACGAGCCCGAGCACCCGGTCGTCGGCGGGCGCTGACTCCCGTCGGACCCGCTCAGGCGGGCAACTGCTCGCCCAGCGGGGGCACCGGCAGGTCCCGGAGCAGCCAGGTCAGTACGTCGGGCAGCGCGCGCAGGGCCGCGAAGTGGGCGGCGGCCGGGTCGAAGGTGGTGGTGGCGCCCGGGATGCGGCGGGCCAGCCAGCGGGAGTGGCCGACGGGCGAGAACACGTCCAGCTCGCCGTGCCAGATCAACACCGGGCAGCGGATGTCGGCGGGGTCGAAACCCCACGGGCCGCTGAACGCCATCGCGTCGTCGATCCACCCGTACGCCGAAGTGCGCACGCCCTCACGGTAGTTGCGTAGCAGCATCGCCCGCAGGCCCGCGTCCGCGACGATCACGCGGTCGTTCTCCGTCAGCTCCCGGCGCAGCTCCTCCAGCAGCCGGCGGGGGTCCTCGCGGATGCCCTCGGCGCGGGGGATCAGCCGGGCGGCGAACCCCTCGGGATCGTCGTAGGCCCTCGTGTACTCCTCCACGTTCGAGGCGGCCATGCCGTCGAACCAGTCGAGGTCCTCCGCGTCCCGGGGCGCGAGCGGGACCAGGGCCGCCGTGCGGGTGACCCGGTCCGGGAGCAGGGCGGCGCAGGCCAGCGCGCCGGGGCCGCCGCCGGAGCGGCCGGCGACGGCGAAGCAGTCCAAGCCGAGCGCGTCGGCGATCGTGGCCACCTCCCCGGCCACGTCGGCGACGGTGCGGCCGGGGTGACGGTCGGAGCCCCCGTAGCCGGGACGGTCGTAGGCGATGAGCTGTACCCGCCGCTGGTAGAGGACCATGCCGCGGGGGGCCGGTCCCAGACGGCTGCCGGGGGTGCCGTGGAGCAGGAAGACGGGCTTGCCCTCCGGGTCCCCCCAGCGCTCCACCATCAGGGCGCGGCCGTCGGCGGTGCGCACCAGGTCGCGCACGCGCTCCCTCCCTCACGTTCGACGCGAGCAGTCAGGGTGATTGTGCGCTTCGGGGCAGGGGTGCGGTAGGGCGCGCCCGTCGGCAATTTCCCGGCTCACCCGGGGGCGCCATGCCGTTCCCGGTGCCTGCGCTCCCGCGGGCGGCGGCCACGGCACAGTGGGCACATGAACGCAGACGACGAGAACGTGCTGGCCCGGGGACGCGTGGCGACCCGGCTCCCGGCCGCGGACCTGGACCGCGCGCGGCGCTTCTACTCCGAGCGGCTCGGACTGGAACCCGTGGACGAACGCCCCGGTGGGCTGCTGTACCGGTGCGGCGGCAGCGAGTTCGCGGTGTTCCGGTCGACGGGGGCCTCGCCCGGCACCTTCACCCAGATGGGCTGGGAGGTCGACGACCTGGAAACGGCCGTGGCGCAGCTGACGGGCCGTGGTGTGGTGTTCGAGGAGGTCGACGTGCCCGGGTTCCGGACGAGGGGCGGGATCGCGGAGATCGAGGGGAACTACCCGAGCAGGGGCGCCCGGGGCGAACGCGCCGCCTGGTTCCGCGACAGCGAGGGGAACCTGCTGGGCATCGGCGAGCCGGTCGCCTGAGGCGTACCCGGCGGCGCGGCGAGTCGGTGGCGCGGGGCGGGGTCCCGGCATCCGGGTGGTGAGCGGTCAGGGTCCCGGCGTCCGGGCGGCCGGGCCCGTCGTGGTGCCGCTGCCCACCGCCGGGCCGCCCCGGCCGTGGTGGAGGACCGCGCGGACCATGGTGACGGCCGTGCCCAGGACCGCCCAGGCCGCCAGCACCAGCATGGCCGGGCCCGCGTCGTTGCCCCGGAAGTACGTGATCGAGCGCGCGGCGTACGTACCGGCGCCCGGGGGCAGGGCCGGCCCGATGGCCTTCCAGAACGGCGGAAGCAGCGGATACGGGTAGGCGCCGCCCGCGCTCGGGTTGCCCAGGACCACCACCAGCAGGATCGCCAGGCCGATGCCGGCCACCCCCGCCACGCTCTGGAAGGCCAGGGTGATCGCGCCGACGGCGAAGACGACCAGGGTGCCCAGCCCCCACAGGGCCATGACGTTGCCGGGCAGCGCGCCCAGGATCGGGCCGGCGATGACCGTGCCCAGCAGTCCGGCGGCGATCGAGTACAGCAGCAGGGCGCCGAGCCGGATGACGGCGCGGGCGGAGTTCGCGGGCCGCGCCCCCGCACTGATCGCCAGGATCGCGGCGCACAGGTAGCCGCCGACGCACCAGCCCACCACCAGGTAGAAGGAGCTCAGGCCGCGGGCGTCCCCGGCGGCGGCCGGAGCCACGTCGACGATCTGCACGTCGCGCCCCTGGGCCGCCTCGGCGCGGCCGATGATCCCCACGAGCGCCTGGGAGAGCGAGGCTCCCGCGCCGCTCGCGACCAGGAGCCGGTCGGTCTTGCCGGCCGGGTCGACGATCAGCGCGCCGTCCACCTCCCGGTTCCCGACCCACGCGAGCGCCGTCGTCCCGTCCGGGGCGGTGCGGGTGTCGAGCGGGTCGCCGGGCAGGGCGCCGAGGCGCTGCGCGGTGCCCGTGGCGACCTGTTCGGCGGGGGCGGCCACCGCGAGGGTGATCCCGTTCGGCTCGGGGTGGTGGAAGGCGCCGATGTAGGAGGTGATGAAGGCGAGCTGGAGCGCCAGTACCCCCAGGACCAGCAGGAAGGCCCGGGTGCTGACGGCGTCCTTGAACTCGGCGAGGAAACCGCCGGAGGGACCCGCGGATGCGTCGGTGGTGGGCTGGGTCATGTCTCACACGCTCGGCGGACCGGGGGCCGGGCGCAGCAGGGGCGGGCCGAACGGGGGACGGGCAGCCGGGTACGGCCGCGAATGGATGATCGAACAAGTGTTTCGCACGGGTATTCGAATTGCTCTATGGTGGAGACGGGGCGGAAGGAGCGTTGCGGAGCATCGAGGGAAAGCAGGAGGCCGCGGGTGCCAGGTTTCACGCATCTGCACACCGTTTCGGGGTTCTCCATGCGCTACGGAGCCAGCCACCCGGAACGGTTGGCGCGGCGCGCCGCCGAGCGGGGCATGGACGCCCTCGCCCTCACCGACCGCGACACCCTCGCGGGCACGGTCCGTTTCGCGCGGGCGGCGGCGGAAGCCGGAGTGCGGCCCCTGTTCGGGGTCGACCTGGGGGTCGCCGCGGGTCCCGCGGCCACCGCCCGCGCCGCGTCCGGTGAGGCGTCCTCCCGGCGGCGCAACCCCGTCCGGGGCGGCGCCTTCGTCGACGAGTCCGCCGCCCGCGCCGTCTTCCTCGCCCGCGCCGGCGCCACCGGCTGGGCCGAGTTGTGCCGCATGGTCACCGCCGCCCACGCGGGCGGACCCGACGTCCCGCTCCTGCCCTGGGAGGAGCTGCGCGGCGCCAGCGGGGTGTACGTCCTGCTCGGCCCCGGCTCCGAAGTGGGCCGGGCCCTCGCCGCAGGCCGACCGGACCGGGCCGCGCGGCTGCTCGCGCCCTGGCGCGAGGTCTACGGGGACGACCTGCGTCTGGAGGCCGTCCACCACGGCCGCGCCGGCACCGGGCCCGGCTCGCTGCGCCTGGCCGCCCGTACGGTCGGCTTCGCCGCCGAGCAGGGCGTCCCGGCCGTGCTCAGCAACGCCGTCCGGTACGCCGACCCCGGTCAGGGGCCGGTCGCCGACATCCTCGACGCCGCCCGCCGGCTGGTCCCCGTCGACCCCCGCAAACCCCTCGACAGCGGCGAACGCTGGCTCAAGGACCCCGCCGCCATGGCCGAGACCGCCGACCTGGTCGCCCGCGCGGCCGGACTGGGCCCCGCCGACGCCCGCCGGCTGCTCGCGCAGACCCGGCGGACCGCCGAGGCGTGCGTGGTGGACCCCGAGGACGACCTGGGCATCGGTTCCGTCCACTTCCCCGAGGCCCGACTCGTCGGCGCCGCCCACCGCACCGCCCAGCGGGTCCTCGCCTCCCGCGCGGCGGCGGGCATGGTGCTGCGCGGCTACGCCGGCGATCGCCGCTACTGGGAGCGGATGCACGAGGAACTCGACATCATCGCCTACCACGGCTTCGCCTCGTACTTCCTGACGGTCGCCCATGTTGTTGACGACGTAAGGGAGATGGGCATCCGGGTGGCGGCCCGCGGCTCCGGTGCCGGGTCCCTCGTCAACCACCTCCTCGGCATCGCGCACGCCGACCCGCTCGCCAACGGCCTGCTGATGGAACGCTTCCTGTCCAAGCGCCGCCGGGTGCTGCCCGACATCGACATCGACGTGGAGTCCGCCCGCCGGCTGGAGGTCTACCGGCGGATCATCGACCGGTTCGGCGCCGAACGCGTCGCGACCGTCTCCATGCCCGAGACCTACCGGGTCCGGCACGCCATCCGGGACGTGGGCGCCGCCCTGTCCATGGAACCGGCCACCGTCGACCGGCTCGCCAAGGCATTCCCGCACATCCGGGCCCGTGACGCCCGCGCCGCGCTCGCCGAGCTGCCCGAACTCCATGACGTACGGGGCGAGTCGCACGGGCGGCTGTGGGAACTGGTCGAAGCCCTGGACGGACTGCCGCGCGGGATCGCCATGCACCCGTGCGGGGTGCTGCTCTCCGACGCGACGCTGCTCGCCCGCACCCCGGTCGTGCCCAGCAGTGGCGAGGGCTTCCCCATGTCCCAGTTCGACAAGGACGACGTGGAGGAACTCGGGCTGCTCAAACTCGACGTGCTGGGCGTACGGATGCAGTCCGCGATGGCGCACGCCGTCGCGGAGCTGCGGCGCGCCACCGGGCAGGAGCTCGACCTGGACGACCCGGCGCAGGTGCCGCCGGGCGACCGGGCCACGTACGAGCTGATCCGCTCGGCCGAGACGCTGGGCTGCTTCCAGATCGAGTCCCCGGGCCAGCGCGACCTGGTGGGTCGGCTCCAGCCCGCCACCTTCCACGACCTGGTCGTGGACATCTCGCTGTTCCGCCCCGGTCCGGTGGCCGCCGACATGGTGCGCCCGTTCATCGAGGCCCGGCACGGGCGGGCCCAAGTCCGCTTCCCGCACCCGGACCTGGCGGACGCGCTGCGGGAGACGTACGGGGTGGTGGTCTTCCACGAGCAGATCATCGAGATCGTGCACGTCCTGACCGGT
Source organism: Streptomyces sp. NPDC058279 (assembly GCF_042881255.1). Classification (NCBI taxonomy): domain Bacteria; kingdom Bacillati; phylum Actinomycetota; class Actinomycetes; order Kitasatosporales; family Streptomycetaceae; genus Streptomyces; species Streptomyces sp. NPDC058279. The sequence continues at coordinate 411,363 of NZ_JBHVYA010000003.1, read as the reverse complement.
TGCGGCCGCGACGAGGCCGACCGGGTGCGGCGCGGGCTGTCCGACCCGGACTCGCAGGGCCGGATCAAGGTCTGGTTCGCGGCGACGGCGCGGGCGCGCGGCTACTCGCCCGAGGTGATCGCCCGGACCTGGGAGATCGTGGAGGCGTTCGGCTCGTACGGGTTCTGCAAGGCGCACGCGGTGGCCTTCGCCGTCCCCACGTACCAGTCCGCCTGGCTCAAGGCCCACCACCCGGCCGCCTTCTACGCCGGACTGCTCACCCACGACCCCGGCATGTACCCGAAGCGGTTGTTGCTGGCGGACGCGCGGCGGCGGGGCGTGCCCGTGCTGCCGCTGGACGTGAACCGGTCCTCGGTCCACCACCGCATCGAACTGGTGTCCGAGGTGCCGCCGCTGTGGGGGCTCCGGCTCGCGCTGGCCGACGTGCACGGCATCAGCGAGGCCGAGGCCGCCAGGATCGAGGCGGGGCAGCCCTACGCCTCCCTGCGCGACTTCTGGGACCGGGCCCACCCGGGGCGGCCCGTGGCCGAACGACTTGCCCAGGTAGGGGCGTTGGACGCGTTCGGCGCGAACCGCCGCGACCTGCTGCTGCACGTGAGCGAACTGCACGGTGCCCAGCGCGCCGCCGACGCCCGGGGAAGCGCCCAACTCCCGCTCGGCGGGGGGCGGTCCACCGCCGCCGTCGGACTGCCCGACCTCAGCGAGGCCGAGCGGCTCAGCGCCGAGCTGGGCGTCCTCGGCATGGACGCCTCGCGGCACCTGATGGCGGACCACCACGCCTTCCTGGCCGAACTGGGCGTGGTGCCGGCCAGACGGCTGCGCGACGCCGAACACGGGCGGACCGTGCTGGTGGCCGGCGCCAAGGCGGCCACCCAGACCCCGCCCGTCCGCTCCGGCCGGCGGGTCATCTTCACCACCCTCGACGACGGCACCGGCCTGGTCGACCTGGCCTTCTTCGACGACAGCCACGAAGCCTGCGCCCACACCGTCTTCCACTCCTTCCTGCTGCTGGTGCGCGGAGTGGTGCAACGGCGCGGCCCGCAGAGCCTGAGCATCGTCGGGGCGGCGGCCTGGAACCTCGCCGAACTGGTCGAACTGCGCGCGGAGAGCGGCCTGGAGGCCGTCACCGCCCGGCTGTCCGAACCGCCGCGCGAAGACCCCGCGCCCGCCGCTCCCGCCGTCCCCGGCGCACCCGCCGACCCCGGCCGCCGGATCCACCTGCCGACCGGCTACGAGATGAACCCGTGGGCCGACCTCCGGCCGCCCGGCACGGGCCCCGCGACCGGACGCAAGCTCTGGCACTCCAGCCCGGGGAGCGCGGGATGACCGGCGCGGTCCTGCACGTGCGGTGCGCCCCGACCCTGACCGGCGAGGGCTACCGGGAGGTCCTGGAACTGCTGCGGGAGTTCTCCCCGGTGGTGCAGGCCCTGCCGCCGCGCGCCGCGCTCGTCCAAGTGGGCGGGGCGCTGCGCTACTTCGACGCGGACGCCGCCCGCATCGCCGAGGTGGTCCGGCTGCGCGCGGTGGCCCGGCTCGGCACCGACGTCCGGATCGGGGTCGCCGGCACCTGGGCCGTGGCGGCGACGGCCTCCGCCCGGGTGACCGGCCCCGGCGGCGTCCTGGCCGTCCCCGAGGATGAGGTGCCCGGCTTCCTCGGGCCGTTGCCGGTGGAGGCGCTGTACGGGATCGGCTCCCGCCAGGCCGAGGCGCTGCGCGGATACGGACTGCATACGATCGGGGCGCTCACCGAGGTGTCCCCGGGGGTCGTCGAGCGGATCCTCGGCAAGCGGGCGGGCCGACTGGTCGTGGAGCGCGCCCACGGGATCGACCCGCGCCCGGTGACCCCGAGGGACCTGCCCTCCTCGGCCGCCGTCCGCGCCCGGTTCCCCCGGGAGGAGCTGGACGGACCGCACGCCCGGGCCGCGCTGCTCGCCCTGGTCGTCCGGCTCGGCGCCACCCTGCGCGGGCGCCGCCAGGCCGCGCGGGCCCTGACCCTGACCCTCCAGTTCGCCGGCGGTACCCGCTGGGAGAAGACCCGGCGGCTGACCGAACCCTCCGCCCACGACGAGGACCTGCGCGCCATGGCGTACCGGCTGATGGACGCGGCCGGCCTGCAACGGGCCCGGCTGACCGGCGTGGTGCTCCGGGCCGAGGACCTGACCGGCGTCGAGGGCGTGGCCCGCCAGCTCACCCTGGACCCCGTCCGCGAGTCCCGGCTGACGGTCGAGGCGGCCATCGACCGGGCCAACGCCCGCTTCGGCCCGGGCACCGTCCGCCCGGCGGCCACCTTCGGCAGGGCCTCGTAGACCTCCGGGCCCCGCGGCTCGCTGTCGACCGGCCTTCCGTCTCCCGCCCTCCCGGTCTCCTCGTCTCCCGGACTTCCGGTCTCGCGGTGCACCGGAGGGCGGCTCGACACGCGAGTTTTTACCGACGCGTAACTTCCAAGTCTTGCTACTCACCCGTAATTTATCGGCAGCAGCTCCCCCTTGTGATCCGGATCACGGGACCAAACCCCCCGCACCATCCCCATGACGCAAGGAGATCACCCGATGCTGCCCTGGCGCCGCCTGCTCCGCCCGCTGGCCGTCCTCACCCTCGCCGCCGCCGCGCTCGTCGCCCCCACCGGCACCGCGCAAGCCGCCTCCGCCCCCAGCAGCGGCTGGAACGACTGGACCTGCAAGCCGTCCGCCGCGCACCCCCGCCCCGTCGTGCTCGTGCACGGCACCCTCGGCAACTCCGTCGACAACTGGCTCGGCTTCGCGCCGTACCTCGTCCACCGCGGCTACTGCGTCTACTCCCTCGACTACGGGCAACTCCCCGGCCAGTCCTTCTTCAACGGCCTCGGGCCCATCGACAAGTCCGCCGTCCAGCTCGGCACCTTCGTCGACCGGGTGCTCGCCTCCACCGGCGCCGCCAAGACCGACATCGTCGGCCACTCCCAGGGCGGCATGATGCCCCGGCAGTACCTCAAGTTCCTCGGCGGCGCCGCCAAGGTCGGCGCGCTCGTCGGACTCGCCCCCGACAACCACGGCACCACCCTGTCCGGGCTGACCCAACTGCTCCCGTACTTCCCCGGAGCCGAGGACCTCATCAGCTCGACGACCCCGGGCCTGGCCGACCAGATCGCCGGGTCCCCCTTCGTCACCAAGCTCAACGCGGGCGGCGACACCGTCCCGGGAGTGGCCTACACGGTGATCACCACCAAGTACGACGAGGTGGTGACCCCCTACACCAGCGGCTTCCTCAGCGGGTCGAACGTCCGCAACGTCGTGCTTCAGGACCTGTGTGCCCTCGACCTCTCCGAGCACGTGGCCATCGGCCTGACCGACCGCATCGCCTGGCACGAGGCGGCCAACGCCCTCGACCCGGCCCACGCCGAACGCACCACCTGCGCCTCGGTCTTCGAGTGACCGACCGCGCCCGGGCCGGAGCCTGACCCGGGGCCGGAGCTAGCGGCCGTGGCGGCCCGGCGTCGAACGGCGGCGGGCCACGGCGAAGAGCACGGCCGAGCCCACGGCCAGGGTGGCCGCCCCGGCGATCGCGATCATCGGGGCGGAGCCGTCGCCGCCGGTCCGCGCGAGGTTCCCGGTCGCCGCGCCCACCGCCGTCGCCGAGGACGGCGAGGCGAACGGGGACTCGGCGGTCGAACCGTTCGTGGCGGGGTCGTTGTCGCCGTGGCCGCCGTGCTCCACCGTCGACTTGGACGCGCCCTCGGAGATCTGCTCGTCCGTCGGCGGCTTGGCCACGGGCCCCTTCGACGGCTTGGCGCTCGCGGCGTTGTCGCCGGCGCCGCCGGTGCCGCTCGGCTTCGGGCCGGGCTTCCCGCCCCCGGTGTCCTTGCCGAAGACCACGTCCGAGCAGGTGTAGAACGCCTCCGGGCTGTCCGAGCGCTGCCAGATGCTGTAGATCAGGTGGCGGCCGCTCTTCTTGGGGACCGTGCCGGAGAAGACGTAGTCACCGCCCTTCATCCCCGGGTCGGTGACCTTCGCGAAGGGCTCCGGCTCCAGGTCGGCCCACTTCAGCGGCTTCGCCGGGTCGTAGCCGTCCTTCGTCACGTACAGCTCGAAGGTGCCCTTGTGCGGGGCCGTGCCCTTGTAGCGGAAGGTGTGGGGGCCGGACGTCAGCGCACTGGCCGGCCAGTCCGCGCGGGCCAGGTCCAGGCCCCGGTACTTGTCGTTGCCCGCCGAGCACAGTTGCCCGTTCGGGATCAACGCCCGGTGGTTGCCCGCCGCGTTGGCGATGTTCACCGCGTTCCAGTCGTAGAACGCCTGGGCGCCGCCCGCCGCGACCGCCGCCTTGCAGGCCGCCGACCGCGGGGACTCGGGGCCTTCCGCGTAGCAGGCCGCCACCCGACTGACCGGGTCCGTCATCGAACCGTGCGCGGCCGCCGGAGCGGCGGCGTACGCGGCCACCGCGAGCGGGGCGAGGCCGGCGGCGGCGATGCGGCCGACGGTGCGGATGGCGGTGCGCATGGTGGTCCTCCGGGCGGCGACGACGTCGGGTACGCCAGGGGGGCCGGCCGGCGCGTCCCCGGACACGAGGTGTCTCCGACGCCGTTCCGGCCCTCCCTGGCCCCGCCAACCTAACCGCCCCGACCTGCGGTTCCGCCCGGATCGGGGCCCGGAAGCCGATCCTTAGGCTCCGCTTAAGGAACCGGTAAGAGAGGGCTTAGGAAGCGGCGTTGGTGAGCCCTTGCACCCCAGGGGGTCTGACTCCTCAGCGTCCGTGACAGTCCAGGCGGATCCGGCGTGTTTCACCTCGGGTGGCTCCCCGATTGGCTCCCCGAGTGCTGCCGGTGACGTTCAGGCTTCGGCGCGCCTCCATACCTCGGGGCCGCCTCCCTCCCACCTGATCGGCCCGTCCTCGCTCAGGTCTACGTCCTCCAAGCCGACGCAGCGAAGGACCTCGATGACATCGCTGGGGGTGTGCGCACGCCCGAGGTCGCCGTTCACTCCGAGCGTGTGCACCGTGGCCTTCCGGCCACCCCGCGGTGGAGCGGCCGCATCTGCTGCACACCTGGGTCTAACAGTGCGAACGGGGCGCTACGCCGGACGGCATCGGGACCCCATGGTCGTTGTGGGCCGTCGAAGGTCCTCTTTCGATGGCCCACAGACGGCTCAGTTGTGCGACCGGGCTGTGTCACTGGTACGGGAAGTTATGTGACCGTGCTCCGACTCACCGCCCAAAGAGTGTCAGCAGCCCCGTGGCCACCCCCATCGTCGCGGCGAAGGCCACGCCAGCGCGGCAGAAGGCTCCGGGGATCGTGGCCCCGTCGGCCCGAGCAAGTACCCCCGCCACCACCGCACAAAGCAGGGCAACAAGAAGAGCAACGAGGACGGCCATGGCCATCAGGGCGTCGTGGGTTCCAAAGGTCATGGCAGGACTCCGTTTCCGTGTAGTGGGCGCCTGTCTTGGAGTTGGCGCGCCTCACTGCCCCGACCTTCGAGGTTCCGCTGTTCGACGATGTGTGGCCTGGTCCAGAATGAACACTCCCGAACACCCTGGGAGCGAGTGCCGATGAACGAGACCGACCCGCTGGAGATGCTGCACCGGGCCTTGCGGATCGCCCAGCTGAGTCGGGGGCTAAGCATGACGGCGGTGGCCACCCGTTCGAAGCTGAGTCGCACCACCGTCAGTCAGGCTTTCAACTCCTCCGTTCCGCCGAGTGAGGAGACCCTCGCCGCGCTCGCTCCCATCCTGAGGCTCGACCTGGAAACACTGCTCACTTACCGCAGGGCGTGCCCTGGACCGCGTATCGCCAACTCGGCACGGGTCGCAACCGTCAAATCCGCCAAGCGCGTTCCGGAGGACGACGCGGTCTTCGAGACCCGCTACCGCGACTACCTCAAAACCCGCCACGGCCAGCTAACGGTTGTCGGCTTGGACCTGCGTGGGCCGGCGGCCTCCAGCTGGCCCCTAGATGCGGCCTATCTAAGCCTGGAGCTGGCGGATTCGGCCACCCAGGCGCAGCGGGTGGAGCGGGCTGAGCATGCCTTACGCCGGAATAACCGCCTGCTTATCAGGGGTTTGGCCGGCAGCGGCAAGACCACCCTGCTCCAGTGGATCGCGTGTGCAGCAGCGGACGGTGAGCTGTTGGGACCCAACGATGGTCCCGACCAGCCCCCGGTCGCGTTCGTCCTACCGCTGCGCACGTTTGCACGCCGCAGCGAAGGGCTGCCCACCCCCCAAGAGTTTCTGTCAGCCGTGGGTTGTCCACTCGCCGGGGCCCAGCCTTCAGGATGGACGGATCGGGTTCTCGACTCAGGACGCGGAATCGTGCTGGTCGACGGCCTAGACGAGGTGCCAGAACGAATGCGTGGCCGAACCAGCACCTGGTTGCAAGAGCTGGTCGCGGCGTATACGCGTGCCCGGTTCGTGGTCACCACGCGCCCTACGGCTGTATCAGAGGGATGGCTGGCCGCCTCGGGTTTCAGGGAGCTCACTGTCCGACCGATGAGCCGCGACGACGTAACCGTCTTCGTCGCGCGCTGGCACACGGCAGCCAAGGCGAGTACCGACGATCCCGAAGTGCAGGCCCACCTTGACGGCCTTGAGAACGACCTCAAGGAGCAGGTCCGTGCGAAGCGGGACCTGTCACTGTTGACCACCACACCGCTGCTGTGCGCGCTGGTATGCGCACTGCACCGGGATCGCCGTGGTCAGCTCCCTCACGACCGCGTGGAGTTGTACGAAGCAGCGCTGACGATGTTCCTCTACCGCCGGGACCACGAGCGGGAGGTCGTGGCTCCCGAGGGCTTCACCCTTAGCGAGAAGGAGAGCGTGCAGCTCCTCCAGAGGCTTGCGTACTGGCTGATCCGCAACGGCCAGACGGAGATGCCCCATGGCACCGGGGTGGCAATCATGGCCGATGCTCTAATGTCGATGCATGCGGTAGCCCAGCAAGGCGACGCGACGCAGTTGCTGAACCATCTGCTGACGCGGAGCGGCCTGCTGCGTAGGCCCACGCCGGACACAATCGACTTCGTCCATCGGACCTTCCAGGACTTCCTAGGTGCGAAAGCAGCCGTTGAGGCGCACGATCTCCCGCTCATTGCTCGAAACGCCCATGACGCGCAGTGGGAAGACGTCGTACGGATGGCGATCGCACATGCCCGGGAAGACGAGCGGGTCGAGCTGCTAGAGGCCATCCTCGCCCGCTCACATGAGGAGGACTACCGCAAACGGCTCGCCCTACTGGCACTGGCTTGTCTCCGGCACGCCACCGAGCTTCCCCCGGCCACCCGCGAGAAAGTCGAGGCAAATGCCGGATCTCTGCTGCCGCCGCAATCCTGGGCAGCTGCGATCGAACTAGGTGAGATTGGGCCACTCGTGCTCGACCTCATGCCCAGCGCGGTCAATACGCCCGCGCGACAGGCTCGCTACTCGATCCGCACCGCCAAGGCGATCGGTGGCGATGGCGCCCTCGCATACCTCAAGTCCTTCAGCGGCACTCGAGACCTCTGGGCGCGCGCTGGACTGTGCGCTGGCTGGTCCGACTTCGATCCGGACGAGTACGTGGCGCAGGTACTCGTGCCCATGGCGGGTGAACTCCCAAATGTTCATCTCGTGGATGATCGGCAGGTTCAAGCGATCCGTCCCCTCCGGGTAACAAAGGTCACTTTCGCTGGGAACCACACGCCACAGGCAATGGGTCGACTGCCCCACCCTGAGCGGATTAGGTCCCTGACCCTCCAAAGCAATGCCCGAGTTGCGGAACTTAACCAGCTAACCAATCTCTTTCCGCAGCTTGGGGAACTGCACCTGGAAGCATGCCCACAGATGCGCGATCTTGCGGGCTTGGTGTCAACGTCGATCAGCCAGCTTTCGCTCATCGGGTCCACCATGCTGCGAAACCTTGGGCCTCTAGAGAGGATGAAGGGGCTTCGCTCGTTGCGGCTCCTGGACCTCGAGCGACTCACCCCGGGTCGCGTACCAGCTCTTCCCCAGCTTGAGTGGCTCGACGTCGACCATGGCGGCTTTCTCAACCTGCTCGACCGCTGGCCCGGCCTGACCCGGTTATCCGTCCAGGGCGCGGGGTTCCTTCGCGGTGGAAAATTCGCGCTGCCGCCGCGTCTGAGCCACTTGGATCTCTGGAATGTCGAACTGGAAGGGGCTGGGCGTCCATGGTTCGAGGGACTCACACAGGTAACCGACGCAAGCTTCAGCACATCGTCTGGAGCCGTAGCCCCGCTCGTCGATTTCTTCCCCCGAGTCCGCTCACTCCGGATCGTTGCACTTCATGGAGCCTTCGAGGTGGACGTAAGCCCCCTACTCGGACTACCCGAGTTGAGCAAGCTAACCCTGGACGGTTTCACCCGCGTCATTGGCAGCGAGGCATTTGCGCCCGATGTCATACGCATCGAGCATTCCTAGCGGTTTAGCCGGTTGCTACCGCCGCTGTGCATCCGCGCGCTCAGGCACGAGTGCGCCGTCGGTCATCCCCGGACGGCCCCACTCGATTCGGCCGCACCCGGAACGTCTGGCCCCCCAGGCCATGCGGAGGCGCTCTACCGGAATACGGCCGTCAGCCCTGGAGGCGCGCCGTATTCTCTTAGCCGGGCCGTTCCCCGTCCGTGAGCACCCAGACATAGCAGGGCGAGTGAGGGACCGGCCGGGCTAGTTCGTCGGTCCGTCCTGGTCGGTGTTGTCCGCTCTTGGTCGGCCTGGGGCGCCCTTGGATCGCTATGGCCTCTTCCACCCATGGCCGGGCATGCGAAGCTGGACTGCGCGGGGCCCATGCAGTCGCCCACGTGAGGCGGAAAAAGAGGAGGACGCGTGACGAACCCCAGCCCGCGCGGGACGTACCTGACGATCTCGGAAGCCCTGCGGGCGAGGATCGCTGCGGGGAGCTACCCGGATGGGCTTCCGTCTGAGGCTGAGATCGGGCGGGAATTCGGCGTTGCGCGTACAACCGTCCGTCGCGCGCTTCGCGCGCTGGAGGACGCTGGCGACGTAGCCATCGTCGCCGGGGTTGGCCGCCGCGTCGGCGGCGGATCACAGGTGGCACCGTACAAGCGAATCATGATGGACCTGTTGGACCGCATCCGGACGGGCGAGCTGTCCGCCGGCGCTCGACTTCCCAGTGAGGCAGAACTCTCCGAGTCCTACGGAGTCTCGCGGGGCACCGTCCGTCGTGCCTTGCACGAGCTGGAAGGCACAGGGCACGTTCAAGCTCGTCACGGAGTCGGGCGGTTCGTGAGCCCGACGTCCTGAACCTCGACAGCGTGGGAGGTACTTGCATGCAGTTGGCCAAGTGGGCTCACGACCTCGCGGAGTCCTTGCTCGCCGAAAGCCTGCCGCAGCGGTGGGCTCATTCGCAGCGCGTCTACTCTCAGGCCCTCACGCTGGCCCCGACGCTGGGTGAGGATGCGGAGCTGCTGGCCGCAGCGGCCATCGTGCACGACGTCGGGTACGCGCGGGCCGCCGTGGACACGGGGCAACACATGATCGATGGGGCGCGTTACCTGCGGGACGTGGTGGGTGCCGGCCCTCGGCTGTGCAGCGTCGTGGCCTTCCACACGTCTTCTCCGTGGGAGGCCGCCGAGGTCGGGCTGAACGAGGCTCTGGCGGAGTTCGGTCCGGCAGAGCCCGCACTGGTCGACGCGATCACCTACTGCGACCTGACCAGCAGCCCCGTGGGCGCGCTCGTGGATCCAGCAGAGCGGTTGGCTGAGGTACTCGACCGGTACGGCCCGGATCATGTCGTGTTCCGGGCCGTGTCCGCGGCTCGACCGGAGCTGCTGGCCCGGGTCGCCCGCGTGCGTCAGTGCAGCTTCGAGAAGGAGCAGTCCAGGCTCAACTGATTAGGGGAACTGGTGAGTCGCGGAAGCCTTCCTCCAGCCGCCGGCGGGTAGTGGGTGATACATCGAGGGACTCGATATCCGCCCTCGGAATCCACCGCACCTCCAAGGATTCCGAACTTACCTTGATCTCACCGCTGACGGGTCGGGCCCGGAAGCAGAGCGAGAACTCTTGCCTCACCTCGCCGTCCGCGAACGCGATGACATGACCCGGGTCGGTGAAAATGCCCACCAGGCCCACGACGTCGACCAGGATCCCGGTTTCCTCCAGGACTTCTCGGACCACCGTTCCCGTGATGTTCTCTCCGACCTCCTGGACGCCCCCCGGCATGCCCCATCGGCCATTGTCCGATCGTCGCTCCAGCAGTACATCGCCCGCATCGTTCACGACGAACGCTGTTACCGCGGGCACGATGCTGTTGGCCTTCGGCGCGTTGGGATCGTTGAAGTAGTCAGTGCGGCGGCTCATTCTCGCCCTTCGATGGGGATAGCTTCGGACCAGACCTTTTCGAAGCTCTGCTGATACGTGGAGACCAGCTCAGCACCGGCGACCTTGCGCAGATGAAGAACCGGCGTCAGAGGTGCGCTCACCCCGTACACCTGTGTGTTCACCAGCCATTCGTCATCCGACCGGTACAACGAGTTGTGCAGAGTGGACCTGTGGAGACGGAACTCGATCCCCGAAACAGAGTAGAGGGGGCGATAGAGCTTCATAACCTCTCGAACCTTGTAGGCCACTCCCTCGCCGATTTCCTCTTCCTCGCCTCGACGTCGAATCTCCGGACTTTCAGGGTCGCCGAGCAGGATGCGTGCCCGAACACCACCCGCTGCTTTCAACCTGAGCAACTGGGCCCAGCGAGGGTTTTCGGCGAGGAACACGCCCGCGTGGACCAGCACGCCAATCTCGCGTTCCGCCCGTCCGAACAGCTGGAGCCAAAGGTCCGCCGGCACGTAGGAGCGGTGAGGGTAGACCTTCAGAACCTCGGCATCAGCAGCGTCTTTACGCTGCCCGTCCGGCAGGCCGTCCGGCCAGAGATACCCCTCGTCCTCACGCAGGAGGGCCGAGACGGCAAGGCGGTGTCGCCGGTACGGCGCCCGCCCCTTGGTGATCCAGCGCTCCACCGTCTTGGGATCTACCCCGAGGTGCTCCGCCAAGGAGTCCGCGGTGACGCCTTGCGTCAGCATCGCGGACCTTAACCGCTCGTTCGCCATCAAACCCCCAGGGACGTCCAGGGACGTGTTCGCCCGCCAGAACGCTACCGAGGACGTCCCAAGTCGTCCAGGGACGTGGTGACTTCGTCCCGCCCTTCGGCGGCACTCTGATGGCACATCGCAAGGCGGACCGGCTGAGGCGCAGAGCTTGACAGCCTCAACCAAAACCGCCACTGTGAGATACACGTTCAAGCATGTATCTCATGCTTCAGTGCGGCTACTTCGCGCTGACCTGCATGGATGAGTGCAACGAGCTGTGTACGCAAGGGGCCCGGAACGGAACGGGCCCACAGCTGAGGGCGGGGACGCTGCAATCCCGCTAAAGGCCAGGGGGCAGGGCTTCAGCCCGACTGGCGAGGTGGCCCGGTGACCGCGAGCAACGGCCGGCGTGTGGGGACGTGGTCCCCCTTGCAGTGAGAAGCCTGTGCCCATCAATTCTGGAGGTCCAAGTGATCCGCTTAAGACCCCTGGCCGCCGCCGCGCTGGACCGGCGTGGCGGCGTTGCCCGTCGCGTCGCCTGATCTGCCGCGCATGCCGCGGCCGGTTGCCTCCCCCGCCCGTCCGCCCGATCGGGCAGGACGGGCGGGGCCGAAGGGAGCCGAGTCATTTCCGCTCCACTCCAACGAAGTGCAGCCCCGGTGCTGGAACACCGGGGCTGCTGTTCGGGCCCGTTCCTCCACAGAAGGAGCAAGACCCATGAAGTCCATCGCTGCACTTCACGACGTTGTTACCCCGTGGTCCGACGGCTTGGAGCCGTCGGACGCGGAGCTGGACGCGATCGAGACCGAGATGCCCGTGGTCCTGGCCGAGGTCGAGTTGCTGGACGCGCTGATCGCCCTGCTGGACCGGCCCGCCTCCGAGTTCGACGCCCGCCGCATCCGGCGGGCCCGCAACCGGGTCCTGACCGCCCAGCGGGCCCTGGCCAACCGCACCGCCGGCGCGACGGTGTCGGGGGACGCGGCATGAGCAAGCAGATCTTCGGAGCGCAGTTGTCGTTGCGCTGCTGCGGTACCACCAAGCCGGTGAAGACGGCCGGCCCGTGCTGGCAGATGTACGTGGCCATGTCCGGTCTGGTCAGCGAGTGGCCCACGTTCACGTGGCCGACGTCCACCGCGATCCCGAGTGTTCACGCGCGGCAGGCAGCCCTGGCGTATCTCGGGTTCACGCTCGCCGAGGACGCCGCATGGGAGTGGACGGAGAGCACCGGACCGGAGTACCACCCCCACCCCATGCGGGTCCTCCTCCTGGGTTCGGTCAAGGTCCGGCCGCTGGAAAGCGGGGCGGCATGAACAGCGTTCACCTGCGTTCAGCGGAACGCGCGCTGGCCGTGGGAACGTGGCTGATCGTGGGCGGGGCGATGCTCTACTCCGTCCTCACGGTCACCCCGTTGATGGCCGCGCACACCCCCGGCGCATGGGTGTGGACGGCGCCGATTCTGCCGCTCGTGGTGGATGCGGCCGTGGTCATCGTGGTCCGCCTTGATTCCGTCCTGGCCCGTCTCGGCGGGCACGGCGGTGCCTGGCCGGTGGCTCTGCGGTGGATGACCGGCGCCATGACCCTGGCCCTCAACGTCGGGGCGTCCGCCCTGGTCGGGGACCTGGTGGGTGTCGCCATCCACTCCGTCGCACCCCTCCTGCTGATCGTGACGGCGGAGGCCGGTCTCGCCTACCGGCGGGCCCTGACCGCCGCCGTGCGGGCACTGGAAGCCGAGCAGCACGCCAAGGAGCAAGCACGGGCGAAGGCGGTCCAGGACCGCGAGGACGCCCGCGAACAGCGGGCCCGTGAACGTCGCGAGCACGAGGCGTCCATCGCTCGTGAACAGCGTGAACACGAAGCCCGCCTCATCCGCGAGGAAGCCGAACGCCAGGACCGCATCCGCCGCGAGGACCAGGCCCGGGCGGAGGCGGCTGAACGGGCAGAGCGCGAGGCCCGTGAACGCCGTGAACAGATCCGTGAACAGCAGCAGGTCGAGCGTGAACGCCTTGAACGCCAGGCCGCGCAGCAGCGCGAATTGGAGGCCCAGCAGCGGGCCGAGCGTGAACGCCGTGAACACGTCCGTGAACAGGAACGCGTCGAGCGTGAACGCGCAGCGCTGCTGTCTGCCGGAGCGCCGGCCGAGAAGCTCCCCGAGGACCGGGCCCGCGCCACCGTCCGTGCCGCGTTCGACGCCGGCCTCGCCGTCCGGGTCGCCGCGGAACTGACCGGCTGGTCCGTCGGCTGGGCCTCCACCCGCTACCAGGAACTGCGCGACGAGAACACCGCCCCCGCCCTGGAAGGAGCCAGCTCATGAGTGTTCCCGCGCGGCTTCGGGCTTTCAGTTTCGGGGGCGGCTGGCAGTCCATGGCGGCCCTGGTCCTCGCGGCGACCGGTGAGATCGACTATCGGACGTTCTTGATGGCCAACGTCGGGGACGACTCCGAGAACCCGGCCACCATGGCCTACCTCGACCAGTACGCGCGCCCCTACGCCACCGAGCACGGCCTTGAGCTGGTCCTCCTGGACCGAATCATGGTCCGGTCAAAGGAGACCCGCACCCTGTACGGGGAACTCACCCGCGAGGGCTCCCGGTCGTTGAAGATCCCGGTGCGGATGAGCAACGGGGCCCCCGGGACCCGCTCGTGCACTGCGGACTACAAGATCAAGGTCATCGGCCGGGAGCTGAAACGCCGCGGCGCCACCAAGGACCAGCCGGCCACCGTCGGGATCGGCATCAGCCTGGACGAGATCGGCCGGGCCAACAAACGCCGATGCGAGCCGTACGAGCAGATCGAGTATCCGCTGCTGGAACGCGGCATCCGCCGCATCGACTGCGCCCGCATCATCCGCTCCGCGGGTCTGCCGGTGCCGCCGAAGTCGTCGTGCTGGTTCTGCCCGTTCCACCGGCCCGAGTCCTGGCACGACATGCGCCGCGATCATCCCGACCTCTTCGAGAAGGCATGCCGGCTCGAAGACCTCCTCAACGAACGCCGCGACACCCTCGGCAAGGACCACGTCTACCTCACCCGGTTCGGCCGCCCCCTGCGGGCCGCGATCCCCGACGGCGTCGACACCCTCCCGTTCGACGACACCGACCCCGGATGCGACTCCGGCTGGTGCATGACCTGACGCCCCCTGAACTACTCAGCAAGAGCCCGGCCGCAAGCCTCCTACAGCGACGGCCGGGCCCTCTTCTCCCGTGAAGGAGCACGTTCAGCATGACCGAGACCATTACCGAACGGCAGGCTCCCCCCGAAGAATCCACCCCCGCTCCGACCTCGCCGGAGGCCGACAAGCCTGCGTCGGCCAAGGACGTTGAGCACACCCCAGGCGGATTCCCGGTGGTGCCGCTTTCCCTGTCGGGGGCGAACACCACGGCGGGTCTGCTCGCCGCCTCTGCCCTGGTCGGTGGGCCGATCGCGGCGGCGGTCGCGATGACCGGCGCCGCGGTCCTGGGCGCCGCCGCCGTTCGGCGCCGTTCCAAGGCGAAGAAGACCGCTGCGAAGCCGTCTCAGGGCTCCGGCCGGACGCCGGGCGGAAGCGGTGGCCGTGGCCTCTTGGGTCGGGTCCCCGCACAGTCCCGCACCGCACCGCGTGCCGGTGGCGGCGCCGGCGCCCGAAAGGCCGCTACCGGTGGGCAGGTCCGGCATCGTGCGGGCGGTCCCGGCGGTGGCCGGTCCGGGTCGACCGTGGGCAAGACCGGTTCGCCGTCGGCTCGTCAGCGGGCCGCCCGTGCGGCTGCGGGTCTGGCCGGTGGCCGGGCTGGTCAGGTGCAGGCGCTGCGGTCCCACGCCCGTACGCAGTCTCCGACCCGGGCCGCTGCCCGCGCGGCGACCGTTCAGGCTCGCCGCCAGGTGGCCGACGCCCGCCGTGCCGCCAAGACCGACCAGCGCGCCAACCCCACCACGGGCAAGCCGCGGGGAGTGGCGGCGCGGACCTTGGCCAAGGGCATGGGCAAGGCCGGCGCCGTTCGGGACAAGGCCGTCGGCGCCGTCCGGGCGGCACGGGATCGCAGTAGCGGCCGGGCCGTGGCCGCCGGCCGTCAGGGTGTCCGGTCGGCAGCACTCCGGGCGAGGGTCGCCCAGCTCAAGGCACCCGCCCAGAAGGCCGCCCGCAAAGCCCTGCTCCGGTCCGCCGCCCGCTTCCACGGGCGGCGGGCCATGGCCGCGCTGTGCGGGCTCCTGGCCGGAGTGGTCGGCATGGTCACCACTCCGCTCGGGCGAAAGCTCGGCTGGACGTGGCTGATGCACCCCGGCCGCCGCCTCTACCGCCTCCTCGCCGGACGCGCCCAAGCCGAGCGCGAGGCCCGGGACGAGGAGATCCGCGCCCGGCTCGACCAGGACGAGAAGACCGCCGAGCAGGAAGCGGCGGCCGAGCTGGAGCAGGACGACGAGCAGCAGATCACCGACCGGGTCGAGCGGCCCGAAGGACAGGTACCCGCACCTCCCGTCAGCGAAGGAGCACACGAGATGGACAGCACCACGTCCGGGTTCAGGTTCGAGGAACTGGCCGCCGAGATGGAGCAGGCCGCCCAGTCCTACGAGCCGGAAAGCGCGATGGAGATCCTCGCGATGATCGAGGGCCTGCCCCAGGCCCTCGCGTCGATCGCGAACATCATGCAGATCCTCGCGGAGCGCTCCGACTCGGAGTTCCCGCTGGAGAAGGAGGTCGCGGGCGGCTTCAACGACATCTACGGCGCCCTGAACTCCGCCACTGCCGTCGCCGAGGACCTGGGCGCCGTCTTCCGTCAGGCCCACGAGGCCGACATCGCCCGCCACGAGGACCCCCGCAACGGCCCCGACGCCGAGAAGGGCTGGAACGTCTGATGACCACCACTTCCGCCATCAAGCACGAGGGTCTGGCCCTGGACTGGGCCGCCGGCCACGGGCCCGTCACCGGGGCCCTTTCCGCGACCACTGGCGCGTTCGCCGTCGCCACCGTCGGCACCCTCGCCCACATGCCGCCCACCTGGGCGCTGGCGGTCGGTACGGTCGGCGCGATCGGTCACACCGCGACCGGACTGCGGCAGAAGCTGGCCGGCCGCACCATCGGCGCGCGGGCCGCGTCCTGGCTCCTGGGGTCCGGCTGGACCACCTGGGCGCTCGCGACCAACCCCCTGACCTGGACCGCGCTGGGTTCCCTCGCGGTGATCGGGGTCGGCATGGGCGCCGCCGCCCGCTCCGTCGGCTTCTACGAGGAGGCCCGCGAACTGGAAGCGCTCGCGGCGGCCGAGCGGCAGGTGGCACGGGAACTCAGCGCGGAGCGGCGGAAGATCGCCGCCGAGTGGGTTGACCGCATCGAGCGGGTCTGCCACATCACCGTTCGCGTTCTGGCGGTGGAGATGTGGCCAACCGGGGCCGGGTTCACCATCGACGCCGAACTCCCGCCCGGCGGCATCACTTACGCCAAGATCGCCACCGAGTCCGCGCGCCTGTCCGCCGACGCCCGCCTGCCGCACGGCTGCACCGCCACCGCCTCACGGGGCATCCACCAGGGACGTGTGCTCATCGACGTGACCACGGTCAACGTCTTGGAACAGGAGATGCCCTACCCGTCGAACTACGGGCCGCTGTCGGTCCTGACCGGCATCCCCTGGGGAATCCGTACCAATGCCGACGAAGTGCCGGTGTTCCTGCGCGAGCAGTGCGCGCTGGTCGTCGGCCCCACCGGATCGGGCAAGACCAACATGGTCCACACGATCCTCGCCGGTTTCGCCCGCTGCACCGACGTCATCACCTGGGTCATCGACCTCAACGCCGGATCCGCCGGCCTGCCCTGGGTCCGTACCGAGGGCACCGGCGGCGCGCGACCGGGGATCGACTGGCTCGCCTCCACCCACGAGGAAGCCCTGCTCATGCTGGACACGGCGATCCGGGTGGCCAAGCACCGCAAGATGGCCTACCAGGACCTCATGTCCGAGGCGAACACCGACCTCCTGCCGGTGTCCGCGCAGATCCCGCAGATCGAGATCGTCATCGACGAGGGCGCCGAAATCCTCGCCAGCACGGACAAGCAGCACCGGGTCCTCGCCCGGAAGATCCTGGAAGTCATCCGCATCGCCCGCGCCATGGCCCTTCGCACCGTGCTGACCGCCCTCGGCGCGACCGGCGCCGTCCTCGGGGACCTGATGATCCGCCGTGAGGCCAAGGTCCGCGCCGCCCTGACCGGCGGGGAGACCGAGGGCATGGACCTGTCCAAGCTGTTCCCCGGCTCCCGGGGACTCAAGGTCGACCAGGCCCCCTACAAGGGCGCCGGGTTCCTCGGCACCCCCGAATCCGGGATCGGCCTGTTCAAGTCCTGGCGGATCAAGCCCGCCCAGATCCGCGACATCGTCATCGCCACCTCCGACCGACACCCCCGCCTCGATGCCATCTCCGCGAAAGCCGCGGGCCCCGACTACGCCCGCCGCTGGGACCAGGCCCGCACCGCCTGGATCACCGAGCACCACACCACCCCGCCCACCGACGAAACCCCGACGCAAGGTGGGGGCCTGAACCTCTCCGCACTCCGCACCGACCCCACCCCGGCCACCCCCGCAGTTGACGCGGTCGACGCCGAGTTCGAGCGGCTCATCGGCATCGAGTTCACCACCACCCCCCAGCCCCAGACCATCGAGACTCCCCAGGAGCCGAAGGCCGAACCGTCCGGGCTGAACCTGTCCGCGCTCCGCGACGACAAGGAAATCGGGCCCTCCTGGCTCCCCGACGCCATCACCGCGATCCGCGCGGCCGGCGCCGAGGGCATGAAGCCCGCCGCCGTCGCCGACCTCGTCGGCCGCAGCCGCGAAGCCGTCCGCAAGACCCTCAAGGCCGCCGCCGAACGCGGCGAACTCCACTACCGCGACCGGGGCCCGCACTCCGTCTACGTCCACCCCGGCCACGCCTGAGCGGCCACACACCGCTACCGCCTACCGCCTACCGCCAAATTGGCAGTAACCCCCGATACAGGCCTCCTACTGCCCACCAGGCGCCTTCACCAGCCGTTTTGGCAGTAGGCAGTACCGGGTTGGCAGTAGGCAGTAGGCAGTAGCCGCACACACGCAGAGCGACCACCCACGCGGGCGGCCCCACCACCAAAGGGGCCGCCCACACCGCGTCCAGGAGCCTGCAATGCCCTATGACCACACGACCGCGAGCACCACCCCGCCCGCCCGCTACGGCGACCCGATCTACCACCCCACGCCCGTCCAGCAGCCCGTCATGCCGCTCGCGGAACTCCCGCCCGGGGTCGAGATGGTCACCCTCCCGAACGGCTGCCGCACCCTCGCCTACACCCAACCCACCTCGCCGGCGCCCGCGCCGGCCGCCCAGCCGATCCCGGCCTGGGCCAAGACCACCGCCCTCCTCGCCCCGACCCTCGGCGGCGGAATCGCCGCCGCCGGATTCGGGATCTCCTACGCCGCCCCGGGACTGATCGCCATGACCGACGCCCTCTGGGCCGCCATCGCCCTCATCGCCGCCGGCACCCTCGCCCCCCTCCTCCTCCGCGCCGGGCGCGGACCGGGCCGGGGGACCACGCCGGTGCAGCACGTCACCCAGACCATCACCGCGTCCGGGATGTTCGGCCGAGCCACCGGGACCCTCAACAACCGCTGAAAGGACTGGCCACATGAACAGGACCCGGCCCCGCTGTCGGAGCTGATCTCCGACGCGGTCGCGCTCCTCACCGGCAAACACACCGTCCGCTGTCCCCATCCCGGATGCAACGTCAGCGTCCGCTACCGAGCCGTCACCCCCGACGAGGCCAAGCGCCTGACCGACCTCGCCACCGACCACACGCGGCACTGACCAGCACAAGGAGGAGAAGCCGTGCGATTCCGCATCCACCGCACCAACTGGCCCCGTCCCGCCCTGGTCCTGACCGACACGCCCCGGCTCGACTGCCCCGACTGCCAGGGGATCGGCGGTCACAACCGCGACTACGGCGACTACTCCACCGGCGAGTACGCGGGCACCGAGTGGGAGCCCTGCCCCTGCTGGGACGAAACCCGCCGATGGGTGCTCCTCCCGCTCCCGCGCCGCCCCCTCACCACGGACCCGTCGGCCGGCGCCTACAGCGACGAACCCCCGTTCTAGCAAAGCGAAGGGCGGCCCCCGTCTCGGCAAAGTCCGGGGCCGCCCTCATCCAGCACTGCGAAAGAGAACTGGAGAGACAAGCATGACCCAACCCACCCCCAATCGGCGAGACGGCCGCGCACAGCTCTTAGCTGACGCCTTGAGCATCGCGGCCCGCGGCTGGCCCGTCTTCCCCCTCCGCCCCGGATCGAAGGTGTCCGCGCTGCACGGCGAGACCAGGTGCCCGCGTACCCGCGCCTGCGCGGACGGGCACGCCAAGCCCGAGCAGCGCGCCACCACCGACCCCGACCACATCCGGACCGCCTGGGCCACCACCCCCTACAACGTGGGCTTGGCGACCGGCCCGGCCGGGCTGGTCGTCATCGACCTCGACCCACCCAAACCGTCTGACCCGCCCGGAACCCGCAGCGGCGCCCAGATCCTCGACGCCCTGTGCGTCGCCACGGGCGAGGAGATCCCGCCCACGTTCACGGTGACCACGCCGTCCGGTGGCCGTCACCTGTACTTCACCGCGCCGGCCGGGGTCCCGATGCGCTGCACTCAGGACGTCCTCGGTCGGCACATCGACACCCGGGCCTGGGGCGGGTACGTCGTGGCTCCCGGCAGCGTGACCCCCGCCGGCGCCTATAGCGTCACCGACGACCGCCCCGTCGCCCCGCTTCCGGCCTGGTTGCAGGTCAAGCTCACCGCCCCACCCCGGATCATCGCCCGCCCTCTCAACGCCCCCTCCACGCCTGTCAGTGGTGGCCGCCGGGCCTCGTATGCCGCCGCGGCCCTGCGCAACGAGGAGAAGAACGTCGCCGACGCGCCCGAGGGACACCGGAACAAGGCACTGGTCAGGGCCGCCCGCGCCCTGGGGCGGCTGATCGCGTCCGGCGACCTCGACCGCGCGGAGGTCGAGGAGGCTCTTAGCAGGGGGGCGGAAGCGGCCGAACTCAAGCCGTACGAGTACCGCTCCGCCATCACCAGCGCCCTCAACTGGTCCATCCGCAACAACCCCGTCAGCCGGAGGACGGCATGACCGCCCGCGAACACCCCCCGGCTAACAGCCCCACAAAGACCCCCGCCGGGATCAGCCCCGCCGAACCGGCCCCCACCCCGCACGGCCCTGGCGCGCCGAAGGTCGTCGCCGAAGGCGTCCTTTCATCTGTTCGCCCTGACCCGCGCGCCGACGACGGACGCCGGCCCATCGCCTGGCTCCACATCACAGCACCCGGCCGCGGCACCACCCCCACCGTCCGGTCCTGGTGCTGGTGCGGGCGAAACCTGTTCGCCGCCGGCCAGACCCGCGCCCTGGCCCTGATCGCTGACCACGACCGCCACCGCACCACTTGCCCCCTGCGGGCCGACGACAGGAGCGCCGCCGCATGACCCTCACCACCGACCACCCCGCCCCCGCCGACACCGAGGCCCCGGAGCAGGCGTCCGAGGGAGCGGCCACCCTCGACGCGGTGGAAGCCTTCCACCGCCGCTTCAACGTCTTCCCCAGCGAAGCCGCTTACGTCGCGGTCGTCCTGTGGGACGCCCACGCCCACCTCCTCGACGCGTTCGACGCCACCCCCCGCATCGCCTTCCTGTCCCCGGAACCCGGCTCGGGCAAGTCCCGGGCCCTGGAGATCGTGGAGACCTTGGTGCCCGCGCCGATGGTGGCGGTCAACGCCTCCCCGGCTGCGCTCTTCCGAGCCGTCTCCGGTGGTGAGGGACGGCCGACGATCCTGTTTGACGAGATCGACACCGTCTTCGGGCCGAAGGCCGGGGAGAACGAAGAACTGCGCGGGTTCATCAACGCCGGCCACCGCCGCTCCGGCGTCACCTACCGATGCGTCAGCGACGGCGCAGGCAACCAAACCGTCGTCGCGTTCCCCTCGTACTGCGCGCTCGCCGTCGCCGGACTGGGGAACCTACCCGACACGATCCTGACCCGCTCCGTCGTCATCCGCATGCGCCGCCGCGCCCGTTCGGAGAAGGTCGAACCATTCCGCGCCCGCCTGCACACCACCGAAGGCCACACCCTGCGGGACCGGCTCGCCACCTGGGCCGACAACGTCCGCGAGCGCATCACCGGAGCCTTCCCCGTCATGCCCGACGGGGTCACCGACCGGCCCGCCGACGTCTGGGAACCCCTCCTCGCCATCGCCGACGCGGCCGGTGGGGAGTGGCCCGAGCGCGCCCGCCACGCCTGCACCGAACTGGTCACCGCGGCCCAGACGGACGACAAGGCCAGCACCGGAATCCGGCTTCTCACAGATCTTCGCGACCACGTCTTCGGTGACATCCCCCGCCTGCCCACCGCCGCCGTCCTCGACCAGCTCCGCTCCCTGGACGAAGCGCCCTGGGGTGACATGAACGGCCGTCCCCTCGACGCCCGCGGGCTGGGCCAGATGCTCCGCGACTACATGACCACCGACAACAAGCCCATCGTCGCCCGGAACATCAAGACCGGCGGCGCGGTGCTCAAGGGCTACTACGCCGCCGACCTCGCCGACGCCTGGAGCAGGTACTGCCCGCCCCCCGGCTTCTGAACGAGCGCTACCACCGCTACCCCCGCTACCTCGCAGGTCAGAGCACCTGCCAGAGGTAGCGGCAACCCCTGAGGTAGCGGCAAGTCACTGCTACCCCACGGGCCCCGGCCAGCAGGCCGGGGCCGTGCACTCATCCGCTACCGCTACCCCCTCCGCTACCAGGACACCCTTTCTGACCTGCGCGGTAGCGGAGTAGCGGCGGTAGCGGACATCTGAGAGGCAGAGAGGGAGGCCATCCCATGGCCCTGAGGCTCGTACTTGAGCGCCGACTTCACAGAGTCGAGGAGGCGGCGACCCTCCTAGGCGTAAAGCGATCGACCGTCTACGAACAGATCCGGATGGGCCGCCTGCGGACCGTTCGCGTAGGCCGCCGCCGACTGGTGCCTACGGAGTACATCGACGAGTACGTCGAGCTTCTCAAAACGGAAGCTCAGGAAGCCGCTTAGCAACCACAGATCCACAGAACGGGGCCGCATCCTCCCGGTGCGGCCCCGTTCCCATGTACGAAAGAGGCCACATGGACGACAAACGGGCACCCGCCCGTAAGGCAGCGAACGGTGAGGATTCGATCTACTGGGACGCCTCCAAGAACCGCTACATCGGAGCTATCTCCCTTGGGTACACGGCGGCTGGCAAGCGGCGCCGATCCAAGGTCTCCGGGGCGACCAAGACGGAGGTCCGCCGGAAGCTGAGAGAGCTCAAGAAGGATCTCGACCAGGGGGCCAAGGCCCCTGCCCACTACACGGTCAAGCAAGCCGTCGAAGACTGGCTGAGTCAGGGACTCAAGGGCAAGGCATCCACCAGCATCGACACGTATCGCAGTCTCGCAGCCACCCACATCTATCCCGAGCTGGGCGCCAGCAAGTTGCGCCTCCTCGATGCCGACGATGTGGATCAGTGGCTGGACAGCCGATCCGCTGTCCTGGCATCAACGTCCCTCCGGCTGGTCCTCTCGATTCTGCGCCGGTCGATCGCCCACGCCCAGCGCAGAGGCAAGGCCGTGCGGAACGTGGCGGACCTGGTGGATGCCCCTGAGGGCAGGGTGGGCCGACCGAGTAAGTCGCTTTCCTTCGCCGAAGCAGAGGCCATTCTCCGAGCCAGTAGGGACACCTGGATCCATACGTACGTCGTCGTGTCTCTGCTGGTGGGCACCAGGCCCGAGGAGACACGACCGCTCTCTTGGCGGCATGTCCACACAGCGCCTATGGAGGATGAGAAGCCGCACATCGATGTCTGGCGGTCCGTTCGCAGTCACGGGGACACCAAGACGCAGAAGAGTCGTCGCTCCCTCGCGATGCCCCAGCAGGTGGCCAGAGTGCTGGACGCGCATCGAACCCGCCAGCAGGCGGAAGCCAAGGCAGCCGGCCGAGAGTGGTCCGTCGACGGTCTGGTCTTTCCCACGGACGACGGCGAGTTGCGGACCGCCCTCAACGTCCGGCGTCACTTCCGTAGTCTGCTGAGGGAGGCCAAGATCGACCAGCCGCAGAAGTGGACGACCAGAGAGCTGCGCACCAGCTTCGTCTCTCTGCTGTCCGATCACGGCATGCCGATCGAGGTCATCGCGCGCATCGTCGGACACAGCGGCAGCAGCACCACCGAGCGTGTCTACCGGAAGCAACTGCGTCCCGTCATCGCAGAAGGCGCTGAGGCCATGGATGAGATTTTCGGGGAAAAGAGATCCGAGGCGCCCGCTTTTCCCCAGTCGCCGTGATTCGCACGCCGTGGCTCCCGGTTTGGCTCCCAGGGGCCGAACCGGGAGCCCTCAGCGTGCCGGTGACCTGCCAGAACGGCCCCAGGGGAGTGTGAGCGCTCGTTAGGCTCCGCTTAAGGCAGCGGTAAGCGGCCCCTCAGGAAGGGGGCTCACTTCACGTTGACCGCGGTCCAGGCAGCGGCGACCGCCTGGTACTCCGTGCCACCGCTTCCATACAGGTCCGCGGCGGCCTTGAGGGTCGCCACCCGGGCTCCGGCGTAGTCCGTCGAGGAGGTCATGTACACCGACACCGCCTTGTACCAGATCTTGTACGCCTTGGTCCGGCCGATGCCGGCCACGCTGGAGCCGTTGGCGGTCGGCGAGTTGTAGCTGACGCCGTTGATGGTCTTCGCGCCGCTGCCCTCGGACAGCAGGTAGAAGAAGTGGTTCGCGACACCGGAGGAGTTGTGGACGTCGAGGCGGCCGACGTTCTTGTCCCAGTAGTCCGCGGAGGCGCCGTCGCGGCTCGGCTTGTCCATGTACCGCAACGGCGTGCCGTTCCCGTGGATGTCGATCTTCTCGCCGATGAGGTAGTCCCCGGGGTCGGAGGGGTTGGCGGCGTAGAACTCCACCGAGGTGCCGAAGATGTCGGAGGTGGCCTCGTTGAGGCCGCCGGACTCCCGGGTGTAGCGCAGCCCCGCCGTCGAGGCGGTCAGGCCGTGCGACATCTCGTGGCCGGCCACGTCGAGCGAGGTCAGCGGCTTGGTGTTGTTCGTGCCGTCGCCGTAGGTCATGCAGAAGCAGCTGTCGTCCCAGAACGCGTTGACGTAGGCGCTCCCGTAGTGGACGCGGGAGTACGCCGCGACGCCGTCGCCGCGGATGCCCAGCCGGCCCAGTTCGTTCTTGTAGAAGTCCCACGTCACGGCGGCGCCGTACTGGGCGTCGACGGCGGCGGTCTGCCGGTTGGCGGGGGTGCCGTCCCCCCAGGTGTCGTCGGCGTCGGTGAACAGGGACCCGGTCCCGCTCGTGCCGCCGGCCAGGTCGTAGGTCTTGTGGCCGCCGCGGGCGGTGTCGTTCAGCTCGAACTGCGAGCCGTTGGCCTTCGTGCCGACGGTGACCGAGCCGCTGTACTCGCTGGCGCCGATGCCCGTCTCGATGGCGTCGTAGGAGTGGAGCACCTTGCCGCTGCGGGCGTCGGTGACGGTGTGCAGCTTGCTCGGCGTCCCGTCGTCACCGACGCCCTCGGTGACGCTCTCCCAGGCCAGTACCGGCGCTCCGCCGACGGCCCAGACGACCTTGCGGGCGCCCTTGGGGGCCGCGAGGGAAGCGGTCTTGGTGTCCACGGATATCCGGGCGCCGTAGGCCTTCGTGGTGGAGCGCGCGCCGTTCTTGGCGTGCACGACCAGGTCGCCGCCGAGAACCGGCAGACCGGCGTAAGTGCGCTCGTAGCGAGTGTGGACGGTGCCGTCCGCGTCCTTGACGACGTCCCGGGCCACGAGCCCTTCCTGGTCGCCGAGGCCGATGGCCTTCGCGGTGGACGGGGCGTCGGACTGCGCCTGGGCGATCGCGGAGGCGCGCGCCGTCCCGGTCAGCGAAACGGCCGTGGCGCCGGCCTCGCGCTCGGCGGCGGCGTTGGCGGGGCCGCTCTGCACGGCGAGCGCGACCATCGCGGCGGAGGCGACGAGGGCGGCGGCGCGGAGGGCGTGAACACGGCTGCGGGAGGTGGGGGTTGAGGACGTGGGGTGAGTCACTCGTTGCTCCTTGGCTTGCCAGTGGGGGGCAGTGGTGGAGACAGTGCCAGGAAGCCACCCCTGATTGGCAGGTGCGCAACAAGAATTTGACCTTCTCGTTGTCCGGAGAACGCAAAGCGGTGTCCGCTCGGCGGTGAATGTGCCCGGTTTCGGAAGGAGTTGCTCCGCTGCCGCCCCGGGCCCGACGGCCCCGGGGCGGCAGCGGCCGTGCCCGCGATGCGGGGCTACCCGATGCCGGGGATCTGCCGCGTGGCGAAACCGGCGCGGACGGCGTCCGCCGCGGTCTTGCCGTACATGCGCTGCGCCGTCGAGATCGTCGTCGTCCGCGCCGCGTCCGCGAAGTCGGTGTCGGCGCGAAACCCGAACCAGGCGTTGACGATGATCCGGTCGGCCGTGCGGGCCCCCAGCGCGCCCCGGATGTCGAAGAGCGCGCGCGACCAGATCTCCCCGTCCGCGTGCACCTCGCCGGCCCGATCGGCGTACACCGTGGAACCGTCGATCCGCCGCAGGCAGTGCGGGGCCGTGCTGTAGCCGGTCGAGCCCCAGTCGGCGACGCACGCCAGGTCCGTCCTGCGCGGCCGGCCGTATACGTCGTCCGCGTGCGCGGCGACCTCGACCGCGAGGTGGTCGCCGAACGCCTCGCCGATCACGCCCGCCTCCGGGGAGGCGTCGAAGCCCGGGACCTCGAACCGGTCGTCGGCGCGGTCGTAGCCGGCGGCGTCCGCGGTCCTCGCGGAAGGGCCGGTGCCCGAGCGGACGTACGCCCACTTCCCGGCCGGCGAGCCGCTGCCGTCCAGGTTGCGCAGCGAGGCCACGGCGTAGGCGGAGGCGGGCACGGCGTCGGCGCCGTCCTTGTCGTCGGTCAACGTCCGGTCGCCGCAGGACCGGACGGGGTTGCCCACGAAGACCCGGCCTGGGGGAGCGGCGTCGGCGCGGGGTTTGCCGAGGGCAGGGCCGAGACCGGACCGGCCAGGGCGAACAGCGCTGCGGTGGCGGTGCCCGCGCGGACCAGGCCGCGGGGTATGCGGCGAGCCATGGACGTCCTCCTGTAAGGAAGCGGTGGCGTGTGAGGCCGTGATCCGCGCGCACACCAACTCCGGTGCGCCCGAGACGGGAGGGAAATGACGGCGGGCGTCCGCGCACCGGGCCGGCGGCCCGGGCCCGTACCGCCGCCGAGCCCTCAGGCGAGCAGTCCCGGCAGCCCGGCCGGGGTCCTGGCCTGGGCTTCGAGGGCGTCAAGGGCCCGTACGGCCCGCGCGGCGGCCTCCGGATCGCGCGCGGCGAGGCCGCTCGCCGCGAACTCGTCCTCGTCCAGGCGCAGGACGCTCGTCCCGTCCCCGGACACCCACAGATCCAGGTCCAGGTCCTCCACGAGGATCTCGCCGTCCCGGACCACGGCGGGCCGCGTCACGTCGCAGTACCACCCCTTGAGCCGACCGTCCCCCGCGCGCACCTCCTTGACGGCGTACCAGCGGCTGCGCCAGAAGTGCTCGGTGAACACGTCGCCCGGCTCGAAGCGCACGAAGCCGAAGTCCCGTACGCCCTCTGCCGCCCAGGGCGCGCGCACGGTCAGTCGGTCGCCCGTGTCGGCGACCAGGTCGGCCGGATAGCGGATCTTGGTGCGGCCGGCCTTGACGAGGGCGACGATGAGTCGGTCGCTCACGCCGTCACTTCCTTCGGGTCCGTGGGGGCGGCGAGTCGTTTCGCGAAGCGCGTCTCGGTGGCCCGGATCTCGTAGCCGAACCACTTGTTGACGGCGAGCATCGCCGCGTTGCCCGCGTCGTTGCCGGTCAGTGCCTCGGTGCAGCCCGCCGCGAGGGCCCGGTGCAGGGAGGCGGTCTTGGCGAGCTTGGCCAGACCCCGGCCCCGGTAGGCGCGGCGCGTGCCGGTCATGGCGGAGCCGTAGCGGCCCGCCCCGTCGGTCCGCGCGGCCGAGAAGGCGGCCACGGCGCCGTCGACGAGGACGACCGTCGTCAGGTCGTGGTCGAGCGAGGGATCACGCCACACCTCGCCGAGCCAGTCGTCGTAGTCGTCCAGCTCCACCGGCAGGTCGCCCGGCTCGTCCGACGAGACCTCCGCGTCGGCCTCGTACAGCGGGCGCGGGTCGTCCGCGAACGCGGAGGCGGGACGCAGTTCGACGCCGGGCGGCAGGACGGTCGGCGCGGGCGGCAGGGTGTCCGCCGACAGCTCCAGCCGCAGGAAGTGCGCGGAGCGGCCGGCCCGGTAGCCGTGTCGTGCGGCGAAGGAGTGCTCGGCGGCCCCGTCCAGGACCCAGGCGTACGCGGTCACGGCCCCGGCGGCGGTCAGGTGGTCCTCCGCCGCGCGCAGCAGGGCACTTCCGACGCCCAGACCACGGTGGTCGGGATGCACCTGGAGGTTGACGTAGCCCTGCCCGGGCTCCGGGCTCTCGTGCGCGATGCCGACCTGGGCGGTGGCGACGGCCGGGCCGTCCGCGCCCTCGGCCAGCAGGATGCGGTACCGCTTGTCGGGGTGGGCGCAGGCGACCTCGTGGGCCACCCCCGCCGCAGTGCTGATCATGAACGGGAGGGCGGACCGGCGCAGGCGTACGACGGCCTCCGCATCCTCCCGATCGCCGGGGCGCAGGTCACGGATCGAAACGGTCATGCGGCCGACGCTAGGCGCCGGGCCGCTCTCGGCGCCTGCGAATTATCGAGGCGGTGGGGGAGAATCGGCCGCGTGACCCCGACTTCGACCCACCTCAAGATCAAGATCGACGGCGCGGCCGGCGCCGCGGCCCCCTACGAGCAACTGCGCGCGCAGATCGCGGACGGCGCACGCACCGGGCGGCTGCCGGTGGGGTTCAAACTGCCGACGGTGCGCGGGCTGGCGGAGGAACTGGGGCTCGCGGCGAACACCGTGGCCAAGGCGTACCGGGCCCTGGAGGCGGACGGCGTGATCGAGACGCGGGGGCGCAACGGGACGTTCGTCGCCGCCGCCGGGGACTCCGCCGCGCGGGAGGCCGCCGCGGCGGCCCAGGCGTTCGCGGAACGCGTCCACCGGCTGGGTCTGACCCGGGACGAGGCCGTGGCCGCGGCGGGGGAGGCGCTGCGGGCACGGTACGGCGGGTGAAACCACGCGGTAGGCGCGCAGCCCACGCGGTAGGCGTGGCGCGGCCCCGCCGCAGGAGCGGGCTCCCTCACGCCGTGCGGGAGCGGAGCCGCGCCATCAGGTGGTGTTGCATCGGCTGTCCCATGGCCTCCATCTCCTGCACCACGACCAGTTCCCCGTCCTCCAGGGTGTACCGGCGACGCATCCCGGTCACCTCCTTGGCCCGGGGGGTCAGCGACACGCTCCGGGTCGCCATCTCGAACTCCGTGCCGGACGCCCGGCCGACGTACGTCTCGACGATCCCGGTCGGGTGGGCCAGCACCACCTCCAGGGTGGCGTCGGGCATCACCCGCCACCAGCCGACCTCCCGCCCCGACGGGCGCAGGGCCGCGCCGGCCGCGTCGATCAGCCACGCGCGGGACTCGTAGCGCAGGAAGGGCCGTCCGTCGTGGCTGAAGGTGACCTCCTGCTCGTACCGGAACCCGTGCTCCAGGGTGGGGTACTCACCGCTTCCCCGGCCGTGCCAGCGCCCGATGAGCGCCAGCACGGGGCGCAGCTGCGGGTGGGGCTCCGGGCCCTCGCCGAGGACGGAGGTGTCGGGGAAGGGATTCTCCTGCGCCGGTTCGAGCACGTGGGACTCCTGTTCGGTATGCCCGGGGGCGCCGGGCACGGCGGGGCGTGGTCGTCGGCGCCATTGTCGTCGTCCCGGGGCCGCCGGGGCGGGACCTACAGGTAGAGCCCCGGCTCCGCGCCGTGGCCCTGCGGCGGCAGGAGGGCCGCCGTCGGGCCCGTACCGCGGCGCAGGGCGAAGAGTTCGGCCAGCGTGGCGCCCTCGCGGGAGACGCCCTCGTCGGTACCGAGCCAGTCCGCCGCCTCACGGTGCGTCAGCCGTCCCACCTCGATCCGGGCCAGGCAGCGGCCCGGCCGGACCACCGCCGGGTGCAGCCGCTCCAGGTCCTCGTTGGTCGTCACCCCGACCAGGACGTTGCGGCCCTGGCCCAGCAGGCCGTCCGTCAGGTTCAGCAGCCGGGACAGCGCCTGACCGGCCTGGTGGCGGGCCTCGCCGCGGATCAGCTCGTCGCAGTCCTCCAGCAACAGAAGCCGCCAGCGGCCCTTGGCCGTGCCCTCGTCCTCGCCGATCGCGATGTCCATCAGGTAGCCCACGTCGTTGAACAGCCGCTCCGGGTCCAGCACGCAGTCCACCTGGCACCACTCCCGCCACGACCGGGCCAGCGTCCGCAGCGCGGAGGTCTTCCCCGTCCCCGGCGGCCCGTGCAGCAGGAGCAGCCGGCCCGCGATGTCGTCCGGGGTCACCTTCATCAGCCGGTCCATCGCCTCCGCCACCGGCGCGGTGTAGTTGGGCCGCACCTCGGCCCAGGTACCCGCCGCGATCTGCCGGGTCGTGCGGTAGGGGCCGCGGCGCGGGGAGACGTACCAGAAGCCCATCGTGACGTTCTCCGGCTGCGGTTCGGGCTCGTCCCGCGCCCCTTCCGTCGCCTCGCCGAGCACGCCCGCGGCCAGTTCGTCGCTGACGGCGGTCACCGTCACGTCCGCGCCCCGGCTCCAGCGCGACACGAGCACGGTCCAGCCCTCGCCCTCGGCGAGGGTGGCGCTGCGGTCGGTGTCGCGCGCCGAGCGCAGCACGCTCGCGCCGGGCGGCAGCAAGGTGGCCTCCGCCTTGACCCGTTCGATGGAGACGCTGTGCGAGTACGGCTGCTCGCCGGACGAGAACCGGCCGAGGAACAGGGCGTCGACGACATCCGACGGCGAGTCGCTGTCGTCGAGGGTGAGCCGGATCGGCAGCGCGTCGTGCGGGTTGGCTGACATGGCGCCCATGATCCGGCACGAACTGGCCTCCCGCACCCGTCTTTCGCCGGAACGGGTGCCCGGGTCGGCTCTTCAAACCCCTCGTCGGTGAAGGTTCGGAGCGGACTCCACTCCGAACATTCTTGGCATGAACACTTCCAGCCGGGCCGTGCTCGCTGTACCAACGACTCAGGAGTAACCCCCACTAGGAGCCGCACACATGAGCAAGAGCCTGTCGCGCTTCGCCACCCTCACCTCCGCCCTCTTACTCGCCGCAGGTGCCACCCTGTTCGGCGCGGGCCAGGCGGCCGCCTCCGCCCAGGCCGACTTCGGCTACGTAGCCCTCGGAGACTCGTACTCCTCCGGCGTGGGCTCCGGCAACTACGACAGCGGGAGCGGCAACTGCAAGCGCACCTCCCGCGCCTACCCGGCCCTGTGGGCCGCCGCCCACTCCCCGCAGACCTTCTCGTTCGTCGCCTGCTCGGGCGCCCGGACGGGTGACGTCCTCTCCGGCCAGCTCGGCCCGCTGAACTCCGGCACCGACCTCGTCAGCATCACCATCGGCGGCAACGACGCCGGATTCTCCGACGTCATGACGACCTGTGTGCTCCAGTCGGAGTCCACCTGCGTCAACCGGGTCAACCAGGCCAAGGCGTACGTGGACTCGACCCTCCCCGGTCAACTCGACCAGGTCTACAACGCCATCACCGGCCGCGCCCCCGCCGCCCACGTGGTGGTCCTCGGCTATCCCCGCTTCTACCAGCTCAACGGCTCCTGCGTCGCGGGACTGACCGAGGGTGAACGCAGCGCCATCAACGGCGCCGCCGACTACCTCAACGCCGCCATCGCCAAACGCGCCGCGAACCACGGCTTCACCTTCGCCTCGGTGACCGGCGCCTTCACCGGACACGAGATCTGCTCCGGCAGCGCATGGCTGCACAGCCTGAACTGGGCCGACATCGGCGAGTCCTACCACCCGACCGCCACCGGGCAGTCGAGCGGCTACCTGCCCGTCTTCGCCGGCAAGGCGTAACGCCCCGACCGGCCGCTACGGCGTGCTCCCCGAGTCCGGTGTCCGGCTCGGGGAGGCGGAGGGGGCCGGTGGAACGGAGGAGGAGGCCCCGGGCGCCGGGGTCTCCTCCTCGCACGTGAGGGAGAAGTCCAGCCACGCCGAGACCGCCCGCGCGGGCCGGCGCACCTCCAACCGGACGGCGTCGTCCGAGCCGGCACCGGCCCCGCGATCGGATTCGGTGTGGTCGAACCGCCGGGTCCGCGCGCCGCCGGCCTCGTAGGTGACGCTCTGCCAGCCGGCGTCCGAGCCGGCCGCGCCGCGCGTCACCCAGCGGTACTCCACCTCGGCGGGGACGGCGTCCACCTCGATGGTCCCGGTGAAGGCGGGCGCGTCGGCCGGGCTAGGCGGGCAGCCGCCGCGGTAGCCGCCGTGCACGGTGTGGACGTACAGCGTCACCTTCGGCGCGGGCGTCGGGCTGCCGCTCGCCGAGGGCGAGGCGGAGGGCGAGGCGGAGGACGAGGCGGAAGGCGCGGGCGACGGACCCGTGGAGGCGGCCGCCGTGCCCGGGGCGCCGTTCCCGCCGCTGCCACCGTTCGCGCCCGGTTCCGCGTCGTGGTCGAGCAGCAACCACCCCAGTGTCACCACCGCCAGCAGCAGCACCACGATCCCGGCGGTCAACACCAATACGGCCCACTCCCGTTGGGCCCGCGGAGCCGTGTCACGCGGGGCGAGGGGGGCGAGGGGTGTCGTGGGGGCCGGGCCGTAGGGGCCCGTCCCCGGGGCCCGTCCGTACAACGGGGCCGTCGACGCGTCCGGCCCCGCCACCGGACCGCCCGGATGGCGTACGGTCCCGCCCGCGCCGATCACCCGAAGCATCCGGGTGGCCTCCGCCGCCGACAGCCGCTCGGCCGGCTCCTTGCGCAGCAGCCCCTCCAGTACGGGCGCCAGCGGCCCGGCCCGGCGCGGCGGCGGCAACTGGTCCTCCACCACCGCCCGCAGTGTGGTCAGCGGGGTGTCCCGGCGGAACGGCGAGACTCCCTCGACGGCCGCGTACAGCAGCACGCCGAGCGACCACAGGTCCGACGCCGGCCCCGGGCCGCGACCCAGCGCCCGCTCCGGCGCGAGGAACTCGGGGGACCCCACGACCTCCCCGGTCATCGTGAGGGCGGAGGAGCCCTCCAGGCTCGCGATGCCGAAGTCCCCGAGGAGCACCCGGCCGTCGTTGGCGATCAGCACGTTGGCCGGCTTCACGTCCCGGTGCACCACCCCCGACTCGTGCGCGGAGCGCAGCGCGGCCAACACCTGTTCGCCGATGTGCGCGGCCCGCTGCGGGGCCATCGGCCCCTCGCCCTCCAACACCTCCGCCAGTGAGAGCCCGCGCACCAGCTCCATCACGATCTAGGGGCGGCCCTCCTCGGTCACCACGTCGTAGACGGTCACGACCCCTCGGTGCGAGACCCGCGCCGCCGCCCAGGCTTCCCGTTCCAGCCGCCGGTACATCCGCTCGACCTCGGCCGCGTCCAGACCTGCCGGCGCCCTGACCTCCTTCACCGCGACCTCGCGGCCGAGCACCTCGTCCCGGGCCCGCCAGACGATGTCCATGCCGCCCCGGCCCAGCGGATCCAACAGCCGGTACCGGCCGGCGACGACACGCCCGTCCCCCTCCACGTTCCCGCTCACCCGAGCCCCCCGTCTCCGTCACCGGATGATCACTCCAAGTTACCGCAGCGGGCCCGCGTTGACACGGGTGGTGACAGGACCGCCGCGAGGAGGCCCCGGGGGCGGGTCGGGCCCCCTCCGGCCTGTGCGGAGAGTGATCGCCGACTGCGCTGAGTAATCGTCAACTCCCCGTAGGTATAGGGGTAATTCACACCACCGGGATACCCGGGGGCGACCCGGGGGCGATAGGGTTAACCTGCCCGGGCCGGGTGCCCTCGTACGGGTGGGGAGAGACATGGAACAGATAGCAATGCGCAGCAGGCCGCCCCGCGTGCCTGCCATCACCTGCGGCAGCAGCGCGACCAGTTCGCGCCTCGACCGCCACCTCGCCGTGCTGGGCGGACCCGCCGTCCCGCACCACGAGGCCGCGGAGGCGACGCTGCTGATGCGTGAACTCACCTCCCGCGACCACACGCACGTCCAGCGGAGCCGGAGCGCGCGCGTCGCGCTGTTCGCGCCGCTGCGCCGGCTGCGGCGCACCCTCTTCGGCAGCCGCCGCTCGTAACCGTCCCCGAGAGGCGGCCGGTCGGTCCGGCCGCAACCCCCCGGCCCCGTCTTGTCCACGGCCCGTTCATGGCCCGTCCACGGTCCGCACTCCGGTCGCTCGGCGCCCCGGTGTTGCCGATGCCCCGATGTCCCGGTGTCCCCGCGCGTGCTCGCGCCGGGACACCGGGAGGCCGGGACCCGCTGTCGCGCGGCCTGCGGCCGGGCCGCCGTCCCCGTCAGGCGATCACACCGTCCCGGCGCAGCGCTGTGATCCCCTCGTCGGCCATCCCCAGTTCCCGTAGCAACGCCTCGGTGTGCTCGCCCAGCGCGGGCACCGCGCCCATCCGGGGCGGCGGGCCGTCCGGCAGTCCGATCGGGGGCAGGAGTGCCCGCAGCGGACCGGCCGGTGACCCCACCTCCCGCCAGCGGTCCCGGGCGGCCAGTTGCGGGTGCGCGGCCAGCCGCGCCACCGAGTTGAGCCGCGCGCAGGCGATGCCCGCCGCCTCCAGGCGCCCGATCGCCTCGTCCGCGTCCAGCCCGGCCAGCGCCTCGGCCACCACCGCGTCGGTCTTCTCCCGGCCGCGGGTGCGCGCGGCGTTCGTCGCGTACGCCGGATCGTCCGCCAACTCCGGCCGCTCCAGCACCTGTTCGGCGAGGCGGCGCCACTCACGGTCGTTCTGTACGGACAGCAGGACGCGGTCCCCGTCGGCAGTCGGGTAGGCGTCGTAGGGTGCGATGACCGCGTGCGCGAGGCCGGTCCGCACCGGCTGTCGGCCGCCGTGCATCGTGTGGTGCAGGGGGTGGCCCATCCACTCGGCGAGCGCGTCCAGCATCGACACCTCCACCCGGCCCCCGCGCCCGGTGGTCCCGCGACGCAGGAGAGCGGCGAGCACCCCCGAGAAGGCGTACATGGCCGCCGCGATGTCGGCGGCCGGAATACCCGCCTTGACGGGCTGCTCCGGGGTGCCGGTCACCGACACGAGCCCCGCCTCGCACTGGACGAGCATGTCGTAGGCGCGCTTGTGGGCGTACGGGCCCTCGGGGCCGTACCCGGAGATGTCCACGGCGATCAGCCGCGGATAGCGGGCGCACAGGGCGGCCGAGTCGAGGCCGAGCCGGGCGGCGGCGCCCTGGGCGAGGTTCTGGACGAAGACGTCGGCGCCGTCCAGCAGCCCGTGCAGGACCTCCCGCCCGCGCGGGTCCTTGAGGTCCAGCGCGATCGACTCCTTGCCGCGGTTGGCCCAGACGAAGTGCGAGGCGAGGCCCTGGGCGGTGGTGTCGTAGGCACGGGCGAAGTCGCCGCCGTCGGGGCGCTCGACCTTGACCACCCGTGCTCCGAGATCGGCGAGCTGGCGGGTGGCGAAGGGGGCCGAGACGGCCTGTTCGACGGCGACGACGGTGACGCCGTCGAGGGGCAGCGGATCGGCGGCGGGCGGCGCGGGGTGCGTATCGGGAGCCATGACAGCCTGCCTACCGGCTGGGACCCGGGCCTGTCATCCCGCACAGTGCCGAGATCTCGGGAGTTCCGGCGCCCGGGTTGCCGAGGGCGGTCGGCGGTCGTGGCCGGTCCCGGTCGTGGCCGGTCCCTCTCTGTCCCGGTCGTAGCCGGTCCCGGCCGCTGTCCGTGTCGATCGGGGCCACTCCCGGGCCCCCGTCGGTTCCCGTCGCGGTCGGTCCCGGCACCGGTCGGTCCCGGTCGCAGTCGGTCCGGGACGGGATCAGTCCCGGCCGCGGGCGAACCGGCGGGCGGCCGCCGGCGCCGTCAGCGCGAGCAGTACCAGGGACCAGAGCACCGCCCCCGCCACCGGATGGGCCGCCGGCCAGGCGGCGCCCGCCGCGGCCTCACCGCCCGCGTTCCCGCACAGCGCGCGCACCGCGCTCGCCACCGCGCTGATCGGGTTCCACTCGGCCACCGCCCGCAGCCACCCGGGCAGCCCGGCGGTCGGCAGGTAGGCGCTGGAGAGCATCGGCAGGACGAAGGTGGCGCTGCCCAACTGGCCCGCCGCTTCCTCGCTCTTGCTCAGCAGCCCCAGGTACGTACCCGTCCAGGCCATGGCGAAGCGGAACAGCAACAGCACCCCCAGGGCACCGAGCGCGCCCGGCAGGCCGTGCTCGACCCGCCACCCCATCGCCAGCCCCACCAGCATCAGCGGCACCATCGACAGCGCCGTCGTCAGCAGATCGGCGGCGGTCTGCCCGAGCGGTACGGCGGCCCGGCTCATCGGCAGCGTGCGGAAGCGGTCCATCACCCCGCGGTGCGCGTCCTGGGCGGCCGTGAACATGCCGGTCATCAGACCGTTCGCGGCGGTGGCGGCGAGCAGCCCCGGCACCAGGAACTCCCGGTACTCGGAACCCGGCATGGCGAGCGCGCTGCCGAACACGTAGCCGAAGAAGAGCAGCATCGTGATCGGCATCGTCTGGGTGAGGATCAGCAGCGCGGGCGCGTGGCGCGCCTTCTGCAACTGTCGGGTGAAGACGGCGCCGCCGTCGGACAGCAGGGTGCTCATGCCGCGTTCTCCTTCGCGTGCCCGGTGGTGGTGGCGGTACGGACCCGGGTGAGGCGCAGGAACACCTCGTCCAGGGTGGGCGGTCGCAGGGCGGCGTCGGTGAGCGGGATGCCGGCGGAGTCGAGGGCGCGGATGATCCGGGGCAGCGTCAGGTCACCGTCCAGGACCGTCACGCCCACCGTGAGGCGCCCCTCGTCCACGACCGGACTGCCGCCCGTGAGCTGGTCGAGTACGACGGCCGCGCCCGCGAGGGCCGCCCGGTCGGTGACGGTGACCTCGGCGCGGGCGCCGATCCGGGCCTTGAGCTCGGCCGGGGTCCCGCCGGCCACGGCCCGGCCGCCGTCCACGACCACGATGTCGTCGGCGAGCCGGTCGGCCTCCTCCAGGTACTGGGTGGTGAGCAGGACGGCGGTGCCCTCGTCGGCCAGTTCCCGTACGGCCGCCCAGATGTGCTCGCGGGCCGCCGGATCGAGGCCGGTCGTCGGTTCGTCCAGGAACAGCACGCGGGGG
The DNA here is from genome assembly GCF_042881255.1 of Streptomyces sp. NPDC058279. Lineage (NCBI taxonomy): Bacteria > Bacillati > Actinomycetota > Actinomycetes > Kitasatosporales > Streptomycetaceae > Streptomyces > Streptomyces sp. NPDC058279. The sequence goes on along the minus strand of NZ_JBHVYA010000003.1, from coordinate 375,228 downwards.
CGGTTGATCAGCCCGGCGGCCAAGTCCAGGCGCCGTTTCATGCCGCCCGACCAGGTGGAGGCGACCCGGTCGGCCGCGCCGCCCAAGGTGAAGCGTTCCAGCAGCTCGTCGGCCCTGCCCCGGCCGGCGGCCCCGCGCAGCCCCGCCAGGCGGGCGAAGAGCCGCAGGTTCTCGCGGCCCGTCAGGTCCCCGTCCACCGAGGCGTACTGCCCGGTGACCCCGATGGCGCGGCGCACCACGGCCGGCTCGCGGGTGACGTCGTGACCGGCGACCAGTGCGCGGCCGCCGGTGGGGGCGGTGAGGGTGGCGAAGACGCGGACGGCGGTGGTCTTGCCCGCGCCGTTGGGGCCGAGGAGGCCGCAGACCGCCCCGTACGGCACGGCCAGGTCCAGCCCGCGCAGGGCGTGGACCTCCCCGTAGTTCTTCTCCAGACGCTCACTAAGTACAGCGTACGTAGTAGTCATGTGCCGGACCCTACCGCACTACGTACGCTGTACGTAACTACGATGGGGCGATGGATCAGGTGACGGTGCGATGGACGAGGTCGAGCGGATGACACCCGGCGGCGGACGCCCCGCCGAACCCGAAGTGATCTGGGCCCGTCCGCAGCGCGCGGGGCGGGGCCCGCGGCCCGCGCACAGCCGTGACTCGATCGCGGCCGAAGCGGTGCGGATCGCGGACACGGAGGGGATCGACGCCGTCTCCATGCGACGGGTCGCGGCCGGGATCGGCGCCGGGACGATGTCCCTCTACAACTACGTCCCGCGCAAGGAGGACCTCTACGAGCTGATGGTCGACGCGGTGAGCGGCGAGTACTCCTACGCCCCGCCGACCGGCGACTGGCACGCCGACCTGCTGGCCCTGGCCCACCAGACCCGGGCGCTCATGCACCGCCACCCCTGGCTGCCCCGGCTGCTGAGCCCGGTCCACGGGTTCAGCCCCAACGCCCTGCGGTACCTGGAGCACGGCCTGGCCTGTCTGGCGCCGCTGGACCTGCCGGACGCGGAGAAGCTGGAGCTGATCGCCGCCGTCAACGGCGCCGTGGCCACGTACGTGTCGAGCGAACTGGCCCTGGCCGAACGCGCGCGCACGCTGCCCTGGAGCGAGGCCGACGAGCAGGACGTACGGACGGCATGGCTGGCCTCCCGCATCGCCACGGGGGAGTACCCGAGGCTGGCCGCCGCCCTCACGGGATGGACGGGTATCCCCGCCGATCTGGGCGAGGCGTTCGACCGCTCGGTGTCACGACTGCTGGGGGCGTGGGCGAAGTAGGTCGCCACGACGGGCTTCCACAGCAGGCGCTTTCTAAGCAGGGGGCTGCCACGGCAGGGGCTGTCACAACAGGGCGAACTGGCCGCCCGGCCCCTCCTCCCGGTGGTCCAGGACCGAGGCCGGGCGCCGGGCCCAGCGCGGCGGCGGCAGCACCCCGGCGGCCGCGAGGGCGTCGGTCGACAACGGGGGCCCCGGCTCGAACGCCGCCCGCGACGGGGCCAGGTCGGCGAGCAGCCCCAGCGTCGTCACCAGCGACAGCAGCTCCGAGGTCCAGGCCTGCGGCCACTCGGCAGGGCCCAGCGCCTCCAGCCCCGCCGCCTGCGGCCCTTCCGTCCCCACCGCCGCAGGTCCTTCCGTCCCCGCCGCCGCCCGGTGCGCGGTGCGGGCGGCGAACCAGGTCTCCAGCGTCCGTGCGCCCTGCGCCTCGTACTCCCACGCGCCCGCCGGTACGGGGGAGATGCTCCCGTTCCCCAGGGTCAGCCTCTCGGTCTCCGGGTCGTACGCGAGCGCGCCCGGCCACGTCGTGACCGCCGAGCGGACGTATGGCCGACGCCCGTCCGGCAGCCGGGGCGCGTCCCCGCCCCGCGCGCCGCGCACCTGCGCGGCGAGCAGCCGGTTCCCCAGTTCCAGCCCGGCGCGCCAGTGCTCCGGATCGGCGGCGAGCGGGACCTCGTACGCCCCTCGGGCCCCGGGGCGGGCCGCCGCCAGGATCCAGCACAGGACGTCCTCCGGGCCGACCCGGACGCCGTACCGCTCGCCCAGCAGGGCCGGCAGCCCCGGCGCGATATTTGGCTCCGCGCCGCCCGGACGCCGGTGCAGGGGGCGCACGCGGCCGAGCCGGCCGACCGGGAGGTGGGCGGTGACCAGCGGTTCGGGGGCCTCGACGAGGAAAAGTTGCCGATCGTCGCGGACCCGCCACAGCTCGGGGCGGGCCGCGTCGATGAGCCGTTGGTCCGGCAGCAGCCACTGTTCGTCGAAGGGGGCGCGCAGGATCCGTACGGGCTGTGGGCAGGGGCCGGGGGTGGCGGCGAAGGGGGCGGTCTCGGAGCGCTGCCCGGGCAGGGCGGCCGCCCCGGTGGCGGGCGTACGGCCCCGGGCGGGCCGGAACAACCGCTCCTGCTCCGCTCCTTCGGCGGCCACGAGCGCCGTCCACCGGGACCGCAGGGTGGCCGGGTCGGGCGCGGCCACCCAGTCCCGTCCCAGCCGCGGCGGGCGCACGGACCAGGGCATCAGATCGTCCAGCAGCGGGTTCTGCGGCGGTACGTCGGTGCTCACGCGGCCGATGGTATCGACGGCGAGCGGCGGCCGGGCCCGGTCCCGATCGAAGCGTTACGCTCCTTGTGTACGCCTATGGAGGCGTTTGAGGAGCATTTCCGGTAGGAGGCGGTCATGAGTCAGTACGACGAATACTCGACCCCGTCGCAGGCCGAGGGCGAGCGCCTCGACGAGGACATGGACGAGAAGGAGAAGGGGCAGCGGCATCCGCAGACCATGCGCGGAACGCCGTCCCAGGCGGAGGGTGAGCGGGGCGCGGAGGAAGAGGAGCGGAAGCGCTGACCGCGGTGGGGCTGCGCTCGGGGCCCTCCGGGCGCCGGGGGCGCTCGGAAGCTCGGAACCGTGGGTGCGGCCGGGACCTTCGGGACGGTAGGGACCCTCAGGACGGTAGAGACTCTCAGGACGGTAGAGACTCTCGGGACCGTCGGATCAGGTGGCGTCGACGGTCACGGTGAACGAGAACCGGTCACCCCGGTAGCGGATGCGAGCGACGTCCACGACCCGCCCGTCCGCGTCGTAGGTCACGCCCGTGTAGTGCAGGATCGGGCTGAGCAGTGGGACCCGCAGCAGCTCGGCCGTCTCCGGATCGGCGAGCCGCGCCTCCACCGTGTCGGTGATCCGGCTGATCTTCACGCCCACGATGTCCCGGATCACCTTGGTCATCGGCCAGCGTTCCAGGTCCGCCGGATCGATCGCGGAGGCCAGCTCCGGCAGGACCGCGTTCTCCGCCCAGTTGCTCGGCTCGCCGGTCTCGCTGTCGTGGCGCAGACGCCGGTACGTGACCACCTCCGCGGTGTCCGGGAAGTGCTCCAGCAGGTCCCCGGCCACCAGCACGCGGGCATGGCCGAGGATCGTCGTACGTTCGCCCGACTGCTGGGCCACGATCGCGTCCACCGAACCGAGCAGCCGGACCGGGGCCCCGCGCCGCGCGCCCGGTTCGATGAACGTGCCGCGCCGCCGGTGCCGGCTGATCAGACCCTCGCCCTCCAACTCCTTGAGCGCCTGGCGCATCGTCAGCACGCTCACCCCGTAGTGCTCGGCCAACTGCTCCTCGGTGGGCAGCCGCAGCGAGGCGTCCGGGGTGCGGCCCAGTATCGAGGCGCGCAGCGACTGGGAGACCTGGTACCAGAGCGGAAGCTTCCGGTTCAGTACCAGCGAGTCGGGGGCGAAGGCGGTCACGGTGTTTCTCCGTACGGGCGGGACGGGCGGGGCTTCGACGGCCGACGCCCTCTAGGCGCGGAAGTGGCGCTCCAGACCCTGCCACACGTCGTCGTACCCGCGCTGGAGGTGGTCGGCGCCGGCCGCCTGCGCGGTGGCGGTGACGGGCCAGCGCGTCTCGAACATGAAGGCCAGACCGTCGTCGATCTTCTGCGGCTTCAGCTCCGCGGCGCTCGCCCGGTCGAACGTCTCCCGGTCCGGCCCGTGCGCGGACATCATGTTGTGCAGCGAGCCGCCGCCCGGCACGAAACCCTCGGCCTTGGCGTCGTAGGCGCCCTCGATCAGGCCCATGTACTCGCTCATCACGTTCCGGTGGAAGTACGGCGGCCGGAAGGTGTCCTCCCCGACCAGCCAGCGGGGCGCGAAGACGACGAAGTCCACGCCGGCGAGCCCCGGGGTGTCCGAGGGAGAGGTGAGGACGGTGAAGATCGACGGGTCCGGGTGATCGAAGCTGATGGAGCCGATGACGTTGAAACGGCGCATGTCGTACACGTACGGGGTGTGCGTGCCGTGCCAGGCGACCACGTCGAGCGGCGAGTGGTCGTAGGTCGCCGACCAGAGGTTTCCGCAGAACTTGTTGACCACCTCCGTCGGACGCTCGATGTCCTCGTACGCGGCCACGGGAGCCCGGAAGTCCCGCGCGGCGGCGAGGCCGTTGGCGCCGATCGGGCCGAGGTTCGGCAGCTCGAACGGCTGCCCGTAGTTCTCGCAGACGTAGCCTCGGGCGTCCGCGTCCAGCAGCTCCACGCGGAAGCGGACGCCGCGGGGGATCAACGCCATCTCGCCCGGGCGGGCGCTGAGCAGACCGAGTTCGGTGCGCAGCAGCAGACCGCCGCGCTCGGGGACGATGAGCAGCTCGCCGTCGGAGTCGCTGAACACCCGGTCGGTCATGGGGGCGTTGGCGGCGTAGAGGTGGATGGCCATGCCGGTGCGCTGGGTGGCGTCGCCGTTGCCGCCGAGGGTCCAGAGGCCGGCCAGGAAGTCGGTGCCGGGGGCCGGGTCGGGGAGCGGGTTCCAGCGCAGACGGTTGGGGTCGGGGACGGTCTCGGTGAAGGGCGCGGTGCGCAGGGCACCGTTGTCCACGCGGGTGAAGGGCGGGTGCGCGGCCGAGGGGCGGATCCGGTAGAGCCAGGAGCGGCGGTTGTGGGTGCGCGGCTCGGTGAACGCGCTGCCGCTGAGCTGCTCGGCGTAGAGGCCGAGAGGGGAGCGCTGGGGCGAGTTCCGGCCGTGGGGGAGCGCCCCGGGAACGGCTTCGGAGCTGTGCTCGTTCCCGAAGCCGGTGAGGTACGCCAGCCCCTCCGCGATCTTCGAGGCCCGCTCGCTGGTGCTGCCGCCGTCACTCATGCAACGCTCCCGTGTCTGCCGAAGGAATCCTATGCCTGACAGTAGGATTCTCCCCCATCCGCCGTCAACGCCACCGGGACGCGGCGCGGGGCGCCGGGCGGGGCGCGGGGCGCCCGGGGCGCCGGCGCCTGGGGTGGGGTCGACGCCGGAGTGGGGGTACGCCCTGACCGTGCGGGCGGAAAGCCTCGGCGTCACGGACATGTGGGGAGCCGCCGGGCCTCGGCCGGTCCTGGTCTCCCTCATGGGCCCCATCGACGACGAGGCGGTATTCGAGGCCGAGCACGCCGACGAGGTTGACCGGGGGCCTCTCCTCGGCTTTCACCCCGACCCGCGCCGTCGACGTCATCGCGTTCTGCGACCGGCCCGTCGACCACACTGTCACGGCCCTGCTGACCGCCGCCGTCATGAACGTGACCGGCGGCGTCGCCCACGCCGAACTCCGTGACGATCACGTGCCGATCGTGGCCGGCCTGGCGGGCATCGTCGCGACGATGACGGACCCGCGCCCCGTCGCGTACGGATTCGCGGAGTTCCTCAGGGCGTGGGCCCGACAGCCCGGATTCCGGCTCCTGAAGTAGCCGTGGGCGGCTCAGCCGGTTCGCCCTCGGCGGACCAAGCCCCGGAGCGCCCACGTCCAGGAGTTGACGGCATGTCTTCAGTGCTGGTGGTGGGTTGCGACCTGCAAGCGATACCCGGTGTCGATGCGGAGGCCCTTCGATCCGACGGCGCCCGCCCCAGGCCGCCGTCGCGTTCAACACCAGCGGCGGGGACTCCGTCGAAGCGGCTCGGCGCCGGCTGTGACGGCTGCCCGGCGGGTCACGCCCCGAGCCGCGCAGCCCAAGGGGCCGGCGCGGCCGATGCGGGCCAGGCCAGGGCCCACGCTCCGGGTGTCGGGGACCTTGGTGGTGGCGGCCCGGCGTGGGCGTGTCCCAAGCGGACCGCCGCTCCCCGCGTCCAGCCCCGCCGGCGACGGCGGTTGACGGGCCCCCTCCCCGAGATCGAGCAGAGGCCGGTCCGGGAGGGGCGTCCGAGACCGCCCCTGGGCGTCGGCGGCTCGCCCGCCCGGGCCCACGGTTCGAGCACCTCGACCCGCCGCCGGACTTCGGCGTGATTCGGGCCCGAGGGGATCCGAAAAGATGAACATTGCTCTACTCTCTCGCGCATGCCGTGGACCCGCAGGATTCCTGCCGTGCCGGCGGTGCTCCTCGCCGCCCTCCTCGCCCTCCTGTCCCTCCTCGTCGCCGCGCCCTCCGCCGCCGCGCACGAGGAGCGCCCCGTCACCCTCCCCGACGGAACCGGCTCCGTACCCGAGTACCGCACCGCCGAGCCCGACCTGCTGGTCTGCAAGACGGACCGACCGGACTTCGAGCGCCGGATATCCGCCTTCCCCGCAGACCTCAAGCAGCGCAACCTCACCCTCTACGAACGCTGCGAGAAGACCGGCTACCGCCACCTCCAAGACGCCGTCGACGCCGTCGACCGGGCGGGGATGAACATCGCGATCCTCCCCGGTCTGTACGAGGAGGAGCCCTCCCTCCCCAAGCCGACGGGGGAATGCGCCCACCTGAAGGCCCCGAACTCCGCGCTCGGCTACCAGATCCTGTCCTACGAGCAGCAGGAGCAGTGCCGCCACAACCAGAACCTGGTCGCCATCCTCGGCAAGACGAACCTCCAGATCGAGGGCACCGGCGCCTCCCGCCTCGACGTGGTCATCGACGCCAAGTACCAGAAGCTCAACGCCATCCGCGCCGACAAGTCCAACGGCATCTACTTCCGCAACTTCACCGCCCAGCGCACCACCTTCAACTCGCTCTACGTGCTCGCGGGCGACGGCTTCGTCATCGACGACGTCCTCACCCGCTGGAACGACGAGTACGGCTTCCTGACCTTCGCGAGCGACCACGGCCTCTACAAGAACTGCGAGTCCTACGGCAACGGGGACTCCGGCATCTACCCCGGCAGCGCCTCCGACATCAACAACGGCCGCGGCTACGACGTCCCCCGCTACTCCATCGAGATCACCGGCTGCCACAGCCACCACAACATGGTCGGTTACTCCGGAACCGCCGGGGACTCGGTCTGGGTGCACGACAACGAGTTCGACCAGAACATGGGCGGGGCCTCGATGGACAGCGCCTTCCCCGGCCACCCCGGACTGCCGCAGAACCACGCCAAGTTCGAGCGGAACCTGATCCACGACAACAACGCGGACTACTACCCGAACGTCGCGGACGGCACCTGCGCCAAGCCGCCCATCGAGCGCGGCTACGAACAGGGTGTGGTCTGCCCGCAGATCTCCATGCCACCGGGCACGGGCATCATCACGGCGGGCGGGAACTGGAACCTGTACGAGCACAACTGGGTGTACGGACACCAACGCGCGGGCTTCTTTCTCAGCGCCGTCCCCGCCTTCATCCGCGGTGAGGAGGCGTGGTCGAAGCAGGCGGACACCTCCCACCACAACCGGTACGCCGGCAACATCCTCGGCAAGGACAAGTCGGGCGCCTCCCGCCCCAACGGCATGGACGTGTGGTGGGACGGCCAGGGCGCCGGCAACTGCTGGCAGGCGGTGCCGGACGGATCGACCCCCGGCACCCTGCCCGAGTGCGGTGACCGCCGCGGCTCGGTCTCCGGCGGCTCCGCGCGCCTGGCCGGCGAACCGGTCAAGCTGGTCCACCTGCTCGTCTGCGCCGACTACAACGTCCAGGCACGCAAACTCCCCGCGGGCTGCGACTGGTACGGCGCCCGCGGCCCGGAGCGGGTGCAGACCCAGATCGCACTCGCCGTCGCCGCCGTACTGCTGCTGGTCGGCGGAGTGCTGTGGTGGCGCCGTCTTCGCCACTCACGGCTCGGGACGGCCGCCTCGCTGCTGGGCGCGGCCGGGCTGGTGCTGGACGTCGCCGGCTCCACCATGACGCTCGAAGCCACCTTCGTCCCTGCCCTCGCCTTGCTGCTGCTCGGCCTCTGGTGGACGGGAGCCGGGGCGGCGCTGCGGCCGAACCGGCCCTGGTTCGCCCGGCTGACCCTGCTGCTGGGCGCCCTCACCCTGCTCGACGCCTTCGACAAGGCCGTCCTGATGATCCCCTGGATCCCCCTGAGCCCCGCTTGGATACGAGGTCTCGTGGCGGTGCTCTGGACCCTGTGGGCGGTCGTCGCCTCCGCCCGCCCGGGCGCCACCCCGGCCCGCCCCGCCGGCCCCGGCGGCGACCCGGACGGTGACCGCGTCCCCGTCCCGGCAGGCCCCGCCCCGACCCTGAGCGCCGCTGCCACCCCGGACTCGCCGGAACCCACCGGAGGCCCCCAGTGACCGACCACCCCACCGGCCACCGCGCCGACCCCGTCACCTGCGACGTCTGCACCCCCCTTCTCCACGCCGCCCCCCTCCTTCGCGCCGCCCCCCTCCTCCCTGTCTCCCCTCCCCTCCTCCCGCGCCCGCCCCACCGGACGACCCACACCGCCCGGACCACCGCCCTGGTGGCCCTCCTCCTGCTGCTCGTAGGCGGTGCGGCGGCCGGCTGCGGGGGCAGGGCCACCACCCACCACAAACCGGGCACCAGTCACGAGCAGGCATCCGGCAACGTCGGCACCCTGCTCCCCGCCCAAGACGGCGAAGGCCACCACCTGCGCGAGGTCCCGGCCGAGGGCGCGCCCGAGGTGCGCCTCACCGCGCGCCCCGACTCCGAGGACGGCTGGAACCTCCAACTGACCGTGTCCCGCTTCCGCTTCACCCCGGACAGCACGGGCGGCGCCGCCCTCCCCGGCGCCGGCCACGCCCACTTGGAGCTCGACGGCCGCAAGCTGGCCCGGGTGTACGGCCCCTGGTTCCACCTGCCCGCGGCGCAGGTACCTGAGGGCGCGCACACCCTGACCGTCCGCTTGTACGCCGACGACCACACCGCCTGGGCCGTCGGCGGCAAGGCGGTCGAGGCGTCCGTCCCGCTGACCGGCGCCGCCCCCGGCGGGACCGGCCACACCCACGCGACCTCAACCCCGCCGCCGGCGACCCCTCAGGCGGACCGGACGGTCACCCTCACCGTGCGGGACGGCAAGGTCACCCCGGCTCCGGGCCGGATCGAGGTGACACACGGCGAGCGCGTGGCCCTTCGGGTCACCAGTGACCGCGCGGACACCCTCCACGTCCACGGCTACGACAAGGAACTCGCCCTGCCCGCGGGCCAAGAAGTCACCCTGATTCTGACGGCCGACCGCACCGGCCTGTTCGAGGTCGAGACCCACGAGTCCGGCCTCGTCCTCACCCAACTCCTCGTCCGGTGACCCCACCGCGACCGTTCCTGGCCCCCGCCCTGTGCGCGGGAGGTGACTGCGGAGGCCGGGACGTGGTCCCGCACCCGGCCGATCCGGCCGTCACCTTCCTCGCGCACGGGATCGGATCCCAGCACGATCTGCCCATATCTCCCTTCTATGCCTTCGCCGGCGCCTTCGCCGCGCTGTTCGTCTCCTTCCTCGCCCTCGGTCTGCTCTGGTCCACCTCCCGCTTCCGCGGCGACCGCTCCGGCCTGGCCCTGCCCGCCGGACTCCAGCGGGTGGCCGACGCGCCGACCACCCGCACCACCCTTCGCGGACTCGGCCTCGCCGCAGCCCTCGCCGTACTCCTGCACCTCCTCCTCGGTCCCGACGATCCCGCCCGGAACCCCGCTCCCGGCGCCGTCTACGTCCTCCTCTGGGTCGGGCTCGTCCCCGCCTCCCTCCTCTTCGGTCCCGTCTGGCGCCTCCTCAACCCCCTGCGCACCCTGCACCGGCTGCTCGCCCGGGCCCTGCCCCACCCGGGTCCCGGTCGGCCGCTCCCGCCCAGGCTCGGCCAATGGGCCGCCGCGGTCGGACTGTTCGGCTTCACCTGGCTAGAGCTCGTCTCGCCGGATCCCGCATCAACCACCACCCTCCTGATCGCCCTCGGCTGCTACACCGCCGTACAACTCGCCCTCGCCGCCCGCTTCGGCGAGAACTGGTTCGCATACGCAGACGCCTTCGAGGCGTACTCCACCCTCCTGGCCGGCCTCTCCCCCCTCGGCCGCCGTGCCGACGGCCGCCTGGTCCTGCGCAACCCCTTCCACGGACTCGACGCGACGCCCGAGCGGCCCGGACTCGTCGCCACCGTCTGTGTCCTGCTCGGTTCCACCGCCTACGACGGCTTCTCCGACAACCCCTCCTGGATCAACGCGATACAGACCTCCCCCCTGGGCCGCACCCCCACGGCCACGCTCGGACTCCTCGGTTCCATCACCCTCGTCGCCACCCTCTACTGCCTGTGCGCGGCGGCCACCCGCCTCGTCAGCGGCCCGCACCCCGGCCCGCTGACCGCCTTCGCGCACTCACTCGTGCCGATCTCCCTCGGCTATCTCACCGCCCACTACTTCTCCCTTCTCGTCACCGAAGGACCACGCACGGTAATCATGGCAGCGGGCACTGACAACGCCCCCGAACCCTTGCCGCCAGTGGGCCCCGGCGGACTCGCCACGCTCCAGGTCGTCGCCGTCGTCACCGGCCACGTCCTCGGAGTCGTCGCGGCCCACGACCGCTCCGTACGCCTCTTCCCGCCGGCGAAAGCCGTCGCCGGTCAACTGCCGCTGCTCGCGCTGATGATCACGTACACCGTCGGCGGACTCGGCCTCCTGCTGAACTGAGGCCGCCGACCCCGGCACCCGCCAGGAGCGGCATGATGGACCCCGTGCCCCCCGCCCAGCCCATGCGCCGGACCCCGATCCAACAGCGCAGCGCCGACCGCCTCGCCCGCATCCTCGACGCCTGCGCCGAACTGCTCGACGAGACCGGGTACGAGAACCTCAGCACCCGCGCCGTCGCCCAGCGCGCCGGAGTGCCCATCGGATCCGTCTACCGCTTCTTCGGGAACAAGCGGGCCATGGCCATCGCCCTCGCGCACCGCAACCTCGACCGGTACGCGGAGGGCATCCAGGTGCGGCTCGCCGCGCTCCCGAGCACCCACTGGCGGCCCGTCGTGGACGCGGTGCTCGACGAGTACCTGGCCATGAAACGCAGCGTTCCCGGCTTCGCCCTCGTGGACTTCGGCGTGCCCGCGCCGCCCCCCGAAGGGCCCGCTGCCGACCCGAACCACCTGGTCGCCGCCCGGCTCACCGAGCTGCTCTCGCGCCACCTAGGGCTCGCGCCCGACGCCGCCCTCGAACGAGCGGTGCTGATCGCCGTCGAAGCCACCGACGCGCTCCTCCAGCTCGCCTTCCGGACCGACCCGGCCGGGGACCCGGGCATCGTCGCCGAAACCCGCGCCATGATGCAGGCGTACCTGGCCAGGGTGCTGGACTGACATCGCCGCCCGCCCGCCCGCCTCGCCGTCGGCGTTCGCATCCCGCCGGCGTCCACGGGGGCAGGCCGGAAGCGGCCGGAGCCGAACCGGGGCGCAGCCCTCCCCAACCTCCCTACCGGTCGGTATGCTCGTGCCCCGTCGGCCCGCCGCCGCGGGCCTGCCGACCCCAGGAGGGTCCATGCCCCGCACCGCCCTGCGCATCTGCCCCCTCTGCGAGGCCACCTGCGGCCTCACCCTCACCATCGAGGGCGCCACCGTCACCGGCGCCCGGGGCGACCGCGACGACGTGTTCAGTCGGGGCTTCATCTGCCCCAAGGGAGCCTCCTTCGGCGCCCTCGACGCCGACCCCGACCGGCTGCGCACCCCCCTCGTCCGCCGCGACGGAGAGCTCCGGGAAGCCACCTGGGAAGAGGCGTACGACGCCATCGCCGCCGCCGTGCCCGCCCTGGTCCGGGAACACGGGGCCCAATCCGTCGGTGTGGTCCTCGGCAACCCCAACGTCCACACCATGGCGGGCGCCCTCTACCCCCCGCTCCTCCTCAAGGCACTCGGCACCCGCAACCTGTTCACCGCCAGCACCCTGGACCAGATGCCCAAACACGTCTCCAGCGGTCTGCTCTTCGGCGACCCCTTCGCCATCCCGGTGCCCGACCTCGACCGGACCGACTTCCTCCTGCTGCTCGGCGCCAACCCCGTCGAATCCAACGGCTCGCTCTGCACCGCTCCGGACTTCCCCGGGCTGCTGAAGGCGCTGCGCGCACGCGGGGGCAAACTGGTCGTCGTCGACCCGCGCCGCACGCGCACCGCACGGCTCGCCGACCGGCACCTCGCCCCACGCCCCGGCAGCGACGCCCTCCTCCTGGCCGCGCTCGCTCAGACGCTGCTCGACGAGAAGCTGACGGCCCCAGGAGTCCTCGCGGAACACACCGACGGCCTCGGGGAACTCGGCGCCGCGCTCGCGAGTTTCACTCCTGAGGCGGTCGCCCCCGCATGCGACCTCCCCGCCGCCGAGATCCGCGCCCTCGCCCGCGAACTCGCGGCGGCGCCCACCGCCGCCGTGTACGGGCGGATCGGGAGCTGCACCGTGGAATACGGCACCCTCGCCAGTTGGCTGGTCGACGTACTCAACATCCTCACCGGCAACCTCGACCGCCCGGGCGGAGCCCTCTTCCCTCTTCCCGCGGCCGGCCCACGGCCCCGCCCCGCGGGCCCGGGCAAAGGGTTCGCCACGGGCCGGTGGCACAGCCGGGTCAGTGGCCACCCCGAGGTCAAGAGCGAGCTGCCCACGGCCGCGCTGGCCGAGGAGATCGAGACACCGGGGGAGGGGCGCATCCGGGCCGTGATCGCCATCGCCGCCAACCCGGTGCTGTCGGCCCCCGACGGGCACCGCCTCGATGAGGCCCTGGCCGGCCTCGACTTCATGGTCAGCGTCGACCCCTACCTCAACGAGACCTCGCGCCACGCCCACGTGGTGCTGCCCCCGCCGCCGCCCGCCCAGAGCGCGCACCACGACTTCGCCTTCAACGGCTTCGCCATCCGCAACCAGGTGCGCTACACCCGACCGGCCGTGCCGCTCGAAGCGGGCCGGCTCGACGAGTGCGAAATCCACGCCCGTCTCGTCCTCGCCGTCTCCGGCATGCACGGCAGCGCCGAGCCGTCAGCCGTCGACGAACTGGCCATCCAGACCACCCTCGCCAAGGAGACCGGCGACCCCGACTCGCCGCTGCGCGGAGCGGACCCGGCGCGCCTGACCGGCCTACTCACCGGCGAAACCGGCCCGGAGAGAAGGCTCGATCTGATGCTCCGACTCGGGCCGTACGGAGACATGTTCGCAGCCGACCCGGGCGCAGCCGACCCGGGCGCGGACGGCGATCCGCGCGCCGACGCCGATCCGCGGGAGGGTACGAGCGCGCCCGCACGCGGCACCGGGGGTGCACCGGTAGTCGGCCTCAGCCTGGAGCGGGTACTCGCGTACCCGCACGGCATCGACCTGGGCCCGCTGCGCCCCCGGCTTCCGGGCGTGCTGAGGACCCGCAGCGGCAGGATCGAGCTGCTGCCGGACCCGATCGCGGCCGAGCTGCCGAGGCTCCACGCGGCGCTCGCCGAACGCCCCGCCGCCCTGGTGCTCGTGGGCCGCCGCCATCTGCGGTCCAACAACAGCTGGTTGCACAACGTCCCGGCCCTGGTCGGAGGTTCCAACCGCTGTACCCTCCAGGTCCACCCCTACGACGCGGACCGCCTCGGCCTCACCGACGGCGGCAGGGCCCGGATCACCGCCGACGGCGGCGCCCTGGACGTTCCGGTCGAGGTCACCGATTCCATTCGCACCGGAGTCGTCAGCCTCCCGCACGGCTGGGGGCACGACCGTGCGGGCTCCCGGCTGTCGGTGGCCGCCACCGACCCCGGAGTCAACGTGAACCAACTGCTCGACGGCACCCGCCTGGACCCGCTGTCCGGCACCGCGGTCCTCAACGGGTTCCCCGTCGAGCTGTCACCCCTGCCCTGAGCTGGGGTTTTGCTCGTATTGCTCACACGCGCACGTCTTGTTGGCGCAAGGAGGCGGCGCCTACGTTCCCTGCATGCTGACTCTCCTCGGCTTCGTCATGATCGGGACGTTCCTCGTCCTGATCATGATGAAGAAAATGTCGCCCATCGCGGCCCTGGTCCTCGTCCCCGCGCTCTTCTGCGTCTTCGCCGGGAAGGGCGCTCACCTCGGCGACTACGTCATCGACGGCGTGGGCAAACTCGCGCCGACCGCGGCCATGCTGATGTTCGCCATCGTCTATTTCGGCGTGATGATCGACGTCGGCCTCTTCGACCCGGTCGTGCGGGGCATCCTGCGGTTCTGCAAGGCCGACCCGATGCGTGTCGTCGTCGGCACCGCGGTGCTCGCCGCCGTCGTCTCGCTCGACGGTGACGGCTCGACCACCTTCATGATCACGGTCTCGGCCATGTATCCGCTCTACAAGCGGCTCGGACTGAGCCTGGTGGTGATGACCGGCGTCGCGGCGACCGCCAACGGCGTCATGAACACCCTGCCCTGGGGCGGCCCCACCGCCCGCGCGGCCACCGCCCTCAAGCTCGACGCCGGGGACATCTTCGTGCCGATGATCCCGGCCCTCGCCATGGGGCTGGTGTGCGTGTTCGTCCTCGCCTACGTGCTGGGCGTGCGGGAACGCCGCCGTGTCGGCACCCTCACGCTTCCCGGCGCCGGCGGCGGCGCGCACGAGGGCGCACCCGAAGAGGCGCACGCGGACGTGCGCACCGCCGCGCTCGTTGCGGAGCCCGCGGCGGCCCCGGCCCTCACGGTCGCGGTCGGCACCGGCACCGGCGAAGGCGCGTCCCCCGAAACGGCGTCTCCCGCGTCGTCCCCCACCTCGTCCCCCATGTCGACGTCCGCCTCGACGTCCGGACCGGCCGCGGCCCCGTCCGCCGGGGAAGGGGACGCCGACGGCATGCAGGGTCTCGACCCGAACAGGCCGACCCTCCGGCCCCGCCTCTACTGGTTCAACGCCGCCCTGACCGTCGCCCTGCTCGCCGCGATGATCATGGAGTTGCTCCCGATCCCGGTGCTGTTCCTGCTCGGCGCGGCCCTCGCCCTCACTGTCAACTTCCCGCACATGCCCGACCAGAAGGCCCGTGTCGCCGCCCACGCCGACAACGTCCTCAATGTCGCCGGAATGGTCTTCGCGGCCGCGGTCTTCACAGGCGTCCTGACCGGCACCGGCATGGTCAAGCACATGGCCGACTGGCTGGTCGGCGCCATCCCCGACGGCATGGGCCCCCACATGGCGCTCGTCACCGGAGTTCTGAGCCTGCCCCTGACCTACTTCATGTCGAACGACGGCTTCTACTTCGGCGTCCTGCCGGTACTGGCCGAAGCCGGCGCCGCCCACGGCGTCGCGCCGCTGGAGATCGCGCGCGCCTCCCTCGTCGGTCAGGCCCTGCACATGTCCAGCCCACTGGTTCCGGCCGTCTACGTACTCGTGGGCATGGCCAAGGTCGAATTCGGCGACCACACCCGCTTCACCGTGAAATGGGCGGCACTGACCTCCCTGGTGGTCCTCGCCGCAGGGATGCTTTTCGGCATCATCTGAGCCCGGCCCACCCTGGCGCGGTAAAACTACCGTTGCTAATTTGTAGGCTGTCCGCGAGGTCGGCGTCTACACGCTCGCGCGTGCTCGGGAGGAAAGCCATGAAGGCCCACGACGGGATGTACATCGGCGGCGCATGGCGGCCCGCCGCGGGACGCGACCGGATCGAGGTCGTCAACCCCACCGACGAGCAGGTCATCGGAGGGGTCCCGGCCGGCACCGCCGACGACGTGGACGCCGCGGTACGGGCGGCCCGCGCGGCGCTGCCCGGTTGGGCGGCGAGGCCCCCGGCCGAGCGGGCCGCCCTGATCGGCGCCCTGCGCGACGTACTGGTCGCGCGCAAGAGCGAGATCGCGGAGACGATCACCGCCGAGCTCGGTACCACGCTCGGTTTCGCGGAAGCCGTCCACGTCGGCGCGCCGATCGGGGTCGCCACCTCCTACGCCGAACTCGCCGCCGGCTACTCCTTCGAGGAGCGCCTCGGCAACTCCACGGTGCTGCTCGAACCGGTCGGTGTGGTCGGGGCCATCACACCCTGGAACTACCCGCTGCACCAGATCGTTGCCAAGGTGGCACCCGCTCTCGCCGCCGGCTGCACCCTCGTCCTCAAGCCGGCGGAGGACACCCCGCTGACCGCACAGCTCTTCGCCGAAGCCGTGCACGAGGCGGGCGTCCCGGCCGGAGTCTTCAACCTGGTGACCGGTACCGGGTCGGTCGCCGGACAGGCGCTGGCCGGGCATGAGGGAGTCGACCTCGTCTCCTTCACCGGCTCGACCGCCGTGGGCCGGCAGATCGGCGCCACCGCCGGCGCCGCGATCAAGCGGGTCGCCCTCGAACTGGGCGGAAAGTCGGCCAACGTCATCCTGCCCGGAGCCGACCTCGCCAAGGCCGTCTCCACGGGCGTGGCCGACGTCATGCGCAACTCCGGTCAGAGCTGCAACGCGCTCACCCGCATGCTCGTCCACCGCGACCAGTACGACGAGGCCGTCACCCTCGCGGCCGCCGCCGTCGCCAAGTACCCCACGGGCGACCCCACCCAGCCGGGCACCCGCGTCGGCCCGGTCGTCAACGCCAAGCAGCGCGATCGCGTCCGCGCGTACATCGTCAAGGGTGTCGAGGAAGGCGCGCGCCTGGTCGCGGGCGGCCCCGAGGCGCCCCACGAGCAGGGTTACTTCGTCGCCCCGACCGTGTTCGCCGATGTCACGCCCGAGATGACCATCGCCCAGGAGGAGATCTTCGGCCCGGTGCTGTCGATCCTGCGCTACGAGGACGAGGAGGACGCCCTGCGCATCGCCAACGGCACCGTGTACGGGCTCAGCGGCGCCGTCTGGGCCGCGGACGAGGAGACCGCGGTCGCCTTCGCCCGCCGTATGGACACCGGCCAGGTGGACATCAACGGCGGCCGCTTCAACGTGCTCGCGCCCTTCGGCGGCTACAAGCAGTCGGGCGTCGGCCGTGAACTGGGTCCGCACGGCCTGGCCGAGTACCTCCAGACCAAGTCCCTGCAGTTCTGAGACCGGCCGCGCCACGCCGCGGCCCCCGCAAGCCCGCCGCGCCTCGCGGCAGTCCCGCCGCAGCCCGCGGTCACAACGCCCCGCCGTCACAACGCCCGCCCCCGCCCCGCCCCGAGAGACGGAAACGACCATGGTCCGCGCCGCCATCCTGCCCGCCGTCGGAGCTCCGCTGGAGATCCGGGACATCGTGCTGCCCGAACCCGGTCCGGGCCAGGTCCGGGTGCGGCTCGCCGCGGCCGGTGTCTGCCACTCCGACCTCTCCCTCACCAACGGCACCATGCGGGTCCCCGTCCCCGCGGTGCTCGGCCACGAGGGCGCCGGAACGGTACTGGCCGTCGGCGAGGGCGTCACGCACGTCGCCCCGGGGGACGGGGTGGTGCTCAACTGGGCCCCGTCCTGTGGCGCGTGCCACCACTGCCTGATCGGCGAGGTATGGCTCTGCGCCAACGCCCTCACCGGAGTCGGCGCCGTCTACGCCCACGACGCCGACGGAACCGAACTGCACCCCGGGCTCAACGTCGCAGCCTTCGCCGATGAGACGGTCGTCGCGGCGAACTGCGTGCTGCCCGCGCCCGCCGGGATCCCGCTCACCGAGGCCGCCCTGCTCGGCTGCGCGGTGCTGACCGGTTACGGCGCCGTCCACCACAGCGCCCAGGTCCGCCCCGGCGAGTCGGTGGTCGTCTTCGGCGTCGGCGGCGTCGGACTGGCCGCCCTCCAGGCCGCGCGGATCGCGCAGGCGGGCCCGATCGTCGCCGTCGACGTCTCCCCGGCCAAGGAGGAACTCGCCAGGGCGGCCGGAGCCACCGAGTTCGTCCTCGCGTCCGACACCACCGCCAAGCAGATCCGCGCCCTCACAGCCGGTCGGGGAGCGGACGTCGCCATCGAGTGCGTCGGCCGGGCGGACACCATCCGGGGCGCGTGGGAGTCCACGCGTCGCGGCGGCCGCACCACCGTCGTCGGCATCGGCGGCAAGGAGCAGCAGGTCACCTTCCACGCACTGGAGATCTTCCACTTCGCCCGCACCCTCACCGGCTGCGTCTACGGCAACAGCGACCCGGCCCGCGACCTCCCGGTGATCGCCGACCACGTCAGGGCCGGCCGCCTCGACCTCGGGGCCCTCGTCACCGACCGCATCGCCCTCGACGGCATCCCGGGCGCCTTCGAGGACATGCTGGCCGGCAAGGGCGGCCGTTCCCTGATCGTCTTCTGACGCGCGCCCTCGGGGAACCCGGCCGCCCCCACCGGGACGGCCCTGCCGGCGGCCGTCGTCACGACGGCCGCGGCAGCGCCTCGTACTGGAGGGCCAGGCCGTCCAGCAGGGCCGACAGGCCCGTCTCGAACGCGCCCTCGTCCACCTCCCGCTGCCGCTCCGCCAGCAGGTGGGCCTGCCCCAGGTGCGGGTAGTCGCCGGGGTCGTACGCCGTCCGGTCGTCCACGAAACCCCGCGCGAAGGACGCGACCGCCGAGCCCAGGATGAAGTACCGCATCAGGGCGCCGATCCGCGTCGCCTGGGCCGGTGGCCATCCCGCCGCCGTCATGGCGCCGAAGACGGCGTCCGCCACCCGCAGCCCCGCCGGCCGACGGCCGGGTCCGCGCGCCAGCACCGGCACGATGTTCGGATGGTCGGCCAAGGCGGCCCGGTAGGAGTGCGCCCAGTCGTGCAGGGCCTCCCGCCAGCCGCGGTCCCCGTCGAACATCGACAAGTCGACCCGACCGCTCACCGAGTCCGCCACCGCCTCCAGGATCTCGTCCTTCGTCCGGAAGTGGTTGTAGAGCGAGGGGCCGCTGACCCCGAGCGCGGCCGCCAGCCGCCGCGTCGACACCGCCTCCAGCCCCTCCGCGTCCACCAGCGCGCCCGCCGCCTCGACGATGCGGTCTCTGCTCAGGAGGGGCTTGCGCGGTCTGGCCATGCGCCACATAGTAGGGCCTGACCCCGTTAAACTAGCGCTGCTAATTCAACCCCACGCCCGCCCGCGGAGGCCCCCGTGAATCTGGAGCTCAGCGAGGAGCAGACCGCCGTACGCCGGCTCGCCCGCGAGTTCACCGAGCGCGAGATCGCCCCGTACGCCGCCGACTGGGACCGCGCCGAAAGCGTCGACCGGTCCATCGTGAAGAAGCTCGGCGACCTCGGATTCCTCGGCCTGACCGTCCCGGAGGAATACGGCGGCTCCGGCGGCGACCACCTCGCCTACGCCCTGGTCACCGAGGAACTCGGCCGGGGCGACTCCGCCGTCCGCGGCATCGTCTCGGTCTCCCTCGGCCTCGTCGCCAAGACCATCGCCGCCTGGGGCACCGAGGAGCAGAAGCGGGCCTGGCTGCCCCGCCTGTGCTCCGGCGAGGCGCTCGGCTGCTTCGGCCTGACCGAACCGGGCACCGGCTCCGACGCGGGCAACCTCACCACCCGCGCCGCGCGCGCGGGGGACACGTACGTCCTCAGCGGCAGCAAGATGTTCATCACCAACGGCACCTGGGCCGACGTGGTGCTCCTCTTCGCCCGCACCAACGACGAGCCGGGCCATCGCGGCGTCTCCGCCTTCCTCGTCCCGACCGACAGCCCGGGCCTGACCCGCCGCGAGATCCACGGCAAGCTCGGTCTGCGCGGCCAGGCCACCGCCGAACTCGCCCTCGACGGCGTCCGCGTACCCGCCACCACGATGCTCGGCCCCGAGGGCAAGGGCTTCTCCGTCGCCATGTCGGCCCTGGCCAAGGGGCGGATGTCGGTCGCGGCCGGTTGCGTCGGCATCGCCCAGGCGGCGCTCGACGCCGCCGTCGCGTACGCCGGACAGCGCGAGCAGTTCGGCAAGCCGATCGCCCGGCACCAGTTGGTGCAGGAACTCATCGCGGACATATCCGTCGACGTCGACGCGGCCCGACTGCTGACCTGGCGGGTCGCCGACCTGATCGACCGGGGTCAGCCCTTCGCCACCGAGGCGTCCACGGCCAAGCTCTTCGCCTCCGAGGCCGCCGTGCGCGCCGCGGGCAACGCGCTCCAGGTGCACGGCGGCTACGGCTACATCGACGAGTACCCGGCCGGGAAGCTGCTGCGCGACGCCCGCGTCATGACCCTGTACGAGGGGACCAGCCAGATCCAGAAGCTCCTCATCGGTCGCGCCCGCACCGGGGTTTCCGCCTTCTGACGGGTCGTCGGAGGCGGTGCGGGCGCCGGGGCCGCCGGCCTGAGTACGTACGTGAGTACGCGCGCGGATGCGCCGCAGGGCGCCCCGCCGCGACGCTGGACCCATGAACGAGACACCGGTCAAGCAGCAGAACACGGGGGCGTACTACGGCCAGGCCGTCGCCTCCTTCGGCATCGCCCTCGCCGCTGTCGGGCTGGGCATCTACAACATGGACGCCGACGGCTGGGTCCGCGCCTTCCTCGGCATCGCGGTCCTCTACCTCACCACCTCCGCCTTCACCCTGGCCAAGGTCGTCCGTGACCGCCAGGAGGTCACCCAGATCGTCAGCCGGGTCGACCAGGCCCGAATGGAGAAGATCATGGCGGAGTACGATCCCTTCGCCCCGAGGCAGATTCCCGAGCGCCCCGCCGCTCAGCCCTAAGCGCTTGCTCACCCTCCGGTAAGGTGTTGGTTCCTACAAGCCGAAGAGGGTGAGCGAGCGATGGACAGTGCCGGCGCGGCCGAGACCGGCGGCTACCAGCCGTGGTCGGAGGTCACCCCCGACGCCGCCCGGCGACTCCTGGTCGCCGCCGTCGAGACCTTCGCGGCGCGCGGCTACCACGCGACCACCACGCGGGACATCGCCGCCCGCGCCGGGATGAGCCCGGCCGCGCTCTACATCCACTACAAGACGAAGGAAGAGCTGCTCCACCGGATCAGCCGGATCGGCCACGACAAGGCGCTGGAGATCCTGGAGACGGCCGCGGACCGCCCCGGGACCGCGGCCGAGCGCCTCGACGAGGCCGTGCGGTCCTTCGTGCTGTGGCATGCCGCGCACCACACCACGGCGCGGGTGGTCCAGTACGAGCTCGATGCTCTCGCTCCGGAGCACCGCTCCGAAATCGTGGCACTGCGCCGGCAGAGCGACGCCGCCGTCCGACGCATCCTCGCCGACGGCGTCCGGTCCGGGGAGTTCGACGTCCCCGACGTCCCGGGCACCACCCTCGCCGTGCTCTCCCTGTGCATCGACGTGGCCCGCTGGTTCAACGTCGCCGGCCGGCGCACGCCCGACGAGGTCGGCGCGCTCTACGCCGACCTCGTGCTGCGCATGGTGGCGGCGAAACCCTGACCGCCGGTCCCGCGCGTCCCGGCGGCCTCAGAAGTAGTACCGGGACACCGACTCGGCCACGCACACCGGCTTCTCGCCGCCCTCGCGCTCGACCGTCACGGTCGCGGTGACCTGCACCCCGCCGCCCGCCTCCCGGACATCGGTGACCACGGCGGTCGCGCGCAGCCGCGACCCGACCGGCACGGGGGCCGGGAAACGCACCTTGTCGGTCCCGTAGTTGATGCCCATCCGCATGCCCTCGACCCGCATGATCTGCGGCACCAGGCTCGGCAGCAGCGACAGCGTGAGGTAGCCGTGCGCGATGGTCGAACCGAAGGGCCCGGCCGCCGCCCGCTCGGGGTCCACGTGAATCCACTGATGGTCACCCGTGGCGTCGGCGAAGAGGTCGATGCGCTTCTGGTCCACCTCCAGCCACCCGCTCGGGCCCAGCCGCTCGCCGATACCGGCGCGCAGCTCCTCGGCGGACGTGAAGATCCTCGGTTCGGCCATGCCCTGCCCCTGCCTCTCGCTGATCAAGCTAATAAGCGCTTGCTCAGCATGCTGGGGGCGCCCGCCCCTGTCAACGCCCTCCGGCCCCGTTGGCCGGCCACGCCGACTACGCTCGGGCGGGTGCCGCAGATTCCCGGAAAAGTCCACGAACTCACGGTCGGCCAGCTGTCCGCGCGCAGCGGCGCCGCCGTCTCCGCGCTCCACTTCTACGAGGCCAAGGGCCTGATCAGCAGTCGCCGCACCTCCGGCAACCAACGCCGCTACACCCGCGACGCGCTGCGCCGGGTGGCCTTCGTCCGCGCCGCACAGCGGGTCGGCATCCCGCTCGCGAGCATCCGCGAGGCACTGACCCGACTCCCCGAGGAACGTACGCCCACCCGCGAGGACTGGGCGGCCCTCTCCGAGGCATGGCGCACCGAACTCGACGAGCGGATCAAGCAACTGACCCGGCTGCGCGAGAACCTCTCCGACTGCATCGGCTGTGGCTGTCTGTCGCTGACGACCTGCGCGCTGTCCAACCCGGACGACGTCTTCGGCGAACGCCTCACCGGCTCCCGGCTGTCGCTGTAGCGGCGCGCCCCCACTCGCGGACGGCGGCCGCCACCAGCTCGGCGTTCGAGCGGGCCGGCCGCCCGTCCGGCAGCAGCAGCACATCCCCTACGCCGATGCGCGCACCCGCCCCGTACCGCGCGGCCCGCCGCAGCACCGGCCACGCGGCCGCGTCCCGCCCGAACAGCGTCCACGGCACGGCCGGCGGCCACCGCAGCGCCGCCTCCAGCGCCGGATCCGCCCCCGCCGCCTCACCCACCAGCCGAACCCGCCCGGCCTGGCCCGCCGCCCAAGCCGCCGCGCCGGCCCACGTCTCCGCGCCCGCCCGAGCCGCCTCCCGCCCGGCCCCGCCCGACGCTTCCGGACCGCCCAGCCGGACCACCGCGTCCACCGCCACCCCGCGCGCCGGCAGCGCCGATGCCAACTCCCGCGCCCCCGGCTCGCCCCAACGCACCACCGCCCGCTCCGGCAGCACCGTCCACGACCGCACCCGCTCCAGCCGCCCCATCGGATCGGACTCGGTCACCACGCTCACCGGCACGCCCAGCGGTACGCGGACCCCCGCGCCCCGCAACGCCTCCAGCACCGGCCCCACCACCCGGGGCGACAGGCTCTCGCGCCCGCACGGCGTCCGCGGATGGACCAGTACCTCCCGGGCCCCCGCGGCGACCGCCCCCAACGCCGACTCCGCCAGCGCCCGCGGGGACATCGGCACGGCCGTCCCGTCGCCCCCGCCCCGCGCGCCGTTCAGCGCGACCTGGATCCGCGGCCCGTCCGCACCCCGCGAGACCCCACCCGCACCCCCCCGGCCCCTCCGCACCCTCGGCCCCCGGCCGCCCCACCGCTCACGCCGCCGACGCCGGATACGCCGGCGCGTCCGCCAACGCCGGTCTGGGCACCACGATCCCGCAGCCCCCGCACACCGGACCGTCCCACGCCCACGCCCCGGCCCACGGCCCGTGCCCGGACCCCACCGAGGACCAGTGCAACTCCTGCTCCCCGCAGACCGGGCACGACGTCCCCGGCTCCGACTCCAGCGCCTTCACCAGCCGCCGCAACACCTCGCCCAACGTCCCGTCCGGCCGCACCCCCGGGTCCGCGCACCGCACCACCGCGTCCCCGCTGCCGCCCCACGCCCACTCCGGCCGGCGCAGCCCGTCGTGCTTCTCGCGCCTTCTGCGCTCCGCGAACTGGCGCTCGTACTCCAGCCAGACCGCCCGCGCCTCCTCCAACTCCTCCAGTGCCGCGACCAGCCGTCCCGGATCGGCCGCCCGGTCCTCGGGGGCGATCCCGTGCCGATCGCACAGGTGCCACCACGTCGCGCGGTGCCCGTACGGGGCGAACCGCTCCAGACAGCGGCGCAGCGAATGGCGCCGCAACGCACGGTCGTTGCGCCCATCACGCACCTGGTAGGCCAGACTCCGGAATCCCGCCATGACACCCTCACCTCCGCCGCGCCCACGCCCACACCGACGTCGAGACGCCGTACGAGGTGAACGTCGTCCTACGTCCCGACGTGCCCAACATGCCCGGAGGGATGCGGGCGCATGCGGGGCGGTCGAGGCGTGCGGGTGGCACATGGCCGGAAGTCAGCGCCCCATGCGCCCCGCCGTCACCACGATCCGGGCCAGTTCCTCGTGGCAGATGTCGCTGTGCGCCCCCGTCGGTGCCCCGCCCCTGCGGACCACGGCGCCCGCGTCCACGCTGACGCACCCGGATGTCGGCAGCCCGTCGCGCAGGGCGGCGGCCAGGGTCAACCGGGGGGCGCCCGGCACCGCCTGCACGCCGTCGTGCCCGACCGCGCCCCACCGTTCGTCCAAGCCCAGGACACCGGCCGAATCGCCCGCCATCCGCGAGGCCAGCGGGTAGAACACCTTGAGCGCGGTGTCGTAGGGCGAGTGGCAGGCGACCACCGGGCCGTCCACCATGCGCTGGAGGCCGTGCAGGGCGCCGCCGCGGCTCTTGTCGTGGGGGAGGCGGTCGGTGAAGGCGTAGTGGGAGAAGGCCCCTTGCAGCAAGGTCAGGGACTTCACGTACCGGGCGCTGCCGGGCACCGCCCGCAGGCAGAAGGACACCACCCGGCCGCCGAAACTGTGCCCGATCAGATGGACACGCAGGGTCGGCCGGTGGGCGGCCAGCCGGGCCAGTACCGGTCCCAGCCCCCGCTCGCCGATCACCCCGGCCCGCTTCTTCATCTCGTAGTACGTGGCCTGGCGCAGCACTTCCTTGGCGCCACCCCACAAGGCCCGCAACCCGCCGCCCAGGGACAGCTCCGCCCCGCCCGGCTCACCCCCGCCCGGCTCGCCCGTGCCCCCGGCGCCGTCCGCCGCCCCGACCGCCTCGACCAGCGCCTCGGTGAAGCGGCGG
This sequence comes from Streptomyces sp. NPDC058279, assembly GCF_042881255.1. Classification (NCBI taxonomy): domain Bacteria; kingdom Bacillati; phylum Actinomycetota; class Actinomycetes; order Kitasatosporales; family Streptomycetaceae; genus Streptomyces; species Streptomyces sp. NPDC058279. The sequence goes on along the minus strand of NZ_JBHVYA010000003.1, from coordinate 350,563 downwards.
CAGACCTCCAGGACGTCCTCGGTGAACATCGCCGGCACGTCCTCGCCGCCGGCCGTGGGCACCGCGGCCACCCCGGCCAACTCCCGTACCAGCGCGCCGAACTCGACGAACGCGGCCTCCGACGCCGGCCGCTCCTCCAGCAGTTCCGCGATCCGGTCGAGTTCCGTCTGCCGTCCCGGCCAGAACTGCCCGAGGGCCCGCCTGGTCCCGGGGTCCAGCGCCGGCCCGAAACCCGGCTCGGCGAGCGCCCCCGCGAGGCCGCGCGGGTCGAAGTCCGGTATCGGCTCGTCCGCGAAGCGGATCGAGGGCCAGAGGACCCCCGCGTACCCCAGCCGTACCTCCGGGCCCACCAGGCCCGGGAACGGTGCGAAGAACCGGTCGTAGAGCAGCGTGGAGGTGGTCGGTTCGCTGTTCCAGCCGTGCGCGAAGACCAGCAGGTCGGTGGCGTCCATCCCGTCGAGTGCGGTCCCGGTCCCCGGGGCCGGGTCGCCGTCCGCGTCGAAGACCAGCTCCGCGTACGGAGCCACCCCGACGCCCGTTCCCCACGCCGCTCCACCCGACATGACGCCCCCCTCCGGGTCCGGTCACCGCCGATCGGCATCCCGCGGCCGGGGCCGCCCGACCGATCCCGCGCCGGACCCCGAACCCGACCCCGCTCTGCCTCACCGGTACAGGAGGTACCCCTCCCGGACCGCGGCGAACCGGGCCAGCCCCGCCGCCCAGTCGCCGGCGATCTCCTCCACCCCGGCTCCCGCGTCCACCATCGTCCGCACCCGGTCGGAACCGGTGAGCCGATCGATCCAGTGGTCCGGCCGCCAGGCGAACCCGCTCCACGTCCGCCGCGCGGTGACCAGCAGTCCGATCCCCGCCCGTACCGGATCGAAGGCGGCGCGGTCGTGCACGAGCAGCCGGACCCCGCCGCACACCTTCCCGGCGTGCTTGGAGAAGACCGGCGTGAACCACGCCTCCCGGAACCACACCCCGGGCAGGCCCAGCGCGTTCGCCGCCCGCGCCCACCGGCGGTCGACGCCCTCCGCGCCCAGCACCTCGAACGGGGTCGTCGTGCCCCGCCCCTCGGACAGGTTGGTGCCCTCGAAGAGGCAGGTGCCCGGGTAGACGAGGGCGGTGTCCGGGGTCGGCATGTTGGGGCTCGGCGGCACCCACGGCAACCCCGTCTCCCCGAAGAAGGAGCCCCGGCGCCAGCCCGACATCGGCACGGTGCTCAGCGCGAGGGAGCGGCCGGTCGGGAACTCCCCCCGGAACAGCAGCGCCAGTTCGGCGACCGTCATGCCGTGCGCCAGCGCGATGGGCTCGCGGCCCACGCCGCTCGCGTACGGCCGTCGCAGCACGGGCCCGGACGCCCGAAGGCCGCCGATCGGATTGGGCCGGTCCAGCACCACCACCGCCTTGCCGGCGAGCGCGGCGGCGCGCATGCAGTCGTACAGGGTCCAGATGTAGGTGTAGAACCGCGCGCCCACGTCTTGGACGTCGAAGACGACCGTGTCGATCCCGGCCGCCGTGAACACGTCCGCGAGCGCCTGACCGCTCTTGTCGTACGTGTCGTACACGGGCAGTCCGGTGGCGGGGTCCCGTGTGGAGCCCTCGGAACCACCCGCCTGCGCCGTCCCGCGGAAGCCGTGCTCCGGCCCGAACACGGCGACCAGGTCGACCCGCTCGTCGGCGTGCAGGACGTCCACGAGGTGGCGGGCGTCCGAGGTGAGACCCGTCGGGTTGGTGACGACCCCGATCCGCTGCCCCGCGAGCGCCCGGTACCCGTCGGCCGCGAGCCGCTCGAACCCGGTACGCACCCGCCCCGGCGCGGCGACCGCGCTCCCCGCTGTGCCCATGGCCCCTGCCGCGCCCGTGGCCCCCGCCGTTCCCACCGCGCCCGCCAGTCCCAGCACCCCGCGTCGTGACAGCGTCATCCGCGAAAGGTACGCCGAGGCCCCCTTCCGATCCGACATACCGACTGGTTAGTCTGCCGGGATCAGCGATACCCCGGCAGCGGCGAAAGGCATCCCCGTGAGCGCGTACCAGGACCAGCGAGTCGTCGTCACCGGCGCGGGCGGCGGCATCGGGGCGGCCCTCGCCCGGCGTTTCGCCGCCGAGGGGGCCACCGTCGTGGTCAACGACCTCGACCCGGCGAAGGCCGCCGCCGTGGCCGAGGGGATCGGCGCCCGTGCGATCGCGGTCCCCGGCGACGCCTCGGCCGTCGTGGAGCGGGCCCGCGAGGCTCTCGGCGGCACCGTCGACGTCTACTGCGCCAACGCCGGGCTCGCCTCGGGCGGCGACGCCTTCGTCGACGAAGGCGTCTGGGAGGCCGCCTGGGACGTCAACGTCATGGCCCACGTCCGCGCGGCCCGCGCCCTGCTGCCGCAGTGGCTGGAGCGCGGCAGCGGGCGCTTCGTCTCCACCGTCTCCGCCGCCGGACTGCTGACCATGATCGGGGCGGCCCCGTACAGTGTCACCAAGCACGGCGCCCTCGCCTTCGCCGAATGGCTCTCGCTGACCTACCGCCACCGCGGCGTCCGGGTCCACGCGATCTGCCCGCAGGGCGTGCGCACGGACATGCTGACCGCCGCGGGATCGGCGGGCGAGCTCGTCCTGGCGCCGACCGCGATCGAGCCGGAAGCGGTCGCGGACGCCCTGTTCGACGGCATGGAGAAAGGCCGGTTCTTGATCCTCCCGCACCCGGAGGTGGCCGACTTCCACGCGGCCCGCGCCACCGACCCCGACCGCTGGCTGGCCGGCATGAACCACCTCCAGCAGAAGTGGGAGGCCCGGTGACCGCGCGCCCCCGCTACGCCGACCGGCCCTGGCTGGGCCGCCTCACCGCCGCCCAACGGGCCCCCGTCACACCCCCGCCCAGCGTGCTGCACGCCTTCCGCGCGGCCGTCGCCCGCGCCCCCGGCCGCCCCGCGCTCGCCTACTTCGACGGCCGGCTCGGCTACGCCGAGACCGACGCGCTCTCCGACTCCGTCGCCGGACACCTGGCCGCGCGCGGCATCCGCCGCGGCGACCGGGTCGCGGTCATGCTCCAGAACACCCCGCACTTCGTGCTCGCCGTACTGGCCGCCTGGAAGGCCGGGGCGATCGTCGTACCGCTCAACCCCATGTACAAGGCGGGGGAGGTCGGGCACATCCTGCGCGACTCCGGGGCCGGCGCGCTGATCTGCGACGCCCGCGCCTGGCCGGCGTACCTGCGCGAAGCCGCCCGGGGGAGCGCCGTACACACCACCCTCACCGCGCAGGACACCGACTTCCAGACCCGGGACGACGTACGGGTCCTCACGCCCGGCCGGCGGCCCGGGGCGACCGCCCTCCCCACGATCCCGCGCCAAGGCCACCCGCACGCGCCCGCCCCGGCCGGCGCCGGCCGGGAAGAGCACGTCGCAGACCTCACCACGGTCGCCCGCCGGGGCCACCCGGCCCCGCCCGACCCCGACCTCACCGCAGCCGACACGGCCCTCGTCAGCTACACCTCCGGCACCTCCGGCCGGCCCAAGGGCGCCATGAACCCGCACGGCGCCCTCAGCCACAACGCCGTCCGCCAGGTCACCGGCCATCCCGTCCCCGAAGGCGCCGGCTACTTCGCGCTCGCCCCGCTCTTCCACATCACCGGCATCGTCTGCGAACTGGCCGCCTGCGTCGTCAACGCGGGCACCCTCGTCCTGACCCACCGCTTCGACGCCGGCGTCGTCCTCGACGCCTTCCTCGAACACCGCCCCGCCTACACCGTCGGGCCGGCCACCGCCTTCATGGCCCTCGCCGCCCACCCCGCCGCCACCCCGGACCACTTCGCCTCCTTCCGGGTGCTCTCCTCCGGCGGCGCGCCGCTCCCGCCCGCCCTCGTCGAACGCCTGCGCGCCGACTTCGGCTTCTACCTGCGCAACGGCTACGGGCTCACCGAGTGCACCGCCCCCTGCGCCTCCGTGCCACCCCACCTGGAAGCCCCGGTCGACCCCGTCTCCGGCACCCTGTCGGTCGGCGTCCCGGGCGCCGACACGGTCGTGCGCATCCTCGACGAGCAGGGGGCCGAGGTCCCCTTCGGCGAGACCGGCGAGATAGCGGTCCGCGGCCCCCAGGTCGTACCCGGCTACTGGAACCTGCCCGACGACACCGCGAAGGCGTTCCCCGACGGCGAACTGCGCACCGGGGACGTCGGCTTCATGGACCGTGACGGCTGGCTCTACGTCGTCGACCGCAAGAAGGACATGATCAACGCGTCCGGCTTCAAGGTGTGGCCGCGGGAGGTGGAGGACGTGCTCTACACCCACCCCGCCGTACGCGAGGCGGCCGTGGTCGGCGTCCCCGACCCCTACCGCGGGGAGAGCGTCAAGGCGTACGTCAGCCTGCGGCCCGGCACCTCGGTCGAGCCGGAGGAACTGTCCGCGTACTGCGCCGAACGCATCGCCGCGTACAAGTACCCGCGCCAAGTGGAGATCCTGCCTGTCCTTCCGAAGACGACCAGTGGCAAGATCCTGCGACGGGAACTGCGCGAACGCGGCTGAAAACAGTCGGACGGTCGCACCACGCCCCGACGGGCGAGGGAACAGAGAGGAAGGCGAGCGCCATGGCCGCCAGAACCACCACGGAGCCGGAGGGCGCCGCCCGGGAGACCCCGGTGCCGCAACGGCTGCTGGCCGTCGCCACCCGGCTGTTCGCCGAACGCGGCTACGACCGCACCTCCGTCCAGGAGATCGTCGAGGCGGCCGGGGTCACCAAGGGCGCGCTCTACCACTACTTCGGTTCCAAGGACGACCTGCTGCACGAGGTGTACGCGCGCATGCTGCGGCTCCAGCAGCAGCGTCTCGACGTCGTGGCCGACTCCGACGCGCCGGTCGAGGAACGGCTGCGCGCCGCGGCGGCCGACGTGGTCGTCACCACCATCGAGAACCTGGACGACGCGGCGATCTTCTTCCGGTCCATGCACCAGCTCAGTCCGGAGAAGTTCAAGCAGGTGCGGGCCGAGCGCCGGCGCTACCACGAGCGCTTCCGCGCGCTCGTCGAAGAGGGCCAGCGCGCGGGGGTGTTCTCCGACGCCACGCCCGCCGACCTGGTGGTGGACTACCACTTCGGGTCCGTGCACCACCTGTCCACCTGGTACCGCGCCGACGGCCCGCTCACGCCGCAGCAGGTCGCCGATCACCTGGCCGACCTGCTGCTGCGCGCCCTGCGTCCCTGACCCGGGGGGCCCGTACGAGCCCGCAGGGGCCCGTACGGGCCGGCAGGAGTCCGTACGAGCCCGCGGAAGTCCGGCGGTACCGCGCTCAGCGGTACCGCTTCAGCTCCCGGTGCGCCAGCGAGCGCTGGTGCACCTCGTCCGGGCCGTCCGCCAACCGCAGGGTGCGCGCCGCCGCCCACAGTTCGGCCAGCGGGAAGTCCTGGCTCACCCCGCCCGCGCCGTGCAACTGCACCGCGTCGTCCAGGATGCGCACCACCGCGCGCGGTGTCGCGATCTTTATGGCCTGGATCTCGGTGTGCGCCCCCCGATTGCCGACCGTGTCCATCAGCCAGGCCGTCTTGAGGACCAGCAGGCGCAGTTGCTCGACGGTGACCCGGGCGTCCGCGATCCAGTTCTGCACGACGCCCTGCGCGGCCAGCTCCTTGCCGAAGGCGGTCCGGCCGATCGCGCGCCGGCACATCAGCTCGATCGCCCGCTCCGCCATGCCGATCAGCCGCATGCAGTGGTGGATCCGGCCCGGCCCGAGCCGCGCCTGGGCGATCGCGAAGCCGGACCCCTCCTCGCCGATCAGGTTCGCCGCCGGGACCCGGGCCCCGTCGAAGACGACCTCGGCGTGACCACCGTGGTCGTGGTCCTCGTACCCGTACACCCGCATCGCGCGCCGGACCCGCACGCCCGGCGTGTCCCGCGGCACCAGGATCATCGACTGCTGGCGGCGCGGGTCGGCGCCGTCCGGGTCGGTCTTGCCCATGACGATGAAGACCTTGCAGTCCGGGTTCATGGCACCCGAGATGTACCACTTGCGGCCGGTGACGACGTACTCGTCTCCGCCGGCGGAACGCTCGATGCGGGTCTCCACGTTGGTCGCGTCCGAGGAGGCCACCTCGGGCTCGGTCATCGCGAAGGCCGACCGGATCTCCCCGGCCAGCAGCGGCTCCAGCCACTGCTTCCGCTGCTCCTCGCTCGCGAACTGCGCGAGCAGCTCCATGTTGCCGGTGTCGGGGGCGGCGCAGTTGGTCGCCATCGGCGCCAGGTGCGGGCTGCGACCGGTGATCTCCGCCAGCGGGGCGTACTGGAGGTTGGTCAGTCCGGCGCCGTACCGCACGCCGGGCGTGCCGTGCTGGTCCACGAAGAAGAGGTTCCACAGGCCCTGACGGCGTGCCTCGGCCTTCAGTTCACCGAACACGGCCGGGGTGTCCCAGGGCGAGGCCAGCCGTGCGCGCTGCTCGGCGGCGACGGGTTCCGCCGGGTAGACGTACTCCTCCATGAACGTGGAGAGCCGTGCGCGGAGTTCCTCGGTACGGGCGTCGAATGCGAAGTCCATGCGGGTGCCTCAGCCTTCCTGGAGGGTGTTCAGGCCGTGTTCGATGAAGACCGGGACGAGTTCGCCGATCCGGTCGAAGCCCGCGCCGACCGTCTGGCCGAGCGTGAAGCGGTAGTGGATGCCCTCCAGGATCACCGCGAGCTTGAACCACGCGAACGCCGTGTACCAGGAGATCGCCCCGGTGTCCCGGCCCGAGCGGGCGGCGTAGCGCTCGATCAGCTCGGCGGCCGAGGGGTGGCCGGGCGCGCCGCTCGTCGTGCTGACGGGGGAGTCGGTCAGCCCGAGGTCGGCGCTGTACATGGCGAGCAGCCCGAGGTCGGTCAACGGGTCGCCGAGCGTGGACATCTCCCAGTCCAGCACCGCCCGGATGGTGTCGTCCGGGCCGCCGATCAGCACGTTGTCGAGCCGGAAGTCGCCGTGCACCACGGTGGGGGCCGGGGAGTCGGGCAGGGCCCGACCGAGCGCGCCGTGCAGTTCGTCGATCCCGGCGAGGTCCCGGCCCCGGGAGGCCGCGAGCTGCTTGCCCCAGCGGCGCAGCTGCCGGTCGAGGAAGCCCTCGGGGCGGCCGAAGTCGCCCAGCCCGACCGCCTCCGGGTCCACCGCGTGCAGGTCGACGAGCGTGTCCACCAGGCCGAGGACGGCCCGGCGGGTGCGCTCGGGTCCCAGGGCGGCGAGCTGGTCGGCCGTCCGGTAGGGGACCCCGTCCACGTACTCCATGACGTAGAAGGGCGCCCCGAGCACCGCCTCGTCCTCGCACAACAGCACCGGTTCGGGCACCGGCACGGCCGTCCCGTGCAGGGCCCGGATCACCCGGTGTTCGCGCCGCATGTCGTGCGCGGTGGCCAGGACGTGGCCGAGCGGCGGGCGCCGTACGACCCAGCGGGCGGACCCGTCGGTGATCACGTACGTGAGGTTCGACCGGCCGCCCTCGATCAGTCGGCCGCTCAGCTCCCCGGCCACGAGTCCGGGCCGCGCGGCGTCGAGGTGGCCGCGCAGCCGGCCCAGGTCGAGGCCCCGTGGGCCGGCCGGGGGCGGGGCGGGTGCTGAGGTCATGGGGCGCACCTCCGTGCGGAGTGGACGACGGTGGGACGGACGAGAGCCATCATGCCGACCAGTCGGTATGCCGTCCAGTGCCCCGGCTCGGGAAATGGCGCGGCGCGGGCCCCGGACACTCCCGCGGCCCGCGCGCCAGGCCGCTTCAGGCGTGGCAGAGTATCGGCGTCCCGCCGTTCATCACGGTCATGTCCTTCAGCACGGCCAGGATGTCCAACGGCGCGCCCTCGGGCTCCCCGGCCAGCTCCGCGTACGCCCGGTGCAGGTTCGCCACCAACCGCTCGCTCTCCCGCCAGGCCGCGAACTCGCCCAGCTCCGCCCCGCGCGCCACCTCCAGCGGGGTCAGCCCCCGCGCCCGGCCCTCCCGGGCGAGTTCCGCGACGAAGCGCAGGTACCGCTCGGTGGCGTCGTACGCCGACGCGTCGGTCAGCGGCCCGTGGCCCGGTACGACGGTCTCCGCGCCGAGCGAGCGCAGCAGCTCCAGCGCCCGCAGCGACCCCGCCAGCGACCCCATCGCGAGGAACGGGGTGCCCTCGGCGAAGACCAGGTCCCCCGTGAAGACCACCCGCTGTCGGGGCAGCCAGACGACCGAGTCCCCGGTGGTGTGGGCGACGCCCGGGTGGATGACCCGGACCTCGGTCTCACCGACGTGCAGGGTCATCCGGTCGCTGTAGGTGAGGGAGGGGGCGGTGATCTCTATGGCGCCGAAATCGGTCGCCGGCCAGATCAGCTCCAGTTGGTGCCCGGCCGCGAGCTGCTCGGAGCGCGCGTTGTCGTGCCCCAGGACCAGCGCCTCGGGGGTGAACACGCCGTTGCCGTAGGTGTGGTCGCCGTGGTGGTGGGTGTTGACCACGGTCCGCGGCAGCGGTACGCCGGCCGCCAGGACCGCGTCCCGCAGGGCCAGCGCCCGGCGCTCGGTGGCGGCGGTGTCGATGAGCAGCGTCCGGCCGCCGCCGGTGACGAACCCGGCGTTGTTGAGGCACCAGCCGCCGTCCGGCTGCACGTAAGCGTAGACGCCGGGCGCAGGCTGGACGAGGTACGGCTCATCGATGGTCATGCGTGCTTCCCCCGGGGTCGCTTGACAGGAGATCAGCATCCTGCCGGCCGTCGCGGCGCCGGGGGAGGGCGGGGGCTACCTGCCGACGGCCGGGTCAGTGGTCGTCGTAGTGGCCCTCGTGCTCGGCGTGCCGGTGCCCGTCGTGCAGGTAGTCGACGTGGTCGCCGTGGGGCACGCTCTCGTGTCCGCACGCGGGGCCGTGCTCGTGTCCGTGGTCCTCGTGCGCCGTGTGCCCCTGGGTCTCGCACTCGTCCCAGTGTCCCGAGTGCTCCCGGTGCAGATGGCCGTCGTGCGCGTAGTCGACGTGGTCGCCGTGGAGCACGCGGGGGTGGCCGCAGTCGGGGCCGTGCGCGTGCTCGTGCAGGGGGTGTTCCTGGTGGAGGGTCGTCATGGCCCCGACGTTAGTGCGGACCATCACTAAATGTCCGGTACGTCCCCGATGGCGCGGAGAAGGCGGATCATCGGACCGTCCGATCAGGTGATCACCGACGCGGCGAACGCCGCCAGCGCCACCACGCACAGCACCGCACCCCACGCCACCCGCGGCGCCAGCACCGGCGGACGGCGCGCCTCCAACTCCCGGATCCGCCGGTGCGCCACCGCCAGGAACGCCAGCCACACCAGCACGATCACGGCCGCCCCGGCCACCTCCAGGGGCGCACCCGATCCGCGCAGCGCCCGGCGCAGCGCCAGGACCGCCGCCACCGAACAGGCCAGCGTCGTACGCCGCCACGCCAGCCGGGTCCGTTCCGGCTGGAGCCCCGCGTCCCGTCCCTCGTCCGGCCCCGGCCCCGGTCCCGGCACCGCCCTCACCGCCCGTTCGTCAGGCCCAGCAGCACGACCACCACCATCGCCCCCGCGACCAGCCCCACCCCCAGGCCCATCACCAGCGGGAACCGGGACACCGGCAGGTCCACGCCCCGCCGCATCGCCCGCTCGCACCGCATCCAGTGGTTAACCGCCCGCAGCGCACAGGCCGCCCCCACCGCCAGCAACGCGAACGCCATCCCGACCCGCACCCCCCACCGCAGGTCCGGCAGGAACTGGTCCACCGCGAACCCGGCGCCCACCAGTGCCAGCGCGGTCCGGATCCAGGCCAGGAACGTCCGCTCGTTGGCCAGCGAGAACCGGTAGTCCGGGGTCTCGCCCTCGTCCTTCAACCGCTGGGGGGCGAACCAGAGGCGCACGTCCTTGACCAAGTCGATCACCCGGTCAATCTACTGGCGCCGCCCCTCGGGCGCGCAGCCGCCGGTACGCCTCCAGCCCGTCCGGCACCCACGCCCAGGCGCCCTCCGCCACCCGCTCCGCCAGCTCCTCCTCCGACAGCCACGTGTGCCAGGCCACCTCGGATTCCTGCGGACGCACCGGCAGCTCGCACCGCACCTCGTGCACATACGACCACCAGGCGCCGCCCGGCCCCTCGTAGAGGAACTTGAACAGCGGCCGCGGCTGCTCCAGCCCCCGCACCCCCAACTCCTCCTCCGCCTCGCGCAGCGCCGCCCGCGCGTAGTCCTCCCCGGCGCCCAGCACCCCGCCCACGAACATGTCGTAGTGCGAGGGGAAGACCAGCTTGGAGGCGGTCCTGCGGTGCACGAAGACCCGCCCCGCCGCGTCCCGGGCCCGCACGAACACGCACCGGTGGATCAGCCCCCGCGCGTACACCTCGCCGCGCGGCGCCCGCCCCGTCACCCGGTCGTCCCGGTCCACCACGTCCAGTACCTCATCGGCAGCGCTCACACGATCCATCCAACACCCCTGTTGACGGGTTACCGGTCCGTAGCAAAGGATCTGCCCCACCACCGACCAAGGACGGGCAGCGCATGACGTACGACGCAGACGTGATCGTGATCGGAGCCGGACTCGCGGGTCTCGTGGCCACCGCCGAGCTCGTCGACGCGGGCCGCAAGGTCATCCTGCTCGACCAGGAGCCCGAACAGTCGATCGGCGGCCAGGCGCACTGGTCCTTCGGCGGCATGTTCTTCGTCGACTCGCCCGAACAGCGCCGGATGCGGATCAAGGACAGCCACGACCTCGCCCTCCAGGACTGGCTCGGCACCGCCGGCTTCGACCGCGAGGAGGACGCCTGGCCACGCCGCTGGGCCGAGGCGTACGTCGACTTCGCGGCCGGGGAGAAGCGGCCCTGGCTGCACGCCCGCGGCGTACGTTTCTTCCCCGTCGTCGGCTGGGCCGAACGCGGCGGCTACGACGCCGGCGGCCACGGCAACTCCGTGCCCCGCTTCCACATCACCTGGGGCACCGGCCCCGGCCTGGTGGCCCCGTTCGAACGCCGGGTCCGCGCCGGCGTGGCCCGCGGCCTGGTCGAACTGCGGTTCCGTCACCGTGTCACCGGCCTCTCCCGCACGGCCGGCGTGGTGGACACGGTCAGCGGCGAGATCCTGGAGCCCTCCGACGCCGTACGGGGCTCCGCGAGCGGCCGGGAGAGCGTCGGCGCCTTCTCGCTGCGGGCCCAAGCGGTGATCGTCACCAGCGGCGGCATCGGCGGCAACCACGACCTGGTCCGCGCCCAGTGGCCGGAGCGCCTCGGCACCCCGCCCGAGCGGATGCTGTCCGGGGTCCCGGCCCACGTGGACGGCCTCATGCTCGGCATCGCGGAGGAAGCCGGGGCCAGCCACATCAACAAGGACCGGATGTGGCACTACACCGAGGGCATCGAGAACTGGAACCCGATCTGGGCCCGGCACGGCATCCGCATCCTGCCCGGGCCGTCCTCGCTCTGGCTCGACGCCACCGGCAAACGGCTGCCCGCCCCGCTCTTCCCTGGCTTCGACACGCTCGGCACCCTCGACCACATCATGAAGACCGGCCACGACCACACCTGGTTCGTGCTCAACCAGCGCATCATCGGCAAGGAATTCGGCCTCTCCGGATCGGAACAGAACCCCGACCTCACGGGCAAGTCGGTTCGCGACGTCATCGACCGCGCCCGACAGGCCGTACCGGGGCCGGTCAAGGCGTTCATGGACCGCGGCGCGGACTTCGTCGTCGAGCGGGACCTCGCCTCGCTGGTACGCGGCATGAACGCCGTGACCAAGGAGAACCTGCTGGACGAGGCTACCGTCCGCGAGGCGGTCGTGGCCCGCGACCGGGAGATGGCCAACCCGTTCGCCAAGGACGCCCAGGTGACCGCGATCCACGGAGCGCGCAAGTACCTCGGCGACCGGCTGATCCGCACCGCCGCGCCGCACCGCATCCTGGACCCGAAGGCCGGGCCGCTGATCGCCGTCCGGCTGTCCGTCCTGACCCGCAAGTCCCTCGGCGGCCTGGAGACCGACCTGTCCTCCCGGGTGCTGACCGCCGCCGGTGAGCCGCTCCCCGGCGTGTACGCGGCCGGCGAGGCGGCGGGCTTCGGCGGGGGCGGAGTCCACGGCTACCGCGCCCTGGAAGGCACCTTCCTCGGCGGCTGCGTCTTCTCGGGCCGCGCGGCGGGCCGCGCCGCGGCCAAGGCGGTGGCCTGACCGCCCCGCGCCCGCGGCCCCCGGCCGCCCGGGCGCCCCATCCGCAGCGCGCACCGGGAGGACCGGTACGGCAGTAGCCGTGCGCGGGCGCCGGTACGGGATGCAGGTCCGGGGTGGCCCGTACGGTCGTCCCGCGCGGGCCACCCCGGGCGAGCACGCCCCGCACCGCCGCCGCACCGCCCGCGCGGGGCGCCCGGTGGGGCAGTTCGGCACGGATGCCCGAGGCGGCACACTTCGCGTACAGCCGCCCCGTCGCCCACACGACGACCGCCCGCATGGCACGGCCTGTGCCGGGGGCGCCCGCGCGGGGCGCCGCAAGGCATTTCGGCGCGGATGCCCGAGGCGGCGCCCTCCGCATACCACCGCCCCGCCGCCCGGGAAAGCCCGTACGACGGTTCCCGCACTGGTGCCCCGGGCGGGACACGAAGGCCCGTGCGGTGGTTGCCGCACGGCCGCCCCGGGCGGGGGCTTCGCGTACCGACGTGCTGCCCCACCGCACCGGCCCCGCCTGGGGCGTGCTTCCCGAGGGGGGTTGGCCCGTGCGGCACCGCCCGTACCGGGAAAGCCCGTAGGGCGGTTGCCCCCGGGCGGGGGGCTTCGCGTACCGATGCCGGCCGCCCGGGCCCGCGCTTGCCGCGCAGGGACCCGAGGGGCACCGCGGTGAGTGGGATCGCCATTCGGCCACTGACGCCCGGACGCTTCCTTTCACCGGGGCGCCGCCCGGGCCCGGGCCGGGCGGCCCCGGCGCTTCGGCGCCCGTCACCTCGACGACAGCCGCCGGACAGCCGGCCGGGCCCGTTCCCGGCGTCCGGGGGGCCGCCACGGGCCGCACCGGGCCTCGCGGTCGCCGCGGGTACCGCGTTCGCGCCGCCCCGGTCTTCGCGCAGGTCGGCGCACTCGCCGCAGGCCTCTCGCGGCGCGGCCCGGGCAGAGCGGACCGGCCCCCGGACGGAGCGTCACCGATCGCCGAAGGGCCGTCGTGGACGGCCCCCGGCCGACGCCGCGACGGCACGGTCAAACCGGAACAAGCGCCTCAACTCTCCCCCAGTGCCATGCACTTGAAACCCGCCACGCCCGGGGCTGGACCTTGACGCGGAGCTGTGCTCACCGGTTTGCTGTGCGTGATCATCCGGTCGTCGACCGGCGCGATCCAGCCGCACCACCCGCACCACCCGCACCGTCCCCGCGCGTGCTGCCCGCACGCCGTCCACCCGCGTCCGTGTCCAGGAGGGAACCCGCGGATGTCCCCGCCTCCGCCGCCCCTCGGCCGCGCCCGCAAGCGGGACGCCCAGCTCTTCGACCCCGCCCTCTGCGACGCGGAACTCGTCGACGTGCGCAGCCAGTTCACCCAGGGCCGGTGGGCCAAGGCCCGCTCCCTCCTGGTCGCCACCGGCGACGACTGGGACCGCCGCGGCCACCGCGTCGTCGTCCTCGCCCAGACCCCGGCCGCCACCGCCTGGGCCCGCGAATGGCTGCTCGCCGAACCCGAGAGCGTCGACGCCGCCACCCTCCTCGCCTGCGCCGCCGTGTTCACCGCCCTGCGCCGCAAGGGCGCGCCCGAGGCCGCCGACGAGGCGTGCCGTCGGGCCGCCGCGCTGCTCCCCGCCGACCCCACCCCCTGGCTCGGCCTGCTCCTCCTCTCCCGCGCCTTCGGCACCGAAGAGGAGTTCAGCCGCCACTTCGACCAGGTGCGGGCCCGCCACCGCGAGCACCACCACGCCCACCACCTCATGGTCGCCAAGCTCGCCGAACGCAACCCCGCCGCCGGGCACGACCCGCTCCACGAGGTCTACGACTTCGCCGCCTGGGCCGCCGAGGAGTCCCCGGCCGACTCACCGCTCGCCGTACTCCCCGTCATCGCACACGCCGAGCGCTACCGCGTCCTCGCCGCGATCCACGGCCGCAGCCCCGAGGCGGCCGCCGCGCACTGGTCCGGCCGCCGGGCCCGCCAAGTGCTCCGCTCGGCCTTCGACTGGTGGCTGGAGTGGGAGCGCGAGGACCACCCCCGCAACCGGGTCGACCTCAACTTCCTGGCCCACGCCAAGCTCTGCGAAGGCCGCCCCGCCGAGGCCGCCGCACTCTTCCACCGCATCGGCAGCCACGCCACCCGCGCCCCCTGGTCCTACCCCGACCTCGACCCGCACAAGGCATTCCTCGCCGCCCGCAGCGCCGCGCTCGGCACCGCTTGACCCCTCGGGGATCCCCCGGTCCCCGACGTCCCCGGCGTCCCCGGCGTCCCCGACGCCACCACACTTCCCGAAAGGACACCCCGCCATGCCGACGGGCAGATCCACCACGCTCACCGACCCGTCCGAGATACGGACGTACAAGGGCCAGGACCGGGCCCTGCGGGCCGACCGGCTCGGCACCGCCGGCCTGCTGCTCTCCGTGCTCGCCGCCAGCGCCCCCCTGATGGTCGTCGCCGGCGTCATGCCCACGATCTTCGGCGTCATGGGCATCGTCGGCCAGCCGCTGCTGTACGTCGTCCTCGGCGCCGTCCTCGCCCTGTTCAGCGTCGGCTACGCCGAGATGAGCCGCCACGTCCACAACGCCGGCGCCTTCTACGCGTACATCGCCCGCGGTCTGGGCCCCACCGCCGGCTCGGCGGCCTCCTTCGTCGCCCTCATCGCCTACAGCGCCATGCAGGTCGGTGTCTACGGCATCCTCGGCTTCGAGATCTCCGGCCTCTTCGCCACCTACCTCGACATCGGGCTCGCCTGGTGGATCCCGGCCCTGATCGCGGTCGCGGCGACCGGCGCGCTCGGCTGGCTCAAGATCGACCTCAACGCCAAGGTGCTCGGCGTCCTGCTCCTCATCGAATGCGTCCTCGTCGTCGTCTTCGACCTCGCGGCCCTCGGCAAGCCCGGCCCCGAAGGGCTCTCACTGCACGCCTTCGACCCCTCGACGCTCGGCGGAGCCGGCCTCGGCACCGCCCTGTGCTTCTGCATCGCCGCCTTCGTCGGCTTCGAGCAGTCCCCGGTCTACGCCGAGGAGACCAGCAAGCCGCACATCGTCGTCTCCCGCGTCATGTTCCTCGCCGTCGGCTTCGTCGCCCTCTTCTTCGCGCTCAGCGCCTGGGCGCTCACCGTCGCCACCGGACCCGGCGACGTCGTCAAGGCGTCCGCCGAAGCGGGTCCCGGCCTGCTCTTCCAGCTGACCGAGAGCCGCCTCGGCACCGCCTTCACCGACGTCCTGCACGTCCTGTTCGTCACCGGCATGTTCGCGGCCATGCTCAGCTTCCACAACGTGGTCGCCCGCTACGCCTTCGCCATGGGCCGCGAGGGCCTCCTCCCGGCCCCCTTCGGCCGCACCAACGCCGGCACCGGCGCCCCCGCCACCGGCTCGCTCCTGCAGACCGGCATCGCCGCCGTCGTCGTCCTCGCCTTCGCGGTGACCGACGACACGCCCGCCGGCGACCCGACCGCGCCCGTCCTGCACCTGTTCACCTGGATGGGCAGCGTCGGCGCCCTCGGCGTGACCCTCCTCATGGCCGCGGCCTCCTTCGCCGTGATCGCCTTCTTCGTCCGCCGGGGGACGGCCGGCGCCCAGGTCTGGCGGCTCGTCGCGGCCGGCGCCGCGGGCCTCGCCCTGCTGTTCATCGCGGTCTACACCGTCAAGGACTTCGCCGTCCTGGTCGGCGCGGAGGAGGGCTCCGCCCTCAGCTGGGTGCTGCCCGGCATCATCGCCGTCGCCGCGCTCGCCGGCCTGGTACACGGCCTGCTGCTGCGCTCCCGCCGCCCGGAGGCGCACGCCCGGATCGGTCTGGGCAACGAGGCGTTCCGTCTCGACCAGGCGGCGGAGTCCGCCCCGCGCGGCTGACCGCGTCACACCCCTTTCGAGCGCCTACGACGCCCCCGGCACCCCTTTCCATGGTCGCCGGGGGCTTCGGTGCACATGAACGCGTTTTTGGCGGGCAGCCGAGCCTCATGGTCTCCTGGGGCCACCAACCCTCCGGACCGCGGCACAGGTGAGACCACCCAGCTCCCCTGCGTGGCGGCCGGGACCTGCCTGTCCCACCCACGAAGGCGAAGTCATCCCATGAGTGACAGCACCTTGGCCAAGGCCCCCAGCCCGCCGTCTTCCCCGCACGTCGACGCCGGCGACGAGGGCTACAGCAAGGACCTGAAGTCCCGCCACATCAACATGATCGCGATCGGCGGGGCGATAGGCACCGGCCTGTTCCTCGGCGCCGGAGGCCGGCTCGCCGGCGCCGGACCCTCCCTCGCGATCGCCTACGCGGTGTGCGGGATCTTCGCCTTCTTCGTCGTCCGGGCCCTCGGCGAGCTGGTCCTCTACCGCCCGTCCTCCGGCGCCTTCGTCAGCTACGCGCGCGAGTTCATGGGGGAGAAGGGCGCCTACGCGGCCGGCTGGCTCTACTTCCTGAACTGGTCGACCACCACGGTCGCCGACATCACCGCCGCCGCCACCTACGCCCACTTCTGGGCGATGTTCACCGACGTCCCCCAGTGGGTCCTCGCCTTCGTCGCCCTCGCCGTCGTCCTCACCGCGAACCTGATCTCGGTGAAGTACTTCGGCGAGATGGAATTCTGGTTCTCCCTGGTCAAGGTCGCCGCCCTGGTCGTGTTCCTGGCCGTCGGCATCTACCTCGTCGCCACCAGCCACCCCATCGACGGCCACACCCCCGGCCTGTCCTCGATCACCGACAACGGCGGCATCTTCCCCGTCGGCATGCTCCCCATGCTCCTGGTCATCCAGGGCGTGGTCTTCGCCTACGCCTCCGTCGAGCTCTGCGGAGTCGCCGCCGGCGAGACCGAGAACCCCGAGAAGATCATGCCGAAGGCGATCAACTCGATCATGTGGCGCGTGGGCCTGTTCTACGTCGGCTCGGTCGTCCTGCTCGCGCTGCTGCTCCCGTACACCTCGTACTCGGCCGACCAGAGCCCGTTCGTCACCGTCTTCGACAAGCTCGGCATCCCCGGCGCCGCCGGCGTCATGAACCTGGTCGTCCTGACGGCCGCGCTCTCCAGCCTCAACTCCGGCCTCTACTCCACCGGCCGCATCCTGCGCTCGATGGCCATGTCCGGCTCCGCGCCCAAGTTCACCGGCGTGATGAACAAGGGCAAGGTCCCCTACGGCGGCGTCCTGTTCACCGCGGCCTTCGGGGTCGCCGGCGTCGCCCTGAACGCCTACATGCCGAAGGACGCGTTCGAGATCGTCCTGAACTTCGCCTCCCTCGGCATCCTCGGCACCTGGGCGATGGTCATGCTCTGTTCGCTGCACTTCTGGCGCCGGGCCAAGCAGGGCCGCGTGGAGCGCCCCGCCTACCGGCTGCCCTGGGCCCCGTACACCCAGATCGTCACGCTGGCGTTCCTGCTCACCGTGCTCGTCCTGATGTGGTGCGACGGCGGAGTGGGCCGCACCACGGTCCTCTTCGTACCGGGCATCGCCGCGGCCCTCGTGGGCGGCTGGTTCCTGGTCCGAGGCCGCGTCGCCGCGATCGCCGCCGCCCGCGACTGACACCACCGCCACGACGACGAAGGACCCCGCCTCGGCGGGGTCCTTCCGCGTTCCGCGGGGCCACGGACCGACCCCGCGCCCGATCGGCCCGAAAACGCGGAAGACCCCACATGACGTGGGGTCTTCTCACTGGTGTCCGAGGGGGGACTTGAACCCCCACGCCCGATAAAGGGCACTAGCACCTCAAGCTAGCGCGTCTGCCATTCCGCCACCCGGACAAGGTGTCTGTCTCGCGGCCCTGCGGCCGTTCCGACGTGGAAAACATTACCAAACATTCCGGGGCGCTCGATCACACCCCCGGTGACCGGGGAACGCCCTTGGGGACGGCGCCCCGGGGCGGGAGGATGGGGGAGGCAGTCGGTACTGATCAGTGGAGGAACACGTGAGCGAGTCGAGCGCGGGCAGGACCGTCACCGGTGAGGACGAGGTCGTCGACCTCTGCCGGGACCTCATCCGGATCGACACCAGCAACTACGGGGACCACTCGGGCCCCGGCGAGCGCAAGGCGGCCGAGTGGGTCGCGGAGAAGCTGGCCGAGGTCGGGCTGGAGCCGCAGATCTTCGAGTCGCACAAGGGACGCGCCTCGACCGTCGCGCGCATCGAGGGGGAGGACCCCTCGCGGCCCGCGCTGCTGATCCACGGGCACACCGACGTGGTCCCGGCCAACGCCGCCGACTGGACGTACGACCCCTTCGCCGGTGAGATCGCCGACGGGTGCCTGTGGGGGCGCGGCGCGGTCGACATGAAGGACATGGACGCGATGACGCTGGCCGTCGTCCGCGACCGCATGCGCAGCGGCCGCAAGCCCCCGCGCGACATCGTCCTCGCCTTCCTCGCCGACGAGGAGGCCGGCGGCGTCTACGGGGCCCGGCACCTCGTCGACAACCACCCCGGCCTCTTCGAGGGCGTCACCGAGGCCATCGGCGAGGTCGGCGGTTTCTCGTTCACCGTCAACGAGAACCTCCGCCTCTACCTGGTGGAGACCGCCCAGAAGGGCATGCACTGGATGCGGCTCACGGTGGACGGCACCGCCGGCCACGGCTCCATGACCAACAACGACAACGCGATCACCGAACTGTGCGAGGCCGTGGGGCGACTCGGTCGCCACCAGTGGCCGGTGCGGGTGACGAAGACCGTTCGATCCTTCCTCGACGAACTCTCGGACGCCCTCGGAACCCCGCTCGACCCGGACGACATGGACGCCACGCTCGCCAAGCTCGGCGGCATCGCCAAGATGGTCGGCGCGACCCTGCGCAACTCGGCCGCCCCGACGATGCTGGGCGCCGGCTACAAGGTCAACGTCATCCCCGGCCAGGCCACCGCGCACGTCGACGGGCGTTTCCTGCCGGGCTACGAGGACGAGTTCTTCGCCGACCTCGACCGCATCCTCGGCCCGCGCGTGAAGCGCGAGGACGTACACGCCGACAAGGCTCTGGAGACCGACTTCGACGGCAAGCTGGTCGACGCGATGCAGGGCGCGCTCACGGCGGAGGACCCGATCGCCCGCGCGGTCCCGTACATGCTCTCGGGCGGCACCGACGCCAAGTCCTTCGACGACCTGGGCATCCGCTGCTTCGGCTTCGCGCCGCTGCGACTGCCGCCCGAGCTGGACTTCGCCGGCATGTTCCACGGAGTGGACGAGCGGGTCCCGGTGGACGGGCTGAAGTTCGGTGTTCGCGTACTGGACCGATTCATCGACAACGCCTAACGCCCGGGAATCGCGAAGGTGTGCGGATTCCACTGAGAAGAGTGAATGCGCTCATACGCTCGTAGCCCTGGTGATCCCTCCTCGTTACAGGTGGTGCGGTCCGCGGCTGGGACCGCACTTGCCTACTAGGAGGAACAATGCTCAAGAAGGTTGTCGCCGCTGCGGCTGCCACCGGTGGTCTGGTTCTCGCGGGTGCGGGCATGGCCGCCGCCGACGCGGGCGCCCAGGGTGCGGCCATCGGCTCCCCCGGCGTCCTGTCGGGCAACGTCGTTCAGGTCCCGATCCACATCCCGGTCAACGTGTGCGGTAACACCGTCAACGTGATCGGCCTGCTGAACCCGGCCTTCGGCAACACCTGCGTCAACGCCTGACGCGTCTGAAGTCCTTGGCCCCGGGGCGCATCCCAGCGCTCCGGGGCTGCCGGGCTTTCGGGCCCGCATCTCTTTTCTATTCGGCGTCGCAGGCGGGGGAGCGTGTACGGCCTGTACGCCGACCGAACGTACACAGCATGGGGACGAGTACAGATGCGACGACCCGTAGTACAGGTCACCAGGAAGACCCTGATCACCATGGCGGCCGCAGGGGGCGCGCTGGCGCTCGGCGGCGGTTACGCGCACGCGGACGCCGGGGCGGCGGGACACACCGTGAACTCGCCGGGCGTGCTGTCCGGCAACAACGTGCAGGCGCCCGTGGACGTCCCGGTGAACGCCTGCGGCAACACGATCACCGTGATCGGGGGCCTCAATCCGGCCTTCGGCAACCGCTGCGTCAACGCGGGCGGCCCGACGAAGCCCGACCACCCGGGCCACCCGGGCAACCCCGGAACGCCGGGCCACCCGGGCAACCCCGGCCACCCCGACGAGCCGTGCGACGACGACCACCCGGGCCACCCGGGGAACCCCGGTACTCCCGGCAACCCCGGCACCCCGGGGAACCCCGGTACTCCCGGCAACCCCGGCACCCCGGGGAACCCCGGTACGCCCGGCAACCCTGGGACTCCGGGCAACCCGGGCACCCCGGGGAACCCCGGGACTCCGGGCAACCCGGGCACCCCGGGGAACCCCGGGACTCCGGGCAACCCGGGCACCCCGGGGAACCCCGGTACGCCCGGCAACCCCGGCACCCCGGGGAACCCTGGGACTCCGGGTAACCCCGGCACGCCGGGCACGCCCGCTCACCCCGGTACTCCGGGGCACCCCGGGACGCCCGGGAGCCCCGCGACGCCCGGCCAGAGCCATGGTGGGGGGCTCGCGGCCACCGGGTCCGGTGACGTCCTGACGGCCGGCCTGCCGCTCGCCGGCGGTCTGCTGCTCGCGGGCAGCGTGCTCTACCGGCGCGCCCGCAACGCCGGCTGACGGCACGGACGGCCGGCACGGCACACGGGTACTCCTGACGCGGGCCCCCGCCGGGGGCCCGCGTCACCACGTGGCGCGGACCTGACGAATGATCCGGCGGCGCAATCGCACGCGGCGACTGCCGTCCCGGAGCAGCGTCAGCCGGTCGAGCTCCCAGTGCCCGTACTCGGCGTGGTCGGTCAACAGGCGGGTCGTCTCCTGGCGCGGCACCCCTCGGGGCACGTACAGGTCGACAAATTCGTATTCCGGCATCGCATCTATTGTGCGGGCAGAGGCCCGCTACGGATAGCGTCTGCACTATGTCTGATGCCGCTCTGCCCACTGTTGCCGAGGTACGCGCCGCCGCCGAGGCGGTCAAGGCCGCGCTCGACCGTCACCTCGCCGCGGTCGAGAGCAGGATCGGGGACGACGACCCGGCCGTCTACGCCGCGTTCAACGAGCTCGCCTCCGCCGCCGACGAGTACGACGAACTGCTCTACGACCGCTACGACGAGGTCACCCCCTTCGAGATTCCCACCCCCGAGGACGGCGTCCCGTACACCGGGCCCGCCGAGCCCGCCGCGTTCAGCGTGCTCATCCGCCGCGACTACGCCGTGGTCGAACCACAGCGCCTGATCGCCCAAGCCGACCGGGTGGCCGCGCACGACCCGGACGCCGAGCCCGTCGAGGACGGCGGCACCGCCGGAGCGCTGGGCGTCCTCTTCGGGGAGTACGAGCCCGACGAGATCCACTCCCGCTACCGCGAGTTCGGCCTGGAGGAGGGCGACTCCACGCTCTGGATCGCCGCCGCGGAGGAGGTCGCGGAACCGGGGGAGTGGCTCGACTCGCCCTTCGAGCACGCCGACGCGCAGAACGTACTGCACCGGTTCGACGTGAGTTCCGTCTTCGACGAGGAGCCGGACGAGTTCGAGGACGACGACGCGACGGACGGGGCCGCGGCCCCGGGCCTCACCCCGGCCTGATCGCCACATGACGCAACGGGCCCCCGTCCGCCGGCGGACGGGGGCCCGTTCCGGTCACCGCGCCCGTTACCGAGGCTGTTCCCCGGCGGCGGCCGCGAGCGCCCGCAACAGACCCGTCAGACGTGTGGTGCGCGGCTTGGGCGGTACCTCCGCCACCGCGCGCGGCAGCGCCTGGTCGACTCCGTGCACCACCGAAAGGTGCCGCTCGGCGCGCCCGAACGCCGTGTACACCCAGTCCCGGGACAACGCGTCCGCCGCGTCGCCGGGCAGCACCACGACGACCGCCGGCCGGCGCAGCCCGACGGCCTGGTGCCCGGTCACGGCCCAGCCGTGGCGCACCGCCGACTCCACCCGCTCCTTCGGTACGACGATCCGCGCGCCCGCCGCCTCCAGGTGCAGCCCCTGGGCGTCGGCCGACACCATCCGGGCCGGCAGGGCCCGGCCGGGCGCGGGCACGTACACCACCTGGTCTCCGGGGTCGAAGCCGGCGAAGCGGCCCGGGCCGGGGTTCAGCCGCTCCTTGAGGGCCGCGTTCAGTGCCCGGGTCCCCGCCGAACCGCCGTGGCCGGGGGTGATCACCAGTACGTCCCGCGCCGCGATCCCGAAGGCGCGCGGCACGGACTCGGCCACCAGTTGGACCGTGCGGTGGACGGCCTCGCCCGCGTCCCGCACCGGGACGATGACGACCTCCTTGCCGGGGGCGTCGACCTGGCCCAACTCCCCGACGCCGATGCCGGACACCAGCTCGCCCAGCGGTCCCGGGTCGGGGACGCGGGAGACGACCCGCGGGTACGTCTTGGCCGCCAGCACATCGGCGAACACCCGGCCGGCCCCCGCGGAAGCGAGCACGCCGGGATCCCCGGACAGCACCAGGCGGGCCCCGTCCGGCAGCGACTCCACCAGCGCGGCCGCGCTCTCCACGTCCACCTGGGGCGCGTCGAGGACGATAAGCAGGTCCAGCGCGAAAAGTCCCTCGGCATCCCGCCCGGGCCCCTCGCTCCCGTCGAGCAGACCGGCGACGGTGACGGCGCCTTCCGCCGGGGCGTGCGCGGCCAGAGCGGCCCGCAGGCCGAGCCGGCGGGCGGCCTCCAGCAGGGCCCCCGGTTCGGCGCGGGCGGCCTCGCCGCCGGTGTGGGTGACCACGCCGTGGCCGGATACGGCCCGGATCAGCTCGGCGCCGACACCGCCGGCGGCGGCTTCCGCCTGCCAGTCGGCGGGGCCGGCGAAGGTGTTGGCCAGGCGGGCCAGCCCGTCGGCCAGGCTCTCCTCGGCCAGCGCGTGGCCCTCCAACCCCACCAGGACCGTGCCGGGCTGCGCGTCCTGCCCGTCCCGCTCCTCCTGACCGTCCTGGTCGCCTTCCACGGCGACCTCGGCGTCGGCGGACCCGGCATCGGCCGACGGTTCGTGGAAGACCAGCACGGCGCCCTCGCCGATGGCCGTTTCCAGGGCTCCGGCCGGGTCCGGTACGCCGTACTGGGCCAGCGCCTTCTCCAGGACCGGGGCCTCCAGGGCGGTGTGCCCCTTGAGCGCGGCCTGCGTCAGCAGCCAGCCGACCAGGGCGCCGCCGCGGCGTTCGTCCCCGGGGCCGGCCTCGGCTCCCAGCAGGGCGCGGGCGAAGCCGTCGGCCTGGGTGGGGCGTACTCCGGCCACGGCCAGCAGCCGCCAGGGGTTCTCGGTGAGCTGTTCGGCGGCTCCCTCACCGAGCGCGGAGGCCGCCGTCTCGGCCAGCGCCTCGGGGGCGCCGCCCCGGGCCAGCACCGCCCGTACGCCCTCGACGTCGCCGGGGGCGGCGGCCGGCGCGGGTGCGCGGGGCTGTTGCGGGGGAGTGGGGGCGGCGGCCTTGCGCGGCGCGGCCGGGGCGTCGTCGAAGTACGCGGTGGGGGGGTTGGCACCGCTCTCCACCGCCCGGACCGCCGCGAGCAGATCGGCGGCCGTGCCGCTGAGCTTCGCGCCCGCCTCGACCGGTGCCTGTCGCTCCGCCTTGCGCCGGGCGATCCGCTCCCGCTCGATCCGCTGTGCGGCCAGCTCGGCCTGGGCCTCGGTCAGCTCGGGCTTGGCCCCCTCGGCCGCCGTCCCGTCCGCGCCTGCCGTCCCGTCCGCGCCTGCCGTCCCGTCCGCGTCCGCCGGGGCGTCCGGCTCTCCTCCGTCCGCGCCCGCGTCGTCCTCCGGGCCGGGGTCGGCCTCGCCGGCGGAGGCGTCCGACGCCCGCGGTGCGGGTTCCCCGCCGGCAGGCTCGGGGGCGCGCGTGCCCTCGACCGCCCCGGCCTCCGGGCCGGGGGTCTCCGGTTCGTCCGCGTCGGCGGTGGCGGCGGGCTCGGTACTCACAGCGTGCTCCAGTCCTGATCGGGGTAGCGGTGCACGGGCGCCGACACGTCGTCCAGCGCCCGGCAGATCTCCTCCGGAAGACTAAGGGCCTCCACCGACAGCGCCGCCCCGAGCTGCGCCGCCGTACGCGCGCCGAGGATCGGCGCGACCACCCCCGGCCGGTCCCGCACCCACGCCAGCGCCACCTGGAGCGGGGTCACCGCCAGCCCGTGCGCGGCCGTCGCCACCGCGTCCACGATCCGGCCCGACGCCTCGTCCAGGTACGGGTCCACGAAGGCCGCCATGGTCTGCGACGCGGCCCGCGAGTCCGCCGGGGTCCCGGCGCGGTACTTCCCCGTCAGTACCCCGCGCCCCAGCGGCGAGGACGGCAGCAGCCCCACGCCCAGGTCGAGCGCGGCCGGCAGCACCTCCCGCTCCACGCCCCGCTGGAGCAGCGAGTACTCCATCTGTGTGGAGGCGAGCCGGGTGCGGGTGCCGGGCGCCGCGAGCTGCCAGGTCGCCGCCTTCGCCAGTTGCCAGCCGCTGAACCCCGTCACCCCCGCGTACCGGGCCCGGCCGCCGGCGACCGCCAGGTCCAGCGCCTGGAGGGTCTCCTCCAGCGGGGTGTGCGGGTCGAAGGCGTGCACCTGCCACAGGTCGACGTAATCGGTTCCGAGCCGGGCCAGGGAGTCGTCGAGCGCCGCCAGCAGGTGCCCGCGCGAGGCGTCGCACCGCCGGTCCGGGTCCCGGACGGAACCCGACTTCGTCGCGATCACCAGTTCCCGGCGCGGCACCAGCTTGTCGACCAGTCGCCCGAGGAGGTACTCCGCCTCCCCGCCCCCGTACACGTCGGCGGTGTCGACGAGCGTGCCGCCCGCCTCCCAGAAGGTCTTCAACTGTTCTGCGGCGCCCGCCTCGTCCGGTCCCTCCGCGGACCGTCCCCAGGTCAGGGTGCCGAGGCCGATCCGGGACACGCGCAGGCCGGTGCGGCCGAGATGCCTCTGCTCCATGAGCGCTGAGACTACTGGGGCACTGCCGCGGACGACCGGGGCGCGCTACAGTCCCCGCAGACCTACGTTACTGATCGGTAAACCGGTAAGGGGACGACTCATGCGGCTCGGCATCAATCTCGGTTACTGGGGTGCGGGCATGGACGGCGACAACCTCGCCGTCGCCCAGGAGGCCGACCGCCTCGGCTACGACGTCTGCTGGGCCGCCGAGGCGTACGGCTCCGACGCCGCCACCGTGCTGGCCTGGGTCGCCGCCCAGACCGAGCGCATCGACGTCGGCTCGGCGATCTTCCAGATCCCGGCCCGCCAACCCGCGATGACGGCCATGACCGCCGCCACCCTCGACTCCCTGACGAAGGGTCGCTTCCGGCTCGGCCTCGGCGTCTCCGGGCCGCAGGTGTCCGAGGGCTGGTACGGCGTGAAGTTCGACAAGCCGCTCGCCCGGACCCGCGAGTACGTGGAGATCGTCCGCAAGGCCATGAGCCGTGAGCGCCTCTCCTACGAGGGGCAGCACTGGACCCTCCCGCTGCCCGGCGGCCCCGGCAAGCCGATCAAGCTCACCGTGCACCCCGAGCGCGAACACATCCCGCTCTACATCGCCGCCATCGGGCCGAAGAACCTGGAGCAGACCGGCGAGATCGCCGACGGGGCACTGCTGATCTTCCCGGCGGCCGAGCACCTGGAGGAGACCGCCCTGCGCCACATCCGGGCGGGTCGCGAGAAGGCCGGGCTGACGATGGACGGCTTCGACGTCTGCCCCACCGTCCCGCTCGCGGTCGGCGACGACGTCAACGCCCTCGCGGACACGTTCCGCCCCTACACCGCCCTGTACGTCGGCGGGATGGGCAGCCCGAAGCAGAACTTCTACAACCAGCTCGCCGGGCGCATGGGGTACGAGAAGGAAGCCGCCGAGATCCAGACCAAGTACCTGGGCGGCGACAAGGCGGGCGCCGCCGCCGCGGTCCCGCACTCGCTGATCGACTCGACGACCCTGCTCGGCTCCGTGGCGCGGATCGCGGACGGGATGCGCGCCTACGCCGACGCCGGGGTCACCACCCTGACGCTCGCCCCGGCCGGGTTCACCCTCGACGAGCGGGTCACCGCGCTGCGCGCCGGCGTCGAGGCCCTGGAACACGCCGGGCTGGCCTGAGGAACGCCCCGCGGCCGTGGTGGGGGCTCGGGGGGTCTTCCCCGCCACGGCCGACACAGCCAACAACGCGCCCGGCGGCCCCGGGGTTACGCCCTGGGGCCACCGCCTTCACTTCGTTCATTCGGCCGAGTCCCGTCACCTATCGGTTGCCCGGCCGCGACATCCGTCCTTGACTCGGAACATGCTCTCTGCCCGCAGCCTGTTCCGGGAGATCGTCGACAACGACGACTCCTTCCAGCTGTTCTGTTCCATCGCCGCCAGCGGGGAATCCCAGGGCGGCTGGGAGAACGGCCGGATCGCCGCCCTCGTGCCCGACGGCATGCGCCACCTCGCGCCCAAGATCACCCGGCACGGCGCCGACGAGGACAAGCACGGACGGATCTTCCGGGCCCTGCTGCGCAAACGAGGGCTGCCGGCCGTCCCGGTCCCGCCCGAGACGGACTACACGATGCTGCTGGAACGCCGGGGTATCGGCCTCGCGCACGAGAAGCTGCGCCGCGACGAGCCGCTGACCGAGGAGGACATCGTCGTCTACCTCGCGCACAGCCGCGTCACCGAACAGCGCGCCGCCGACCAGATGGACATGCTGCTCAGGCACTTCCGGGACCACCCCGAGGTCGGCAAGGCCATCCGCGTGATCAGCCACGACGAGGACAACCACCTCGCCTACTGCCACGAGGAACTGCTGGCCCTCGTCCGCGCCGGCCACGGCCGCACCATCCAGCGGGTGCTCCGCGACAGCGCCCTCGCCGAGATCGCCGTCTACCGGGACGTGAGCCTCGCCGTCATGGACCACATGGGACGGCTGCTGCGCTGGCCCACGCCCAAGGCGGCCGCCCTCGCCGCCGGAATCCGCGGGATGTACGCCTACGAGCGGTTCAGCGGCTGGCACCGCATGGTCGGCCTGCGCATGCCCCGGCGGCGCGACCCGCTGGGCGGCGGCGTACCGACGGCCATCGCCGGGCACGCCTGACCGCCCCGGACACCCCTACAGCCAGCCGCGGCGCTTGAACAGCCGGTGCAGCCCGAGGCAGGCGGCGAGCATGACCACCAGCACCGCAGGATAGCCCCAGCCCTGCCGGAGCTCCGGCATGTGCTCGAAGTTCATCCCGTAGATCCCCGCCACCATCGTCGGGACGGCCGCCATCGCCGCCCACGCGGAGATCTTGCGCATGTCGTCGTTCTGCCGGACGCCCATCTGCGCCAGGTGCGCCGACAAGGCGTCCGACAGCAGCCGGTCCAGCCCCTCGATGTACTCGTTCGCCTTGGTCAGGTGGTCGGCGACATCGCGGAAGAAGGGCTGCGAGCGCTCGTGCACGAACGGCACGTCGCCGAAGGCGAGCCGGTCCATCGGCTGGAGCAGCGGGCTCGTCGCCCGGCGGAACTCCAGCACCTGCCGCTTGAAACCGTAGATCCGGGCGGCCGTGGTCTTCGTGTGCCGGCTGTCCGAGGCGTTCGGCGCGAACACCTCGGCCTCCAACTCCTCCAAGTCCCCCTGGAGCTCCGCCGCCACCTCGATGTAGTGGTCCACCACCGCGTCGGAGACCGCGTACAGCACCGCCGTCGGCCCGTGCCGCAGCACCTCGGGATCCTGCTCCAGGCGGTGGCGGACGGCCGCCAGCGCGGCCCCCTCGCCGTGCCGGACCGTGACCACGAAGGAGTCGCCGATGAACACCATCAACTCGCCCGTGGTCACCGTGTCGGTGTCTTCGTCGTACCGGACGGGCTTGAGGACGACGAAGAGCGAATCGTCGTAGACCTCCAGCTTCGGGCGCTGATGCGCGGTGAGCGCGTCCTCCACCGCCAGCTTGTGCAGCCCGAACTCCCGGCTGACGTGCTCGAATTCGTCCTCCGTGGGCTCGTGCATCCCGATCCACAGGAAGGCGTCACCCGTCGCCCGCGCCTCGTCGAGGGCATCCGAGAAATCCTCGGGGGCCTCGGAGCGGCGGCCGTCCCGGTACATCGCGCAGTCGACTATCACGCCGGGCATTCTCCCTTGACCCGCCCCCGTCCCGCACACCGCCACCAGCCCTTAGGGTGGCCCCATGGCCACGCTGATCCTCGTACGGCACGGGCGGTCCACCGCCAACACCGCGGGCTTGCTCGCCGGATGGACCCCGGGAGTGAGCCTCGACGAACGCGGCGCCGAACAGGCCGCCGCACTGCCCGGGCGCCTGGACGGGGTGCCGCTCGCCGCCGTCGTCAGCAGCCCGCTCCAGCGCTGCCGGGAAACGCTCGCCCCGCTGCTGGCCGCCCGCCCCGGGCTGGAGCTGCACACCGACGAGCGGATCGGCGAATGCCACTACGGCGACTGGTCCGGGCGCAAACTCTCCGAACTCGCCGACGAACCCCTGATGAAGATCGTCCAGCAGCACCCCTCCGCCGCCGCCTTCCCCGGCGGCGAGACCATGCGCGCCATGCAGGCCCGCGCCGTGGACGCCGTACGGGAGTGGAACGCGCGGATCGAGGAGCAGCACGGCGCCGACGCCGTCTTCCTCATGTGCTCGCACGGCGACATCATCAAGTCGCTCGTCGCGGACGCCCTCGGCATGCACCTCGACCTCTTCCAGCGGATCCACGTCGACCCCTGCTCCGTCACCGCCATCCGCTACACCCCGACCCGCCCGTTCCTGTTCCGCCTCGGCGACACCGGGGACTTCGCCGCCCTCGTGCCCCGCAAATCGCCCGAAGACGGCGGGGACGCCGTCGTGGGCGGCGGCGCGGGCGCGGCCTGATCGAACGGAGCAGTAGGGTGGACGGGCCGACACCGGCAGCCCGCCCACGCCCCGCCCCTGCAACCGACACTTGGAGACTGGACGTGCCCCGTCAGGTGTTCCTTTACGACCCGCCGGACCGCTTCGTGGCCGGTACGGTCGGTCTGCCTGGACGCCGTACGTTCTTCCTCCAGGCTTCCTCCGGCACCCGCGTCACCAGCGTCTCCCTGGAGAAGACCCAGGTCGCGGCGCTCGCCGAGCGGATGGACGAACTGCTCGACGAGGTCGTCCGGCGCACCGGGGGCAACGCCCCGGTGCCCGCCGTCGCCTCCACCGAAGCCGCCGACACCGCCCCGCTCGACGTCCCCGTCGAGGAGGAGTTCCGCGTCGGCACCATGGCCCTGGCCTGGGACGGCGAGGAACAGCGGATGATCGTCGAGGCGCAGGCGCTCGTGGAACTCGACGCCGATTCGGACGAGGACCTCGCCGAGGCGGAGGAACGCCTGCTCCAGGACGAGGAGAACGGCCCGCCGATGCTGCGCGTGCGCCTCTCCGGCGCCCAGGCCCGCGCCTTCGCCAAGCGGGCCCTGGACGTGGTCAACGCCGGCCGGCCGCCGTGCCCGCTGTGCAGCCTGCCGCTCGACCCCGAAGGGCACGTGTGTCCCCGCCAGAACGGCTACCGGCGCCAGGTGTGAGCGTCGTGAACCCCACAGAGGAACTCCTCGCCAAAGGCGAGCTCACCGTACGGGGCCGGATCGCGGAGGCGTCCAACGCCGTCCTGCTGTGCACCGTGACGTACGAGGGCGTCAGCGCCGAATGCGTCTACAAGCCCGTCAAGGGCGAGCGGCCGTTGTGGGACTTCCCCGACGGCAACCTCGCCCAGCGCGAGCGCGCCGCCTACCTGGTGTCCGAGGCCACCGGGTGGGGGCTGGTACCCGAGACGGTGCTGCGCGAAGGGCCCTACGGCGAGGGCATGGTCCAGCGGTGGATCGACGCCGGCGAAGCCCCCGAGACGGAGCTGCTGGCGCTCGTCGAGGGCGACGAGGCCGGGGAGGGCTGGAAGCCCGTCGCGCTCGCCGAGGTGGGGGAGGGACGGACCGCCCTGCTCGTGCACGCCGACGACCCGAGGCTGCGCCGGCTCGCCGTCCTGGACGCCGTCATCAACAACGCCGACCGCAAGGGCGGTCACCTGCTGCCCGCCCCCGACGGCCGGCTCTACGGCATCGACCACGGCGTGACCTTCCACGCCGACGACAAGCTGCGCACCCTGCTGTGGGGCTGGGCCGGTGAGCCCCTGACCGACGAGGCCCGGACCGTACTGACCTCCCTCGCCTCCCAGCTGGCCGACGGAGGCCCCCTCGCCACCCGGCTGGCGGAACTGATCACCGTCGATGAGCTGGCCGCCGTACGGGGCCGGGTGGATCTCCTGCTGCGCGAGGGGACGCATCCCCGCCCGTCGGGGCAGTGGCCCGCCATCCCCTGGCCGCCGGTCTGAGCCGCCCGGGCGCCGCCGATGGCCCCACACGCACAGAACCGGCCAGACCGCAAGGGTGGCGATCAAGCCAACAGTGCTGGTCCGGTTCGATGACGGAACATCCGTCCGGTTAGGCTCGAAGCATGCATGCCTGGCCCGCTTCTGAGGTCCCCGCCCTGCCTGGCAAGGGCCGCGACCTCCAGATCCACGACACCGCGACCCAGGGGACGGTCACCCTCGACCCCGGTCCCGTCGCCCGTATCTACGTCTGCGGCATCACGCCGTACGACGCCACCCACATCGGTCACGCGGCCACCTACAACGCGTTCGACCTGGTGCAGCGCGTGTGGCTCGACACCAAGCGGCAGGTCCACTACGTCCAGAACGTCACCGACGTCGACGACCCGCTGCTGGAGCGGGCGCAGCGCGACGGCCACGACTGGACCGAACTCGCCGAACGCGAGACGGCCCTCTTCCGTGAGGACATGACCGCCCTGCGGATCCTGCCCCCGCGGCAGTACATCGGCGCCGTCGAGGCCATACCCGGCATCGTGCCGCTCGTCGAGCGGCTGCGGGACGCGGGCGCCGCCTACGAGCTCGAAGGCGACGTCTACTTCTCGGTGGAGTCCGACCCGCACTTCGGCGGCGTCTCGAACCTGGACGCCGAGGCCATGCGACTGCTGTCCGCGGAGCGCGGCGGCGACCCCGAGCGCCCGGGCAAGAAGAACCCGCTGGACCCGATGCTGTGGATGGCCGCGCGGCCGGGCGAGCCGAGCTGGGACGGCGGCTCCCTGGGCCGCGGCCGGCCGGGTTGGCACATCGAGTGCGTGGCCATCGCCCTCGACCACCTGGGCATGGGCTTCGACATCCAGGGCGGCGGCTCCGACCTGGCCTTCCCGCACCACGAGATGGGCGCCTCGCACGCCCAGGTGCTGACCGGCGAGTTCCCGATGGCCAAGGCGTACGTGCACGCCGGCATGGTCGCGCTCGACGGGCAGAAGATGTCCAAGTCCAAGGGCAACCTGGTCTTCGTCTCCGCGCTGCGCCGGGCGGGCGTCGACCCGGCCGCGATCCGGCTCGCGCTGCTGTCGCACCACTACCGCGCCGACTGGGAGTGGACCGACGCCGTCCTGGAGGAGGCGGTGGCCCGCCTGGAGCGCTGGCGCGCCGCCGTGTCCCGGCCGGACGGGATCGCGGCGGACGCCCTGGTCGAGGAGGTCCGCGAGGCCCTGGCGAACGACCTGGACGCCCCGGCCGCGCTGGCGGCCGTCGACCGGTGGGTCGAGGCGCAGATCGCCTCCGACGGGGACGACGAGTCGGCTCCCGGGTTGGTCTCCCGCACGGTGGACGCGCTGCTGGGCGTGGCGCTGTAACGCCGCGCGCCGGTGTGGTCGGGGCGGTGCCCCGGCCCGGACGCCGGCAGGAGTGAACGACAACGCCGGACCGGCCGCGGGTGCGGCCGGTCCGGCGTTGTCGGATCCGCCGGGTGCGGCGCCCGTCGCGCGAGCGGCCCCGGGCTGCGCCCGGGCTTTGTGGGGCTCCGCCCCACACCCCGCGCCTCAAACGCCGGCGGGGCTGGGTTTGCCCGCCTCGATCGCCGGCGGGGCTGGGTTTGCCGGTGCCTCGCTCCCCGGCGGGGCTGGTGGTGCGGGTTTGCCGGGGAGCGTCGGGAGGGGGCTACGCCTCCGGGGGTGGGTCCTCCTCCGGCGGCGCCGCCGGGGGGTCCTCCGGGGGTTCCGGGTCCGGCCGCAGTCGCGGCTTCGTACGGCCGCTGGAGGTGTCCCGCAGGTACGACCCGTCACCCGGCTCCGCGGTCGCGGAAGGGTCCCGGCGCCGCAGGTAGCGCTCGAACTCGCGGGCGATCGCGTCCCCCGACGCCTCGGGGAGGTCGGCGGTGTCCCGGGCCTCCTCCAGCGTCTGCACGTACTCCGCCACCTCGCTGTCCTCGGCGGCCAGTTGGTCCACGCCCAACTGCCACGCCCGCGCGTCCTCCGGCAGTTCGCCCAGCGGGACGCGGATGTCGAGCAGGTCCTCCAGCCGGTTCAGCAGCGCCAGCGTCGCCTTCGGGTTCGGCGGCTGCGACACGTAGTGCGGCACCGCCGCCCACAGCGACACCGCCGGGACGCCCGCGTGCGTGCACGCCTCCTGGAGCACGCCCACGATCCCGGTCGGGCCCTCGTACTTCGTCTCCTCCAGGTCCATCGTCCGCGCCAGGTCCGCGTCCGACGTCACCCCGCTCACCGGGACCGGCCGGGTGTGCGGGGTGTCCCCCAGCAGGGCGCCCAGGATGACCACCATCTCCACGCCCAGTTCGTGCGCGAACGCGAGGATCTCGTTGCAGAACGAGCGCCAGCGCATGGACGGTTCGATACCGCGCACCAGCACCAGGTCGCGCGGCTTCGCACCGCCGATCCGGACCACCGAGAGCCTGGTCGTCGGCCAGGTGATCTTCCGAACCCCGTTCTCCAGCCACACCGTCGGCCGGTTGACCTGGAAGTCGTAGTAGTCCTCGGCGTCCAGCGCCCCGAAGACCTCGCCCTTCCACTCCCGGTCCAGGTGCGTGACAGCACCGGAGGCGGCGTCACCCGCGTCGTTCCAGCCCTCGAACGCGGCCACCATGACCGGGTCGATCAGCTCGGGCACGCCCTCAAGCTCGATCACCCAGGTCTCCTTCCGAAGTTCCCTTGCGTACGTGGGTCAGCCTAAGCCTTGGAGGGACGCCGGCCACAGCCCACGACAGAGGGGCGGTTCCCCCCGGAACCGCCCCACTTCCCCGCCGCGGCGACGGCTACGCCTTGCCGCCGCCCAGCATCTCCTCGACGCGGGCACGCACCTCGGCGTTGTCCAGGCCGCGGACCGTCACCGTCGTGCGCCGGCGCAGCACGTCGTCGACCGTCTCGGCCCACTCGTTGTCACGGGCGTACGCGACCTGCGCCCAGATCTCCGGCCCGTCCGGGTGGATCCGCTCGGCCAGCGCCGGGTCCTCGTTCGCCAGCCGGGCGATGTCGAAGGCCAGCGAGCCGTAGTGCGAGGCCAGGTGCCGGGCGGTCAGCGGGTCCATCCGGGTACCGGGCTCCCGGTCCACCAGCAGCCGGTGGGCGACCGCGTTCGGGTTGGCGACACCGGGCAGCGGGACCCGGCGCACCAGGGACTTCACCGGCTCCATGTCCTCGGTCAGCGGGCTGCCGGGCAGCTTGGCCAGCTTGTCCATGACCACCCGGCCGATGTGCCGGTACGTCGTCCACTTGCCGCCGGCCACCGACAGCATGCCGCCCGCGCCCTCGGAGACGACCGTCTCGCGCTTGGCCTTCTCGACCCCGCCGGGGCCGCCGGGCAGCACCCGCAGGCCCGCGAAGGCGTACGTCATCAGCGAGCGGTCCAGGTCCGCGTCCTTCACGGAGAACGCCGCCTCGTCCAGGATCTGTCGGATGTCGGCCTCGGTGGCGCGCACGTCCGCCGGGTCGCCCTCGTACACCTCGTCGGTGGTGCCGAGCAGCAGCTGGTCCTCCCACGGCAGGGCGAAGGTGATGCGGTACTTGTCGATCGGGGTGGCCATGGCGGCCTTCCACGGCGACTTGCGCTTCATGACGATGTGCGCGCCCTTGGACAGGCGGATCGACGGCATCGCGTGCTTGTCTTCCATGCGCCGCAGGTGGTCCACCCACGGGCCGGTGGCGTTGAGCACGACGCGCGCGTCGACCCCGAACTCGGTGCCGTCGAGGCGGTCCTTGAGCTCGGCGCCGCTGACCCGGCCGCGCGTCATGCGCAGGCCGGTGACCTCGGCGTGGTTCAGGACGACCGCGCCCGACTCGACGGCCGCGCGGACCGTCATCACGGCGACGCGGGAGTCGTTCATCTGGTGGTCGTAGTAGACCGCGACGGCCTTGAGGTTGTCGGTCTTCAGACCGGGGTTGTCGGCGACGGCGCGGGCCGGCGATATCACCTTGCCGATGCCGTCGCCGAAGGCCGACAGCGCGGAGTACGCGAAGACGCCCGCGCCCAGCTTCGCGGCGCCGACCGGGCCGCCCTTGTAGACCGGAAGGTAGAAGGTGAGCGGGTTGACCAGGTGCGGGGCCACGTCCTTGGCCAGGACCCGGCGCTCGTGGTGGTTCTCCGCGACCAGCTTGACCGCGCCGGTCTGCAGGTAGCGCAAGCCCCCGTGGACCAGCTTGGAGGAGGCCGAGGAGGTGGCGCCGGCGAAGTCGCCGGCGTCCACCATGGCAACCCGCAGACCCGACTGCGCGGCGTGCCAGGCCACGGACGTGCCCAGGATTCCACCGCCGATGACCAGCAGGTCGTACGTGGCCTTCGCCAGCTGCTCACGGGTCTCGGCGCGGCTCGCGTTGGAGCCGGCGGTCGGGTGCGAACCCAGTGCGGGAACGCTCTGCAGGGTGCTCATATCTCTTAGCTCCTCGTCGATTGACTCAGCTGAACGGGGTCAGCTGGCGTCTTCGTCGTCGATCCAGCCCATGGACCGCTCGACGGCCTTGAGCCAGTTCTTGTACTCGCGGTCCCGCTGCTCGGCGGGCATCCGCGGGGTCCACTCCGCCGCGCGGCGCCAGTTGGCGCGCAGGGCGTCGGTGTCGGGCCAGAAGCCGACGGCCAGGCCGGCGGCGTAGGCGGCGCCGAGGCAGGTGGTCTCGGCGACCATCGGGCGCACCACGGGGGCGTCCAGGAAGTCCGAGAGCGTCTGCATCAGCAGGTTGTTGGAGGTCATGCCGCCGTCGACCTTGAGGGCCGCGAGCTCGACGCCCGAGTCCTTGGTCATGGCGTCGGTGATCTCGCGGGTCTGCCAGGCGGTGGCCTCCAGTACGGCACGGGCGATGTGCGCCTTGGTGACGTAGCGGGTGAGGCCGGCGATCACACCGCGGGCGTCGGAGCGCCAGTACGGGGCGAACAGGCCGGAGAAGGCGGGCACGAAGTAGGCGCCGCCGTTGTCCTCGACGGACGAGGCCAGCGTCTCGATCTCGGCGGCCGACTTGATCAGGCCCATCTGGTCGCGCATCCACTGGACGAGCGAGCCGGTGACGGCGATGGAGCCCTCCAGGGCGTAGACCGGCTTCTCGTCGCCGATCTGGTAGCCGACCGTGGTCAGCAGGCCGCTGTAGGAGTTGATGATCTTGTCGCCGGTGTTCATCAGCATGAACGTGCCGGTGCCGTACGTGGACTTCGCCTCGCCCTCGGAGAAGCACGTCTGGCCGAACAGGGCGGCCTGCTGGTCACCGAGCGCCGAGGCGACCGGGACGCCGGCGAGCACGCCCTCCTTGACGTGGCCGTAGACCTCGGCGGAGGACCGGATCTCGGGGAGGACGTTGAGCGGGACCTCCATCGACTCGGCGATCCGCTCGTCCCACTCGCGGGTGTGCAGGTTCATCAGCATGGTGCGCGAGGCGTTGGTGACGTCGGTGACGTGCACACCGCCCTCGGTGCCACCGGTCAGGTTCCAGATGACCCAGGAGTCCATGGTGCCGAAGAGGATGTCGCCGGCCTGGGCGCGCTCGCGCAGGCCCTCGACGTTGTCGAGCAGCCAGCGGACCTTGGGGCCGGCGAAGTACGAGGCGAGCGGCAGGCCCGTCTCGCGGCGGAAGCGGTCCTGGCCGACATTGCGGCCGAGCTCCTTGCATAGGGTGTCGGTGCGGGTGTCCTGCCAGACCAGCGCGTTGTGCACCGGCTCGCCGGTGTTCTTGTCCCACAGGACGGTGGTCTCGCGCTGGTTGGTGATGCCGACGGCCTTCACGTCGGCCGACGTGAAGCCGGGAATGTCCTGGCCCGCCTTGGCGATGGCCCCCGCGACGACCTCCTGGACGTTGGTCCAGATCTCGGTGGCGTCGTGCTCGACCCAGCCCGGCTTCGGGAAGATCTGCTCGTGCTCCTTCTGGTCGACGGCGACGATGCGGCCGTCGCGGTCGAAGACGATGCAGCGGGAGGACGTGGTGCCCTGGTCGATCGCGGCGATGAAGGGGCCGGTGCTGCTGGTCATGGTGGCTGCTCCTGGCGGCTCTGGTTGGCGGAATCAGGGGGCGGTGCGGATCTTGCGATACGTGCCGATGCTGATCAGACGAACGCGATGTTGTACAGACCACCGGCGACGACGGCACCGACGAGCGGGCCGACGACCGGGATCCAGGAGTATCCCCAGTCGGAGCCGCCCTTGTTGGGCAGCGGCAGCAGGGCGTGGACGATGCGCGGGCCGAGGTCGCGCACCGGGTTGATGGCGTAGCCGGTCGGGCCGCCGAGGGAGAGGCCGATGCCGACGACCACGAAGGAGGTGATCAGGACGCCGATGACGCCGAGACCCTTGCCGTCGCCCTGGAGGCCCTGGGTGAGGATCGCCAGGATCAGGACGGCGGTGCCGATGATCTCGGTGAGGAGGTTCTGGACGACGTTGCGGATCTCGGGTCCGGTGGAGAAGATCCCGAGCACCGGGCCGGCCACGTCGTGCGGGTGCGGGTCCTCGGGGCCGAGCTTGGCGTCACGGATGTGCTCCGGGTCCGCCAGGTGGGCGAGGAACTGTCCGTAGTACGTGGCCCACATCAGGACCGCGCCGATCATGGCGCCGAGCAGCTGGCCCGCGAGGTAGACCGGCACGTCGCCCCACTCGCCGGTCTTGACGGCTATGCCGACGGTGACGGCGGGGTTGAGGTGCGCGCCGGACAGGGGCACGGACACGTATGCGGCGATCAGGACGGCGAAACCCCAGCCGAAGGTGATCGCGAGCCATCCCGCGTTGCGGGCCTTGGAGCTCTTGAGCGTGACGGCGGCGCAGACGCCACCGCCGAGCAGGGTGAGCAGGGCGGTACCGATGGTCTCGCCGATGAAGATGTCGGAGCTGGACACCCGCGACTCCTTTGTCTTACGTCCAGGGGGTGGGCGGACACCGGGTCCCTCCGGTGGTCCACCGCACTCGGTGAGTGCTGCACCGGTCCTTGGCCTCGTCACACCCTAACGCGTATTGCCGGTAGGTGTTCGACAATGCCGACCGATGAACGGCAGTTTTCCGCCCTGGTGAAGAACGCGTCAAGGGTTGGGCGGGTCACAGATCCGGATCGTTACCGCGCGGTGCGATCGACCAAATTCGGCCAACTCATGATCGAAAAAACGCCAAATGCACCCAGATAACGACCAATGTGGTCCTGGGTGCACTCAAAGCAAGGTCAGAACCGGCCCGCGCCGAGGTCGCGCGAAACCGACCGCGCACAGTCGCGCACCGACGCGATCAGGCTGGCCCGCGGCTCCCCGCCCTCCGCGCACACCCGCTCCACGGCCCCGGCCACCGCCACCGCGCCGACGGGCATCCGTCGCCGGTCGTGGATCGGGGCCGCCACCGAGGCGATGCCCTCCCACGTCTCCTCCACGTCGCAGGCCCAGCCGCGCGCCCGGGTCAGGTCAAGGATCTCCTCGAAGCCGGCCGCGTCGGTGACCGTACGGGGCGTGAACGCCTCCCGCTCCACCTCGACCGCCTCGGTGTGCGCCACCGGGTCGAACGCCGACAGCACCTTGCCCAGGGCCGTGGAGTGCAGCGGCTGCATGGCCCCCACCTCCAGCACCTGGCGGCTGTCGTCCGGCCGGAACACGTGGTGCATGATCAGCACCCCGCTCTTGTGGAGCACCCCCACGTACACGCTCTCGC
The DNA here is from genome assembly GCF_042881255.1 of Streptomyces sp. NPDC058279. Classification (NCBI taxonomy): domain Bacteria; kingdom Bacillati; phylum Actinomycetota; class Actinomycetes; order Kitasatosporales; family Streptomycetaceae; genus Streptomyces; species Streptomyces sp. NPDC058279. The sequence goes on along the minus strand of NZ_JBHVYA010000003.1, from coordinate 312,683 downwards.
CGCTCGCCCGCGCCAGGTCGTCCGTCCACACCAGCGCCCGGGCCCGCAGCTCGTGCACGTCCAGATAGCTGTTGCCCAGGCGCAGCAGCTCCGCGCCCAGCTGATAGCGGCCGGAGGCCGGGTCCTGCTCCACGAATCCCTCGGCCTGGAGGGTGCGCAGGATGCCGTGCGCCGTCCCCTTGGCCAGCCCCAGCGCACCGGCCACGTCCGACAGGCCCAGCCGGCGTTCGCCGCCCGCCAGGAGCCGCAGCATCGCAGCGGCTCGTTCGAGCGACTGGATGTTCCGTGCCATCGTGCAGCCTCCTGCTGACGTAGTTCGACAATGCTGAACACTATCGGCCGATGTCGACCTTGTGCATGCTCGGGGAACTCTTCGGGACGCCGGCGTGCCGCCCACCACCCCTGGAGCCCTGGTGGAGCCAGGCCAAAGAATGCAGTCCGCCACGTGGGACAGCCCCACCGGGTCCCGGTGTACACGGTTACGCTGACCGCGTGCGCCCTTGACACAGCGAGGGCGCAAAGCCGACAGCCGTCGCATCCCAGGGAGCTTGACCATGGCCTCGTTGCCGAACCCGCCCGCAGACACCCAGACCCGGGCCGATGCCCTCCGAGAGGCGCTCGCGACCCGTGTGGTCGTCGCCGACGGAGCCATGGGGACCATGCTCCAGGCGCAGGACCCGACGATGGAGGACTTCCAGCAGCTGGAAGGCTGCAACGAGGTCCTGAACGTGACGCGCCCCGACATCGTGGCCAACGTGCACCGGGAGTACTTCGCGGCCGGTGTGGACTGTGTGGAGACCAACACGTTCGGCGCGAACTTCGCGGCGCTGGCGGAGTACGACATCCCCGGGCGCAACTTCGAGTTGTCGCAGTCCGGTGCCCGGATCGCGCGTGAGGTCGCCGACGAGTTCACCGCCTCCACCGGGCAGCAGCGCTGGGTGCTGGGCTCGATGGGCCCCGGCACCAAACTGCCGACGCTCGGCCACATCGACTACGCGACGATCCGCGACGCCTACCAGATCAATGCCGAGGGCCTGATCACCGGTGGCGCGGACGCGCTGTTGGTGGAGACCACCCAGGACCTCCTGCAGACCAAGTCCTCGATCATCGGCGCGCGGCGCGCGATGGAGGCCCTGGGCGTGTCCGTGCCCCTTATCTGTTCGGTCACGGTGGAGACCACCGGCACGATGCTGCTGGGCTCGGAGATCGGCGCGGCGTTGACGGCGCTTGAGCCGCTCGGCATCGACATGATCGGCCTGAACTGCGCGACGGGGCCGGCGGAGATGAGCGAGCACCTGCGCTACCTGGCCCGCAACGCGCGGATCCCGCTGTCGTGCATGCCGAACGCCGGCCTGCCGGTGCTGGGCAAGAACGGCGCGCACTATCCGCTGTCGGCCCCGGAGCTGGCCGACGCACAGGAGACGTTCGTGCGCGAGTACGGGCTGTCGCTGGTCGGTGGTTGCTGCGGCACCACGCCCGAGCACCTGCGGCAGGTCGTGGAACGCGTGCGTGATCTGGCCCCGGCCGAGCGCCGGCCGCAGCCCGAGCCGGGCGCGTCGTCGCTGTATCAGACGGTGCCGTTCCGCCAGGACACCTCGTACATGGCGATCGGGGAGCGGACCAACGCCAACGGGTCGAAGAAGTTCCGCGAGGCGATGCTGGAGGCCCGTTGGGACGACTGTGTGGAGATGGCCCGCGACCAGATCCGTGAGGGCGCGCACATGCTCGACCTGTGTGTCGACTACGTGGGCCGCGACGGCGTCGCCGACATGAAGGAGCTCGCCGGTCGGTTCGCCACGGCCTCGACGCTGCCGATCGTCCTGGACTCCACCGAGGTTCCGGTGATCCAGGCGGGTCTGGAGAAGCTGGGTGGCCGCGCGGTCATCAACTCGGTGAACTACGAGGACGGCGACGGCCCGGAGTCGCGGTTCGCGAAGGTGACCGCGCTGGCGCGGGAGCACGGTGCGGCGCTGATCGCGTTGACCATCGACGAGGAGGGCCAGGCCCGCACGGTCGAGCACAAGGTGGCCATCGCCGAGCGGCTGATCGCCGACCTGACGGGCAACTGGGGCATCCACGAGTCGGACATCCTCATCGACACCCTCACCTTCACCATCTGCACCGGCCAGGAGGAGTCCCGGGGCGACGGCGTCGCCACCATCGAGGCGATCCGCGAACTCAAGCGCCGCCACCCCGACGTGCAGACCACCCTCGGGTTGTCGAACATCTCCTTCGGTCTGAACCCGGCCGCCCGCGTCCTTTTGAACTCCGTCTTCCTGGACGAGTGTGTGAAGGCGGGTCTGGACTCGGCGATCGTGCACGCGTCGAAGATCCTGCCGATCGCCCGTTTCGACGACGAGCAGGTCACCACGGCCCTGGACCTGATCTACGACCGGCGCGCCGAGGACTACGACCCGCTCCAGAAGCTGATGGCGCTCTTCGAGGGCGTCAACACCAAGTCGATGAAGGACGGCCGCGCCGAGGAACTCCTCGCGCTGCCGCTGGACGAACGCCTCCAGCGCCGCATCATCGACGGGGAGAAGAACGGCCTGGAGGCCGACCTCGACGAGGCGCTCCAGGCCCGCCCGGCCCTGGACATCGTCAACGACACCCTGCTTGAGGGCATGAAGGTCGTCGGCGAGCTGTTCGGCTCCGGTCAGATGCAGCTGCCCTTCGTCCTGCAGTCGGCCGAGGTGATGAAGACGGCGGTCGCCTACCTCGAACCGCACATGGAGAAGACCGACGACGACGGCAAGGGCACGATCGTGCTGGCCACCGTCCGCGGCGACGTCCACGACATCGGCAAGAACCTCGTCGACATCATCCTCACCAACAACGGCTACAACGTCGTCAACATCGGCATCAAGCAGCCCGTCTCCGCGATCCTGGAAGCCGCCCAGGAACACAAGGCCGACGTGATCGGCATGTCCGGCCTCCTCGTGAAGTCCACCGTGATCATGAAGGAGAACCTGGAGGAGCTCAACCAGCGCAAGCTGGCCGCCGACTACCCGGTCATCCTCGGCGGCGCCGCCCTGACCCGCGCCTACGTCGAACAGGACCTCCACGAGATCTACGAGGGCGAGGTCCGCTACGCCCGCGACGCCTTCGAGGGCCTGCGCCTGATGGACGCCCTGATCGCGGTCAAGCGCGGCGTGCCCGGCGCGGAACTGCCGCCCCTCAAGCAGCGCCGCGTCGCCAAGCGGGACACCCCGGTGCTCCAGGTCGAGGAGCCCGAGGAGCCGGGCGGCCGCTCCGATGTCGCCGTCGACAACCCGATCCCCACCCCGCCGTTCTGGGGCACCCGCGTCGTCAAGGGCATCCCGCTCAAGGACTACGCCTCCTGGCTGGACGAGGGCGCCCTGTTCAAGGGCCAGTGGGGCCTCAAGCAGGCCCGCGCCGGCGGAGCCACCTACGAGGAACTCGTGGAGTCCGAGGGCCGGCCCCGGCTGCGCGGTCTCCTGGAGAAGCTGCACACCGAGAACCTGCTCGAAGCGGCCGTCGTCTACGGCTACTTCCCCTGCGTCTCCAAGGGCGACGACCTGATCATCCTGGATGAACAGGGCAACGAGCGGACCCGCTTCACCTTCCCGCGCCAGCGCCGCGGCCGGCGGCTGTGCCTCGCCGACTTCTTCCGTCCCGAGGAATCCGGCGAGACCGACGTCGTCGGCCTCCAGGTCGTCACCGTCGGCTCGAAGATCGGCGAGGCCACCGCCAAGCTGTTCGAGTCCGACTCCTACCGCGAATACCTGGAACTGCACGGCCTGTCCGTCCAGCTCGCCGAGGCCCTCGCCGAGTACTGGCACGCCCGTGTCCGCGCCGAGCTCGGCTTCGGCGCCGAGGACCCCGCCAAGGTCGAGGACATGTTCGACCTGAAGTACCGCGGCGCGCGGTTCTCGCTGGGCTACGGCGCCTGCCCCGACCTGGAGGACCGCGCCAAGATCGCCGACATGCTCCAGCCGGAGCGGATCGGCGTCCACCTCTCCGAGGAGTTCCAGCTCCACCCGGAGCAGTCCACCGACGCCATCGTGATCCACCACCCCGAAGCGAAGTATTTCAACGCACGCTGACGCAGAGCGGCGTACACTGGTCGGTCCCATACAGGCCGGTCACCTGTTCCCCCGGGCACGCCCCGGGGAGCGAGGTGGCCGGCCTTCTCGTCCCCCGTGAGAGGTGTGCGCATGACCAGCACCGTTCCAGCCGCCGTCACCCGTACGACCGACGGCCCGGCCCTGCAGGCGGTACTGCTGGACATGGACGGCACCCTGATCGACACCGAGGGCTTCTGGTGGGAGATCGAAGAGGAGATCTTCGGCGAGCTCGGCCACCGGCTGGAGCAGACCTGGCGGGACATCGTCGTGGGCGGCCCCATGAGCCGCAGCGCCGCCTTCCTGATCGAGTCCACCGGCGCCGCCATCGGCCTCGCCGAACTCAGCGTGCTCCTCAACGAACGCTTCGAGGCCCGCATCGCCGACCAGGTGCCCCTGATGCCCGGCGCCGAGCGCCTGCTGGCCGAACTGGCCCGGCACAACGTGCCCACCGCCCTCGTCTCCGCCTCCCACCGCCGCGTCATCGACCAGGTCCTGCTCACCCTCGGCCGCGACCGCTTCACCATGACGGTCGCCGGCGACGAGGTGCCCCGGACCAAGCCGCACCCCGACCCCTACCTGATCGCCGCCCAGGCCCTCGGAGCGCACCCCTCGCGCTGTGCCGTGATCGAGGACACCGCCACCGGCGTCGCCGCCGCTGAGGCCGCCGGCTGCCGGGTCGTCGCCGTGCCCTCCGTGGGCATGATCCCCGCCGCCCCGGGCCGCACCATCGTCCGCTCCCTGGAGGAAGTGGACCTCCCGTTCCTGCGCTCGCTCATCACTCCGCTGAACTGAACGCGCACGCTGCGTACCGAACAGAAAGGGGCACTGCCGGGAACCGGCGGGAGAATCTTCCGCCCGGCGCTGCGGAGGCCGAAATTCCATCCTCGTACGGCCAGTTGCGGCAGGTGAGCTTGGTCACCCGACGGAACCGCGCCGGGGCCTCCCGGCCGCCCGGAACCGTTCCCTTGTGTCCGGATTGATCAGCTCCTGACCCACTCTGCGGCCACTCTGCGGTGAACGGTCAGTCCGCGCCCATAACCGTCCGGTTACGCCCCAACTCCTGCCAGTTCCAGCCATCCCGTCCCAGGCCACTAATGTCGACGCCGGGCACCTCGCCGCACCGCAGCAGTACCGGAGACACACCCCCGTGCCGGTACCGCGTGGACCGATCGTCACACACCGGCCCGATCGTTCCGCCCTGAACGGGCGACCGTCGCGAAGTGCCCTCTACGCCGCTTTGAAGCAAGTGCCGGGTGAGGGAGTACTTCCAGCATGAACCGCAAGACCATGGTGTTGACGGCCGCGATCGGCCTGCTCACCCCCGCGCTGTCCGCATGCGGCAGCGCGAGCGGAGGAGGAGCGGGATCCGGGGCGATCGTCGTCGGCACCACCGACCGGTTCGAAGCCGCCGACTACGCCCCCGCACCCTTCGACCCCGCCTACGCCTACGACGCCGGCGCCTGGAACGTCCTGCGCCAGACCGTCCAGACGCTGATGCACACCCCCCGCGGCGGCGGCCGACCCGTCCCCGAAGCGGCCTCCGACTGCCGCTTCACCGACAGCGGCAACGAAAGCTACCGCTGCACCCTGCGCCCCGGACTCACCTTCGCGAGCGGTGACCCGCTGACCGCCAAGGACGTCAAGTTCTCCATCGACCGCGTCCTCGCCATCAAGGCCGAGAACGGTCCCTCCTCGCTGCTCTCCACCATCGACACCGTCGAGGCCAAGAGCGCCGACACCGTCGTCTTCCACCTCAAGACCGCCGACGCGACCTTCCCGTACAAGCTGTCCACCCCGGCCGCCGGCATCGTCAGCGCCAAGGACTACGACGCGAAGAAGCTCCGCCCCGGCTTCGCCGTCGACGGCTCCGGCCCGTACACGATGAAGGCCGAAGTCAAGGGCAACCAGCTCGTCCGCGCCGTCTTCACCAAGAACCCGCACTACCAGGGCGACATCAAGCTCCGCAACGACAAGGTCGAGCTGCGCTCCTTCGCCGACTCCGAGAGCATGGGCAAGGCACTGCGCGACGGCTCCGTCCAGATGGTCTCCCGCACCCTGTCACCGGCGCAGATCACCGATCTCTCGGCGAAGCCGCCCAAGGGCGTCAAGCTGGTCCCGCTGCCCGGCCTGGAAATCCGCTACCTCGGCTTCAACACCGACGCCCCCGTCGTCAAGGACAAGGCCGTCCGCCAGGCCCTCGCCGCCGCCGTCGACCGCGACGCCCTGATCTCCAAGGTCTACGGCAAGGCCGCCCAGCCCCTGTACTCGCTGGTCCCCACCACCGTCACCGGACACGTGAACTCCTTCTTCAACAAGTACGGCGAGGCCAACACCGCCAAGGCCGCCGACCTGTTGCGGACCGCCGGGATCAAGACGCCCGTCAAGCTCACCCTCAACTACACCACCGACCACTACGGGGACGGCACCGCCGCCGAGTTCGACGAACTCAAGACCCAGCTGAACTCCACCCAGCTCTTCGACATCACCGTCCAGGGCAACGACTGGGCCGACTACCGGCCCGCGCAGAAGAAGGGCGACTACGCCGCCTACGGGCTCGGCTGGTTCCCCGACTACCCGGACGCCGACAACTTCCTCGCCCCGTTCCTGGAGCAGGACAACTTCCTGGGCACCCCGTACGCCAACGCCGCCGTACGCACCAGGCTCATCCCCGAATCCCGGCGCGCGGCCGACCGCACGGTCGCCGTACCCGCGATCACGGAGATGCAGGACATCGTCGCCGACGACGTCCCCGTCCTGCCCCTGTGGCAGGGCAAGCAGTACGTCGCCGCACGCGAGGAGATCACCGGGGCGGAGTGGTCGGTCAACGCCATCTCCGACCTCCAACTGTGGGAACTCGGCCGCGGCGTCGGCGGCTGAGCAAGGCACCAGCCGGCAGCGGGTGTCGCGGGCCGGCGCAACGGAACAGTACGACTGTGAAGGACGTTCGCGTGATGAGACGTAACCAGTGGTTGGCAGCCCCGCTCGGCGCCGCAACCGCCGCCGCGCTGCTCAGCGGTTGCGGGTCGCAGGATGGCTCTGCCGCAGGCAGCGGCAAGGGCGTTGTCATGGGAATATCCGACAAGGTGAAGTCCACCGACCCCGCGTCGGGCTACGACCCGGGTTCCTGGCTCCTCTTCAACAACGTCTTCCAGTCGCTGCTGACCTTCCCCAAGGGCGGCACCACCCCCGAACCCGACGCCGCCCAGACCTGCGGCTTCGAAGGCGCCGACAGCAAGGTCTACAAGTGCGTCCTGCGCGCCGGACTCAAGTTCAGCAACGGCGACAGCCTCACCTCCAAGGACGTCAAGTTCTCCTTCGAGCGCACCCTGAAGATCAATGACGCCAACGGGCCGGCCGTCATGCTGTCGTCGATCGCCGGCATCGAGACCCCCGACGAGAAGACCGTCGTCTTCCGCCTCAAGACCTCCGACGCGACCTTCCCCAGCAAGATCGCGGCAGGCGCCGGCGCCATCGTCGACCACACCCAGTACCCGGCCGACAAGCTCCGCACCGACGGCAAGGCCATCGGCTCCGGCGTCTACAAGCTGGACTCCGTCAGCGACAAGAGCGCCAACTTCTCTGTCAACGGCTCCTACAGCGGCAAGGCCAAGCCGAAGAACACCGGCGTGACCATGAAGTTCTTCAACGACGACCAGGCCGCCCTCAAGAAGGTCCTCGAAAGCGGCGACGTCGACTTCGCCTTCCGCGGCCTCGCCGCCAAGGACATCGCCACCCTCGCCCACAACACCGGCGAGCAGAAGGTCGAAGTCGTCCAGGGCACCGGCGCCGAAGTCCAGCACCTGGTCTTCAACATGAACGACCCGGTCGCCGGGAAGCTCCCCGTCCGCAAGGCCATCGCCTACCTCGTCGACCGCGAAGCGATCATCAAGGAGGTCTACGACGGCACCGCCACCTCCCTGTACTCCGTCGTCCCCGCCGGCATCGCCTCCCACAACACCGCCTTCTTCGACCGCTACGGCGGCAGCCCCCAGGTGGAGAAGGCCAAGAGCGTCCTGCGCGCCGCCAACCTCACCAACAAGGTGAAGCTCACCCTGTACTCGACGCCCACCCGCTACGGGCCGGCCACCGACCAGGAACTCCAGCTCATCGCCAAGCAGCTCAACGAGAGCGGCCTCTTCGACGTCGACGTCAAGTCCGTCGAGTTCGAGCAGTACGAGAAGGACATCGAAGCCGGCAAGTACGGCGTCTACGTGAAGGGCTGGGTGCCCGACTACCCGGACGCCGACAACTTCACCCAGCCGTTCTTCGGCCCGGACAACGTCCTGCACAACAACTACGACAACAAGGAGATCAGCGGGACCATCATCCCCTCGACCTCCGCCAAGTCCGACCGCACCGCGGCCACCACCGACTTCACCCGGCTCCAGGACATCGTCGCCGACGAGATCCCGCTGCTCCCGCTCTGGCAGGGCAAGCAGTACGCCGTCACCCGTCAGAACGTCACCGGCCTCCAGTGGTCGCTCGACGCCTCGACCGTCTTCCGCTTCTGGGAGATCAGCAAGGGCTGACGCACACCGACGGGCCGGCAACCGCAGCACGCGGTTGCCGGCCCGTCGTCGTCCCCGCCGCCGCGCCGCGCCGAACCGCCGGGCGCGCCCGGACTACTGCGCGCCCGGGCGGACCAGGCCGCTCTCGTACGCGTACACGGCGGCCTGGACCCGGTCGCGCAGGCCCAGCTTCGTCAACACGTGCCCCACGTGCGTCTTCACCGTGGTCTCGCTCACGAACAGGTCCGCCGCGATCTCCGCGTTCGACAGGCCCCGCGCCACCAGCTTCAGCACCTCCACCTCACGCTCCGTCAGCGTGCCCAAGGCGTCCGGGACGGCCTCCCCGCCCGACGGCAGATGCCCCGCGTACTTGTCCAGCAGCCGCCGCGTGATGCTCGGCGCCAACATCGCCTCGCCGCCCGCCACCACCCGGATCGCCTGCACCAGCTCGTTCGCGGGGGCGTCCTTCAGCAGGAACCCGCTCGCCCCCGCCCGCAACGCCTCCACCACGTACTCGTCGAGATCGAACGTGGTCAGCACCAGCACCTTCGCCGGCCCGTCCCGCCCCGGCCCCGTGATCTGCCGCGTCGCCTCCACCCCGTCCATCCGCGGCATCCGGATGTCCATCAGCACCACATCGGGCTGCAGCGCCCGCACCTGGTCCAGCGCCTGGAGACCGTCCCCGGCCTCACCCACCACCGCCAGGTCCGGCTCCGCCTCCAAGATCATCCGGAAGCCGGTGCGCAACAGCGGCTGGTCATCGACCAACAGGACGCGGATCGCCACAGAGGTACCTCATCTTCGATTCTTCGGGCTTCGAACGGCGGCTTCGACGGGCGCCGCCCATTCTGCCCTGACCCGACGATCAGGACGCCCCGGACCCCGTCCCCTCCGCGTCCCGCCGCGAAACGATCTCCAACGGATACACCGGGGGAGTCCCACCGAACTCCGGACACACCGCCTGGTGGTCACACCAGCCGCACAACTTCGTGGGCCGCGGCAGCCACACCCCCGACTCCGTCGCCTCCACGATCGCGTCCCACAACGCCAGCAGCTTGCGCTCCACCCGCTCCAGGTCCGCCACCACCGGGTCGTACGTCAGCACGTCCCCACTGCCCAGGTACACCAACTGCAGCCGCCGCGGCACCACCCCCTTCAACCGCCACACCACCAGCGCGTAGAACTTCATCTGGAACAGCGCGCCCTCCGCGTACTCCGCCCGCGGCGCCTTGCCCGTCTTGTAGTCCACGATCCGGACCTCGCCCGTCGGCGCCACATCCACCCGGTCGATGATCCCGCGCAACCGCAGCCCCGACTCCAGCTCCGTCTCCACGAAGAACTCCCGCTCCACCGGCTCCAGCCGCGTCGGGTCCTCCAACGTGAACCACCGCTCCACCAGCGCCTCGGCCTCCGTCAACCAACGCGCCAGACCCTCGCCCTCGTCCCCCGCCGGGAACAGCTCCGTCAGCTCCGGCTTCGCCTCCAGCAGCCGGTCCCACTGCGCCGGGATCAACGCCTTCGCCCGCGGCGCCGTCCGCTCGTGCGCGGGATGATCGAACAGCCGCTCCAGCACCGCGTGCACCAGCGTCCCCCGCGTCGCCGCGGCGCTCGGCTTCTCCGGCAGCTTGTCGATCACCCGGAACCGGTACAGCAGCGGACACCGCATGAAATCACCGGCCCGCGAAGGGGACAGCGAGGCAGGCCGCACCGCCTCCGCCGGCCCATCGGGCGCGGCATCGGCATCGGCGGCGGCCACACCAGGAACAGGACCGGGACTCGTCGTCATGCGTAAAACCCTACGACCCGCCACCGACAGCACGCGCATACCATCGACTCCGAGCCCCCTCGCACTGCATGATCAGAGCATCACACCGCGCTACCGCCCCACGACCCACCCGCACCACCCCACCCACCCCACCGGCGGAACCGCTCCACCACACAGCACCGAACGAAGGACAGCCGTGCCAGACACCGACGAAACCGGCGCGCGCCCGCCCAAGCGCTCCGACCCGGGCGGCGGACTCCTCATGGGCCGCCCCTTCGGCGTACCCGTCTACGTCTCGCCCAGCTGGTTCCTCGTCGCCGCCCTCATCACCTGGGTCTTCGGCAACCAGCTCGACCGCGTCCTGCCCGAACTCGGACCCGCCCGCTACCTCGTCTCCCTCTTCTTCGCCGTCGCCTTCTACGCCTCCGTACTCGTCCACGAACTCGCCCACACCGTCGCCGCCCTGCGCTTCCGCCTCCCCGTACGCCGCATCCGGCTCCAGTTCTTCGGCGGCGTCTCCGAGATCGAGAAGGAAGCCGAGACCCCGACCCGCGAATTCGTCCTCGCCTCCGTCGGCCCCCTCCTCTCTCTCGCCCTCGCCGGCGCCTTCTACCTCGGCATGGAAGCCGTCGACGCCCCCACCGTCCCCGGCGTCCTCCTCGCCGGGCTCATGATCTCCAACCTGCTCGTCGCCGCCTTCAACCTGCTCCCCGGCCTCCCCCTCGACGGCGGCCGCATGCTCCGCGCCGTCATCTGGGGCATCACCGGAAAACCCATGACCGGCACCGTCGCCGCCGCCTGGGTCGGCCGCGCCCTCGCCGTCACCGTCCTCATCGGACTGCCCCTGGTCACCCAGACCGGCCTCCTCGGCAACCGAAGCCGGGAAATCGGCGGCATGGACACCGTCATGGACGCCCTCCTCGCCGCGATCCTCGCCGCCATCATCTGGACCGGCGCCGGCAACAGCCTCCGCATGGCCCGCCTGCGCCAGCACCTCCCCGAACTCCAGGCCCGCGCCCTCACCCGCCGCGCCATCCCCGTCGACAACACCACCCCCCTCTCCGAAGCCCTCCGTCGCGCCGACGAAGCCGGCGCCCGCGCCCTCGTCATCGTCGACGGCGAAGGCGACCCCACCGCCATCGTCCGCGAGACCGCCATCGCCTCCGTCCCCGAACACCGCCGCCCCTGGATCGCCGTCAGCACCCTCTCCCAAGACCTCACCGACGGCATGAAGGTTTCCGCCGACCTCACCGGCGAAGACCTCCTCGACCACCTCCGCGCCACCCCCGCCACCGAATACCTCGTCCTCGAACCCGGCGGCCGGATCTACGGCGTCCTGTCCACCACCGACGTCGAAAAAGCCTTCGTGAAGGCCATGGCGCGGCCCCAGTCCTGAAGCCAATACACTGGTCACATGTCCGAACCGACCGGTGCCGCCCGCCGACGCGGGCCCTTCGAGGTCGGGGACCAGGTTCAGCTCACCGACCCCAAGGGCCGCCACTACACCTTCACGCTCGAAGCCGGGAAGAATTTCCACACCCACAAGGGTTCCTTCCCGCACGACGAGCTGATCGGTGCTCCCGAGGGCAGTGTTGTCCGTACCACGGGAAACGTCGCGTACCTCGCGCTGCGCCCCCTGCTCCCCGACTATGTCCTGTCCATGCCCCGCGGTGCCGCCGTGGTCTACCCCAAGGACGCCGGCCAGATCCTGGCCTTCGCCGACATCTTCCCCGGCGCCCGCGTCGTGGAAGCCGGCGTCGGCTCCGGCTCCCTGAGCAGCTTTCTGCTGCGCGCCATCGGCGACCAGGGCATGCTCCACAGCTACGAGCGCCGCGCGGACTTCGCCGAGATCGCGACCGCCAACGTCGAGCGCTACTTCGGCGGCCCCCACCCCGCGTGGCAGCTCACCGTCGGCGACCTCCAGGACAACCTGTCCGACACCGACGTCGACCGCGTGATCCTCGACATGCTCGCCCCCTGGGAATGCCTGGAAGCAGTCTCCAAGGCCCTCGTCCCCGGCGGCATCCTCTGCTGCTACGTGGCCACCACCACCCAGCTCTCGCGCACCGTCGAGTCCATCCGCGAATTCGGCTGCTACGCCGAACCGCAGCCCTGGGAATCGATGATCCGCAACTGGCACGTCGAGGGCCTCGCCGTCCGCCCCGACCACCGGATGATCGGCCACACCGGCTTCCTCGTCACCGCCCGCCGCCTCGCGGACGGCGTCGAACCCCCCATGCGCCGCCGCCGCCCCTCCAAGGGCGCCTACGGCGAGGACTACGACGGCCCGGGCAGCCAGAGCCGCGGCGGCGACCGCGCCTGACCCACCGGCCAGTCCGGCCGCGCCCACCCGGCGCGGACCCCAACACGAAAGCGCTGCGGCGCAGTTCCCCCACCGAAACGGGAACTGCGCCACAGCGCCTTTTCGTTGACGGGGACGGCAGCACCGGACGCCGCCGAACCCGCCCGGACCCACCCGTTCCACCCCGGTGTGAGGTGTGGCACGATGCTGGCACCGCGTCACCCTTCGCACAGGAGACACCCCGCGTGCTGCACAGCCCCACCGAGCCGGCCCTCGCACTGGACACCCTGGCCCACGGTGGCGCCAGACCCATCCACTGGGTCGCCACGGCCACCGCCATGGCCGCCGTCATAGCCGGCGCGGGCCTCCTCCAGCCGGAGCCCGCGACCGGGGCCTCGGTCACCGCCACCGCCGCAGCGGCCCCCGCGGCCGCCCCGGCCGCCGCCCCCGACGCACACGCCGTCACCTACCCGCTGGACTGCAAGGGCATCCCCCAAGCCGTCACCGCCACCGCCCAAGGCGACCTCGACGGCGACGGCATCCCCGAAACCGTCGCCGCCGTCCGCTGCGACGCCGGCTCCGGCACCCCGCCCCACGCCCTCTACGTCCTCACCCGGGACAAGACCCCGGGCGCCCCGCCCCGCGTGGTCGCCACCCTGCTCGAAACCGCCCGACGACAGACCGCCACCGACCTCACCATCAGTGACCGCACCGTCACGGCACGTCTCCTCGGCTACTCCTCACCGTCGGTGCCGCGCTACAGACCCGACGTCGAACAGCTCGCCAAGTGGCGCTGGGTCGGCGGAAAATTCCGCCAAGAGCTTACCGACGCACGCCCCGGGAACGTGTGAACCGTCACTCCGCGTCAGGGCCGTAGACCTCGACCCTGTCCGAAACGCGGCGCACGTGAATGCAGTCACCCGGGCACTCCTTCGCCGAGTCGACCACGTCCCGCAGCAACGTCAGCGGAACCGGAGTCGTCGCCCCCGGCTCCTGGAGGAGCTCGTCCTCCGCACTCTTCACATACGCCAAACCGTCGATGTCCAGCTCGAACACCTCCGGGGCGTACTGCACGCAGATCCCGTCGCCGGTGCACAGGTCCTGGTCGATCCACACCTCCAGCGACGCCTCGGCGTCGCCGGCGCCCGCGGTTCGGTCGGACGTTGCCTCCTGCTGCACGGTCATATCTCCTGCCGTTCCCTGCACTGAGTGATCCACCCCGGTCACAACTCGCGACAAGTCGCGCGGGCCCTGACGGGTGTTGAACGCTTCGACCTTACAACCGGCTGCTTTCCGATGCTCCTGGGTGGGTATTTCCTTGGCGAGAGGGAGTACGCAAGGGTGAAGATCGGACACACCTCTACCGTCTTTGTGATCTAGGGGTTTCAATCACCACCAGCCCAGGTAGGGTCAGGAAGCGTCCAGCTCCCCTTGGAGGAGGTGAGGACCGTGGCAGCCCACGACGACGACATCAACCGCGGCATCCGGCCCGGGCGAGGGTCCGAGGACCCCGCCGGCCAGGTTGCCTATCTCGAGCAGGAAATCGCCGTCCTGCGACGCAAGCTCGCCGACTCTCCGCGTCACACGAGGATTCTCGAAGAGCGGATCGTCGAGCTCCAGACGAATCTGGCCGGCGTCTCCGCACAGAACGAACGACTGGCGAACACCCTCCGTGAAGCCCGCGACCAGATCGTGGCCCTCAAGGAGGAAGTCGACCGGCTCGCACAGCCGCCGGCCGGCTTCGGCGTCTTCCTGCAAGCCAACGAGGACGGCACCGTCGACATCTTCACCGGAGGGCGAAAACTCCGCGTGAACGTGAGCCCCAGCGTCGACCCGGAAGAGCTCCGGCGCGGCCAGGAGGTCATGCTCAACGAAGCGCTCAACGTGGTCGAAGCCATGGAATTCGAGCGCGCCGGGGACATCGTCACCCTCAAGGAAATCCTCGAGGACGGCGAGCGCGCCCTGGTCATCGGGCACACCGACGAGGAAAGGGTGGTGAGGCTCGCCGAGCCGCTCCTGGACATCACCATCCGCCCCGGCGACGCCCTGCTCCTCGAACCCCGCTCCGGCTACGTCTACGAAGTGGTCCCCAAGAGCGAGGTCGAAGACCTCGTCCTCGAAGAGGTCCCGGACATCGACTACGACAAGATCGGCGGCCTGGGCGACCAGATCGAACTGATCCGCGACGCCGTCGAACTCCCCTACCTCTACCCCGACCTCTTCAAAGAGCACGAACTGCGCCCGCCGAAGGGCATCCTGCTCTACGGCCCCCCCGGCTGCGGCAAGACGCTCATCGCCAAGGCCGTCGCCAACTCCCTTGCCAAGAAGGTCGCCGAAGTCACCGGCCGCCCCACCGGCAAGTCCTACTTCCTCAACATCAAGGGCCCCGAACTCCTCAACAAGTACGTCGGCGAGACCGAGCGGCACATCCGCCTCGTCTTCCAACGTGCCCGCGAGAAGGCGAGCGAAGGCACCCCCGTCATCGTCTTCTTCGACGAGATGGAATCCCTCTTCCGCACCCGCGGATCCGGCGTCAGCTCGGACGTGGAGAACACCATCGTCCCCCAGCTCCTCGCCGAGATCGACGGCGTGGAAGGGCTGGAGAACGTCATCGTCATCGGCGCCTCCAACCGCGAGGACATGATCGACCCGGCCATCCTGCGCCCCGGCCGCCTCGACGTGAAGATCAAGATCGAGCGCCCGGACGCCGAGGCCGCCAAGGACATCTTCGCCAAGTACCTCAAGGCATCGCTGCCCCTGCACGCGGACGACCTGTCCGAACACCAGGGCTCCACCGCCGGCACCGTCCACAGCATGATCCAGACCGTCGTCGAGCAGATGTACGCCGAAAGCGAGGAAAACCGCTTCCTCGAGGTCACGTACGCCAACGGCGACAAGGAAGTCCTCTACTTCAAGGACTTCAACTCCGGAGCCATGATCCAGAACATCGTGGACCGGGCCAAGAAGATGGCGATCAAGGCATTCCTCGAACACAACCAGAAGGGCCTGAGGGTCGCCCACCTCCTCCAGGCCTGCGTGGACGAGTTCAAGGAGAACGAGGACCTGCCCAACACCACCAACCCGGACGACTGGGCCCGAATCTCCGGAAAGAAGGGCGAGCGGATCGTATTCATCCGCACCCTCGTCACCGGAAAGCAAGGCGCGGACACCGGACGCTCCATCGACACGGTGGCAAACACCGGTCAGTACCTCTGACAAAGCGGGGCGGGGGGGGGGGGGCCCCCCGGGGGCCCCCCCCCCCCCCCCCGTTTAGCCTGGAGTTTACGCCCGGGGGGGGGGCCAATAAAATAACCCCAAGATGTACCCCCCCCCCCGGCGGGGGTGTGTGGGGGGAG